>FSRV01000002.1:660135-1320270 GCA_900142905.1 Burkholderia sp. GAS332 | reverse complement strand
CCGCTACCGCCGGTACGCCGGCAAACCGGCCTTCGACAGGCGCGAGTCTACGCGCTACGGTACTTCGCACATGCAGCTTGTTGTCCACGCTGCCCACGTAGGCGACAATAGCGCCGCCTTTAGAGCCGGCAGCACCGATTGGCGCAATCTGGCGACTCAAAGGTTCCGCACCGCGCGCCAAGATGTACTGCGCTTTAAGCCATTTACCTTCCGCCTCGGGTGGCCATGAACACGAAGGTGGCGCCGAAGCCGACGCGCTTGAACATTGGTACTTGCTGTCGTATTTACCGTACCACGCTGCCACGCGGGTTTTCATATCGGACTCCGCGGAAGTCAGATTCGCAGCCCTTGCGGCGCCTGGATCGCCCACATAGAACTGCGTTGCATGGCTCATATACAGATAGCTCATCCCACGGAGCGCCAATTTTGCGCCTACCGCACGATCTGGATGGTCGTTGTTCTCACCGCATAACCAGCACAGCTTCTCAACTGCGGTTGTAATAGACGGATCCTGCAGGTAGAGGATGTCCGGCTGATACTTAAAGATCAATTGAGCCAGCGCGTGCACGAGATTGCGAGGCCCTTTGACCCGATAGCGCTCGACGTTACTTTCAGCCGCACCAGGAGCCGCTGGCCCGGCCGGATACGCCGGAGCAGCGTAGCTCGTGTCCGAATACGCGCGGCTCAGCGGCGTGTGAGAGCCCCAACCGCTGCCCTCCCACGCATCGTCGATCCCAAGATGGATATGTGTCAGCCGGCCGTCGGGGTGGGTATAGCGAACGGGTTTGTAACCGATGACGTCCGGCCGGTCCTGCGACCATTTGATCGATTCAGGAGCGGGTGCGCCGGCCATCGACGACCATGCGGTCAAAGCACCGATGTCACGCCTCGCTGAATAGTCCCATGTATCTGAGGCGAGCTTTCCGTTCGTCAGATAGACAACCTCGGCGCAAGCGCCTCGCTCCAGATGGCGCTGCAAATCGGTTTGCATGAAGAACAGGTCGTCGTCCTGATGCGCGACGATGGCCTGAACCTTGTAGGTGCACACCGGCGCGATCGGGGTACTCGCCAGGACATCACGACATAAAGCAGTGCCAACGATTAGAGCAATAGATGTATAGCGCATGGTTTACTTGACTCCAAGGAAGGAGATCAAACGCTATCATCACAGACAAAAAATTACACAATCCTTACTGTCGCAGGGCTTCGGTTACCATCCTGCTTATCCGTCGCCGTGTACAGTCGGTGTTTGACCTTTCGCTCAACCCTGTCGCATCCATTCATGCCGGACACCCCAAGCCCTTTTCTCGTTCGCGTCGAGCCGCTCGGCCAAAGCTTCGAAGCGCCCGATTCGCTCACGATCCTCGAAGCCGCCGGCTTCGCGAATCTGCGCCTGCCGCGCTCGTGCCGTAATGGCACCTGTCGCACGTGTCTATGCAAAATGACAGCGGGACGCGTGCGCTACACGATCGAGTGGCCGGGTTTGAGTCGCGAAGAAAAAGCGGAGGGCTACATCCTGCCGTGCGTGGCGATCGCGGAAACCGATGTGGTGATCGAAGTGCCGGATGCGGTTGAATTACAGCAGCGCTAAAACCGTGTTTAGCGCCGCCGACCTCGCCTTCAGCCTTAACGCCCGTTGCCCATCGCCCGGGCGATTTTCTTGTCGGTGTTGTACTGGCTCAGTGCATACACCGACCAGATCGCGGCCGGAATCCAGCCAATCAGCGTGATCTGCAAGATCAGGCAGATGATCCCGGCAAACGGCCGGCCGATCGTGAAGAACTGAAACCACGGCAGAAGGATGGCAAGCAAAAGACGCATTCAGATTTCCTGTTTGTATTGACCTGGCAGTACGCGTTCTTCGGGTGCGATCGCGCTTGCGATCGCTTGAACGCGCCCGCCTAGTTGATCGGCGCGAAGCGTGGCACCTTGGTGCCGTCGATGTCGACCAGCTCGAAAAACACCGAAGCCGGACGCGTCCAGATCGTACCATTGCTGGCTTTGTAGACGATCATCGTGACCGTCGGATCGGACTCCAGCGTCGCCTCGCAAACCAGCTCGTAAATGCCGCCTTTGTAGTGTCGATAACGCACCATTCAACTACTCCTGTCCCGATCAACGGAATTTTTATAAACGGGCCGACGTCCTCCAGAACAGAGGACGTGATTGTGTTGCGACCGTTATTTTAAACCTGTGCCGGCGCGTGAAAGATAGATGATGCAAGCTTACGCGGTAAGCGATCGACAGTCGCGAGGCGTAGCCGCCTGCGCGGCAAAAAAACCGCCAGCGCTCAAAGGAACCAGCGGTATTCCCGCGCGTTCACCTCGCTCATGAAATCCAGATGGTCCTGGCGTTTGTTCTCGCAGTAGACCATCACGAACTCTTCCCCCATACCCTCGCGCACCACCGGATGATTCTGCATCGCGGCGACGGCCGTGAGCATGTCTTTCGGAAAATCGATGCCGCTCCTGCGGTCCTCATTGAGCGGCGCGATCGGCTCGCGACCGGCGTCGAGCCCGTGCTCCATACTGGTGAGGATGGCGGCCAGCACAAGGTAAGGGTTTGCGTCGGCGCCCGCCACGCGATGTTCGATGCGCAGGTTGCGATCATCCGATTCGGGAATGCGAATGCAGGCATCGCGATCCTCGAAGCCCCAGCTGCCACGGCTGGCGGCATTCGCCTTCCAGCCATAGCGGCGAAAAGCGTTGTGATTGGCAGCGAAGACCGGCATGCAATGCGGCAGAAGCGCGAGACACCCGGCCACCGCGTGGCGCAAGGGCCGCTGGCCGTCTGCAGCCAGCAGATTGTTGCCGGCCTCGTCATAGAGACTCACGTGCACATGCATGCCGCTGCCCGGCGCATGCAGATATGGCTTGCTCATGAAGCTGGCGCGGTAGCCGTGTTTCATCGCCACGCCGCGCGTGCTTCGGCAGAACAAGGCGGCCCAGTCCGCGGCGCGCAGACCGTCGTCGTTGTGGTCGAAGTTGATCTCGAACTGCCCCGGTCCCAGTTCAGCCGTGATCACGGTGGCATCCACGCCCTGCTCGCGCGTGGCGTCGACCATCTCACCCAGCACGCTGGAGAAGCGCGACAGTCGCTCGATATGCATGTTTGGCTGGTCGTCCCTGTCGTCACAGAACGGATCGCGCGGGAACTGCGGCAGACCGTCCGCGAGCCTGGCGTCGAACAGGTAAAACTCCAGTTCGAAGGCCACGACCGGGTGGATGCCGCGCCGTTCGAGGCGCTTCAGCACGCGCGCCAGGACCTCGCGTGGCTCGAACTCGATGGGTGCCTCGGTGCCGTCCGAGCTGATCAACATCTGGCCCAATGGTTGACTCTCCCATCGCACAGGCTTGAGGGTGCCGGCAATCAGGCGGCGCACCGCATCCGGGTCGCCGTCGTTGAAGCAATAGTCGCCGATCGGGTACAAGCCGCCCTGCGCACCGAGCAAAATGCAGTTCTGAGGCAGCTTCAGGAGACTGCCGGCCGCGACCTTCTCGAGCATGTCCACGGGGTATCGTTTGCCATAAAAGTGCCCGGGGATATCCAGACAAATGAGGTCGACGTAACGCACCTCGGGATGCGCCGCGCGGAAGGCGCGCACTTCGCTGAGCAGGTCGGTGCTGGGGGAAGTCATGGTGTTGTCCTTCTCACGCAAAAGGTGATGATTGAGATTCAATTCAAGGTTGCGATGGACCGAGACAGGCAGGTCGGCTGCGCAACGGGACGTGGCATTCACAACGTCCACTGATGACGTCCATGCATGACGCAATTAATCAGTGATCCGAATCTTCATTCGGCGCAGCGTGCCCTGCTGCGTCCGGATCCAACCTGAATGCTAGGCGAACACCCAAAGCACCCGCGTCGGTTCGTCGGAAAGGTTGGCATAGCGGAACCGCGCGTGCGCCGGCACCTGGAAGCCGTCGTTAGGGCCCAAGGTCACCGGCTGTGCCCCGTCGTCCAGCCAGATGGTCAACTCGCCTTCGAGGACGAAGCCACCTTGCTCGTCGCTGTCGTTCAACGGTCTATCACCGCTGCTGGCGCCTGGGGCCAGGTGGCTTTCCAGCATGGAGAAACCCGCCGACATATTCGGCGACACCAACACGTCAGTCACACCCTCGGCGTAATAGAGGGTGCGGCGTTCATCCGGCCGGGTCACCCAAGGCAGTGCGCGCGGCTTGCTCAGGTTATAGAAATACGTGGTGGGTACACCCAAGGCTTCGCCGATGGCGGTCAGGTCGCCCACAGTCGGGCGAGAGAGGCCGCGCTCGATCTGGGAAAGGAAACCCACCGAGCGGCCGATCTTTTCCGCCAATGCGCCCAACGTCACTTTCTTATGCTTGCGCAGGTCCCGAATCAGTATCGCGAGACCTTCAATTTCTTCCTGCTTGTTCATCTTCCGCCCCTTCTCTCAGACTCTATCGCGCAGACGATACCAGGTCTTGCCCATGACCTCCAGCGGCGCCGCCAGCAACGCGCCGCCGGGAAAAGGCGGATTGTCGATGGCCTGGTACAGGCCCAGCAATTCGTCGTCACCGAGGATCGCGTCCGCGACGGCGCGGGCAGCAGCGAGCGTGGGAAGCACGCCGTGCCCCGAATAGCCTTGCAGCCAGTAGCGCTCGCCTTGCCGGCCAATATCCGGCGTGCGTTTCATGCTGATATCGATATGCCCGCCCCAGGCAAATTCCACTTCCACCCCGCGCAGTTGCGGGAACGCCCGTTCCAGGTAGGGCCGCGTGGCCGCCGCAATATCCTTGGGAATACCGCCCGCGTAGGTGCAGCCGCCGCCGAATAGCAGGCGGTTATCCGGACTCAAGCGGAAGTAGTCGGGAACAAACTGGTTGTCGATGACGCAACTGTTGCGCGGCAGCAGCGAGCGGGCCAGTTCCGGCGCCAGCGGCGCGGTGGCAACCTGATACGTGCCGACCGGCAGCATGCGCCTCGACAGTTTGCGGTCGAGGCGGTCGATATAGGCGTTGCAGGCGAGCACCAGCACGTCTGCACGCACTTCGCCCTTGTCGGTGCTCACAACATAACCGCCAGACGTTTCGCGATACTCCTGCACCTGGCTCTGTTCGAAAATGCGCCCCCCGGCCTGCTCGATCGCCGCCGCCAGGCCTTGGGCCAACTTCAGCGGATTCAGGTGGCCCGCCTCGGGATCGTAGAGCGCCGCATGGTAGCGATCACTCGCAATCCATTCGGGCATCTCCGCGCGAGGAATTAAGCGCATCCCGTCATAGCGCCATTTCTCCTCGGCTTCCCGCTGAGCCTCCTGTAGCAGTGCAACGCGGCGCGGCAACACCGCCGCCCACAGACTTCCGGCACGGTAGTCCGCATCAAAAGCATGCCGCTGCGGCAGCTCACGTATTTCCCTGGCGGCCCAGCGCATGCTGTCCCACAGCTGGCGAGCACGTTCCAGCCCCAACGCGGCCTCCAGCGGCGGCATGTCACAGGACCAGCCGAGCAAGGCCTGGCCACCATTGCGCCCGGACGCCGCCCAGGCCACCCGGCTGGCCTCGAGCAAGGTGACACGCTTGCCTGCGAGCGCCAGGCGCAGCGCCGTGTGCAAGCCGCTGAAACCGGCTCCGACGATTAATACCTCGGTGTCGAGGCGCTCCTCCAAAGTCGGGCGCAGTGGGATCGAGCCTGGATAGGTGCGCGCGTAGTAACTAGCGACGTGCTCGGCGGACTGATGGAACATCGGGGCCGCTCCATGAAAAAATCAATCATTAATTTCATGAAAAAATAGCACTAATTTTTCACCAAGGCAAGCGCGAGCTAAAACCGCCTTGTCGCGTCGCGCGGTACAAGAGGGCAATGAAGCGTGCTAGACGGTAGAGATTTCAGGTATTCCGGGCTGTCGGCGGAATTTGCGGAGCGTCAACCGCCCTCTTTCATCTGCTTCAGAATCTTATAGACGGTGGCGCGCCCCATCGTCAGCACGGCGGCTACATAGTTCGCGGAACTGCGGCCGCGAAACGCGCCTTGCGCATGCAGCGCCTCGACGATTTCCCGCTTGTGTTCACGCGTGAGCGCATTGATGCCGATTTGCCGCTCGCGCAGCCAGGTGTGGAGGAAGGTGTTGATACGGTCCTGCCAGTCGTCGCGGAACAACTCCTCCGCGGGCGCCTCCGTCAGATTGCCGCCTTTGATGAACAAATCGAGCGTGGAGCGCACATCCTCGAACACCGCAATGTTGAAGTTGACGCACAGCATGCCGGCCGGCTTGCCATCGTCGTCGAACAGAATGTTGCTCACGCAGCGCATGCGACGGCCGTCCCAATTCAGCTTCTCGTACGGCCCGATCGTCCGGCCGCGCGCCGCATAGTGGACTTCGTCGAGCACCGAGGGGCCGCCGACTTCGAGCTTCGACAGATTGTTCACGAGATACGCGATGGTCTGATCGCGCAGGTCGTGAATCACGACTTCGGCACACGGATAGAACAGCGCCGCGATGCCGTCTGCAATCGGTGCGTAGCGGTCCAGCAGCAGGTCTTTCACGGGAGAGTCGGTTGTCTTGCGCATTGAGAAATCGCAGTGTTCGAGGGATGCGGCGCCGCTTTCGCCCCAATGAGCCAATCGGGGCGCCGAGGTTATGGCCGGCAGGCGAGGTAGGCACAGCAATGCCGGGCAGCCAGGCGCGGCAACTCGCCATTGTAACGACCCCAATCGGCAGCGGCGACCGCGACGGCATGGCGACAGCACCGCGGCTATTTTATTGCGGGGCCGCATCGCGCGCAGGGCTTTGATGGGTGCGCGACAGCATGCGGCGCACACGTTCCAGTTGTTGCATCCGCACCGAGCGATTTTTGTCCGCTTGGCATGGGTTTTTTTTTCGTGCGATAAAAGAACCAACCCATTCACGGAGCAACAGATGGCCACGCTCGAAGCGTTTCGCGCCGTGCTCGATGACGAAGGCACGCCGGAAATCATCCGCAATCACATCATCGATTCGTTGCAATACACTCTGCGCAATCACGGGCAGATTTTTACGTCGAAGGAAGTCGAATGGCTGTCCGGCTGGGATGATGCGCGCATCCCGCTCGCCGCTTCACGCGAGCTGCAAAAGCGCGTCGCCGAGACCACCCGCTGATATTCGCCCGTCGTCGCCGTCACGGCGCCAGCTCATATACGGCGTGCCGGTCTTACCCCGGCACGCCGTTCGTCGCAGCCATTTCTTGCCCAAAGCCCCGCCGGCTGGGCGGATTGGTCGCGCGCGGAACTTTTTGCTATCCAATTAGCCCCATTTAGTGCATCATATTGGAATAGCTGTATTCCGCATCCACACTAGCGGCAGTACAAGCGGCAGTACCAAACAGGTTCAATCGGCGTCTCCGCACCACCCCCGACTGTTCGACCGCTGCCCGTCGGCGATCCCGTCATTCCGGCAATGCGCCGCCTGCATTCGCCGTCGCGAGTTGTGCAGCTGAGTGGTTCATTTACGCGCCCGATGTCTGCGCGACATCAGCGTGTTTCTTCTCCATCGAATCCGCGATTTTGCGCGGCCGCGCTCATGCCCTTGCCATCGGGCCTGTGCCAATCTTTTTCCATGGCGGCGCGCCCCAAGGTGCTGCGCCGCCGGGTCTGTTGTGCCGCGCGTAACACGCGTGACACGCGGGCCACGTAATACAGGACACGTGCTTCATGAATTCAGTTGTCAAGACGTACAAGGGTTACGAAATTCACCCGCTCGTCTATCCGCGCCGCCCTGCTGGCGCTCAGACGGGCCGCAATCCGGACGCAGGCTACGACGCGTCGGTGCGCATCTGCCGCGTGGGCGCCAATCCGGCGGCCGACGGGCGTGTGTTCCGTCTGCAGTATCTGTTTCCGTTTGACGGCACGGGCAAGGCGCGCATTGCGTGCATGGCCCACGCCGAACAGTTGATCGACGGCCGCGTAGACGGCCAGTCCGTCGCCGATCTTTGAGCGGTACTATCAGCGAATCCGCTGTTGCCGCAACGCAGATGGCCTGAAAGCCAACTGTTAACCGTATCAGATGTTGCGCCAGGCTTAACTGCGTGGCCAACACCCACTTATCCCATCGACCAGGAGTTATGCATGGCGAAAGAAGAACTGCTTGAACTTGACGGTATCGTCGACGAAGTACTTCCGGATAGCCGTTACCGCGTGACGCTCGACAACGGCGTCGTGGTTGGCGCTTACGCGTCCGGACGCATGCGCAAGAACCACATCCGTATTCTCGCGGGCGACCGCGTTACGCTGGAACTGTCGGTTTACGATCTGACCAAAGGCCGGATCAATTTCCGTCACAAAGACGAGCGCGCCACCGGTGGCGGCGGCGCACGCAACACGCAATTCCGTCGCCGTTAAGGCTGGCGGCACGCTGACCGCTCATTGGCTTACCTCATGATCGGTCCGGGCGTGGTCAATTGCTGCTGTTCAGTTTGTTCGCGAAGCCTTTCGCGCGCCTTCTCCGGCTTGACTCGTTGACTCGAGCCTGAGCGGCGCGCTGCGGCGTCGCATGAGTTGCCCTTCCTTTTCTATACGCCGAACACCGCACCGAGATCCTCTCCTGCGGCGCTCTTGCGCACCTGCTCGACCACCCGCTCCTCCAACGCCGACAGATGCTCGCGCATCGTATCCAGTGCCGCACGCAGGTCTCCCGCGTCGAGCGCTTCGATAATCTGCCTATGCTCGTCCGCGGAACAGGTCGAACCCTTCGACGGGTCGAACAACGCCTTGTACAACTCGGTCTTCGCGACGAGTTGCCCAACCAGGCCGAGCAATTCCGTCCCGCCCGCCAGCTCCGTCAATAACACATGAAACTGGCCCGCGAGCCGCACGGATTCCTCGATTGCGCCGGCGCGTGACGCCTTCTCTTCGCTGCGCACATGGGCGCGCAGGCGGCGCTGGTGAGCCGCACTCAGACTCCCGCACAACGCCGCAACGATGCCCGCCTCGACAATCTGCCGGGCGCGGTACACCTGACGAATGTCTTCTTCCGATGGCGACGGCACAAATGCGCCGCGATTCGCCTCGAGCACCAGCTTGCCCTCAAAACCCAGCCGCGCCAGCACCTTGCGCAACGCGCCGCGCGTGCAACCGAACGCCGCGGCGAGGTCGCGCTCGACCAGTTGCGCGCCTGGCCGCAGGCGGCCTTGCAACAACGCCGCCGTGATCGACGCGTAAACGCGCGCCTCGACGCTGATCGAATCATCGCCGATCGCGGTGTGAAGCGGCGTTTCTGCGTCGGCAGACGAGGGATTTCGGGAACGTGGAGCCATGAGTTCAGTGACGGAAACGGAGCGATATCGCCCGGCATTCTAGCGGCGACGGACGGCAAGCGCCATGCGGGTAGCGTCTCATCTATACCGGACATTAGTAAAATGGTTAACCATTCTAGGTTATTATGGTTGACCAAAATGAGCTGGAAACGGATTTTTTACTTCGTTCGACGCTCTTTTCCAACCATGCCGCCGCAGTAAACGCAGCCTTTCCCGCGCTTACTGCGGCGCCCCCTCACCTTCAGGTCAATCGTGAATTCGCACTCCAGCGCCACTCCCGCCCGTACCGCCGCCAAGGATGCATCCCACGCGCTGACGTGGCGGGACGCCTTATGGCTGGGCGTGATCGTGGTGATCGGCATCAATCTGCGGCCCTTGCTAACGTCGATCAGTCCATTGATGACGACGATCCGCGCGGCAACCGGGCTGAGTTTTTATGGCGCCTCGTTGCTGACCAGCCTGCCGGTCGTCGCGATGGGCATCGGCGCGTTCGGTGCCGGTGCGCTAACCCGGTCAATCGGTGAAACGCGCGGCGTCGCGCTCGGTTTGCTGGCGATCGCGCTGGCTTGCGGTGCACGCTGGATGGCGGCAAGTGGTGGAACCTTGCTGTTGACGGCGGCGCTCGCGGGCGTCGGCGTCGCGGCCATTCAGGCGCTGCTGCCGGCTGTCATGAAGCAGCGTTTTCATGCGCGCGTGCCGCTCGCGATGGGGGTTTTCTCGGCCTCGATCATGGGCGGCGGCGGCTTGGGGGCGCGCTTGAGTCCATGGATGAGCGGCGCGACCGGGTCGTGGCATGCGGGTCTCGCCATGTGGGCGATTCCTGCTTGTGTCGCGCTGATTTGCTGGTTGAGTTTGAATTTTCGCACCCCGCACGATACGGCAAAGCAGGCAACGCCGGGCAATGCGGTGACTTTTTCGCTGTGGCGCAAGCGGCGCGCCTGGACGCTCGGCTTGTACTTCGGGATCGTCAACGGCGGATATACGACGCTCGTCGCCTGGCTGCCGGCGTTCTACCAGCAGCGCGGGGTGAGTGTCGCGGATAGCGGTTCGCTGCTTGCCAGCATGACGGCGTTTCAGGCCGCATCAGCGTTGCTGTTGCCGCTTGCTGCGGCACCGTTTCGGGATCGGCGGCCGTGGCTCGTGCTAGGTTTGTCCGCCCAATTCGCCGGGTTACTCGGATTGGTCTTGTGGCCCGATGCAGCGCCGCTGGTCTGGGTCGGCGTTGCCGGCGCCGGACTTGGCGGGACGTTCTCGTTGACGCTCGTCACAGCCATGGATCATTCGACGGATCATCGCGTCGCGGGAAGGCTCGTCGCATTCACTCAGGGTGTCGGGTTCATTCTGGCGGCCATTGCACCCGTTGTTGCCGGGATTGTTCGGGGTTGGACCGGCGGCTTTGGGGCGGCCTGGATCACCCTGGCTGCTAGCGTTGTTGCCATGATTGCAGTGAGTTTTTTGTTTTCGCCCCGGAGTTACGGGGAATGGAATTGATTGGGTAGCGCTGCGCGAGTGCGCGTCGAGCCTCATCGTGGGTCCCGCACACGCCGGAACGCCATCGCCAACACAGATACCGAATCACGTATCAATCAGCCAACAGTGCGACGCTTGCCACCGTTGCGCGAAATTTGCCATTGCCCTCGTCATCACATCCTCGCTCCCCCGCTCGGCTGGCTGAGTTGCTCCTTTAGCCTGCACGAGTAGGCACCGATAGTCTTACGCGCTGAGTAAGTTATCTGACGAACAAATAGAAACGCCTGATTGTTTATATCAATCAGGCTATTTATTATCCATTTCAGGCTAACTACGTTCTCGTCCAGGCTATTAATTTCGCGCGATGCAGGAATGCAACGAGCTGGCTGACGGCGGCGGAAGATAACCCATCACGCAAGCGACAGCGACAGCGACAGCGACAGCGACAGCGACAGCGACAGCGACAGCGACAGTAATTAGTTAGGTATCTTAATTTACTCGTTGTTTCGCCTACGACAGAGAAGCAAGGACTGGCGCGCGGCTTATGACGACAGCACGACTGCTGCATAAAAATAGAGGCAATCCTTTTTATATCTCGTACAAGGGATAAAGACATGCAAAAACAGAGACATAAGAGCAAGCAGTACGGTTCTCCCATTACCTTTGCGGAATTCGGCGTGCTGTGGCCGAAGGCAAATGCACGTCGTGTGTTTGCAGGCGCCGCCTGTATTTCGCTTTCTCTCGCACTCGCAGCATGCGGCGGAAACAGCGACGTCGATACAACGTCCGAAACAACACCGACCCCGGAAAGGGCAGCGGCACTGGCGGCGGCATCCAGCACCGTTGCCCTGCAATCGTCCTTGAAGATGAATGTGAGCGGCCTGTCTTCGGACGCATCCAACGACCGCTTCATTGTCAAGTACAAGACCGGCACCGCTGAACGCGGATCAACCTCTGCAGTCCAGTCAAGACTCGACCGGCTAACGAACGCCTTCCCCGCGAAAGCGCACCATGTGCGCCGCATGGGCATTGGGGCTGATGTGGTTACAACGGAACGCAAGCTGAACGCCAGGGACGCCAAAGCGTTCATGCGCGCCATGGCATCCGACCCTGATGTCGAGTATGTGGAGCCCGATACACCGATGTCCGTAACCATGGCGCCAAACGACCCGGAATATGGCAAGCAGTGGGGCTTAACCTCGAACCAGAAACCCGGTGTCACCACGGCTGGAATACGGGCAGAGGGTGCTTGGGACATGGCTAACGGTGCCGGGACCGTGATCGCAATGATAGACAACGGTGTGACCCGTCATAGCGACCTGAATGCCAATATCCTGCCTGGGTACGATTTCACCGCGAACAACCGGGGCGGCGACGGCACGAATCTCGGCATCACCACCGAGACATGCCCGGTCGTCTGGCACGGCACCCACGTCGCGGGCATCATGGCCGCGCAGACCAATAACGGCGTTGGTATAGCCGGGATCGCACCCGCCGCCAAGGTCGTCCCGGTCCGGGTCATGAATGCATGCGGAAGAGGCTTTACATCCGACGTCGCCGACGGCGTGACGTGGGCCGCTGGCGGCAGCGTGTCGGGTGTCCCTAACAACGCCTACCCGGCGAAGGTCATTAATGTGAGCCTTGGCGGCGGCGGCTCTTGCGGCATGACGTTTCAGAACGCCATTGACTACGCCGTCAGTCGGGGGGCCGTTGTCGTTGCGGCGGCTGGCAACGATGGCAACAGCGCAGCGAATTTTACGCCGGCGAACTGCCGGAACGTGATCAGTGTCGGCGGCAGCAATCGCCCCGGTTTGAAGTGGGTTCTTTCAAACTACGGACAGACTGTCGATATTGCCGCGCCTGGCGACTCGATCTGGTCCACCTATAACAACGGAACCGCCGCGCCGGGCACCGAAGGCTATACCTACCTGGACGGCACGTCGATGGCGGCACCCATGGTGAGCGGCGTGATCGCACTCGCTCAATCAGTCGCTCCCACGCCCCTGAGCGCCACGGAAATGAGAGCGCTGCTGACGCAGAATGTGCAACCGTTTCCCAACGGCAAACCGGATCAACCTATCGGCTCAGGCATTCTGGATGCGTACGCGACTGTCATTGCCGCCAGGTCCGGAAAGATTCCTGCGGCAGCGGATTTTACGTGCTCCGAAGCGACGACGATCATGCAAGTGACATGCAAGGACCTGTCTACTGCCAGGGGTGCGCCGATCAAGTCATGGACCTGGAATTTCGGCACGGGTGGTCCTGATATGGTGCGCACACAATCGGTCGCGCCCTATGTGAACTATGACTATCCCGGCACTTACGAAATCACATTCACAGTGACGGATAGCACCGGAGCCGTTAGCAAGCTGACGCGCCCATTTCAGGTCATGCCTCCAACCCTGACGGACCTAAGCGCCGGTACTCCGCTAACAATCTCAGCAAAAAACGGCGATATGCAGAATTACGATCTGGTTGTTCCTGCGGGCGTCAAGAGCCTGACGTTCACCCTGTCGCCAGAGACAGCCAGTCAAATCGCAACACTGTATGTCAGGGCCGGTACGCCATCCATGCTTCATCCTGACTGCGAGTCCGTTATGGTCAGAGGTGGGGCCGCCACCTGCACGATCACCAACCCGGTAGCCGGAACTTACTACGGCATATTGAGCGCCAACACAAAACTGAGCGGCGTTTCTCTCCTGGCTACCTATACGCAATAAATCGGCTACGCCGGAATTGCGCCCCTGCGTCGCGACTGCGGATCGCAGGGGCCGTACATCCCTCAATCCACGGGCAAGCAATGAATCACAATGACGCAGACGCGAACGCTGTCGTCGCGCGTGCAGATGCGCATTTTTCCGCGCGACGGATGACCGAGGCGATGAACGGTTACCGCCAGGTGCTCGCCGTACGCCCACGCGACGCACACGCGCTGCACCGTATGGGACTTGTCTGCGTTCATACGGATGAAATCGATCGCGCGCGCGAATACCTGGAACTGGCATTGCAAGCCGCCCCTGAGCGGGCTGAATTGTGGGAGCACGCGGGCCTGCTTGCCGCGCTGAAGGGCGACCATGGATCGGCTGAAGCGTCCTATCGCCGAGCGATCAGCCTGGCGGGCAGTACCGCCAGCCTTCACCGGAACCTTGCCGACTGCCTGCGGCTGTCCGGCCGTCTCAACGAGGCCATGGACCACTATGAAAAGTCCATTGAGATCGATTCGGGAGTGCACCACGCCGTTCGCGCGCTGGCCCGGATCTGCACGGCGCTCGGCAAGAGCGATGACGCTGCGGACTACTGGTTGCGCGCCTGGCTGCTCGACCCGGCAAGCCCGCAAGACGGCCTCGACCTGATCGCGGCACTGCTCAAAGCCGGCCGCAATCGCAAGCTTGATGAAGCGATCGAACAGATCAGAACCCGCTTTGCCGACAATGCCGATACGCTCAATTCGCTAGCCTACGTGCTGAACACCCGCGACCTCTTCAGCGAAGCGCTTAGCGTGGCCCGGCAGGGACTCGTCATCGATCCGCACCATCCGTTCCTGCATCACAACGCGGCAAGAGCACTCAGCATCACCGGCAACGTTGCCGAAAGTCGGCCGCATAGTACTGAAGCGGCCCGGCTTCTGCCGGATAACCCGCACCTGCAATTTCATCTTGCCGGTGTGTTGCTTGCCCTTGGTGAGTTCGAGGAGGGCTGGAAGAGGTATAGATCGTTTTACGACCTCCCCGGCACGGAAAATGAGCGGGTTCGCCCAGGTTTCCCCGAGTGGCATGGCGAACCCGTCGCAGGATGCCGGTTTCTGCTCGTCGGCGAACAAGGGCGCGGCGATGAAATCCAGTTCCTCAGATTCGCCGAATGGTTGAATCGTCAAGGTGCTGCAGTCGATGTACTGGTCAGCCAGCCGATCGCGGAACTGGCCGCGAGCACGACAGGTGTGCAGACCGTATTCACTACCCTACCGCCCGGTCCATATGACTACTGGTGCCATATGCTGAGGATGCCGGAACATACAAAACTCGACTTACCCATGCTTCCGATTGCGATGCCCTACCTCGCGCCAACGCCGGAAAAACTCAGTCATTGGAAGATTCATATCGAAGCGATTCCACATGGCAACGAGCAGGCACAAAACAAACGCGTCGGCGTAGCGTGGGCCGGCAGCCCTCACCATGTTCTCGACCGTTACCGGTCTATCCAACTGGCCGCGCTGAAGCCACTTTTCGGGCTTGACGGTATAACGTGGTATTCGGTCCAGAAAGGCGTCCACGAGCATGAAAGCGACGACCTGGCACACGAATACGACCTGCATGCTCTGGGCCCCGCGATCAACGACTTTACGGACACGCTAGCGATACTGCAGACGCTCGACCTGCTCGTTACCGTCGACACGTCGGTCGCTCATCTGGCCGGTGCGGCCGGACTGCCTGTCTGGGTGCTCGTGCCCGCCTATCCCGAGTGGCGATGGCTGACCGGCAGAACCGATAGCCCGTGGTATCCGTCAATGCGCCTGTTCCGCCAGCGGGAACTGGGTAAGTGGGATCCCCTTGTCAAAGAAGTGCGGGCTGCGCTGCAACTGTGGCGTGACGCCCCGGCAGCCCGGCTTTGCGTTCGTTGAGACAATGTTCCTACCTCATGCGCCGCTTCGGGGCATGCCTTGCGCATGCCCCATGCGGGTGCGGCCACGGTTGCCTACACTGTTTGTAAGCCCATGATTGCGTTACCTTCATCGCAATCGTTTCGCACTGGCATGCAGGTTGCTTTATTCGTAGCCAGCCGTCGATAAACCCAACCCCATGCTGCGTGTTCTCCTAGTCACCGATACCGATAAGCCCATTGGCGATTTGCGCGATGCCCTCGCGCGACTCGGCTACGAGATGCTCGCCGGCACGGCGACGCCGCAAGCGCTACACCGCGTGGTTCAGAGCGAACGGCCGGACGTCATCATCATTGATACGGAATCGCCATCGCGTGACACGCTCGAACAACTCGCGGTCATGAACGCCACGGCGCCCCGTCCCGTATTGATGTTCAGTCACGACGCGAACCAGCAATTGATCCGCGACGCAGTGGGTGCGGGCGTCACGGCCTACCTTGTCGAAGGCCTTGCCACGGAGCGGCTCGCACCGATTCTCGAAGTCGCACTCGCACGGTTCGCGCAGGAGTCGCAGTTGCGCGAGCGCCTCGCGCAAGCCGAAAACGAACTCGCCGAACGCAAGCTGATCGATCGTGCCAAACGCCTGCTGATGGATCAACAGAAGATCACCGAACACGCCGCGTACGCTAACCTGCGCAAGCGCGCCATGAACCAGGGCGTCAAACTCGCTGAAGTCGCGCGTGCCGTCATCGCGTCAGCAGATTCGCTTAAATGAAGCGCCGCTCATGAACTCTCCCGCCCCCCTCGCCCCAACGTCCGCATCTGCGCCGCTCGAGAAAACCCATCTGCGGCTCGGCTTCGTTGCGCTGTCCGATGCCGCGCCGCTCGTCGCCGCCAAGCTGCTCGAATTCGGCCACGTTCATGGATTGACGCTGGAGTTGTGCCGCCAGCCGTCATGGGCAGCCGTGCGCGACAAACTGCTGTCGGGCGATCTCGACGCGGCGCATGTGCTCTACGGTCTCGTGTACGGCGTGCAACTCGGACTCGGCGGTCCGCAAACGGATATGGCCGTGCTGATGGTGCTCAATCGCAATGGTCAGGCATTCACGCTGTCAAACCGTCTCGCCGATGCATTAGCCGAACACGGCACCCTTCCTAGGGCGTTGGCGACGCTCGGCCGCAAACCGGTGTTCGCCCAGACTTTCCCCACCGGCACACACGCGATGTGGCTGTCCTACTGGCTGGCGTCGCAAGGCGTGCATCCGTTGCGCGATATCGAGAGCGTCGTGATTCCACCGCCGCAGATGGTCGCCGCGCTCGCCGAAGACAAACTCGACGGCCTGTGCGTCGGCGAGCCGTGGAATGCTATGGCAGAGGCACAAGGCGTCGGCAGGACGGTCGCTTATACAAGCGACGTGTGGCCCGATCATCCCGAGAAAGTGCTGGCATGCCGGCGCGATTTTGTCAGCGCGACGCCGAATGCGGCGCGAGCGCTCGTGCAGACCATGCTCGAAGCGTGCCGCTGGCTCGACGGCGCGGGGCATCGTGAGGAGATTGCACGCTGGCTTGCACGGCCCGAATTCATCGGTATCGACGAAGCCTTGATTGCGGCGCGATTCGGCAACGAAATCGCCGCCTCGGCGCCGCGCGGCCTGCCGGTGCGGTTCTTCGACAACGGCGCGGTGAACTACCCTCGCGCCACCGACGGTACCTGGTTCCTCACGCAGTTCGAACGCTGGGGCATGATCGATGCACGCGCGGATTATGAGGAGATTGCGGCGCAAATCAATCAGACGCAGTTGTATCGCGAGGCCGCGGCACGCGTCGGTGTAGCGGTGCCGGGCGACCCGTGTTCTCAAGCGCTGGTCGACGGTAAGGTGTGGGGTAGCGACACGGTATCCAAGGCTTACGCGCAGAGCTTCGCTATCCGCGCATAGCGTTGCGGTTGCGGGTTTTCTAAACGTCACCCCGCCTGCGTTCCATACTCCGTCACCGCCGCGGGCTTCGGTTTCGGCGGGTTCGGCACGCTCTGCTGAGGTGCGTTGCGCCTGATCGGGTCATCCGTCGCGTCAACGAGATTGAGCGTGTTGTCGCGCGCCTCGATCTTCACCGGGTCTGTGTTCTTCCACTGCTTCTTCGGGATCACAAGCTTCCACGTGGAATCCTTGCCGGCGTTGCGGAAGAAGGCGACCACGCCGACATACTGCGCAGCGCTATTCATCGGCTCGCTGACGCTTGTGCTCGCGTCAGGACGCAGCACGACGTCTTTGGTCGCGAGCAAATCGGCCTTCAACGCATCGAGATCATTCGTCTGCAACTGCGTGTAGTCGAGCAGCTGGAATGCCTGCGGCGTTTTCAGCTGGTAAATCCGCACCACGGTCGACATCGACTGTCCAGCACCATTTGCGTTTAATGATGACCGGCTGACGAGGTCCACGTTCATAGTTTTAATCTGCGTCGTGAACGCCCATTTCGCTGCGTCCACCGTGCTGTCCTTCAC
This sequence comes from Burkholderia sp. GAS332, assembly GCA_900142905.1. NCBI lineage: Bacteria > Pseudomonadati > Pseudomonadota > Betaproteobacteria > Burkholderiales > Burkholderiaceae > Burkholderia > Burkholderia sp. GAS332. Next base: position 1,302,458 of record FSRV01000002.1, on the reverse strand, counting down.
CGCCTGACCTACCCCACACCCGGCGCTGGTAAGGATGGCCAACACCGTTGCAGCGGTTCGAAGCTGTCGCATCATCCTGTTGATCCTCTATGTGTTCCGTATCAATCCGTTAAACGCTGTGTCAGTGCGACGCGCGCCCCTGGCTTGCGCGTCGCTCGCTACCACCCGTCCACTCGCCAAGCTGCACGCGCGTGAGCCCAGCGACAGGGTCGTGCCCGCAGCACTGCGGCAACTGGGTGGTGTAACCAAGGCTGACCTGATCTGAGTTCAACTGCTGCGCAGGCATCAGTTCCGCGCTGACGTGCATTTCCAGATGCGCCCTTGCCTCATAGCCCAGGTAAAAGCGCAGCAATGCCATGAGTTCCCGGTGACAGGTCCGCCCTGGCATCAGCCCGAGAACCGATTCGCGCGTCTGTGGGGTGATGACCACGCGCACCGCATTCGCCCGGTCATAAAACCCGCGGCCGAGCAGGCAGCCGTCACCCAACGCTCCCGGCGTGTACCTGTCGGCGCGGATCCATACCGGATAGAACTCCTCTACAGTGATCCGCGCATCAGGCACCGCATGCTGCAGCACACCCGTCAGTCCTTCGGCCGTGCGGGTCCTTTGACCCGCTAACCCGAGCATCGACAGCAGCTTGCGCGGGCCGACTGCCTGCGCGATCTCCGGCGCGCCGATGCCGAGTCCCGCAAAGCTCAGCAGGTAGCGCGAAATCTCATCGGTGCCCCCGCTCCTGAATCCTGCGGGATAGCGATACTTGCGCCACACGCGGTAGTACTGAGTGACGACGCGGTGATGGAACAGGTCAAGAAAGCCCGACATCGGCTCTGCGCCGTCCCGGTTCTGCGCGATCTCGTCGACGAAGTACGACGGCATACGGGCATCAACCCCGTACAAGCCAAGAAACGTCGTGCGTACCGCAGGCGGCGCCGAGGGGTCATCGGGATCGTATTCGACCGCATCGATTTCGCGGTTCGGAAATCCGATCCGCGCCCGCGAGCGAAAGCGCACCGGCTCGGTGGAGGGCGAATCAGTCGTACCCAGCGGCGGCTTGTCGGGCGCGGCCAGTTCAATCAACTCGCAGAAACGGAAGAAATTCATCCGCGTCGCGTCGTCGAGCAGCACCGGCAGCAGTGCCCGGTCGGCGTATGACGGAAACTCCCTGTCCGGTGCGTTCAAAACGGTGCTCCTTCGCCCTTCGTATCAGGCCATTCGATACGGCGACCGGTCGGCTGCGACACGACAACTAGCTTCGTGAACAGGTTCAGCGTCGCGTACAGCCCGAGGAAACGGTTCAGCATCCCGCCAAACAGTTCGATGTCGCCGTCGCCGGCAAACCGGTGGCTGTCGAGCGTCACCTCGATCTCGACGCCGCGCTGCAGTCCGCCCTTCACGAGCTTTTGCAGCAATCGGTGCTGTACATCGGTGATAGCGTCGATGCGGCGTCTGTTCAGCTCGCCCTCGCTCCAGTCGTACAGCGCGAGCGAGCCGCGCAGGATTTCCGGGTTCAGTAGCGACAGGTAATTCGGCGCGAGATGCGACAGCACGCGCCACTGGAAGCGGTCGCCGGTTGGCGGGTAAACCGGCAGCGTCGGCGCAGTCAGGTTGCGTACCGAGCCGATGTTCGTAAAACCGCTGCGCATGCGGGTGATGCCCGCTTCGCGCAGGGCCTTGCGCGGCACCATCCCGTTGGTGCCTGTCACCGACAGCGACAGGGTTTCCTTCGGCAGTGTCGCGTGATGCTCCCAGGCGTGGCCGCCGAGGACCACCCATGTGTCGAACCGTCCCGATGGCCCGCGCCGTACGCGCGTGTGGAAATACCGTTCAGGCATTTCGTGACGCAGCATGCCGCCACGATGACGGAACGATGCGAACGGCGCGTATTCGAAGCGCCGGCCTGAGCCAGCCTCAAGGCCCTGAATGGTATCGACCGAATACACGTCGACATTGTCCCCGTGCTGCTCGGCCGCGTAGACACGGTATTCAGTTTCGTACTGGGTGGCGACGATCGGGTTCGCTTCCAGTTGAAACAGATTGATGATCGGCGTGCAGAAGAGGCGCACATTCTTGGCCGAGAAACGTATGTCGTCCGGATAGGGCTTCTCCAGTACGACTTCGACATCGAAATACGGCGCATCCTGCGGGATGGCCTGCATGTCCAGACCCAGCAGGTCCACGAACATGAACTTCTCAGGAAACGTGAAGTATTCGAGCAGCAACTGGTAACCGCCGAACGCGTTGTCCGCCTTCGGCCACAGGCGTTCGTCCGCGGCAAAACCCGCCGGTTCGAGGTGTAGGCCCGGCATCGGCTGCGGCATGCCGGGACGATCCGCAGGATAGCCGGGAACACGGACGTTGATCGCCACTGGCTCGGCGATGAGCGCGGCGTACAGCGCGAGCGCAACAGGCCGGTCGGCGTTCAGGAACAGGCGCAGGCGCGGCACTTCCAGTTGCTCGCGCCGCGCCTGGGGCTGCACCTCGAGTCGCAAACGCAGCACCGAACGGCCGTCCTCGCGCGCGTAGGCGTTCGCTTCACTCAGGTGCAGTGGATAGAGGTCCACTTCCTGCGTGGTCCGGTAGATGCATTCGATGCCCCCCTCGTCCGCGCCCGACGATGGTCCCACCGGGATCCGGTCGGACGTGACCTCAAGTCCGGCCGCAAGCGTTTCGTGCTTCTGCAGCGCGCCGTCGGCAGGACTCAGTTCGAGAATCGATAGCGACGGAATCATGCGCAGGTAGTGCGGCCATAGCATGCTCACCAGCCCTTCGGTTAGCTCGGGCAGTTCGTCGTCAAGCTTGTGGCGCAGGCGACCCATCAGGAACGCGAAGCCTTCGAACAGTCGTTCGACGTGCGGGTCGCGCTCACCGATGCGATCGATGTTCAGCATGCGCGCGCGGTCCGGGAACGCTTGGGCGAATTCCTTGCCCGCCTCGCGCAGGTAGCGCATTTCCGCTTCATAGTAGCGAAGGATTTCGTTGTCCTGGGTCGCGTTGCTCATTGGCTCTGTCTCTCGATCTCGCTATCTATACCGCTCACGCGAGCGTCACGGCTCGTGCCGGATCGATCGCCGTCAGCTCGCCCATCAGCGCATCGATGCGAGTCGCAAGCGCGGGCTTGTCCGCTTCCTTGCGATTCATCCGGATCTTCAGCAGGCGCAGCAAGTGGTGTTTGGTTTCGAACGCCAGCGACGGCTCCCAGGCAGCAAGCTGGAAGCGCTGCGCGGCGATATCGAGCGTCGACAGCAGATGCAGTGCCGTGTCCGGACGCTCAGCGCGCTCGGCCACGCGCGCCATCACCAGATGCCGCACGAAGCGGTCGCGTTCGCCATCCTGGGCGGGCAAGCGTTGCAGCCAGGCAAAGGCGGCGTCCAATCCCTCCTGCGAGGCAAGATCGAACGCCTGGGCTTCGGTTTCGGCCCAATCGGTGTTGACTGACGATACGCTCACGGGCACGACGGCCTCGCCCCGCTCTACGTCACGTACCGTGGCGTAGCGTGCAATCCATTCGAGCGTCGCGTCATCGGCGAAGGGCGAGCCATCTGAAAACGCCAGTTGGTCCAGGCCAGGCAGACGTTCGAGCATTAGCGCGCAGTCGGTGGCAACGAGTTCGCGGATCTGCGCGTATTCACCGCCGGCACGCTCCTGCGCACTGAACGCGTAGTACTGCAGATCTAGCCAGAAGTGATTCGCGCCTTCGGCGAAGGCGGCCTCGACGCGGTCCAGCAGTTCCGGCCACTGCTTCTGCAGCATCAGGCGTTTAAGGTTCGCGCGCAGTTCGGCGCGCGGCGCGACGAGCCGTGTCTTGCCGCTGACTTCGTGCGGTGGCACTTCGGTGAGCGTATCCCAGCGCACGCAGCGCATCAGGCGGTAGGCGGCGAGATAGCCCTGCGGCTGGTCGCGCAGGAACTGCGCCATCTGCCGTGCACGGTCGAGCAGCTCGCGGGTGGAAGAGATTTCGGCGGCCGCTGGCAGCGTAGTGGCCGATGCGCCGCCTGAGGAGGGGCCACTGTTTGCGCCCACCGACGGTAGCGGTGTTTCCACGCGGCTTTCGAAGCGGCGAAACAACGGATCCAATTCAGGACGAGCTGCCGCGGGCCATTGCGCCGTGCGCTCGGTGATCAGCGCGAGCGCCGACAGCGTGCGCTCAAGCAGTCCGTCAGAGAGTCCCTGCACGCGGTCGAGCCGGTCAGCAAAGGTCCCGCCCGCGAGCCATTCGAGCGCGGCCTTGCGAGTTTCGGCGCGGGCCGGCATCAGCGCGTCGCCGAAGCGATCAACGAGCGCCGAGAGCAGTTCGAAGCCCGATGCGACGCCTTCCGCGCCGTCGCGACGCATGCGCCCATAAACGTAGTAGACGGCAACGCGTACATCCTTCGCGCTTTGCTTGAGCAAGCGCTCGGCGATGTCGACGATCAGCGTATCGTCGACATCCGAAAGTTTTGCAACTTCTTCCTTGATCGCGAGGAAGTCGTCGTCATAGCCGGGGTCGGCGCCGGTCGGCGCGCCCTCGCTGACGGGGCGCAGCCAGTCATCCCAGCGCCCCTGTGTCGACCGGGCCAGGTCAGAGGGCGGGCGTGCGCCGAACAGCGCGCTGAGGAGGTTCGTTAGCATAAGGGGCGGTATCCCAGCGAAGCAGCGTGGTCTGGTCTCACAGCGGATTCAATCCACCAGGGAGCGGCGTTTCAGCGTGCTTCGCCGCGTCGAGCATTGCCCTAGGCAACGGTGGCGGACCCTCAGCCTGCGCGGTCCTTCTAACGCCGGCTGCGGCAACCGTACCTTTGCCTGCGAAGATGCGTGTCGGAAGCGCGAAGTTGCGCAGCGCCAGCAGTTCCAGCGGCCCCTTGCCTACGTCCGTGCGCATCACGAAGCTCAGGGGAATAGTAAGATCCTGCGAAGCCGGCGTGAGCGGACCTTGCGTGGTCAGGGTATCGAGACGTCTGGCGCCAACAAAAAACGGATCACTGGTGTCGTCATCCTCTTCGCCATCGACGCTCACGATTGCCGACGCGCCGGCCGCAGACGACGCGGACGCTGGCTTCGGTGCCTGCGCAGTCTTCGGTGCACGCGTGTCCGGCGCGGCCCGCCATGTCAGCTGGAACGTTGCACTATCGACCGGCTGGACCTGGGCTCGCTCGAGCATTCGCACCAACCCCCAACGGCCACCAAACTCAAAGCTCTTGTTGGTACCGGCCTTCTCCGTCTGCCATTGCAGACGTGTGCCGAGGCCCTGCGAATTGTTCGACGGCCAGGTCAGCGCCTCCCAGGTTTCCTGCTGGTTGTAGTAGTGCAGGTTCTGGCCGTCGAGCGCGAACACGGTATCGGTCACGCCTGCCGTCGGCACCGGCTTGAAGTCGAAGCGATATTGCGGCTCGCCCTGTGCAAGCAGATGGCCCGCGATGCGCTGCAGCGTGTTCAGCGCCTTGAGGAAGTTGGGATCGAACGTCAACGTCGCGTTGCCTGTGGCCACCGGCACCCACTGGTCACCCTGCAATTCGAGCACGCCCGCGAGTTGCGAACCAAGGAACGCACCGATCAACCCACCCTGCGGGCGCAGGAAACGCGCGAGTTCGGGGAGGGACGCATCGTTGTCCGTATTAGCGAACGGGTAGCGTCCGGCAAACGAGCGGTTCCACGTCGCGACGATGGTTTGCCGCCATGCCTCGTTCAGGCTGGCCTGGGCCGGTTGCAGCACCGTTTGCGTTGCCTGAACGACAGGCCGCACGAAGAGCGCATCGCCCATGCCCGCCCATTGCGCGCCGAGACTCGCGGCGATCAGTTGCGCGTAGGCCTGGGTGTCGGCCAGCTCCGAGCCGTTGCCCTGGAAGAGCGACTGCGCAACCTGTCTTGCCTGGGCGTCGGAATCAGGGCCGTCATTGATCTGCTGCAGCTTCAGGCGCAAAGCGGTGACACGCTCCATGAAGCGTTGCAGGCTGAGGTCGCGGTTCGCGCCGCTATTGGCATTGCCCTGTGCGCCGGTGTCACCAATCAGGCGCAGCACCGGACCGAATGACGCTCCAAGTGGCCCGGCCGGATCGGGCGTGGCCGTCTCCGGGCCCTCGACCTTGCCGGCGAAGACGTGCTGTGCCTTGTCCACCAGCGTGTCCGACAGCGACGCTTTCAGCGCCCCCGCTCCGCCCTGATACTCGAGCGACTTCATTAGTGCGATCACCGGCGACTGCCGCGCGTCGGCCATCAGTTTTAGTTGCCCAATCGCGGATGGCAGCGTCGGCGCTGGCTCCCACTGCAGCGTGTTCATGAGGCCCAGCCAGTGGTCGGTGTAATCCTCGAAGTAGCGGCTGGTGAGAGACGACCTCATGTCATCGGCCGATTGTCCCGGCTCCTGGCGTTGCGAATTGTTGGCCAGCACCCAGTCGCTCGCCGCTTCGTTGCGCTTCGCGGCTTCGTCGATGGCTGCGGCGATGGTGCCCTCGTAGGCTTGCCGGGTGAAGACGCCCGATACGGACGCTGACGTGCGCAGCAGTCCGCGCGTGTCGGTGCCTGCCGTGAGGGACGCGAGCGTCTGGTCGGGGTAGCGGTTGCCCACCCTGTCGAGAACGCCTTGGTAAATCGTGTCTTCGGAGTTCTTCACGCCGATCACCGCAAGCAGCGTCTGGCGCGATGAGTTGACCAAATCCCGGCGTGGCTGGATGCGCCAGTCTTCATGCGCCCTCAGGTGCTGGGCGTAGAAGCCAAGCAAGCGCTCGGAGAGGTCGAGTTTCTCGCCGGTCGGCAGGTTCGCGTTCGTGCTCCAGTAGCGGGTGAGGAGCGGCGTCATGAACGCTGCGTCGGCGCGGCTGGGTTCGGCCAGCATCAAGTAGGTTTTGAGCGCCTTGTGGCCGTCGAGTGCAAGCTGGTTGGTCCGGTCGTCGACATGTTCGGTCTGCATCTGGCTGAGGTCGACCAGGGAGGCTTCGAGGTTCTGCTGGACCGGCGTGACGAGAACGCTGCGGCTTGCCCGGGCATACGGCTGCCACAACGCCGCGAGTACCTCGCGATCGCGGTTCAGGCCGAAGCGCGTCAATAGCGGCGTGTGGTGCTGCGTGCGATCTTCGTAGAGATCGATGCGCTGCTGCAGCGCCAGCAGCCCATGCAGGCGGGCGGCGGAATCGGGAGCTGTGTCCAGGGTGTGGAGCGCTTGCCTCGTGAGGTGCAGTTCGCGCGTGTTCGACAGGCCGGAAATCAGCATGCCGGCGGTCCACACCCCGATAGCCGTGAACGCGACGATCGAGAACACCGTTACCGGATGCCAGCCAATGCGGCGGCCGGAGATCGCTTGCGCTGCGTCGCCGATGTACTGCCACAAGGACAGGTCAGCGCTGGTCGGTGCATTCTTGTCGCGGCCGGTAGCGGGCATAGGGTATGGCGCAAAGAATGCGCCGCTGACCAGCTGCTGGCGATACCGTCCCCCAGACAGACCGGCGATCCATCTGGCAAGCGGTCCGCTGCGCGTGTCGAGTCGCTCCGACAGGTTCGCCGCATAGCGGTCGCGGAAGTTGCGGCTCAGTTGCGCGACACTGCGAGCGGCAAGACGCAAGCGTACTGTCTGCAACGCGGCTTCAATTGCAATGGTATCGGCATTGCGCGGGAATTCGCAACCGGTCACCGGCGTATTAGCGTTAGCGACATGGTCAGTGTCCGCGATGTCGAGCACGTAGACAGGAGCGGCCCAGCGCAGCGTGTCGGCGATGCGCGCCAGGTTCACGCTCGACGCACTGGCGCCACGACGCTGCGCAGGCAGATCCGCGGCGCCGTCAACGGTCAGCACGACGGCATCCACCGGTCGGCGGCGACGCAGTCGGTACAGCTGTTTCAGCCAGTCGGCATCCGGTTGCCCGTCGGCGCCGGTCTTGCTCCACAACAGCACGACGTCATCGGTGACAAGCCAGCAGTTTCCGGCCAGCTCCGGCAGCAATCGGCCAATTACGGTGTCACTCCCGGTGAGAAGCAGCCACGGGCGATCGTACGCCCAACCGAATCGACGGATCTGCCGCAGCTCGAAGCGCAGCGCTCGCGCGCGAGCAACCGCCGAAGCGCCGCTTGCGCGTGCCGTTGCCGCAGCATTGTCGACAGGTTTGGGCGGTTCCAGTCCTTGCTCATTCGATGCCTGCTGCATGGCAAGTCGAATCTGCGGACGTCTGGGAAAGGCCATCGCGAGCAACGCCAGAACGGCAAGCGCCACGCCGGCAAATACAAGCCGGTATTTCACGAACCAGCCTTCCAGATCCTGTGAGCTTACTGTCAGCATCACAAAGGCCGCGATCGCCAGCACCACGGCGGCCAGAATCAGCCACCGTCCCAACACATACTTTTTCAATTCAGTTTCCTTCGAATCGCCCCGGAGCGACTATGCACAACTGGGTCTGGTCGCTTCCCGTTTCATGCGACGCAACCAGTTGCAAGCCCGGGTTTTGCCTGCCGGATTCAAGCGCGATGGCCAATGCAATCCACCCACTTACAGGCCCCGGATTGCCTGTAACGTGGTCGATCAGACGAGCCACCGGTGTCTCTTTCTGCAGTGAATCAAGCGATGCCGTGGCCGCAACGGTGAGCGGTTCACGGCACCCGGCAAACCAGACATGGGTCAGCTTGTCCGGGGTTACCTGCATCGCTGCAAGCTGCGACAGGTCCGTCTTCAGTGTCTCGTCTCCAGTCGTCATTGGGCGCAACACGTGTCCCTCAACAGGAGCGGAAAGGTTGGCGCGTTGCCCGACGCTAGCGGTACGAGGCTCAAACAGGACTGCCGCCGCACCCTCACTGAAGGTGTGATCGTCATTGCCATGCCAGAGCTGCGCGGCGATAACGAGTTTCGCTGGAGCGTCGACGCTGTCGATGTTCTCCGCGACCCAGGCTGCGCAGTCCAGCCCAAAAACAACATCGACATCAACTTCGACACCCTCCATGACTTTCCCGAAAACCCGCTTCACCTCCGACTTCCACACGTCCTGCCCAACAAACGACCGATCGTCGAGAACCAGCATCACCTCGACCTCACGCAGTTCCTTGAGCCTGTCATTGAAACCCGCCGCAACCCGATCAAGCAGGACCTGGCATTTGTGTTCACGCGGTGTGTTCTTTGCCCAGTCAAAACCTATCGACCGGCTAAGGTTCACCGGCACATCAGCATCCCGATCGGCCAGCGCAGCCACCTCGATAGCCTGCGGCAGGAAGGCCTCGGCATGAGCGACCGACAGGTGAAGGCGGCACCAGTCGCGCCAGAGCAATTCAACGCGATCCCGTTCCCGCTCGCTCTCCTCTGCGGCTACCTGCTCGCCTTCCCACCGGTTCAGCCTCCAACCAGCAAGCAAACCGCACGCGCATGCCGGCGCACCAATCAGGAGCACCCAGAAGGCGGCAGTCTGGGTTGACTTGCCGTGCGGCCATAGCACCAGTACGGCCGCGGCGACCGTAGCTGCCACGGCAAATAGAATAGGTAGCCACGTGGCCAATGAAATTGGTTGTGGACGCTGGATCGGAGTCAGTGTCGGGATAGGCCAGGGCATAGGCGAATAACAGAAAGCATGGAACTAAAGGCAACGCCAGGCACATGACGGTGGAGTTCGGATTACGGCAACGCAGGCATTCTCACGGCGTTACAGGGTGCGTCCGTTGAATACATCGCCGATGCCAGATCCTTTGGAATTGAGCATGTTCTGCATCTCGATCTGCTGCAGTTGCTGGTCGGCAATGGCTACCCTGTAGGTGCGCGCCGTATCGAAACCGGTATAGAAGCGCCGATAGCGCAGATAGCCTTCTGGCTCCCACGAACCAGACATCAGCTTTCGGCAACCGGCTATCCACAGCCGGAACTGATGATCAAACGGCCGGAAACCGGCGTATGAATCATGCGCATAGGTGGAGAACAAATGAGCCTCCGCCTCCGACACCTTGGGATAGCGTTTCGATCGCTGCAACACATTGCTCGCTTCAGGCGCCAGCTTGCGCAACTTCGATAGGGTGGAATCCGGAAACGCACGTGTCAGTGGACTCCCCGGCTGCAGGGTGGAAAGAATTGTCTTGCCGCTCTCATACATGGCGGAAGCGGCTCGCTCAAGCAGGTCCGTGTCGAGGGCAGCGATGTCGCTACGCAAGGTCTGGTTGGCACCGGTCAGATCGTCCATGTCGTTTGTATTCAGGGAATCGACTCGACTGGCCCACGGCAGTTTTGTGTAGCTGTCACGTACCTGGTACCGCCAGGCAAGGTAGACAATTAGCCAGTCCGCTGGCTGACGGGCGTCAGGGGAACTGGCGGCGTGGAAGCGGGTGTAGGCCTGGCGGAGACCATCGTCCACCTGAAATGGATCGTAGCCGCTTTCGCCAGATTGCTGCGTGGCCAGATCCGTTCTTAGAGGCACCTTGGCTGCCTGCGCAGCCTTGAGCATGTATTCCAGCGGAATCTGCGAAAGCTTTTCGCTGTTGAGCAAGTTCTTCGACGATGAAGTGGGCAGGCGGCCACGCCCCTGTTCGTTCACGCCGTAGCCCCCGCCCACATCCGAGTGCATGCCGGGAAACGCGTATTCGTGGCAGTTGCCGGGAAGGCCGTTGTGTACCAGCACCCGTTCGAGTGGAAACGACGGCCGATTTTCGTGCATCGCGACGAAATGCACGCAGTTCTGCACTCGCTCAGGAATGCGAAGGTATTGTTCGTTACCCCAGGCAGTATGACCGTTGGTGATGTTATGGGTCATGCTGGGGTTGTTCGGTACCCCCACCGACGCCACGGTGTCAAATATGCCGAGGAAGCGGATTGTCGTGCGCACGCCGCACAGCGTGTCGTCTTCAAACAGTTCGTTCAGCCAGGAGCAAAATACCCGGGCCTCCGCGGCACCCCGCGAGAAGCCGAACACGTCGATGAATATCTCGACCGGTTTGGGCTTGACCGTCTTATTGATGATGCCGGCAATCCGTTGCACCTCGCCCCTGTAGAACGCCTGAGCCTGCTTGCGGTCCCCGCTCACTGCGTCCATCAGCAGGCCGCCGGTTGTCCGCATGCCCACCTTGTCAAGCGCTGACTCGTCTGCCGCGTCGCCGGCCAGACGGCTCCTCGTGCCTGTCCTGGGGTTGGCAGTGCGGACACCGTTGCGGCAGAGGGCCAATAGAACACCGTCGTCGTAAGCTCGAAGATCGGTTGACGATGCTGCGCGATGGATGGAGTTCAGCACCGACAACAGGCCGAAGTTGATCCGCCCGTCGCCGCCGCCGCCGAATGCCATGCCTGTCGAGGCGGGCACATATTCGCCAATGGGTCTGAAGGGCGTGCCCACACCGCTAACGTACATGCGGTGGTATCCGCGAAGGGGATCGTCGGGATAGGCGAAGAATAGCCGGGCGACGTTGCTTTCCTTCCTGCGTTGCAACTGCGTCCCACTACCGACGTGGCAGTCATCCTCGTCGTTCCAGTCCTTGTTGTTGCCTGTGCCATCGAAGAACAGGCTGATGTGCACCGGGATTTCGCAATGCTCGGTGCGCGGGATCACTGTGGGCAGTACCGGCACAACACCCGGCGTAGGGCCGAGCGGATGGATCGCGACGGGGACTTCCTGTTGGGGCAACGATGTCATTGGTGTGCTTCCTGTCTCGACCTACTCAAAATTCTTCTTGCAATGGACATGAGGGGGATAGTCATCCCACGGATGTTTGTCGGGAATCGGATCTTTTACAGGGTGCCCCGAGCCCGGCGCATTGGCTTTTGCCGCTCCGTAAATGGACGACACCACTCGCACCTTGCCGTTAGCCATGAAATGCACCCAAAGCTGTTCTGGCTCGTCATACCTCTCCACGGGTACCACGGCCTCCAAATCCTCACCCCTGCAGTCGCGCCAGTTGGTGACGTTCCAGCGCACCGTTACTTTCAGGTCCGGATGCCACTTGTACGGCAGCATCACGCAGCAGACCGTGGTACCACCCTTGCCCGCCTGGAAACCGTTGGTACCGTCGACCGAAAACTCCTGCACGCTCAGGTGATCGGCCAGATGATCGATGCCGGTCAAACTGACAGGTGCCGCGTCCTCGGCAGGATCGTGTTGCTGGCATGCTGCGATACCCATGCATAGCATCAGCAGCAGTCCGGCACAGAAGCGAAACAGGTTGCGGCTTTTCATGACCACTCCTCCCCGCGCTCGCCAGGCTTGCCGGCTAACTGCTCACCGCGAAGTGGGTCGTCGGAATAGGCGTAGAACGGTCGGGCTACGTTGCTTTCCTTGCGGCGTTGCAACTGCGTCCCGCTACCGACGTGGCAGTCATCCTCGTCGCTCCAGTCCTTGTTGTTGCCTGTGCCATCGAAGAACAGGCTGATGTGCACCGGGATTTCGCAATGCTCGGTGCGCTGGATCACTGTGGGCAGTACCGGCCCAACACCTGGTGTTGGGCCGAGCGGATGGATCGCGACCGGAATTTCCGGTTGGGGCAACGATGTCATTGGTGTGCTTCCTGTCTCGACCTACTCAAAATTCTTCTTGCAATGGACATGAGGGGGATAGTCATCCCACGGATGTTTGTCAGGAATCGGATCTTTCACCGGATGCTCAGAGCCCGGCACATTCGCCTTCTCGGCTCCGTAAATGGACGACACCACCCGCACCTTGCCGTCGGCCATAAAATGCACCCAAACATGTTCCGGCTCGTCATACTTCTCCACGGGCACCACGGCCTCCAGATCCTCACCCCTGCAGTCGCGCCAGTTGGTGACGTTCCAGCGCACCGTTACTTTCAGGTCCGGATGCCACTTGTACGGCAGCATCACGCAGCAGACCGTGCGGCCCCCTTGCCCGCTTGGGCTCCCCTTGTACCGTCGACCGAAAACTCCTGCACGCTCAGGTGATCGGCAAGATGATCGATGCCGGTCAAACTGACGGGTACCCCGTCCTTGGCAGGGTCGTGTTGTTGGCATGCGGCGATACCCATGCATAGCATCAGCAGCAGTCCGGCACAGAAGCGAAACAGGTTGTGGCTTTTCATGGTCCTTCCTCCCCGTGCTCGCCAGGCTTGCCAGCTAACTGCTTACCGCGAAGCGGGTCGTCGGGATAGGCGAAGAACAACCGGGCAACGTTGCTTTCCTTCCTGCGGTGCAACTGCGTCCCGCTACCGACGTGGCAGTCATCCTCGTCGTTCCAGTCCTTGTTGTTTCCTGTGCCATCGAAGAACAGGCTGATATGAGCCATAATTTCGCAATACTCAGCATGCGGAATCACTGTGGGCAGTACCGGCACGATACCAGGCGTAGAGCCGAGCGGGTGAATTGCGACGGGAATTTCCTGTCCGGGCAATGATGTCATGGCTGGTCCTTGTCTGGAGATTCCTGGTCGTAACGCTTGCAGGTCTTGAGGTCGTAGACATCCCACGGATTCTTGTCGGGGATCGGATCTTTCACCGGATGCCCAGAGCCCGGCACGTTAGCTTTCTCCGCTCCGTAAATGGACGACACCACCCGCACCTTGCCGTTGGCCATGAAATGCACCCAAACATGTTCTGGCTTGTCATACTTCTCCACGGGCACCACGGCCTCGAGATCCTCGCCCTTGCAGTCGCGCCAGTTGGTGACGTTCCAGCGCACCGTTACTTTCAGGTCCGGATGCCACTTGTACGGCAGCATCACGCAGCAGACCGTGCGGCCCCCCTTGCCCGCTTGGGCTCCGCTTGTACCGTCGACCGAAAACTCCTGCACGCTCAGGTGATCGGCCAGATGATCGATGCCGGTCAAACTGACAGGTGCCCCGTCCTCGGCAGGATCGTGTTGCTGGCATGCTGCGATACCCATGCATAGCATCAGCAGCAGTCCGGCACAGAAGCGAAACACGTTGTGGCTTTTCATGGTCGTTCCTCCCCGCGCACGCCGAGCTTGCCCTTTGACTGCTCACGCACGCCCGTCTCACCAAAGGCCAGAATGCGGGCCATGTCGCCGCCGTTCTGGACCTCAAGCAATGCGGCTTCGAATGCGGGGTCGCCCTTGATTTTCCCGGCCGCCTGCCACACTGCAAGGTTCGCTGCTGCGTACAGCGGACCCGGCTCGATGTTCAGACTGCGCAGCCAATGCCATGTCTGCCTTGTCCACTCATGGCGCTGGGCCAACGTGTGCGTTTCCACATCCGGTGACAACAGTTGCTCAGTGCTTTCAAAAAGCTCGCCAATGCGTCCTGCCTCCAGCACCTGATGCCATTGCGCGGGCTCGAGGCGCAATGGCAGCCGCGCCACATCCTGATCTGGTGCAATCGCAGGGGGTGTTAGCGCGGTCAGTTCCCCACCATGATCGATGTACTCCCACAACGAGATCGGACCCATAGCCGCAAGCTGCTGCTCAGGCGTCAATGTGGACCAGACAGCGGAAAGCGCGCGCCCGTCGGCATAGCGGAAGTAGTAGCGCTGAGCTTCTCCCGCGAGCAGATGACGCAGATCACGTAGATGCTTCTCGAGCACATCCGGTGATTGACTGCAGGTCAACCGGCTGCACGCAAAGCGTCGTGGACTGTCGCTGGTCGCCAGCGCTTGCGCCAACTCGCCCTTATCCACAGAAGCCGGCAGCAACAGGGGACCGACAAGTTTGGCCTGCTCGCCCAGGTCGTCATAGAGGCGAACTGTCCATGGCTGCTCCAGCAACCAGACCTGTTGCGGTGTGCCGTGCAACAGTGCGCCGTCGAACAGGAAGAAACATCCTTCGGAACGGGTCGCTATTTTCATACGCGTACGACGGCGCTACCGGTAAGGGCAGCCCGCACGAAACAGGTGAGACAGAAGTCGCCCGGTTCAGGCAGCGACTGCGAAGTATCGAAAGACGCCGCACCCTGCTTCTGGATCGTGATCGTTTTGATAAGCAGGTCGAGCGGGCCGCCGAGCGTGATGTTGCCGCCCGAAAGCTTGATAAAGGCGCCACCGCATTCGAGAATCAGTTCACGGGCGGCCGAGATCTGGACTTTCCCATTGACGCTCGACACCGTTATGTCCTTGTCGGCGAGCAGCGACATCGCATCGCTCTGCGCCTGGATCTGCACCGGACCTTTCGCGGCAAACAGTTTGATGCCCAGCTTCTGCGCGAATATCGACACGAGTTCACCGGCCGCCACCGTGACGCGCTTCACCGCGCTCACGTCGACATTCCCGCCCGCCACCGCCGAGATGTTGTCCTGCGCGGCAACCTGCACGCCGCGCCCCGACACAACGCCGATTGACGCCGGCGCGCTTGCCAGTAAGCCCGGGGCTTTCAACCCGTCCAGTTCGTCGTTGACCTGCTTCTGCGCGTCCGTATCCGCGGGCACGGCCTTCGCAGTCGTGACTGAGGCTGCCAGCGCCTTAGCGATTTCCAGTGCACGCTCGAGTTGCGCGATTGTCGCCTGCATGTCCAGTTGCTGGCCGGCTGCCTTTGCCTGGTCGTGCGCCGAGAAATACAGCCCCTTGCCGGCACGCAGTGCGCCCCAGGAGGACGTACGCAGTTCGAACCCCTCACCGCGCTTCTGCTTCTTCGAATCGACCAGGTAGCCGAGATTCAGCTGGCTCTTGCCCGAGTGCTCGGTGGAAAGTTTGATGCTCTCGTACCCCTTCCAGTCCTCCATGCGCAGCTTGTTGTTCGCCTGCGTGCGGATCACGTTGCGCGAGAGCCACCGGTCCTGATTCGTGATCAGGTCTATGGCCTGGCTGTGGTGATGGAACTGGGAGATATACGGCTTGTTGGGGTCTCCATCCCTGAATTCCAGCACTGCTTCGTCACCATGCAGCGCCGGGAAGTGGAACCCCGTCTGCAGGCGTCCCGCGAAGGGTTTCGCGAGCCGCAACGGCACGCTTTCGCCGCCCGGATTCCATTCGTCGAAATCCAGGTCGAAGCGCACCGTGTAGTAGCCCTGCTGCGTCAGGTACGCGTACTCGTAGTTGCTGGGCGACGTTACCCGCGCGCTCAGCGTGCCGGTGATCTTTGGCCACGTATCCTCTTCGAGCTTCAGCCGAAAACGCCGGTCTGCCGGGATCGCTCTGTAGCTGTTGCGGTACGCCTGATCACGCGCTCCGGTATGCGTGACCTCGATGACCAACTGGCCGTTGGGCGCGTCGGGCAGATCCTCGTCCATGTGCAGGATGCGCGCCGGGCGCAGGTCGAGCACGTTGCTCTCACCTTCGTAGATGACCTGCCACGCAATCGCCGCCTCATGGCGCAACTGCGCTTCCCACTTCGCGCCGTCCTGGTCAAGGTGGTGCGTGCCGTAGATGTACGGCTGCCCATACGTCGTTGTGTCCTTCTTCGCAACGTTCGCGTCCGCCCTGAACCGCTCCCATGCCAGATCGGGGTTGTAATCGGCCACCATGATCGACTGCGGCACCGTATCAGCGTGCATCTCCAGCGCAAAGACCGATTCAATCCCGGCCTCCAGCCCCGCCTTCTCGCGGTACGGCACCTTCAGTTCGGGTTGGTACAGATAGTGATCCACGTCGTCCGCGAATACGATCACGTCGCCGTGCTTGCCCTGCACAAAGTAGCAATAGATCCCTTCTTTCTGCATCAGGATCTGGATATACCTTAAGTCCGTCGTCTGGTACTGGAAACGGAACGCGTGTTGCGGATACTGGCGGCGCAGGTTGAAGACGAACTGGTGGCCCTTGAAGTCGTGGCGACGCAGGATCGCTTCGATGATCTGAGGGGAAGTCTGCTGCTGGAACACCCTGCTGGTCCGCACCAGTCCCAGTCGCGCGAAATGCGCCTCGACCACGATCCGGTAGCTGCTGAAGTCCTTCGTCGTCTTCGTCCTGCTGAAGCGCGTGATGCAGCCCGCGAACACGCGCGGCTCACTGCCGTCGGCCGGATCGATCGTGAAGGTGGCGTCACGATTGAGATAGTCCCCTCGCGCAAGGCTCTCGGGGTGCGTAAGCTCGATGGTGATCCGGTACGGCTCGCCCATGCGCTCAGCCGCTTTGAACGACACCACTGACAGTTCCCGGCTGTTGGCCGGGCCTGTCACGTCCAGAAAATACGATTGCCGCCCGGTCAGGGCCGTCAGGCCGTTCGCGTACTTCTCCACACTTCCAGGCAGATCCGTCATCGTCTCTTTATCTCCTCGCGCGCCAACCTGCACATTCATAATCAGCATTCCTGATTAGAACGTCGCAGATACATTTTGGGGACGAAGGTAACCGCTTTAGCGTCTTCTGTGAAGAGCGTTTCGGGCTTTTTTGCGATTTGACAGAATTTTCCAAATCAAATATTTCAAGATGGAAATGCCGTGCTATCTATTCGGTCCAGATATTGGTTGTACCGATTGATATTAAAAACTTCAAAGGAGATGAAATGGCCGAGAGCTTCCAGAACGAGGTGCCTAAGGCAAGAATCAATATCAAGTTGGATCTGCACACTGGGGGCGCACAGAAGAAGGTCGAACTGCCGCTAAAGCTGCTCGTCATGGGCGACTACAGCAACGGGCAGGATACGCGTGCGCTCGCAGAACGAACCAAAGTCGACATCAACAAGAACAACTTCAACTCGGTACTCGCCGACTACAACCCGAAGGCGACGATCGCGGTCGAAAACACGCTGGCGGGTGACGGTTCCGAATTGCCGGTTGACCTTGATTTCAGGTCAATGGACGACTTCAAGCCGGACGTTGTCGCGGGCAAAGTGCCCGAACTGCGCGCGCTGATGGCCGCTCGTAACCTGCTGCGCGATCTTAAATCGAACCTGCTCGATAACGCCATGTTCCGTCGCGAACTCGAAAAGATCCTGAAGGACCCAGCCCTCTCCGATCGTCTGCGCGCCGATCTGCAGAAGATTAGTGAATCGGCTCCGGTCGCACAACAACAATAACCGCCGCTTATCGAGGAGTTATCAAAAATGGCCAAAAGCGAAAGCAGTGTTCAGGAAACGGCGGCGGCGGATACGGTTGTGCTGAACGCCCCGGGCAAGAGTGTTTATGAATCGCTTTGCGAAAAAATCAACCTGACGCCGGTCAAGGAAACGCGCCCGTTCGATGCCTTCCAGAACGCGGACGCGCTGTCGGAGTCGTCGCTGGATGAGCGCGTCGCGCAGGCAATGAACGTGTTCCTGAAAATGATCAAGGACTCGTCGCAGCAGATCGATCGTCTCGACAAAAGCCTGCTTGATTTCCACATCGCGCATCTCGATCAGCAGATCAGCCGTCAGCTCGACACAATCATGCACAACGAAACGTTCCAGCAGATCGAATCGGCATGGCGCGGACTGAAGTTCCTGGTCGATCGCACCGACTTCCGCAAGAACGTCAGGATTGAAGTGCTCGACGTTTCGAAAGACGCGCTGCGCCAGGACTTCGAAGATACGCCCGAAGTCATCCAGAGCGGCCTGTATCTGCACACCTACATCCAGGAATACGATACGCCGGGTGGCCAGCCAATCGGCTCGATCATCTCGAACTACGCGTTCGACCGCGGCCCGCAGGACATCGCCCTGCTGCGCAACATCTCAAAGGTGTCGGCCGCGGCTCATATGCCGTTCATCGGTTCGGTGTCGCCGACATTCTTCGGTAAAGATTCGATGGAAGAGGTCGCAAGCATCCGCGACATCGGCAACTATTTCGATCGCGCGGAATACCTGAAGTGGAAGAGCTTCCGCGAATCAGACGACGCCCGCTACATTGGGCTCACGCTGCCGCGCTTCCTCGCTCGCCTGCCGTATGGTCCAGATACAAATCCGGTCCGCGCGTTCAACCACGAGGAAGCGGTCAAGGGTCCTGACCACACGCGTTATCTGTGGGCGAACGCATCGTTTGCCTTCGCCGCCAATATGGTGAAGAGCTTCATCAAGAATGGCTGGTGCGTGCAGATCCGTGGTCCGCAAGCCGGTGGTCTGGTCGAAGACCTGCCGATTCATCTGTACGACCTGGGAACCGGCAATCAGGCGAAGATCCCGAGCGAAGTGCTGATCCCCGAAACGCGCGAGTTCGAATTCGCCAACCTCGGCTTCATTCCGCTGTCGTACTACAAGAACCACGACTTCGCGTGCTTCTTCTCGGCACATTCGGCGCAGAAGCCGGCGCTGTATGAGACGAAAGAAGCCACCGCAAACAGCCGCGTCAACGCCCGCCTGCCGTACATCTTCCTGCTCTCGCGTATCGCGCATTATCTGAAGCTGATCCAGCGCGAGAACATTGGTACGACAAAGGACCGTCGTCTGCTTGAGCTTGAGTTGAACACGTGGGTCAAGTCGCTCGTCACCGAAATGACCGATCCGGGCGATGACCTGCAGGCATCGCACCCGCTGCGCGAAGCTAAGGTGATCGTCGAGGACATCGAGGACAACCCGGGCTTCTTCCGCGTCAAGCTCTTCATCGTGCCGCACTTCCAGGTCGAGGGGATGGATATCAATCTGTCGCTCGTCTCGCAGATGCCGAAGGCAAAGAACTAAACGCCAGCTGTTAACCGTACCTGAGTCGTTCCCGCGTGGCGACCTGAGAGGCGCCACGCGGTGCGCATCCCATGCGAAACCGTGTTTCGAGCATCAACCAATAACGATGAAGATAACAAGACCGCTGTGGGCCCAGGGGATTTTCATGACGCCCCAGCATTTCCAGCAACAGGCGCTGTGGGACCGGTTTGCTGACGAGCGGATTGCGCGCATCGCCAGTCCCGATCCGTGGGGCGTGGGCCGGGTTGCCTTCGATACACAGGCACTGTCGATCAACCGCGTGCAGTTAACGTCGCTCGACGTACGGCTTCCCGACGGCACTTTTATCGACACCGAATCCGCCGACCGCCTGCCTGCGGCGCGTGACCTTGGCGAGGTGTCCGCGCAGATCGAGTCAGTCGTTGTCCTGGCAGCCCTGCCGCTGGTTGACCCGCAGGGCGGCAACTGCATTGAAGCGGGCGAGAAGCCAGCCCGTCCGCGCCGCTTCACACGGGAGTATTTGCAGGTCGCCGATATCAACGGCGACGGCAAGGAAGAAATCAGCGTCGAGCGGCACGCACTGGCGTTGCTGTTCGACTTCGAAGAGCCGGGCGCTTATGTGACGTGCCCGGTCGGCAGATTCGTGCGCAACGCGCAGGGCCGCTTTGAGATCGATCCGGCGTTCGTGCCGCCGTGCCTCGTCCTGTCGGCCAGCGGCCAGTTGACCAGCCGAATGAACCGCCTGTCTGAAATCCTAAGTGCCAAAAGCGCGAGTCTCGCGGTGCGGCGTCGTGAGCGCTCCGACCAGATCGCCGACTATGCGGTGGCGGACGTGTCGCTGTTCTGGCTGCTCCACAGCGTAAACAGCACGTGGCCCGAACTCGCGCGACTGTGCCAGGCGCCCGATCAGCATCCCGAGCGGCTGTACGGCGTACTGGCACGTCTGGCTGGTTCGCTGCTCACATTCTCCACCACCGAAACGCTACAGGCTATCCCGCCGTACGATCACCACGCGCCGGAACCCGTGTTTGCGGAACTGGAATCGCTGATCCGTACGCTGCTCGACACAGTGATCCCGTCGCGCGTTGTGCCGATCGCACTCGAACGAATCCGCGGAACTGTCTGGATCGGCAAGATCAACGATGAGCGACTCATCGACGGTGCCGACTACTACCTGTCGGTCCAGTCCGGGTTGCCCGCTCACGCGCTACTCGAACAGTTGCCGCGCCTGTGCAAGGCCGGCGCGCCTGACGAGGTCGAACAGATCGTCAACTCCGCACTGTCCGGCATTCCGCTGCGCACGATGCCGCGCTTGCCCGCGGCCATTCCGGTCCGCATCGAGAATCAGTACTTTGCGCTCGATAGCGCGCACCCGGCATTCAAGCGCATGGTGGATGCACGTGCTTGCCAGTTCTATATCCCGGCTTCGATACCGGACGTTTCGCTTGAACTCTATGCGGTGCTGCCGACATGATGTCCGCCTCGACAACCTGCACCACCACGCTGCTGCCGATCGCGTTACGCGATACGGCGTTGTCCGTCGCCAGTCTCGCCTGCGATCCCGCGCCGCCCTCCTTTGCTACGTTCAGGGAGAAATGCAAGCAGCAGGTCGCGCGGCTACGCGAAGAGATGAAGTCCGCGGGGCATCCGCATGACGTCGTCGAAGATGCCGTCTATGCGCAGTGCGCATTACTCGACGAATCCGCGCTCAGCAATCTGCGGGGTAACGATCGCGACGCATGGGAGCGCGAGCCGCTGCAGGTCGACGAGTTCCAGAGCCACGACGCCGGCGATGAACTGATCTTGCGTATCGAGCGCCGGCTTGCCCAGCCACATCCGGTGCTGCCGCTGCTGGCCATCTTCGGTGCCGTGCTGGATCTCGGGTTCACGGGCAAGTTCGCGCTGGCCGGTCGGGATGACCGTGTTGCGCTCGTACGAGCGATCAGCGAGCGCCTCGGCCGCGATCAGGATACGTCGGGCCCGGTAGTGGTCAAACGGGGGCCCGCGCGCCACTGGAACGCCCGCCTGTCGCCGCTCGCCTGGGTCGTCGTCTCCTGCGTCGTAGCGGGCGTGGTGTACCTGGCGTTCGATCAGTGGCTCACTGCCTCGATCGCCGAGATTGCACATTGACGGGGCCGCGCTTGACTGGTTATCCCTATCGCACGCTTTTCGTCTGGATCGCGATCCTGGCGCTAATCTGGCTTGTGCTGTCTTCGCCCTGGTCGACGGGGTGGAACGCGATCTTCGCGGTGCTGGTGGTCTTTCTCGCGCTCATCGCGGTCGTGATCGCGACAAAGCGGGGCCGGGCCCGACGTGAAGCCTCGCATCATGTATTGAGGGCAATCGACGCGGCCCTCAGTTCGCTTCCCGCCGACCTCAAACGCAATACGCCGCTGGTGCTCGCCGTCGGCGATCAAGACAGCGCGCTTGCGGACTCGTTCGGCTCTGACCTCGTCCGCGCCACCGACTCCGCCATCTGGGTACGCAACAACGACCCCGACCGGCTCATGCATCTGGCCGATGCGCTGAAGCGCTGGCGCGACGGCCAGGGGCCCGACGCCGTCGCGTATCTGCTCGCCGCCGATCAGACCACGGGCTCCGCGACACTGCAGGCAGGATTGAAGCGCTGGCGTTCGGCGATCGGCGAGGCGAGCCGCGCAGTCGGCTATCCGTTACCCGTGTGCGTCGCGCTGTATGCGCGGGAAATCGATGGAACCCCTGACGAATGCCCGTGGTTCGGTGTGTCTGGAGCGGACCTGTTGCAGCCAGGCGATCTGCCAGCCCTCATTGCAGCGCGACTCGCGCGGTACACACGCGTGTCCAGCCCGGAGATTGCGGACGAGCGCCGATCGCGAGCTCATCGTGCGGCCCGACTCGACGCATTCACGCGCTGGGCAACTGAAGCGGTGCTGCCTGCGCTCGTCGATACTCAACGTGGTGCCCCGCCGCTCCTGGCTGTGGCGTTTGGCGTAACGGCGATCGAGGGCCGTCCTGCCGTGGACTCGTTGTATGGCCAGTTTGTCGCACGTATCACCGAACTGCCTCTCCCGAGTGCCTATAGCGCAGCAACGCCCAATGCATCACAGGCGCCAAACCGACTTCACTGCCCGCTACCGGACCCGCTGATTCGCGGGATCCCACCTCAGCCGGTACGGCGCGCGTTGCCACGTGCTCTCGCGCATGCATTCGTGTGGCTCGCGGCATGCTTTTGCGCCGCGGCCGCCGCATCGGCCTGGCAAAATCGCGCGCTGGTCGAGCGCGTGGTGGGCGACATGGCCCGCTATAAAGCCATCGCACCGACCCAGGACGCGGCCCGGATCGACGCACTGAAGGCGGTCAAGCGCGATCGCGACGAACTCGAACGCTACGCCCGCTCCGGCGTGCCGCCGCGGCTGGGATTGGGCTTCTACCGGGGCGCCCCGTTGCTGCCGCCCGCCAACGATCTGATTGCCAGCTATCAGCCGCCACCACCGCCGGCGTCGCCGTCCACGATCGAACTGGACAGCATGTCGTTGTTCCGCTCGGGTAGCGCAGTCCTGAATCCCGGCTCGAACCGCGCGCTCATCGGCGCACTGGACATGATCAAGGTACATGCCGACAGGCGTGTGCTGATTGCCGGACATACCGACTCCATTGGCAATCCAGCCAGCAATCTGAAACTGTCCGAGGCGCGCGCCGCATCCGTGCGCAACTGGCTCGCGGACGCGTCGGGGATTGCGCTGACGCAATTCGCGATCCAGGGGTATGGCGACACGCGTCCCAAGACCTCAAACGACACTGACGCAGGACGCGCGGCGAACCGGCGGGTCGAGATCACGCTGGTTCCCGACTGCAGGGACACACGTCACGTGAGCCTGAACAGCAGCGACAGCAATAACAGCGGTTCAACCAACCAAGGCCATCCGGCCTGCTCATAGAAGGAGTAATGCAATGGCAATTCCCGCATACATGTGGATCAAGGACGATGGCGGCGCTGACATCAAGGGCTCGGTTACCGTCCAGGGCCGCGAAGGCAGCGTTGAAGTCGTCGCGCTCGATCACGGCGTGAGCATTCCGACCGATTCCAATACCGGCAAGCTCACCGGCACGCGCGTGCACCTGCCGATCACCTTCACAAAGGAAACTGACGCGTCGACGCCATACCTGTACAAGGCGGTGACGAGCGGCCAGACCCTCAAGTCGATCGAAATCAAGTGGTACAAGATCGACGACGCGGGCAAGGAGAAGGAATACTTCAACACCAAGCTCGACAACGTGAAGGTCGTGGCGGTCAACCCGAAGATGCTCGACATCAAGAATCCGGCATTCGAGAAGCACAACCACCTCGAAGACGTCGAACTGCGCTACGAGAAGATCACCTGGTCGTACAAGGATGGCAACATCATCCACGCCGACAGCTGGAACGAACGCTCGTAGGAGCGCGTCACGCCGAGGCTGGCATCCCCCCTTCCGATTCCTCATTAGTCGGGCGTCAGCCATTTTTCCGGTCCGCCTCATGCGGACCCGCGCTTTTTTCAGCCGCTTGCCGCCATGACCAACCGCGACCTTTCCCCCTTCCTGCGCCGGCTCAACGATCACTGCGCGCAAGCCCTCGCCGACGCGGCGAGTCTCTGCGAAACCCGGGCTCACCGGGACATCGAGATCGAGCACTGGCTGATCAAACTCCTTGAGCTGGGTGATGGAGATCTGGTTGCAATCGTGCGCCGTTATGAACTCAACGTCGACAGCATCTGGAACGGCCTGCTTGGCGCGATCGACCGGCTGCCGCATGAACTGCGCGGAAAACCCGGGCTGTCCCACCGGCTTGGGCAACTGATCGAAGCCGCGTGGATACGCGCCTCGCTCGAAGAAGGATCGCCTTCGATCCGTTCCGCGCACCTGCTGGCCGCGCTCACCGATGCGCCGCATCTGCTACGTGCGCCCGAGGCATGGGCTTTGCTCTCCGTATCCGCCACCCAGATCGAGCGCCTCGCGCCTGAGCTCAACCGGACTTCCGTCGAAGCGCCAAGCGTCGAGGTCGATGCGCAGGACCGCACTACTGCACGCTCCGGCGAACACGTTGCCCCAGGTGAACCGAAACGCGAACCGTCCGCAAGGGCTAGCCGGGCAAACGGACTCGCGCAACCGGCGTCGGAAGCGCTTAAGCGCTTCACCATCGACATCACCCACCAAGCGCGCGAAGGCAAGATCGACCCGGTGTTTGGCCGTGATGTCGAGATCCGGCAGATGGTCGATATCCTCGCTCGCCGGCGCAAGAACAATCCGATCCTCGTTGGCGATCCCGGTGTCGGCAAGACTGCGCTGGTCGAAGGTCTCGCGCTGAAGATTGCCGAAGGGGATGTGCCCGCGGTCATCCGCGACGTCAGCGTCCTCACGCTCGATCTTGGTCTGCTGCAGGCCGGCGCCGGGGTGAAAGGAGAATTCGAACAGCGCCTGAAGAACGTGATCGAGGCCGTCCAGCAGTCACCTACACCGATCCTGCTGTTCATCGACGAAGCGCACACGCTCATCGGCGCAGGCAATACCGCGGGGGGCGCCGACGCGGCGAATCTGCTCAAGCCCGCGCTTGCGCGCGGCGAGTTGCGCACGATCGCCGCGACCACCTGGTCCGAATACAAGCAGTACTTTGAACGGGATGCCGCGCTCGAACGCCGCTTCCAGATGGTCAAGGTCGACGAGCCCGATGACGACAACGCGTGTCTGATGCTGCGTGGCCTGAAGGACCGCTACGCTCGACACCACGGCGTGCACATCACCGATGCCGCAATCGGGGCGGCCGTGCGTCTGTCGCGCCGCTATCTGACGGGACGCCAGTTGCCCGACAAGGCCGTCGACCTCCTCGACACGGCGGCCGCCCGTGTCCGCATGAGCACGGACGCGACGCCAGTCGCGATGTCCGCCTGTCATGCAGAACGGGCCGCGCTCGACGTCGAACGCACGGCGCTATTCGAGGACCAGGGCGCGACGTCGGCCGATGTTGGAGAGCGGCTGGCGGCCATCGATGCGCGCCTCATCCTGCTTGCGCGCGATCTTCATGCGCTGAAAGGGGCGTATGCCAGCCAGAAAGAAGCCGTTACGGCTCTCGTCGCGCTGCGCAAGCGTTGGCAAGCGGCGACGGACGAATCGGAACGCCGCGATCTTCAGCACGAGATCAGGACCGCACACGACAAACTTGCCAGACATGGCACCGACGCCCTGATCCAGGCGGAAGTCGACGATGCCGCGATCGCACGCGTCATCGCCGACTGGACCGGCGTGCCAGTGGGCAGCCTGCTTGAGGATGAGCTGGCGGCCCTGCTCGATCTGGAAATGCGACTCGGGCAGGTCGTGGTTGGGCAGGACGATGCGCTCGCAGCCGTGAGTCAAAGCCTGCGCGCGTCGAAGGCCGGCCTGAAATCCGACGAAGCCCCGCTCGGCGTATTCTTGCTGGCGGGTCCGTCTGGGGTCGGCAAGACCGAGACGGCCCGTGCGCTGGCCGATCTGATGTTCGGCGGGGAACGCGCGCTCGTCACGATCAACCTGTCCGAGTATCAGGAAGCGCACACGGTATCGCAACTGAAAGGGTCGCCGCCGGGCTATGTCGGCTACGGCCAGGGTGGCGTGCTGACTGAAGCGGTACGTCAGCGCCCCTATAGCGTGATCCTGCTCGACGAGGTTGAAAAGGCCCACCGCGACGTGCTGAACCTGTTTTACCAGGTGTTCGACCGGGGCTTCATGCGCGACGGCGAAGGTCGTGTGATCGACTTCCGCAACACCGTCATTGTGATGACATCCAATCTCGGCAGCGAACAGATCATGGCCGCCACTGAAGCGGTAGCCGAAGCTGGCGGCGAAGTGAGCACCGCCATGCTGATGGAAGCGATCCGCCCATTGCTTGTCGAGCACTTCCAGCCCGCGTTGCTGGCCCGCTTCCAAACGGTCGTCTACCGGCAGTTGTCCGCCGATGCGCTGGCGAAAATCGTGCGGATAAAACTCGACAACGTCGCCCAACGTATCGATAAGCGTTTCGGCGTGCCGCTCACTTGCGACGACGCCCTGGTCGCTGAACTCGTGCGCGCCTGCCTGCTGCCCGACTCCGGTGCGCGCAACATCGATAGCCTGCTCGACCAGCAGATCCTGCCGGTGCTGTCGCGCGAACTGCTCGAACGCATCGCTGCGCAGCACACGCAGGCGACGACGCGCCCGGGCAAGCCGCCGTTCCAGATCCGCCTCGCGTACTCGGATAAAGACGGCATCGGTGTCGAGTTCGACGAGTCGCCTGCCGAGGTGACGGCATGACACGCGGCGGACCCGGCCTGTTTGAAGCGGTGACAGGACATTTCGCGAACGGGGCGCGGATCGATGGCTACGACGCCGCAACGCAAACCCTCCTCTCGGTGCAGGACAACATCCAGCGCATCCTGAACAGCCGACGCAACGGGCTTGCGCACCTGCCCGATTATGGTCTGGACGACCTATCGGAAATCTATCGCCACCTGCCCTCGTCCGCCCACAAACTCAGGCATGCGATCGAAGCGACGGTGCTCAAGTACGAGCCGCGCGTGAGGGCGATCGACATCGACATCTGGGAAACGGACCCGGGCATGCTGTTGAGTTTTACGATGGTTTGCCATCTGCATCAGGAGGGGCTGGTGCGTTTCGGCACGCACTTCACCACCGACGGCCAGACCCGGCTCGACATGCTGAAAAACGATCTCGATCGCGACTGACGCGCTACCACGGCACGATCGTCACGCGGCCTTTAACGCCGGACATTGCACGCTAACCACGAGCCCGCCGCCGGGCGCATCGCTCAACGCAATCAGCGCGCCATGCACCCGTGCGACATGGTCGGCGGACTCGCCGTCATGCATGCAATCGACGGTGAGTTTCGCGCTGGTCAACGCACCGGTTAGCGAGCGGGAAAGGATTGGATTGTCTTCGACGAGCAGCACGCGCATAACCAGAATCCCAGGGAAATCCATGAGGCGAATTCGACCCTTGTGACGCATTTCTTTCGAAAACTGAAAGCATTCAGAAAGCTATCATCTCTTAACATTCGCCTACACAAAACAAACACAATGTTTTCTGGAGGAAGACGTGCACATCTCTTTGAAGTATCTCGCCGCAGCCGTTGCATTCGCCGCAAACTCCGCATGGGCAGCCTTTCCTGCCGGTTATCCCAGCGACTACCAGGTCACCGTCGACGGGGCAAAGAAGGAAGGCAAGCTGATCGTGTACTCGGTCACGGACACCGCCCTCGTACGTCCGCTCATCAAGGATTTTGAAAGCTTGTACGGCATCAAGATCGAATATAACGACATGAACAGCACCGAGCTGTACAACCGCTACATCAGCGAAAACGCGGCCAGCAGCACCAGCGCCGACGTGCTGTGGAGCTCGGCGATGGACTTGCAGATCAAACTCGTCAACGACGGTCTGATGGCCAGCTACGAATCGCCCGAAGCGAAGCAGTTGCCGCAGTGGGCGCAGTACCAGAAGCAGGCGTACGGCACCACGTATGAGCCGCTTGCGATCGTCTACAACAAGCGCCTCTTGCCCGCAGGCGAAGTGCCGCAAACCCGCGCCGATCTGATCAAGCTGCTGCAAAGCAAACCGGATCAGTTCAAGGGCAAAGTCACCACGTACGACATCGAAAAGTCCGGCGTCGGCTTCAACTATCTGACGCAAGACGTGCGCGTCAATCCGCAAGTGACGTGGGACCTCGTGAAAGCCATGGGCGCCACTGGTCCCAAGCTGCAATCGAGTACTGGCGCGATGATGGAGCGCATTTCTTCGGGTGAAAACCTGATCGGCTACAACATTCTCGGTTCGTACGCGCTCACCAAAGCGAAGAAAGACCCGTCGATCGGCTATGTCTATCCGAAGGACTACACCCTGGTGGTCAGCCGCCTCGTGACGATTTCGAAGAAAGCGCAAAGCCCGAACGCCGCGAAGCTGTGGGTCGATTATCTGCTGTCGCAACGCGGTCAAACCTTGCTCGCGAACCAGGCGAGCCTGTTCTCGATTCGCGCTGACGTCGACGGCGAAACGTCGATGGCCGGTCTGACGAAGCAGCTCGGCGACTCACTCAAGCCGATCCCGATCGGCGCCGGCCTGCTGGTCTATCTCGACCAGTCCAAGCGGCTTGAATTCCTCAAGCAATGGCAACAGTCGATCAAGCGCTAAGCCTCGACTGATTGGATGGCGTCGGCGCTGAAACGCGCGGACGCCACGCCTTCCTTCACTACCTGTCGATATGCGGCTTTCACGCTGCAGGGGGACACTCATGCTTTCCACTAGCGCAACCGGACACCGCGATGCACCACCCCGCGCGGCCGACGGCGGCACGATAGGCGCGCTGCCGCGCGGCGGGCTACAGCCGTTTGCGGGGCTGCTGCGCTGGCTCGTCGTCGCGGTGCTGAGCGTCGCGGTGGCGCTGCCGCTCGGTTTCATTCTGTTCCAGAGCGTGCTGAATGCGCCGTTCTTCGACGCCAAACGCACGCTCGGTCTTGCCGGTTTCGAATTCATTTTCAGCGACCCCGACTTCTGGTCCGCGCTGAAGAACTCTTTCATCATCGCGGGCGGGATGCTGTTCATCTCGATCCCGCTCGGCGGCATTCTCGCGTTCCTGATGGTGCGCACCGACCTGCCCGGCCGCCGTTGGCTCGAACCGCTGCTGCTCACCCCCGTATTCGTTTCGCCGATGGTGCTCGCCTTCGGCTATGTGGTCGCGGCCGGACCGGTCGGCTTCTATTCGGTCTGGTGGAAAGCATTGTTCGGCGCCGCCGAAGCGCCATGGAGCGTGTATTCGATTCTCGCGATCACGATCATCGTCGGACTCACGCATGTGCCGCACGTGTACCTGTATTCGTCGGCGGCGCTGCGCAATCTCGGCTCGGACGTCGAAGAAGCGGCGCGCGTCGCCGGTGCGCGGCCGTTCCGTGTCGCACTCGACGTGAGCCTGCCGATGACGCTGCCCGCGTTGCTGTTCGCCGGCGTGCTGGTGTTCTTCCTCGGCTTCGAAGTGTTCGGCCTGCCGCTCGTCCTTGGCGACCCTGAAGGACACCTCGTGCTGGCGACGTATCTGTACAAGCTCACGAATAAGCTCGGCGTGCCCTCGTATCACCTGATGGCCGCGGTCGCCGTGTGCATCGTCGCGATTACGTTCCCGCTCGTGCTGCTACAACGGCGCTTGCTGAAGAGCGCAAACCGCTTCGTCACGGTCAAGGGTAAAGCGGGACGTCAAACCGTGCTGCCGCTCGGCGCATGGCGTTGGGTTGCGCTGGCGATCGTCGCGCTGTGGCTGCTGCTGACGGTGTTCGTGCCGCTCTCCGGCATCACGCTGCGCGCGTTCGTCACCAACTGGGGCGAAGGCGTGAATCTGGCCGAAGTGCTGACGCTCGCCAACTTCACCGAACTGTTCGAACAGGACAACCTGGTCCGCGCGATTCTCAACACGCTCGGCATCGGCGTGATCGGTGGCGCACTTGCCGTGGGTTTCTATTCGCTGGTCGCCTTTGCCGGCCATCGCCGCAACGACTGGGCGACGCGCCTGCTCGACTACCTCGTGCTGCTGCCGCGCGCGGTGCCCGGCCTGCTCGCCGGTCTCGCGTTCCTGTGGATCTTTCTGTTCGTGCCGGGCCTGAAGGAACTGAAGAACTCCATGTGGAGCATCTGGATCGCGTACACGGTCGTGTGGCTCGCGTACGGCATGCGCCTGATTCAAAGCGCGCTGCTGCAAGTCGGGCCGGAACTCGAAGAAGCAGGACGCAGCGTCGGCGCCACCCGCGCACGCGTCAGTCTCGACGTGACGCTGCCGCTCGTGCGTTTCGGCCTGCTCGCGGCATGGCTTCTGATCTTCATGATCTTCGAGCGCGAATACTCGACCGCCGTCTATCTCCTCTCGCCCGGCACGGAAGTGATTGGCGCGCTGCTGGTGTCGCTGTGGGCGACCGGCGCAGTCGATCAGGTCGCGGCGCTTTCTGTCATCAACATCGCGATGGTCGGCGTCGGACTCGGCGTCGCTCTGCGCTTCGGAGTGAAATTGCATGGATAAGCTCTCGGTCGACAACCTGTTTCTCAGCTATGGCGACAACCCGATTCTTAAGGGCGTGTCGTTCGAACTGAACCCCGGCGAAGTGGTGTGCCTGCTGGGCGCATCGGGAAGCGGCAAGACCACGCTGCTGCGCGCCGTCGCGGGACTCGAGCAACCTTCGTCGGGCCGTATCGAACTCGACGGCAAGGTGTTCTTCGACGGCGCGGCCCAAGTCGATCTGCCAGTCGAGCAACGTTCGCTCGGCCTCGTGTTTCAGTCGTATGCGCTATGGCCGCATCGCACCGTGGCGGACAACGTCGGTTATGGATTGAAGTTGCGGCGCGTGTCGGCCGCTGAGCAAAAGAAACGCGTACAGTCCGCGCTCGACCAGCTCGGCCTCGGCCATCTCGCCGCGCGCTACCCGTATCAGCTTTCCGGCGGCCAGCAACAGCGCGTGGCGATCGCGCGGGCGCTGGTCTACAACCCGCCCGTGATTCTGCTCGACGAACCGCTGTCGAATCTCGACGCCAAGCTGCGTGAGGAAGCGCGCGCCTGGTTGCGCGAACTGATCGTTTCGCTGGGCCTGTCCGCGTTGTGCGTCACGCACGACCAGACCGAAGCGATGGCGATGTCCGACCGCATCCTGCTATTGCGCAACGGCCGCATCGAACAGG
This sequence comes from Burkholderia sp. GAS332, assembly GCA_900142905.1. NCBI lineage: Bacteria > Pseudomonadati > Pseudomonadota > Betaproteobacteria > Burkholderiales > Burkholderiaceae > Burkholderia > Burkholderia sp. GAS332. Next base: position 1,271,445 of record FSRV01000002.1, on the reverse strand, counting down.
AAGGCACGCCCGCCGAACTCTATGGCGCGCCCCGCTCGCTTTACACCGCCGAATTCATGGGCAGCAATAACCGGATCGACGCGCGCGTTGCCGCGGTCGACGGCGAACGCGTGACGCTGGCCGGCGACGGCTGGCAGTTGCAAGCCCAGGCGCGCGAAGCGCTCACCACCGGGCAAAACGCGCAGGCCGTGATTCGCCTCGAGCGCGTTCAGGTCGCCGATGGTCCGGGCGCCAACCGCCTCCAGGCCGAGCTCATCACGTCGATGTACCTCGGCGACCGCTGGGAATACCTGTTCCATTGCGGCGATCTGCGCCTGCGTGCCTTCGGCCACGTGCCGCGCGCGGCCGGCCGTCACTGGATCGAATTTCCCGCCAACGACTGCTGGGCCTTCGCACAGGCGAGCTGACACGCGTCGATGGACCGCGCAGCACCGTATCCCCCACCGAAGTAAAAAAACCAACTACAGGAGACTGTTGATGAAGCGGAGTATGACAAAGGCAACCCTTGGCATAACGTGCGCCGGCCTCGCCGGATTTGCAGCAACGGCGCATGCGCAATCGAGCGTGACCTTGTACGGCATTGTCGATGCAGGCATCGAATACGTGAATCACGCGAGCAAGGACGGCAGCGCCACGCGTCTCGTCTCGGGCGGCAAGAACACGTCGCGCTGGGGCCTGCGTGGTGTCGAGGACCTTGGCGGCGGACTGAAGGCCATCTTCCAGTTGGAGAGCGGTATCAACATCGCGAACGGCCAGTTCGACGACAGCACCGGCGCGATCTTCGATCGCCGCGCCACGATCGGCCTGAAAAACCGCTTCGGGCAAATCACGCTCGGTCGCAATTTCACGACCACCTACGATTACATGCTGCAGTTCGACCCGATGGGTTACGCGCCGAACTACTCGTGGGCGACGTCATCCACCGCGACGGGGGGGCGCAAGGACGGTCTGTTCTCGCGTTCGTCTAACGCCGTGCGCTATGACGGCACATTCTCCGGCTTCAAGCTCGGCGCCATGTACGGTTTCGGCAACGTGCCGGGCAGCATGAAGTCGAGCTCCAAGTACGACGTCGGTCTGGGCTACGAGAACGGTCCGTTCGCCGTCGTCGCGACGTTCGACCGGCAGAACGGCGCCAACGACAGCGTGACGCCCGCGGATACCACCAACTACATTCAAGGCATTCACGCAGGCTTGAGCTACGACTTCGGCACGGTGAAGGCGATGGCCGGGTATCGCAACTATCGGCGCACCTTCCACACCGCCGCGCCGACGTTGCGCAGCGATATGTACTGGCTCGGCGGTCAATACGACGTGACGCCGTTCTTCTCGCTGTTTGGCGCCGTCTACCATCAGGACATCAAGGACGCGAGCGACGCCGATCCGACGCTGTTCTCGCTGCGCGCACAGTACGCGCTGTCGAAGCGGACAGTGCTGTATATGGCGGGCGGTTATGCGATGGCCAAGCATGACAATGCGGTCAGCCTGTCGCGTGATCTGACCGGCGCGGCGGATACGCAAACGGGCGTGACGGCGGGGATTCAACACCGGTTCTGAAGCGTCTGGAGCGGATGAAACATCCCGAACGCCAAAGCATCTAAAGCGGAGCGAGGCGCGCTGAAGGTTGATCCTTCGGCGCGCCTCGCTCGTTTTCTTTTAGATAGATTCAGGCAATCCAATCGCCTAGAATGAACCCAACAATCGGCGAAAGATAGTGAGGAATGCCATGTCACAAGTCAGCCATGACGTAAGCCGCGATACCCGTAAGACGTTTGGCCGAGGCCTGCTATGGTTTGTTGGATTGTGGGTGCTCGGCGTCGCCGGGACGGCACTCCTCGTGCTGCCGTTTCATCTTCTAGTCGCTGCAGCCATGCATCACTAGCCTGAACGTTTTCCCTCACGCCTTTGCGTCCGGGCGTCATTCAAGGCCGTTCAAGCGTTGGGGGTAACTGTCCAATTTGTCGGAACGCCGATAGCCAGTCCTCGAGGTGCCACGTCTTCTCAATCAAACTTCCGCGCATCTGGTGGAAAGAATGAATCGCGAAACTGATGTGTTTGGAACTTGCCGCAATGCCAAGTAGCACCCCGGTTTGAGTACCACTAATCTCCGCGCGAACGCCCACCCGGTCTCCATGAGTCAGCACGTCGAGAATGGTGATTTTCATATCCGGCAGCGCTGTGGCGATGTTCGCGAATATTGCAATCATCTGGTCGGGTCCCGGCGCTGCCCCGGGAGGCTCCGGAATATATTCCCAATCGGGGGTGACGACCGTTCGTAACAACGCGACGTCTCGCTGCTCGATGGCGCGATAGAACCCTTCAATCGCTTGACGCGTGATGTCTTCTTGGCTAGGCAGGGTCATGGTCGGTTACTCCTGAACAATGCTCACGGCAACGGTGGGACCGAACCATCCAGCACGGATGCCAGCCTCACCGTCGTCAGCGGACCGTTACGTGGCATCCGTTTGGCTTGCACTGAAGTCTACCTCGACGCGCATTCACGCGCTCTGTGCTCGCGATCAGGGAAACGGTTTGCGAAATACGTGTCCGCCATAGCCGAGCACAATATTATCCACTTCAAACGGTGACGCTTCCTGCGCCTCGAGGATGAACGCCACGCTACCGGGGCTGAGCTTGCTGGATATCGCGTCGACCAGTTCGCTGTCGAGCGTATCCTTGATCGCATGCTCAGCCAGCCCACCGCTTGCCCCTATCGTGAAGCCCAGTGCCGCCCCTACCGGACCGCCAAGCATGCCGATCAAACCGCCCGTCAACGCGCCGATCACTGTCCCCCAAAACGGTCGAGTTTGCTTGTCGAGCAAGATCAGATTGCCCGTGGCGTCCTTTTGAACCAGCACACCGCTCTCGACTTTGAAACCAAGGTCTTTTTCCTCAAAGTTCCTGAAATCCCGACCTGCTCGTTCAGCGACGTCAACGCTGTCGAAAACCGCGACGATCAACTCCTGCGCCATTTGATAGCTCCTCGTATCGGTAACGTTGTCTATCAAAGATAGTGATTTTCGAAGCGCGCGCCATTTTTTTATTTCCGATTCATGGTATCGGTCGACGTGAGAATCGACCTCCGCGCGCGTTCTGCCGAGAATGTCCGGCATGCACCGGTTTAGCATCGTCACAATCATCCGTACCCGTGTGGGTATCTGCCGTTGTGTCTGGCTCAGGAGATTCAATTCGAATTGCGGCAGGTCGAAACCCGGCATGATCTGGACCAGCCTGCCCTGGGCGAGCGCGGCGACGCACGCCGGTTCTTCCAGTACCCCGATGCCGACGCCCGAGAGGATCATTTCATACATGGGCCGCCAATGACTGGTCTTGATCGCGGTACGAATCGGCGCGTTCTCCACGACGGTCGCCATGCGTCTGAGCGGCAACTGGTCCGTGCCGAACATGCCCTGGACCCGGATGAACGGATGGTTGACCAGCTCGGACGGTTCAGTGATCGGACCGTGCTGGCTCAGATAGCCAGGCGCGGCAACGAGAACACGCCCGACCTGACCGAGCTGGCGAGCCACGAATGCCCCTTCTCCGAGCGGCCCAAGACGAAACGAAATGTCCACGCCTTCCGTCACGAGGTCGACGACCCGGTCGTTCAGGACCAGTTCCAGATCCACTTGTGGCCAGGTTGCGTGCACCCGCTTCAACGCCTCCGGTACGACCGTCTCGCCAAAGCAGTGAGGGGCCGCCATGCGAACCGTTCCCTTGAGGTTCTGCTCGTCATTCGACACTTCAGCGACCGCCTGTTCCACGGCGTGCAGAATCCGCTTGCTGCACTCGTAGAAAGTGACGCCTTCTGGCGTGCGATTGAACGCGCGTGCACTCCGGCGCAGAAGCCGGCAGCCAAGGTATTTTTCAAGCCGCTCGATGCGTTCGCTTGCGGCCGGCTGCCCGATATTGAGGTCCCTTGCCGCGCCGGAGATGCTCCCACGCTCGACCACCCTGACGTAGATGCGCATGGCTTCGAGCAGATTCACAGTGCCGCACCGGCCTTTACGCCGATCTCGCGTAATTCGAACGTCGACGCGTGATACCGATCAAGCCATTCTTCCATGCTCTCGCTCCCAGTGTGAGGAAAATCAGGCGGGGCGGCCGCTGGGTAAACGGATGGTAACGATGTGACAGGAGAATAAAAAGCCGCAAAACCCGATATTAAGTATCGAGAGAGCGGCGCGGTTTCCATAAAATGCCCTGGCGGTATAACATCTCCGGACGCAGTGAACGTCAACAATGTCATATGTCATATGTCATTGCGCGCCTCTAACGTTCCACTCCCGAAATCAGTCACGGTTTATCCAAACTCAATTCGATGCCTAAAGACATCCCTGACACCCCGGAATCGCAAGCCGTCTGTAATGACATTACGCGTAGCGCGATCTTCATCGTCGCGACTGTTGCGAGTGGCCACGACCCAGCCGAAAAAGTGCGCGAGTGGTGCTCGGACGTTGCCGCCCTGGTGCGTGCGGTCGGCAAGCGCGTCCCCTCCGGCAACCTGTCCTGCGTTGTCGGCTTCGGCTCCGATGTGTGGGACACCCTGTTCGGCGCCCCGCGCCCGGCGGGTCTGCACCCGTTTCGCGAATTCGGCGAGGGCGAACGCCGCGCCGTGAGCACGCCAGGCGATCTCCTGCTGCATATTCGCGCGGATCAGATGGACCTTTGCTTCGAGCTCGCCACGCAGCTAATCGGACGGCTCGGCGACGCGGTCTCGGTGGTCGACGAAGTGCATGGCTTTCGCAACTTCGATCTGCGCAGCATGGTGGGCTTCGTCGACGGCACCGAGAATCCGGTGGGGCGTGAGGCCGTCGATTTCACCCGCATCGGCGACGAGGATGCGGCGTTCGAGGCCGGCAGCTATGTCATCGTGCAGAAATACCTGCACGACATGACCGGCTGGAACGCGCTTTCCGTCGAGACCCAGGAGCGCATTATCGGGCGCACGAAGCTGGCCGACATCGAGCTCGACGCAGCGGTCAAACCGTCGTGTTCGCACAGCTCGCTCACCACGCTCACCGAGAACGGCGAGGAAGTGAAAATCCTCCGTGACAACATGCCATTCGGCCGCCCCGGCATGGGCGAGTTCGGCACCTTCTTCATCGGCTATGCCCGTTCGCCCGCGCCGATCGAGCAGATGATGGAGAACATGTTCGTCGGGCGGCCACCGGGCAACTACGACCGGCTGCTCGACTACAGCCGCGCGGTCACGGGCTGCCTCTTCTTTGTCCCGTCGGCCAGCTTGCTCGAAGCGCTCGCGGATCGCGATCCGCAAGCGGCTGCCACAGCAGTGGAGCAGCGCTCCGAATCGTCTTCGTCCACCGAGCCGCGTCACGACGGCTCGCTGAATATTGGCTCTCTCAAGGGAATCGCCCAACATGAATAATTTGCATCGCGAGCTTGCCCCCATCTCCCGCGCCGCCTGGTCGCAGATCGAAGACGAAGTGGCGCGCACGTTCAAGCGCAGCGTCGCCGGCCGTCGTGTGGTTGACGTCAAGGGTCCTGGCGGAACGGAACTGTCCGGCGTCGGCACGGGGCACCAGATCGCGATCGCCGCGCCGCAGGAGGGCGTCGTGGCGAAACTGGCGGAGGTCAAGAGCCTCGTCCAGTTGACCGTGCCGTTCGAACTGCAACGCGAAGCGATCGACAGTGTCGTGCGCGGCGCGAAAGATGCGGACTGGCAGCCCGCCAAGGAAGCAGCCAAGCAGCTCGCCTATGCCGAAGATCGTGCGATCTTCGATGGATACAAGGCTGCGGGCATTGGCGGGATTCGCGAAGGCTCGTCGAATCCGCCGCTCGCGCTGCCGGCTGACGTCAGCGATTATCCGACCACGATTAGTAACGCGCTCGAAGAGCTGCGGCTGGCCGGCGTCGACGGGCCCTACTCCGTGCTGCTCGGCGCCGATGCGTACACGGCGCTCGGCGAGGCACGCGATCAGGGTTATCCGGTGCTCGAGCACATCAAGCGGATCGTGAATGGCGACATCATCTGGGCGCCCGCGCTCACAGGCGGCAGCGTGGTCTCCATGCGCGGCGGCGACTTCGAGTTACACATTGGCGAAGAGCTGTCGATCGGCTACGTGAGCCATACCGATACCGTCGTGCGCCTCTATCTGTGCGAGACACTGACATTCCTGATGCTGACGAGCGAAGCGTCGGTGTCGCTCACGCAGGCAGAATAAGGCAAGCAGAATCAGCGCGGAACGACGCGCTGATTTACTGCATCTTCTTGGCCTTTTCGAAGGCCTCGTCGATCGTGCCGACCATGTAGAACGCTTGTTCCGGCAGGCTATCGCACTCGCCATCGACGATCATCTTGAAGCCGCGGATCGTTTCCTTCAGCGAGACATATTTGCCGGGCGCGCCCGTGAATATTTCCGCGACGTGGAACGGCTGCGACAGGAAACGCTGGATCTTACGCGCGCGCGCCACGGCGAGCTTGTCTTCCGGCGCCAGCTCATCCATACCCAGAATCGCGATAATGTCGCGCAGTTCCTTGTAGCGCTGCAGCGTTTGCTGCACGCTGCGTGTGATCGAGTAGTGCTCTTGACCAATCACGTTCGGGTCGATCTGACGCGAGGTCGAATCGAGCGGGTCCACTGCCGGGTAGATACCCAGCGAAGCGATGTCACGCGACAGCACGACGGTTGCGTCCAGGTGGCCGAACGTCGTAGCCGGCGACGGGTCGGTCAAGTCATCCGCAGGGACGTACACGGCCTGAACCGACGTAATCGAGCCGGTCTTGGTCGACGTAATACGCTCTTGCAGCTTACCCATTTCTTCAGCCAGCGTCGGCTGATAGCCCACGGCCGACGGCATCCGGCCGAGCAGTGCCGACACTTCCGTGCCTGCCAGCGTGAAACGGTAGATGTTGTCGACGAAGAACAGCACGTCGAGCCCTTCGTCACGGAAATACTCCGCGATCGTCAGGCCAGTCAGCGCGACACGCAGACGGTTGCCCGGCGGCTCGTTCATCTGGCCGTACACCAGCGTCACCTTGTCGAGAACGTTCGAGTCCTTCATCTCGTGATAGAAGTCGTTCCCTTCACGGGTACGCTCGCCCACACCGGCGAACACGGAGTAACCACCGTGCTCCTTCGCGATGTTGTTGATCAGTTCCATCATGTTGACGGTCTTGCCCACGCCGGCGCCACCGAACAGGCCGACCTTGCCGCCCTTGGCGAACGGGCAGATCAGATCGATAACCTTGATGCCGGTTTCGAGCAGTTCCGTAGACGGTGACAGCTCCTCGAACGGCGGAGCCTTCTGGTGGATCGAACGCGTGTGCTCGCTGTCGATCGGCCCTGCTTCATCAATCGGACGGCCTAGCACGTCCATGATGCGGCCGAGGGTCGCCTTCCCGACGGGCACCGAGATCGGGCGACCGGTGTTCTTCACGATCAAGCCCCGGCGCAGGCCGTCCGACGAACCCAGACAGATGGTGCGGACCACGCCGTCGCCTAACTGCTGCTGGACCTCGAGCGTCAGATCCGAGCCTTCCAGCACGAGCGCGTCATAGACCTTGGGAATTTCCCCAGTCGGGAACTGCACGTCGATCACCGCGCCGATGCATTGCACGATTTTGCCTTCAACCATCGCGAGGCCTCATCACGTTCGTCGGGATTAAATGAACATTCTGCGAATGCCGGCAGCTTGGTGGACGGGCTCCTCTGCCTACAAAAGATAGCGATTTCCCTCAAAGTTGCCACCCGTCCATTTCCGATTCCTACTATCGGTTGACGGAAGTCATACCCAGATCGATAGCTAGGTAAACTGAGAGATAGCATAAACTGATATTCAGAATCGGAGTGCACCGGGATTCTTCAGGTCAGCGAATGGCTCAATAATTAAATCAAAGTGGACTTGTACGGAAAGCCGCAAACGAATTGCAAGACGTTCATGTCGTCGTGTTTTTCAGGTCGGGCGTGTATCTACGCCAAATAGTCGACCGCTTCGGCCAGCCAGGCCGAATGCGTGCGGTCTTTTCATCGGGTTTTGCCACTCCAAGAGAAAGAAAAATGGAACCATCCAACTTCGCTATGGCCTTTCCCGCCTCGCTCGGGGCGTATCTACCGCGGATCGCGGCCGCCATCGGCATCCTGATTGTGGGCTGGTTGATCGCCGTGCTGGTGCGTGCGGGCGTGCGCAAATTGCTCGCTATGCTGAAAATCGACGAGCGCATTGCAGAAAACGCGGGGCAAGGCGCATTCGTCGAACAACTGATTGCGGGCGGCTTGTTTTGGCTGGTGCTGCTGGTCACCGCAGTCGGCGTCTTTAATGTTCTGAATCTCTACTCCGTCTCCGGTCCGCTCTCCCAGCTCCTCGCGCAGATCGTGGACTATCTGCCTAACCTGATTGGGGGCGCCGTCTTGACGCTCGTCGCCTGGCTGATTGCGCTGGTGTTGCGCAGTCTCGCACGCCGCGCGCTCAAGGCCGGAAAGTTCGACGAAAGGCTGTCCGCGAACGCGGACGTGAAGCCAACCAGCGGCTACCTGTGCGATGTCCTGTTCTGGCTGGTCATCCTGATGTTTCTGCCGGCGATCCTGTCTGCGTTCGCGCTGTCCGGCTTGCTTGCCCCTGTGCAGGGCATGATAAACAGGCTGCTGGACATCGTCCCGAACCTGTTCGCCGCGATCGTGATCGGCTTTGTCGGCTGGATCGTCGCGCGCGTGCTGCGTGGCCTCGTCACGAACCTGCTCAATGCGGCTGGCGCGGACCGCCTCCCGCAGGAGGTCGGGAGCCCGACGCCCGTCAAGCTGGCGAATCTGGCGGGGACCCTGGTCTACCTGTTCGTGTTTGTACCGACGCTGATCTCCGCGCTCGACGCGCTGCGCATCGATGCGATCTCGCGCCCGGCGACCGATATGCTCAACCAGTTTTTTGGCGCCATTCCAGACCTGATCGCCGCTTTCGTCATCTTGATTGTCACGTTTTACGTGGCACGCTTTCTTGCCGCACTCGCGCAGAAGGTCCTTAGGACTGCAGGCGCCGACACGCTGCCTGGCTTGCTTGGCGTAGGCCACGTGTTTACCGGGATGTTGCAGCCCTCGGTGCTGGTGGCACGGTTGATTATGTTCTTCGCTATGCTCTTCGCCGTCGTCGAAGCCGCGAACCGGCTTGGCTTCTCTCAGGTGCGCGATGTCGTGACCTTGTTCATCGAATTCGGTGGGCACGTGCTCATGGGCGCTGTAATTCTCATCATCGGCTTCTGGCTTGCCGATCTCACCCGCCGTTTGATTCAGCAGGCCGACGGTGAACACAGCGTCCTGTTCGCGCGGATCGCGCAGTTTGCGATTCTTGGACTGGTGTTCGCAATGGGCCTTCACGCCATGGGCATTGCGAATGAAATTGTCCAGCTCGCCTTCGGACTCGTACTCGGCGCGATCGCCGTGGCCGTTGCGCTGTCGTTCGGTCTCGGTGGCCGCGAAGCGGCCGGCAAACTGCTCGATCGCTGGATCAACGGTCGGGAAGACAAAGCCTGACCCGCTCCACGCCATTTCGGCCGGCCCTCAATCACGCTCCGCGAGGCCGGCCAGGACGACGATTCTTCCGACGGCCGTCGTTGCGGGCTTAGGCCCGTAACGACGGTTTCAGCAATGCGGACACCTCTTCGTCGGGCAGTACTTCAACGCGACCTGTCACTTCGCCGCAGTCGACGTGCACTCTCTCCAGGATTTCCGCGGTGCACTTTCTTAACATCGTCACAAGCATCCTGACCCGCGGCGGCACTGGACGTTGCGCCTGGATCAGGACATTCAGATCGAAGGGCAGCACCTCGAATTCCGGCAGTACGCGCACGAGCCGGCCATCGGCGAGCGCATCCACACACGCCGGCTCTTCCAGCACCCCGATGCCGACGCCAGAGAGAATCATTTCATACATGGGCCGCCAATGACTCGTCTTGATTGCGGTACGGATCGGCGCGCTCTCCACGACGGTCGCCATGTGCCGGAGCGGCAACTGTTCCGTGCCGAACATGCCCTGGACCCGGATAAACGCGTGTTTGACCAGCTCGGACGGTTCCGTAATCGGCCCGTGCTGGCTCAGATAGCCAGGCGCCGCAACAAGAACACGCCCGACTTGGCCAAGCTGACGGGCAATGAATGCCCCTTCGCCGAGTTGCCCAAGACGAAACGAAATGTCCACGCCCTCCGTCACGAGGTCGACGATCCGGTCGTTCAGGACCAGCTCCAGATCCAGTTGCGGATAGGCTGCGCGCACCAAGGTCAACGCTTCCGGCACGACCGTCTCGCCAAAGCAGTGAGGGGCCGCGATACGAATCGTTCCCTTCAGATCCTGCTCGTCGTTCGACACCTCAGCGACCGCCTGTTCCACGGCGTGCAGAATCCGCTTGCTACGCTCGTAGAAGGTGAGGCCTTCGGGCGTGCAATTGAACGCGCGTGCGCTGCGCAGCAGAAGCCGGCAGCCGAGGTACTTCTCGAGTCGTTCGATGCGCTCGCTTGCGGCCGGCTGCCCGATATTGAGGTCCCTCGCCGCGCCGGAGATACTTTCCCGCTCAACCACCCTGACGTAAATACGCATGGCTTCTAGCAGATTCATTGTGCCTAACCTCCCTGTGTGCCATTCGCGCGCAACTCAAACCAAGCGTTACGCGTTGAAAGATCCCAACGAGGGGACCTGGCAATGTTCATTCGATGGAGTCAAGGTTAAGGCTGGGCCATCAGTCGCAGAGTGCACACATCGGGCCGGCTCGGGTCAGTACAGTTCGGCTGCGACGCCGGCGCAAGGTAGCAGCGTGGCGACGCGAGCGCGAATAGGCCACGGAAGAGACCGGTACAATTTACCGCAGCCTAACGCCCAGGGAATCGTCCGATGAATCTGTACGACAAGCTTGCAGACGATATCGAGAAACTGATCCGGCAAGGCGTGTACGGCCATGGCGAACGCCTGCCATCGGTAAGGCAGACCAGCCAGCAGCATCGGCTCAGCGTGACGACTGTTATCCGCGCCTATTTGCTGCTCGAGAGCCGTGGCTTGCTAACGGCCCGGCCCCAGTCGGGCTATTTCGTCAACTTCCGGGGCGACGGGGGCGAACGGAAAACGCTTGAGCTCCGGCCGTCGAAGCCGATCCCGATATCGTCGCCAGTCGACGTCAGCCGCTTGGTGCTGTCCACCTTGCGCTCGATCGGTGTCGACGACGCCGTGCCGCTCGGTTCGCCCTACCCCGACCCGGGTCTCTTTCCCTTCGAAAAGCTCAACCGCTACGCTTATGACGCGGGCCGCGGCAAGACGCGCTGGGGCGTGACGGACGCCCTCCCTCCCGGCAATGCCGCACTTGTGCGCCAGATCGCGCGTCGCTACCTCGAGAACGGCATGGCCGTCGATCCGAACGAGATCATCATCACGGTCGGCGCGACTGAAGCGATCAATCTGTGCCTTCAGGCGGTCGCGAAGCCGGGGGACGTGATCGCGGTCGAGTCGCCGACGTTCTACGCGATGCTGCATGCAATCGAACGGATGGGCATGAAAGCGATCGAGGTGTCGACGCATCCGGAGCATGGCATCGACATCGAGGCGCTTGCCGCCATCATGGAGTCGCAGACCATCACCGCCTGCATGGTCATGCCGAACTTCCAGAATCCGCTGGGTTTTCTGATGCCTGACGAGCGCAAGCGCGAACTCGTGGAACTCCTGACGAAGCGGGATATTCCGGTCATCGAGAACGGTGTCTACAACGAGCTTCACTATGACAGCACGCACCCGAGCACGTTGAAGTCCTTCGACACGAAGGGGCTCGTGCTTCATTGCGGCTCTTTCTCGAAGACGCTCACGGCCGCCTACCGGATTGGCTGGGCGCTGCCGGGCCGTTATCGCGATCAGGTCGAGAAGCTCAAGTTTCTGAACACACTGACCTCGCCGTCGATTCCGCAAATGGCGATTGCGGAATTCCTTGAGCGCGACGGTTACGAGCATCACCTGCGAAGGATTCGAAAGGCGTATGCGCAGCAGGCCAATCTGATGAAGGCGACCATCTCGCGGTTCTTTCCCGAAGGGACGCGCATGTCCAACCCCGCGGGTGGATATGTGCTGTGGATCGAACTGCCGTCCAAGGTCGACGCGATGCGGCTCTACAAGCTCGCGCTCGATCAGGGGATCACGATTGGACCCGGCTACATGTTCTCGGTCTCTGAGACGACCTATCGGAATTTCATCCGCCTCAATTACAGCAGCCCCTGGACGAGCGAAATCGAACAGGCGGTGATTACCGTGGGTAAGCTCGTCGCGATGTGCGCCCGTTAGCGGTACGTCGGCCGCTAACTGAGCGCGTGTGGGCACGGGTGAACCCCGTGCGGTTCGATCTGATGCTTGAGGGAGACCTTAGCCCCCCGTGACGGGCGGAAAGAACGCGATTTCGCTGTCCTCGCGCACGACAAACGTGTCGGCGACCATCTCGTGGTTGACGGCTATACGGAGCGGCCGGCCCGCGCGCAGCGCCTCGGCCATCCGCTCGTCTCTCGACGCGAGCCTGACGCGCAGGCCGTCAACCGGGAGTTCGGCCGCGTCAATGTGCACGATCTCCTGCGAGATGCCGAGTTGTTCACGAACGCTAGCGAAATATCTAACAGTGAGTTTCATATGTCTGTTCCTGTTGCCGGCACGATATGGACGAATGGCGCGTCACCCCCACCGCAGCATTGACTGTTCGTCTTGTGTCTTGGCTTCGACCCATCTGACCTCACCGTCGCGACGGATTTCCTTCTTCCAGAGCGGTGCATGGGCCTTCAGGAAATCCATCAGGAATTCGCACGCATCGAATGCCGCCCCACGATGCGGCGCGGCGACCACGACAAGTACCACCGCATCGCCGAGCGCAACACGGCCGACGCGATGCACGATCTTCACCACCTCCAGGCGCCATCGGGCGATCGCCTCTTCGACGATGCTGCCGAACGACTGCTCGGTCATCCCCGGGTAGTGCTCGAGTTCGAGTGCGACGACGTCGTCGAAGTCGCCGCTATGACGCACCACGCCGAGGAAGTTCACGATCGCCCCCACGCTGGGATTGCGCGTGACCGGCATGATCTCCGACTGGATATCGATCGGCTGGTGCTGGACACGGACTTCGAAGCCCGCCGCGATGGTGGCCTGCGGATAGTCCGGATCGCTAGCACGCTCGTCGGCAAACGGTACTTCACGACGTGCGCGATCACTGGGCTGCGGTGTTGTCATGGCGGCTCTCCGGTCTATGTCTGCTGTACAAGGGCTGGCGAGGCGTCAGCCGCCGACCAGCGACATGCGGACTGTGGGATAGGCTTTTCCCGATCCCGCCCTGCGCGGCGTTGAGCGAAGCTCAGAGTAGCGGTCGTCGCGCTGGACCCAGCGGTTGCGGACGACCGCTGCCAGTTGCTCGACTGAGGCGGTGTCCGTGAGCAAGGGCCTGAGGTCTGTGCCATGTGTGGCGAAAAGGCAGGAATAAAGTTGACCGTCGGCCGATACGCGGGCGCGCGAACACGACCCGCAGAAGGGTTGCGATACGCTCGCGATGAATCCGACTTCGCCTGTGCCGTCGGCATGGCGATAGTTGACCGCGGTGCCCGTCTGCTCATGAACGACGACAGGCACCAGCGGGAACACCGATTCGACGATGTCGCGCGTCTCGCGAGCCGTGATCACCTTCGTGTTCGACCACCCCGCCGCGCCGCCAACGTCCATATATTCGATGAAGCGCACAGCCACGCCGCTGCCCTTGAACTGCTGCACGAGCGGCAAAATCTGGCTGTCGTTGACGCCTCGCTCGATGACTGTGTTGACCTTGACCGGCGCGAGTCCGACCGCGCGCGCGGTCTCGATCCCGTCCAATATCCGCGACACGGGCATGTCGACGTCGCTCATCCGGCGGAACACAGCGTCGTCTACTGCGTCAAGGCTCACCGTCACGCGACCGAGACCGGCGTCGCGCAGCGAGCGTGCTTTCGCGGCGAGCAAAGAGCCATTTGTCGTCAGCGCGAGTTCCATCGGTTTGCCGCTTTCGGTCGTCAGTTTCGCGAGCTGTTCGATCAGGGATTCGAGCCCACGCCGCAGGAGCGGCTCACCACCGGTGATGCGGATCTTCTCCACCCCGAGCAGTGCGAACGCTTTCGCGAGCTTAAGCATCTGTTCGAATGACAGGCGTTCCGAAGACGGCAGGAACCGGTAGTCCGCGCCGAAGGTGTCCCGTGGCATGCAGTACGTGCAGCGAAAATTGCATTGATCGATGACGGACAGACGTAAATCCCGCAGTGGACGATTGAGCTTGTCGAGCATGGTCGTGACACCGCCGGCGGCTACGCCATGGCGGGATGCCGTATCGGCGGGTATAAGCTGGTCGATGAGGTTCACGATCTATCCGAAGGTGGGCAGCGTGCGGCGGCAAACGGTGCAAGGGTGCGACGGCAGTCGATCTTTCTGACCGGACGAGCCGCCGGCCATTGCATGACCTTGTGGCAGGATAGTGCGTCGGCCCTGCGTGGGGGACGCACAGTCTGTGTGGAATGCCAGGAGTACAGTTTGCCGCGCCGTATCGGGTGTCACGGCGAGGCAGACGCGCATACCGGTCGGCAGCCCGACCGGTATGCGTCGAATAACGCCCCCTAAGTCAGTTGGTACGAGCGCACCGGTACGACCTCGGCGGGCAGTTCACAGCCACACAGCTCGAGAATCGATCGTTCAATGTTGCGGGTCATGGCGTCAAGCGCCAGCGCATTCGGCGCGAGACTAAACGGCTCGGCGACTTCGCTGGCAATCGCTTCGAGCGCAATCAGCGTATAAGAAATGAAAACGCACAGCAGCGGCGTAAAGAATTCCGTTGAATCGACCAGACCGAACGGCAGCAACACGCAATAGGCATAGACGGTGCGGTGAAGCAACACACTGTACGCAAACGGAATGGGCGTGGATGCGATCCGCTCACATCCTCCGACGGTCCTTCCCAACTCGTTGATCTGAGCGTCGACCATCCAGAGCTTCGTATCCGACATCAAGCCCCGAGCCTGCAGATCAGCGAAGTCACGACGAACCTCATTGAGCAGCGCCGTCGGTTTATAGCAGGTGTGCTGCAAGGCCTCGGTTCGTGTGTGTCCGAGAAAGCGCAGGAGATCAGGCGTCGGGTCGGTCCCGCGCAACTGGTGCTTGAGCGCGTACACACACGCAATCAGTGTATGGGCCACTTGAACGTTGTGATCGCCCCGTGGGACGTAACACAGCATTTGCGACGTCAGCGCGCGCCCCGAGATCAGGATGCTGCCCCAGAGATGACGCGCCTCATTGAACCGCTCGTAACTTGCGTTATTGCGAAACGCAAGGAAGATCGCCAGCGCGAGGCCGAATAAGGTGAACGGCGCGGTATTCAGTGGGATCTTCTCGCCGAAAATGCGCCCTTGCGTCAGGACAGCAACGCTGCTGACGATCCCCATGAAAACCAGCTGCGGAATAATCGACTGCAACACGGAACCGTTCCAGATAAACAGCAGCCGGAACCAGTTTTCCCCTGGTCTTACTATCATGGTGTGCTCTTTTAGTGATCTGAATGCGCCGTCACCCTCAGTGGTAGCCGGCGTCGCCTTCCCGCACTTTGCCCCGGAAAACGCGATACTGCATGGCGTTGTAGACGAGGATGACCGGCAGCACGATCACTGTGCCGACCAGCGTGAACAACTGGCTCGAGTGGCTCGACGAGGCCTCCCAGATCGTCAGGGACGGCGGAACGATGTACGGCCAGATGCTGATGAGCAAGCCGCTGTAGCCGAGAAAGCACAGCGCGAGCGTGAGAAGGAACGGGATCGCATCGTGCTCCAGCCGAAGCGAACGGAACACGCCCCATACACAGGCGATGACAAGAATCGGCACCGGCAGAAACCAGCCGAGATTGCCGCTCCCGAACCAGCGAAACGCCACCGCCGGCAAGCCGATCACGGTCCAGAGACTCACGATGACCATCACCCCGAGCAGGATGCTCACGAGCGGCCGCATCACCTCGCGTATCTTGCGCTGCAGTTCACCATCGGTCTTCAGGATGAGCCAGCCGCAGCCGAGCGTCGCATACGTAAAGAGCACACCGATTCCGCAAAACAGGCTGAACGGCGAGAGCCAATCGAACGGACCGCCGGCGAAACGGCCATCGACGATCTTGATGCCTTGTAGCAGCGATCCCAGCACGATGCCCTGGCAAAGCCCCGCGAGCGCGGAGCCACCAATGAAGGCGAGGTCCCACGCGTGCTGGGTCCTGACGGCCTTGGCGCGCAGTTCGAAGGCCGCCCCACGGAAGATCAGACCCACGACCATCAAGATCAGCGGCAGATAGTTCGCCGGCAGCAGCGTCGAATAGACCACGGGGAATGCCCCGTAAAGCCCGGCGCCGCCGAGCACGAGGAAGGTTTCGTTACCGTCCCAGACCGGCGCGATGGTATTGAGCATCACTTGCCGGTCGCCTTTCTCCTCGAAAAACGGAAACAGCAGGCCGATGCCGAGATCGAATCCGTCCAGCATCACGTAGATGAAAACGCCGAGTCCGATGATCGCGGCCCACACGACAGGGAGATCGATTTGCATGGTGTCACTCTCCTTCCAGGGCGTCGAGCGGGCGATTCGTCAGCACCGGATACCGGCGCGACTTGCCGCGCTCGAGATGCTCTTCCGGTCCGCGCCTCATCATTTTCATCATGTAGTAGAACCCCATGCCGAACACCAGGAAATACACCAGTACAAAGATCAGCAATGAAACGCCGACTTGCTGCGAGCTGACCGGCGAAACGGAGTCCACTGTCCGGAGCACACCGTAGACCGTCCACGGTTGGCGGCCGACCTCCGTCGTGATCCACCCCGCCAATAGCGCCACGATTCCAGAAGGCCCCATGCACAGCACGAGGATCTGGTACCAGCGCGTCTCGTAGAGCCGGCCGCGCAGTCTGAGCAACAAGCCGAGCAGCGCCGTCAATAGCATCAACATGCCTAGGCCCGCCATGATCCGGAAGGTCCAGAATATGATCGGCGAGTACGGGCGGTCCTGCGGCGGAAACTCCTTCAGCCCGCGGATCTCTCCGTCCCAACTATGGGTCAGGATCAGGCTGCCCAGGTGCGGTATCTGGATCGTGTAGCGCGTCACTTCCGCGTCCATGTCGGGCAGGCCGACCAGATTGAGCGCCGTACCGCCTTTCTCGGTTTCCCACAGCCCTTCGATCGCAGCGATCTTGGCCGGTTGATATTTGCGGGTGTTGAGGCCGTGCGCGTCGCCGACAAAAATCTGTATCGGCGCGAGGAAAAGCAGGATCCACAGCGCCATCGAAAAACTACGCGTGACCGGTTTGTCGCGCCGGCCATGCAATAGATGCCACGCGCCGCAGGCGGCGACGATGAAGCCCGCGACGATGAACGCCGCGATGGTCATATGCGCGAGGCGAAACGGGAACGACGGGTTGAAAATCACTTTCATCCAGTCGATCGGGACGATCTTGCCATTCTCGATGGCGAACCCCTGCGGCGTCTGCATGAAGCTATTCGACGCGAGAATCCAGAACGTGGAAATGAGCGTGCCCACCGCCACCATGAGCGTGGCGAAGAAGTGTGCGCGGGGACTGACGCGTTGCCAGCCGAACAGCATGACGCCGAGAAAACCGGCCTCGAGAAAGAACGCCGTCAGCACTTCATAGGTCAAGAGAGGCCCTGTGACGTTGCCGGCAACGCTGGAAAACCCACTCCAGTTGGTCCCGAACTCGTAGGCCATCACCACGCCGGAGACCACGCCCATGCCGAAGCCGACCGCGAAGATCTTCGACCAGAACAGAAACATGTCCTTGTAGGCAACGTCGCCGGTCAGCAACCAGCGCCACTCCAGCACGGCGAGGAAACTCGCCATACCGATGCTGATCGCGGGAAAGATAATATGAAACGAAACCGTGAACGCAAACTGCAACCTGGCGAGGTGGAATGCATCGAAGATTTCCATGATGGATCAATGGCTCCAGGTAATAACGGCAATTGCGTAAAAACGGGCGCCATGTGGCGACGGAACGGCTACGCGGCTCATCGAGTGCGATAACACAACGTCTACTGACAAATAGATTGAACGGGAATCGCACGCAGGTCAGGCCATGCGGATAGGCGGCTCCCGCCGGCTATCCCTGCCAAACTAGCGTTCGCGCCCGGTATCCTGCAGGTCGATCAACGGGACGCGCAGCACGTCCGGTTGATCGACCCGTCATCGCTTAAAGTCAGGCTTCTGCCGAGCGCACAACATGAACCGGAACTGACTTGTACGAAGGCGTGCCGCTCTCCTTGTCAATGAAGTCGAGTGGTACTAGCACGTTGGCTTCAGGATAATAGGCCGCCACCGAACCCGGCGCGATGTTGTAAGCGATTGCCGTGATCTTCTTCAGGCGAAGCTGTCGGCCCGCCGAAATGGTTTCAATGTCGACCAGATCGCCATGTTCGAGTCCACGCGCGGCAAGATCGTCTTCGTTCATAAACAGCACGTCACGCCGGCCGAACACGCCTCGGTAACGATCGTCGAGCGCATAGATGGTGGTGTTGTACTGGTCGTGGCTGCGGATCGTGATGAGACGCAGCACATTTTCAGCGCCGAGAACGTCTGCGTCTTCCCTCACGCCACCGTACACCGAGAACATCGCTTTTCCTGACGGCGTGGGCCACACGCGTTCGGTCGGGGGAAGCGGCATACGGAATCCCCCCGGCACTCTGATTCGGTCATTGAATGCCTCGAATCCCGGTACGGTTTGCTCGATCAGGTCCCGAATCTTGTCGTAGTCGGCTACCAGGTCCGACCATGCCACCTTGCTGTTCGGCAAGGTGGCCGTGGCGATGCCGGCGACGATCGCCGGTTCGGACTTCAAGTGTTCGGACGCAGGCGTCAGCTTGCCCGACGAAGCGTGGACCATCGACATGGAATCCTCAACCGTAATGGCTTGCCGGCCGGTCGCCTGGATATCCAGTTCCGTGCGGCCCACAACCGGCAACACGTACGTTTCCTTTGCCACTAGCAGGTGCGAACGATTGAGCTTGGTACCGAGATGGACGCTCAGATCGAGCTTGCCCATTGCAGGAAAGGACTGCTCGGAATCGGGTAACGCAACCGCGAAGTTTCCGCCCAGGCAAATCAGGGCCTTGGCCGTGCCAGCGATCATTGCCTGCATCGCCTGGACGGCGTCGTGCCCGTGCGCCGCCGGCGGCGTGAACCCGAACACATCTTCGATCTGCTTGAGGAAGGTGGCGGACGGTTTTTCGGTGATGCCGACCGTGCGGTTCCCCTGCACGTTGGAATGCCCGCGCAGAGGACAGATGCCTGCGCCGGGTTTGCCGATGTTGCCACGCAATAACAACAGATCGGCAATCAGACGGACGTTGGCGGTGCCTTTGTTATGCTGGGTAACGCCCATTCCGTAAGTGACAATCGTCGCATTCGATTTTGCGTAGGCAACCGCAACTTCATCGAGATCTTCACGGGTGAGTCCGCTGGCCTTTTCGATATCCTCCCATGACGTCGCTTCCAGATCGGCGGCAAACGCCTCGAAACCCTGGGTATGCGTCGCGATGAACTCGTGGTCCAGGACAGTGTTGCCCTGCTCCGCGTCCATCTGCAGGAGCGATTTCATGATGCCCTTGAGCGCGGCTGCGTCTCCGCCGGCGTCGAGCTGAAAATAGGTCGACGCGATCCGCGTCGATCCGAAGGTCGCCATTTCAATGACGCTCTGCGGATCGGCGAAGCGTTCAAGCGCGCGCTCGCGCAGCGGATTGAACACGATGATCGGGACGTTGCGCCGCGAGCACTCGTGGAGTGTCCCCATCATCCGGGGGTGATTGGTCCCGGGATTGTGGCCAATCGAGAGGATGAGTTCGGTCTTATCGAAATCGTCGAGCGATACCGTGCCTTTGCCGATCCCGATCGACTGGGGCAAGCCCACGCTGGTCGGCTCGTGGCACATGTTCGAGCAATCCGGGAAATTGTTCGTCCCATACTCTCGTGCGAGCAATTGAAAGAGGTAGGCAGCTTCGTTTGACGCCCTACCTGATGTATAGAACTCGGCCTCGTCGGGCGAGGACAAGCCTCGCAGCACTTCGCCGATACGCGCGAATGCGTCCTCCCATTCGACCGCCCGGAACTTGTCCGTGGCGCGGTCGTAGACGAGGGGATGCGTCAGTCGGCCGAGATCCTCCAGTTCGAAATCCGTTCGTTGCAACAGCGACGTTACCGTGTTGTTCTCGAAAAATTCCGGCGTTACCCGCTTGGTCGTCGCTTCCCATGTGACCGCTTTGGCGCCGTTCTCGCAGAACTGGAAGGTCGATTTGTGCTCCTTGTCCGGCCAGGCACAACCCGGACAATCGAAGCCGTCAGGCTGATTGGTGCGCATCAACGTGATCGGCGCCTCAATGCTTTCCATCTGGGTTCGGACAGCTTGTGCGGTCGCTTTAAGCGCGCCCCACCCTCCAGCGGGTGCGTCATACGGCCTGATTCCCGGAACTTCGCGTCGCGTGGTCATATGAAACTCCATGGCCTGCCTTAGGAGGCCTTAAGGCATTATCGTGTGGGGTTACGCCGTATCACGGCATAAGGCTTGGATACGGGTTCAGTCTAATTGGCTTAATACACCGCGAAAGGTACAGATCGACCGGCGGCGGGCGTGCACAGTTCAAGTACAGCGACACCGCCATCGGTCTCGACCAGGCTGGGCGCCGCACACCGTCGGCGTGACGCGGCGGCGCCTCCTGGCGTGTTGCAGACATCACTCCTTCGAGGCGGCGCTCTCAGTTGGCTCGGGGCTGCTGGCCTCTTTAGACGTCTTTTTCTTCGCGCGTCCGTTACTCCCCTTGCCGCTCGCCGCCTTAGGCGCAGGCGCTGCCTCGCTCTTGGTGAACTTCACTTCGCCGCTGTCCTTGTCATAACTGACGTCGACGGTGTCGCCCGACTTCAGGATGTCGCCGAGCATCTCCTTCGCAAGCCGCGTTTCCAGTTCCTGGCGAATCTGACGC
Source organism: Burkholderia sp. GAS332 (assembly GCA_900142905.1). Lineage (NCBI taxonomy): Bacteria > Pseudomonadati > Pseudomonadota > Betaproteobacteria > Burkholderiales > Burkholderiaceae > Burkholderia > Burkholderia sp. GAS332. The sequence goes on along the minus strand of FSRV01000002.1, from coordinate 1,250,466 downwards.
TTCAATTCGCGTGCACCGAACTCCGGCCGATAGCCGGCCTCGGCGAGGTGATCGATCACCGATTCGTCGATCTTGAGGGTGATGTCCTGCGCGGCAGCGGTGCGCACCACCCGTTCGAGCTGGATCTGCACGATCGAGCGGATGTTGTCGCGCGAGAGCCCGTGGAAGACGATGATCTCGTCGATCCGGTTCAGGAATTCGGGTCGGAAATGTCCCTTGAGCACGCCCATCAATTCCTCGCGGATCGCTTTCTCACCCTGGCGATCCGCTTCGGGTTTCTCGAGGTTGTCCATGATGATCGATGCGCCGAGATTGCTGGTCGCAATGATGATCGTGTTGCTGAAGTCCACGACCCGGCCCTTGCCGTCGGTCAGCCGCCCGTCGTCGAACACCTGCAGCAGCACGTTGTACACGTCGGGGTGCGCCTTCTCGATCTCGTCAAGCAGGATCACGCAGTAAGGGCGCCGCCGGACGCGCTCCGTCAGTTGCCCGCCCTCGTCATAACCGACGTAGCCCGGAGGGGCGCCGATCAACCGGGCGACCGCGTGACGCTCCATGTACTCGGACATGTCGATACGAACGACCGCCTGCTCGTCGCCGAACACCGTTTCCGCCAGCGCCTTTGCGAGTTCTGTCTTGCCGACGCCAGTGGGTCCGAGGAACAGGAACGTCGCGATAGGCCGGTTCGTCTGGCCGAGCCCCGCACGTGACAGGCGCACGGCATCGCTCACGGCAATCACCGCGTCGTCCTGACCGACCACGCGCTCACGCAGCTTCTTTTCCATCTCCAGAAGCTTCTTCCGCTCTTCCTGCGTGAGCTCCGTGACTGGAACGCCGGTGAGACGCGACACCACTTCGGCGATCGACTCCACGGTCACTTCGAGCGTTTCCGAGCCGGTCTTGCGCTGCCACGTCTCCATCTGTTCGTCGAGTTTCTCCTGCTTTTCGCCAATCCGTGCCTCGAACGCTTTCGCCTCATCGAAGCGCTTGCGCGAAGACGCATAATCCTGCTCGCGTTTGAGCTGGGCGATCTCGGCTTCGAGCTCCAGGATGGCCGCAGGACGCGAGGTCGCGCCGATGCGCACGCGCGCCGCCGCCTGGTCAATCAGGTCGATGGCCTTGTCGGGCAAAAAGCGCGACGTGATGTAACGATCCGACAGTTCGGCGGCGGCGACAAACGCATCGTCGGCAAAGGTCACCTGGTGGTGCGCCTCGAGCTTGTCGCGAAGGCCGCGCAGGATCACGATGGTCTGCTCGACCGTCGGCTCCGGCACCAACACCGGCTGGAAGCGCCGCTCGAGCGCCGCATCTTTTTCGATGTACTTCTGATATTCGTTGAGCGTCGTCGCGCCGATCAGACTGAGCTCGCCACGGGCAAGCGCGGGTTTCAGCACGTTCGCGATATCGAGGCCGCCTTCGCCACCGCCTTGTCCCGCCCCCACAATCGTGTGCAGTTCATCGATGAACAGGATCAGTTCGTCCTTCTTGGCCGTGACTTCATCGATCAGCTGCTTGGCACGCTCCTCGAATTCGCCGCGATACTTCGCTCCAGCCACCATCGAGTTGATGTTCACCTCGACGAGCCGCTTGCCGCGCAGCACTTCAGGTACGTCGCCATTGATGATGCGCTGGGCCAACCCTTCGACGATCGCGGTCTTGCCGACACCCGGCTCGCCGATCAGCACGGGATTGTTCTTCTTGCGTCGCGCGAGCACTTCGATCGTGCTCTCGATTTCCTGCGCGCGACCCAGCACCGGATCGAGCTTGCCCTCACGCGCCATGGCCGTGAGGTCGCGTCCGAACTTGTCAAGGTTGGGCGTGCCGGTTGGCGTGTCGACACGGCCGTCCTCCGCACCCTTACCCACGACTTTCACGACCTTCTGACGCAATGCTTCCGGCGTCACGCCATATTTCTTCAACAGCGTGCCCGCGATACTGTCCGGCACGGCCGCAAGCCCGATCAGCAGATGCTCCGGGCCAACATACGAGTGCCCGAGATCGCGCGACGCCTGGAACGCAAATTGGAACGCCTTTTTCAAACGAGGCGAGACGGTCATCTTGTCCATCGGCGCGTCGGGATCGGCGGTTCCCTTTTGCGCATGCTGATCGATATACCCCTTGATGTCCTCCGGCGAGAGCTTGAGCTCCTTGAGCAGTGCCGCGCACACGTCGGTGTCCGCGAGCACGTACAGCAGGTGTTCGGTGTCGAGTTCGCTGCGGCCAAGCTCATGTGCCTTCTCCGCGGCGCGCTGCAGCAATTCGAGCGTCTGCTCACTGAAAGCATCGGTCGCATCGACCGATTCACGCGGCATCTCGGCGGCGAACCCAGCATCTTCGTCCTCGTCCCCCTCCTCCATGCCGCCGCCGAAGAAGCGCGACAGGCCGCCTCCCCCGAGCAGTGAATCGAATGGGTTGAGCATGCTTTGGTGCCGCATTAATTGCCGGTAGTCGTAGTCGCAGATCGACATGGATTTCCGCTCGCCGTTTTGCACAACGGTTACACGGGCGACAGCGGGACGGGCGTTACAGATTTCGCAGAGGGCGGGCATCGAGAGTCACCTTTTTCGGTTAAAACGTGCGGCTAGTTCAAAGGTTATAGGACGCGTCCATGTGAATAGCGAACACTCCAGACCCGCCGTCCACGGTCCGTTTGTTTTGTTCAATAAGCGGAGAACCGTGATAGCGATGGCGCATCGAACGACGCATATTGCGAGGTCGTTACCTCGTCCGTTTTCGACGAGCGCTGTCTGAAGAATGCGGATTGTTTACAACTTTGGTTTCAGCATGATTAGCATAACGAAGCCCTGAATCCGCACTTGGATTCTAAGAGTGGCTTGTGGATAAGGGAATATTGGTTTTTCCGATGATAGGCATTGGTCGAATCTGCCCGAGGCGTCTCAGTCCGAAGATCTGATTCTTTGACATGCGCGCGCCCAGCGATGTCGCCGCTGGGCGTTGGAGCCATCATTTGCCGGCTTCGCGGCGACTCTGCTCTTCAACGGTCAGGATCGCCTCCGGGGTCACTTCGAGCCGGGCTTTCGGTATCGGCTCACCACTTTCATCGGAAAGGCCGTAGGTGCCTTCATCGATCTTCTGCAGCGCCCGCCCGATATCGCTAATGCGCTGGTCGTTCACGTCGTGCAGCGCCTGGTTGACCTCGTTCTGCGCCATGCCTTGCGCCGCGTCCTCGAACTCTTCGGCCTCGTCGCCATGCTCCTCCTGGCTCGCCCGCTCGTCCGCGATCGTATTTTCCTCTCCGCCCAGCAATTGCTGGCGCAATGCCATCAGGCGCTTGCGCTGCAGCGCAATGAAATCGTCACTCAAACTGACTGGCTGCTCCGGCATGATTCTCTCCCTCGCTCTTCGTCATGGCCGACATGTGATTCGCGCCGCATGACGATCATGCGACAGCGCGCTTTCATCCAGCCTAAGGCAAGGATAGTACTAATTTGTAGAGTTCAAAGCGCTGTCTCGACCGATACAAGGAATCCCCAGTTGAGAGACTTGTGGATTGCCGAATCGGCACTACACTGATCTGCATCGTTCAGCCAGCCCAACTTCCCTGCTGATTGGATCGTCACGTGTCCAGCGGAGATCGATATGCTCACCAGCGCTCGCAACCATTTCGTCGGGCAGATCGCCGAAATCAAAACCGGCGCCGTCAGTGACGAAATCACACTTCGAACGCGGGGCGGCCTGGATATCGTCGCCATCATCACACGCGGAAGCGCCACCTCGCTGGGCCTTGCACGCGGCACTGAAGCCTTTGCGCTAGTCAAAGCGTCGTCGGTGATCCTGCTGGTGGATTTCGACAGCAGCAAAGTGTCGGCCCGAAATTGCGTCGCGGGAACGGTTTCGTCAGTCACGAAAGGATCGGTTAACGCTGAAGTGTCGGTCACCGCGCCGGGTGGCGCCCAGATTGTCGCCGTCATCACCAACGATAGCGTTGAGCGCCTCGGGCTCGCGGCCGGAAAATCCGCCACCGCAATTTTCAAAGCCTCGAGCGTGATCGTCGGGGTCGAATGACCGCAGTGAATCGATGCGCGGCCGCTTCGGAACGGCGCGCACGGGTCGCCGTAGCGTCACCCCTCACCCACCCAGCTCCTGAAATGCGTGGCCATTGGCCTTGAGCCCCTTCAGGATGTCGGGTGTCAGCTCGCTTTGCCACACGTGTCCATCGAATTGCCACTGACTTGTGTCAACGAGGTCGGGGAGGCCCGCCCCCTTCCGCACGTAGAGCCCGAGTGTCGGTTTCTTCAGGTTGAGGTAGAAATCGAATTCCTGCATGGCAACACCTCATGCGAGAGACGGGAGAATCAACTATCGTCGACGTTGTCCGCGTAGTGGTCGATCGCGACCTTACACTCGTCCACGACGACTTGAAGGAAAGCGGGTTCATTTCTTTCAACCCACCGTTCCACATGGATAAAGCGTGCCGTTCCGAGATCGGCGATGCGCTCCGGATCCGCGGTGGTGACATCGACCGTGACGATCCCGCGGTTACCCTGCAACGGTGCGATCGTTGAGGCGATCTGAAACCGCCGATATGAAAGTTCATTCTGTGCCATGAAACCTCCCGTCAACTGAAAAGTTCGAGACTCATGATTCCGTTGTAGTCGAAGTCTATGAGCAAGTCATGTCGATGTGAACATGGGTTTCTCCGATGCTAGATATTGGTGAAATACGTCTACCGTTTGGTCATTTAACCGCAATATCCGCGTGCCTGACTGCCGGGGTTACGGCATGATGGTGCTTCGAGGGAAGCAGGCACGCTGTATGACGGGCGGATATCCATCATGAACGCTGCAAAGGAGAAAACAATGTCAACACGCACTGTTTCTTACGGCGAATTCGAGATCACCGTGCACCCTGAGCGCAACCCGCTCGGCGCCTGGATCGCCAGTGTGAACGTGAGTCACGGCGCCCGAACAATCATCGATGTCCGCCCCAAAACCGTTCAACCCGAGTGGCTAACCGAAGAAGAAGCAGCAAGAGACGGGGTCGAATGGGGGCGCCGGTTCATCGATCACGAGTTCAACACGCCGGAGGGTCGTTCCTGGGTTGCCGAGCGCTCGCATGCGGAACGCTGGTTCCGTGATGCCGAGGAAGCGGGTGACTCGGAAACCAGCGTGTAAGTCGCGCATGCGCCACGCCGCATGAGTCACTGATCAGTCACGCATAAGCCCTGCACGGCCACGCCCCGTGGCAGGGTCGGTTGACTATGTGAGTGCCCTATGACACCCAAGGCGGCCGATCAGTGTCGCCGCAGGTGTGCCTCAAGGTCCCGTGTATTGAGCGGCAACAGATCCTCGCTAATTTGCTCGAATATCATTCGACGGGTTTCCTCGCTGAGATCCGCCTTGACCATGCCGAGAAATTTTGGCTCGATGGCGAGCCTCAGCCGATTGTAGAGTTGATGGAGCCGGCCGGCCTCCAGATAGTCGGCCACGCGCTTCGCGAATTTCTCACGGTCCTTTTCCGTTAGCATCGTGCCGGTATATTCAGTGTTGGTGAGCTCTTCTTTTTCTTGCAGGTCGAGCGTCAGTCCTGGCATCTGGAAAACACGCGCGCGACCACCGTCAGCTACAACCAGCCAGGTCACATCGATCATCATGCACCTCCAAGCAGGGATTTATCAGCGTGTAGAGCATCCGTTCCGACTGCTTGCCTTCATCCTCGTCGACAACCTCGACCATCGAATTCCGTCAACAACGACCCGCTGTCCGAACGGCTCCCGCTCAAGATAGCAGTTCGGGCGCACGACGCCCACGGTCGATTGACCGATTCAAAGTATAGGTCTTAAAGTTCGCGCCGAAGGCTCCAGCGGACATCCGCCTGAACCTTCCGCTTGATCGACCGGCACGCATATCCCGTACCAACCCGAGTGTCCAATTGAGCACTACAGCTGCTTATCGCCTCATGCCGGACACCTTGCGCCACGGCGCCCGGCGCGGTGCCACCCGGCATGGCAGCACCCGGCTCGCTGGTTAGAAGTTGAAGTTGTCGATATTGCTGGCGTCGAACGTGGTCGGCGGTCCGAGAATGATTTCGCCTTGCGGCCCGATCGTGCGCTTGCCGAGCTTGCCGGCATCAAAGGATTCGCCTTCCTTGCCGGCAATCGTCCCCGAGGCAAGCGCCGCCGCCGCATAAGCCGCCAGGTATCCAAGCTGATTCGGATCCCAAAGCTGGAACGCCTTGACCGTCCCGTTCTTCACGAACGCACGCATCTGGTTCGGTGTGCCCAGGCCCGTCACCTGCACCTTGCCCTTGCTCGACGACGACGAGATGTAACGCGCCGCCGCTGCGATGCCAACCGTGGTCGGCGCAACGATCGCCTTCAGATTCGGGTACGCCTGCAGCAAACCTTGCGTCTCGACGAACGACTTCTGGTCGTCATCGTTACCGTACGCGATCTTCACAAGCTTGATCTTCGAATACTCGGGCTTCTTCAACTCCTCCTGCATCCACTTGATCCACGTATTCTGATTGGTCGCGTTAGGCGTAGCCGACAGCACCGCGAACTCGCCCTCCCCGCCCATCAGTTTCGCCACCAGTTGAATCTGACCCCGCCCGATGCCCTCCGCATTCGCCTGATTCACGAACAATTGGCGTCCTTCAGGCGCCGTGTCCGAGTCGAAGGTCACAACCTTGATGCCTTGCGACATCGCTTTCTTCAGGTACGGCACAACCGCGTTCGCGTCGTTAGCCGCGATCACGATGGCATCCTGGCGCTGCGTGATCAAGGTGTTGATGTATTGCACTTGCGACGATGCACCCGCATCCGACGGCCCCACCACCTTGCCCACGCCGTTGAATTCCTTGATCGCGGCCATCCCGCCGTCGTCGGCAATCACTTCATAGGGGTTGTTGATCTGCTTCGGCACGAAGGCAATCTTCAGACCGCTTTTCAGGCCCGCCGCGGACGCGGCACAACTGATCGCGACTAAGGCAACGCAGAGCGCGGTCTTGCCGGTGTGACGTAAAGGATTGAACATGAGGCGTCTCCTGCTTTGTTGTTGGACGAAAGGCTGTCCGGGTTGTCGGTATTTGGTATTGAGTATTTCTTGTGGAGCCGGGTCTAAAAGGACTTCATAAAGATCAAGCGGACTTCGCGATGAAACGCCGGTCACGCGCCGCACGCCAGCGGGCAACCAGATTGGGGATCAGCACCGATGCCAGCAGCAACACGCCGGTGACGATCGTCAGCGTTTCGCTCGATACATCATCGAGCGTCAGCGCGTTTTTCAGCACGCCGATAATCAGCAGCGACAGCAGGACGCCGAACATCGAACCGCGTCCGCCGAAAATACTCACGCCGCCGAACAGCACTGCCGCGATCACCGACAATTCGAACCCTTCGCCGTTATCGCCGCGTGCACTGGTGAAGCGCAGCGTATAGACGACGCCGGCCAGCGCGCTCATCGCGCCAGACAACACGAACAGGCGCAGCCGGATCTTCGCCACCTCGATTCCGGAGAAAGCCGCGGCGGTCGGATTCGCGCCGATGGCGTAGAGGCTGCGGCCGAACGCCGTGGACTGCAGCAGCACGGTGAACAGCACCGCGCCGACGATCACGATCGCAAAGGGCAACGGAATGAATGTCGAGCCGACCGTGTCCATGCCGAACGCCGTATACCCGGCCGGAAAATCCGCGACCGCCTGATCGCCGAGCAGCACATACGCCAGGCCGCGATACAGCGCCAGCGTGCCTATAGTGACCGCGAGCGAAGGCAGATTGAGCTTGACGATCACGAGGCCGTTCAGCACCCCCCCCAGCGCACCGGCAATCAGTACCAGCACGATCACGACCGGCATCGGCAAGCCCATGTGCCACAGCACGCCCATCAACGCACTGGACGCACCCAGCACCGATGCCACCGAAAGATCGATTTCCGCGGCGACGATAATCAAGGTCATCGGCAGCGCCATCAACGCGATCTCGGTCAGATCGGCGAGGATGTTGCTGATATTCGCTCCGGTGAGAAACACCGGGGACAGGAAGCGCCCGAGCCCGAGCGACAGCGCCAGCACGATGACCAGCAACACTTCCCATTGCAACGGCGTTTCGCGTTTGCGCGTGAGCAACGCGGTATCGGGTTTAGCCATGATCGCGTTTCCTCATCATGCGTTTGGCGACAGAACGGGCCAGCAAGGTGTCGGCGGTAATCGCGGCGACGATCAACGCGCCCTGGATCGCCTGCTCCCAGAATGGCGAGACGTGCAGCACGACAAGCGCGATGCTGATCACACCCAGCACAAGCGCGCCGAGCGTGGCGCCGAGAATGGTCCCCACACCGCCGGTAATCGCGACGCTGCCCACCACGGCGGCGGCAACGACCTGCAGTTCGATGCCCTTTGCGGTGCTGGCATCGACGGTGCCGAAGCGCGCCAGCCACAACGCGCCCGCGAAACCGGCAATCGCGCCGGATAGCAGAAACCCCGCCATCACACGACGCTCGACATTCACGCCGGCGAGCCGTGCCGCTTCCGGATTCGAGCCGATCGCGTAGTGCTCGCGTCCACCGCGAAACTGCTTCAGATAGACAGCCAGACCGGCCAGCACGACGATCGCGATCAGCGCGAGCGTCGGTATGCCGAAGATCGTGCCGGTAGCTAGGCGGGAAAACGCGTCGGGCAAACTGGTCGCATTGATCTGGCCGCCGTGTACCCACGCATAGTCCGCGCCGCGGAAGATGTAGAGCGTGGAGAGTGTCGCCACCAGCGACGGCACGCGCCCCACCGCAACGAGCAACGCGTTGATACTGCCCGCCACCAGACCGATCGCGAGTCCGGCCAGCAACGCGACGATCACCGGCATATGCGGAAACGCAACGTACAGACTGCCGACCGCATACGCGCTGATGCCGACCGTCGAGCCCACCGACAGATCGATATGCCGCATCAGGATCACCACCGTCATGCCGGCTGTCAGCAAGCTGATGATCGACACATTCAGCAGCACGTCACGCAGATTCTGCAAATTCAGAAACTGCGGTTTTGCGAGCCCCGTGCCCACAATTAACAGGATCAGCACGACGAAGAGCGTCGTCTCGCGGCTCTTCGCGATACTCCCGATGAAGCCGCCCGGCGCGCTGCCGGTGCGCTTAGCGACCGGCGCCTGCACCGGCGCGGGATGGGTCGAAGAATGGCGCATCATGCGGCGTGCCCCAACGGTGGGATCGGCTGGCCAAGTGCGGCGCCCATGATGCGCTCTTCGTCGGCCTCGGCGCGCGCGATATCCGCGCTGATACGACCCTCGTGCATCACCAGTACGCGATCGGCCATGCCGAGCACTTCCGGTAATTCGCTCGAAATCATCAGTACGGCCATGCCGTCGCGCACCAGTTCCGCGAGCGCGCCATACACCTCGGCTTTGGCGCCGACGTCGATGCCGCGCGTGGGTTCGTCGATGATCAGGACTTTCGGGTTCGTGGCAAGCCATTTGCCCAGCACGACCTTTTGCTGATTGCCGCCGGAAAGCGTGCCGACCGGCGCATTCGGGTCCCCCGCTTTGAGGCGCAAACGCGTGCCCCACTGATTGGCCAGTTGCGTTTCGCTGCGGGTGGAAATCAGGCCATGCTTGACGAGACGCCCGAGCACCGTCATCGAGGCATTGCGCGCGATGCTCAACTCCAGCGCCAGCCCTTGCTGGCGACGGTCCTCCGGGACCAGCGCGAGGCCGGCACGCACCGCCGCGGCCGGACTGCCCGCGGCGAGACGCTTGCCACCAATCGAAATTTCGCCCGAGTCGAGCGGATCGATACCGAAGATCGCGCGGGCGACTTCGCTGCGCCCCGCCCCGACGAGGCCCGCCAGCGCGACGATCTCGCCGGCGCGGACGTCGAAGGAAATGTCCTTGAAGACGCCCACCCGCGTGAGTCCACGGACTGACAGACGCACTTCGCCCGGTGGCCGGTCGGCTTTCGGATAGAACGTCTCCAGGTCACGGCCCACCATCTTCGCGACGATGGCTTCGGTGGTGAGATCGGCGGTGAGCCCGTCGAATACCTTGGCGCCGTCGCGCATGATCGTCACACGTTGCGTCAGCGTGAACACTTCATCGAGGCGGTGCGTGATGAACAGAATCGCCACGTCGCGCTCGCGAAGCTTGCGCACGATTGCAAAGAGCCGCTCCACTTCGGGCAGCGACAAGGCGGCGGTCGGCTCGTCCATGATCAGTACGTTCGCGTTCAACGACAACGCCTTCGCAATTTCGATCACCTGTTGATCGGCAATCGACAAACCTCGCACCGGTTGATCCGCCCGCAGATCGACGCCGAGCGAAGCCAGCAGGCCGTCCACCTCACGGCGCATGACGTCGTACTGAATGCGGCCGATCCGGTCGACCGGCTGGCGTCCCATGAAGATGTTCTCCGCGATCGAGAGATCGAAGAACAGCGTCGGCTCCTGATAGATCACCGCGAGACCCGCGTCACGCGCTTCGGCCGGCGTCGCGAAGCGGCGCGCCACGCCGGATACCAGCAACTCGCCGGTATCCGGCTGATGCACGCCCGCGAGAATCTTCACGACGGTCGATTTGCCCGCGCCGTTTTCGCCGAGCAGCGCATGCACTTCGCCCGGCCACAACGCGAGATCGCCGTCGGATAACGCACGGACCCGGCCGAATGATTTGCTCGCGTGCCGTAGTTCGAGTCTGGGCACGGCGGATGGGGATGGCTGCACTACATGTCTCCTTCTTTTTCGACTTCGGGAATGCGTCAGACGCGGCAGGTACGTCAGATACGATAAAAGCGCTCCGCGTTACGGCAAAACAGCGCTTCTTTCTCAGCAACACTCGCGCCATCGACGATCGACGCGTACGCGTGCCACAAATCCGAGTACGAGCCGAACAGCCGATCGACCGGAAAGTTCGACGCGAACATCGCACGCTCGACGCCGAACGTATCGATTGTTTCGAGCACATAAGGCCGCAGGCTTTCGACGGTCCACTGGTGATCGAACATCGCGAGTCCGCTGATCTTCACCGCGACGTTCCGGCAACCCGCGAGCGTCCGCATGCCGTCGCGCCACGCGCGATAGCCGGCGACGCTGCTGCGGTCCACGAACATGCCCGCATGGTTGAGGATAAAAATCGTATCGCCATGCGCGCGCGCCAGCGCAGCCGCCTCTTCCATCTGCGACGGATACAGTTGCAGATCGAACGACATGTCGTGGCGGCGCAGCAAGGCAAAATGTTCACGCCACTGCGGCTCGCGCATGAAATGACGGCCGACGTAATCGAACAGTTTGTTCTCGTGCACGTTCAGGATCTGCCTAATGCCTCGCGTATTGGCGAACGACGCATGCGCTTCAAGGATTTCCGGTGCGTTCGCCGCGGACAGGTCCACTGCGGCGACAATCGCATTCGGCATGCCACGCGACGCCGGACGATCCGCCGTGGACTGCAACCAGCGGGTTTCCTCGACCGGATCTGCAGGATCGTGATTCGCTTCCACGTGCACCAGTTTGAGCACCTCGATATCGCCCGCCTCGCCGAGCAGATCGTCGAGCAGATAGTCATGCTTCAAGTCGCGCGCGTCCCCCACGAACGACACGCCTGGATTCTCCAGCCACGGATAGCGATGCGTCTTCAGATCCCACAGATGGATATGCGAATCGACAACCTGCATGCGACACCCTCCGCCCAATGGGCCATTAGGCCAAGCACAGTCAGCCACGTCAGCTAAGTGAATTCAGATGAAAAACCGGTTCGAGCGGCTGCTGAAGCGGCGTATGGTCAGGGGCCGTCTGCATGATGTCGGCCATGTAATCCCACCATTTGCGCATCACGTCGAGTTGCGGCAGCGCGCTCATCGTGTGATTCGTGCTGCGCGTCAGAATGGCGAAAAGATGATGCGAGTCCGCGTCGAAGAAAATCCGATAGTCGCGCACGCCGGCGTTGTGCAATGCATCAACCAGCTCGGGCCAGATTTGCGCGTGACGTCGTTCGTATTCCTCGCGCATGCCGGGGTTGAGCACCATCCGGAAAGCGATTGTTTCCATTGCGGCCTGTCTCCCGTCGTATCCGGGCGCTTTCCTGGAGAAGCGTCTGATACGACTATAATTCCTGCGTCGATAGCTTCTCAATCCGTAGTTGGGATTGGGCGATCCACAAACCGAATCGCACCGGAACCATGAGCCAACATTCAGCTGCCGTCGCACTCGTCAATCGGCTCAAGTTCAAGCACCTCGCGCTGCTCGTCGCGCTCGACGACGCACGCAATCTCCATCAAGCCGCCGAGGCGATCAACGTCGCGCAGCCCAGCGCGAGCCGCATGCTCGGCGACATCGAGGAAGCGTTCGGCTTCCTGCTGTTCGAACGCAACGCACGCGGCATGACGCCCACACCGCTCGGCGTGGTTACGCTGGCGTATGCGCGGCGCGCACTTGCCGAGTTGACCCGTTTTGCCGAAGACCTCGACGTCAAACGCCGCGGCGGGCACGGGCAGTTGACCGTCGGTGCCATCATGGGCGCCGCGCCCGATCTGCTGGCCATGGCGGTCGCCGCGCTGAAAACCGAAAGCCCTTTGCTGAACGTGCGCATTCTTGGCGAAACCAGCGATCAGGTCGTGCAATTGCTGCATCGCCGCGAAGTCGATCTGGCGCTTGGACGCCTGACCAGTCCGTTGCAACACAACGATTTCAGTTTCGAACCGCTCGCACGCGAGACCTTGCTGCTGGTCGTGCGCTCGGTGCATCCGCTGGCGCAGCGCTCGCGCATCACGCTGCGGGAACTGATCGACTGGCCGTGGGTGGCGCAACCGGTTACCAGTCCGGCGCGCGTGCTGTTCGAAGAGGAACTCGCACGGGCGGACCTTGCGACGCCCGTCAACCTGACCGAGTGCGCGTCGATCTTCGCCACGCTGCAATTGCTCGAAAATTACGACGCCGTGGCCATGCTGCCCGAGTCGGTCGTGCGCGATCATGTGCGCGGCAAGCTGCTGGTCGCGCTGCCGCTCGAAATCGGCAAGAGCCTCGCCGGTTTCGGCATTCTCACGCGCAAGGAAGAAGCCCTCGCCGAGCCGGCGCTGCGCTTTATCGACTTGCTGCGCGGCTTCTCGCGCAAGCTCGCACGCGACGATTCCGCCTCCGCTGTGACCGAGCCTGTGATCGTCTCCACACCGGTTCATTGAGGTCGGCATCGCGGGCTACTGCAGGTTGACGAACAGGCCGCCGTCCACCAGCAACGCGGCGCCTGTGACATAGCGCGCGCGGTCGGAAGCAAGAAATACCACGCAATCGGCGACGTCCTCCGGGCGGCCCAGTCTGCCCAGCGGAATCCGCTTTTCGAAGTAAGCTTTTTTCGCTTCGTCGGCGAGGTCTTCCGCGTTCAGGTCCGTCGCGATCGTGCCCGGCATCACCGAATTGCAGCGGATACCGTATGGCCCCAACGCCACCGCGCATGACTGCATCAACGAATGCACCCCCGCTTTGGTCGGCGTGTAGTGGGTTTGCATGCCGCCGCCTACCAGGGCGCTAATCGAGCTGGTCGCCACGATCGCGCCGCCCGTGCCCTGCGCTTTCATCTGCTGCGCGGCGGCTTGCGTGACGTAGAACGCACCGTTCAGGTTGACTGCCACCGTCGACTCCAATACTTCGGGTGGCATGTCGAGAAAAGCGTGGAACGGGCAGATGCCGGCATTGCTCGCGAGCACGTCGACTTTGCCGAAGGCTTCGACCGTGCGGCGCACGAGTTCCTGACCGGTTTCGCGCACGGCCACGTTGCCTTCGATCGCGATCACGCGCCGCCCTAGCGCTTCGATTTCGGTGACCACTTCCGCGACCGCCGAACGGCGCCCATACGATGCGTCGTTATCGCCCCAGTAGTTGATCGCCACATCCGCGCCTTCCGTAGCGCACGCAACCGCTATCGCGCGGCCAATGCCACGCGAGCCACCAGTAACGATCACGACCTTATCCTTGAGCAGCACATCATTCTCCTGTTGGCTGGATCAATACTGTGTCTTGCGGGTTAAGCCCGTGTCCAGGCCACCTTCAACGTGCATTCAACGCGTTTTCAACGCGTTTTCAACGCGGATAAGGCCGCACCAGCGCGCACTCCGGATTGAGCCGCACGCCGAACCCCGGTGTGTCCGGCACCTTCATTCGTCCATTCACGGGGACCGGTTCATCAAGCAGCAGCGGCGTAAACATCGGCACCACTTCATCCGCTTTCGGCGCCATCATCAGAAACTCGGCGAACGGCGAGTTGTGTCGCGTCACGACGAAGTGATAGCTATACACCGACGAACCATGCGGCACCACCATCACATTGTGGGCATCAGCCAGCGCGGAGATCTTGATGAGTTCGGTAATGCCGCCGCACCAGCCCACATCCGGCTGAATCAGATCGCAGCACTGCATCTCCAGCAGCATGCGAAAGCCCCAACGCGTCGCTTCATGCTCGCCGGTCGATACCATCATGCCGCGCGGCACATTACGCCGCAGTTCGGCGTAACCCCAGTAGTCGTCCGGTGGCAGACACTCTTCGATCCATTTCAGGCCGTATTCGTGCGCCGCCTGCGCGAGCCGCGTGGCATACGGTACGTCGAGGCTCATCCAGCAGTCGTACATCAGCCAGAAGTCGTCGCCGACTCGGCTGCGCATCTCGGCGAGCTTGTCCAGATTCTTCCTGAGACCCGCTTCGCCTTCAGCAGGACCATGCTGCAACGGCAATTTGCCGCCGATGAAACCCATCTCCTTCGCAAGGTCCGGACGCGCGCCAGTCGCGTAGAACACGAGTTCGTCGCGCACCGGGCCGCCCAATAGTTGGTACACCGGCTCCTTGCGGACTTTCGCGAGCAGATCCCACAACGCGAGATCGACGCCCGAAATCGTGTTCAGCACCACGCCTTTGCGGCCGTAGTACAGCGTCGAGAAATACATTTGATCCCACATCTTCTCGATATCGGTGACGAGCTGGCCTTCGAGAAAGCGCGCGAGATGTTTCTCAACGATGAACGCGCCGATTTCGCCGCCGGTCGTCACTGCAAAACCGACCGTGCCGTCGCTCGCTTCGATCTCGACCACCAAGGTGCCGAGCACATTGATGCCGAACGATTGGCGGCTCTGGCGATACTCCGGATACCGCGCCATCGGCGTGGAAATATGATCGTCGATCCAGTGTCCGTCGGGTTGATCGTGATAGTCCGCACCGCCACCGCGGACGATGAAGGCACGCACGTGCCGGATAGTAGGCATGGCCATGAAAAGGGCTCCGTTATGGGTGCGTCGAACGTGCAGCCAAAAATGCGCCTAGCGGGCGCGGTGCAGTAAATGTTGGAAAGACCAGCTTGATTGGACGCCGTCACGACGCAATAGCGCGCCGATCATGAGCGCCGCCAGCAGACTCGACACGCCCAATACGATCAGCCCTGCCGAGGTCGACGAAAACGCCCGTTCCGCCGCGGTGCGCAGGCTCGGCGCAATGAATCCGCCGAGGCCGCCCAGCGAATTGATCAGCGCAATCCCGCCCGCAGCAGCGGCGCCCGTGAGGTGGCGCGTCGGGAATGTCCAAAACAGCGGTTGTGCCGCGATAAACCCGCTGGCCGCGCAGCACAGTGCAATCAAACCGATCGACGGGTTATGCGCGAGCCCCGAGGCGCCGATGCCGAGGCCTGCGAGCACCAGCAGCGCGACCGCCCAGCGCCGGTGTCCCCCCGTGCGATCCGCACGACGCGGCACAACCCACGTCACCGCCAGCGCACACAGCCATGGCAGCGCGCCGACGAGGCCCACCCGCAAGCCGACCGTCGTGCCGAGCAAAGCGGCCACTTGCTGCGGCAGATAGAAGATCACGCCGTAGACGCTCATCTGAATCAGCAGATAGATCGCCGAGAGCAGCAATACGCGGCGGTCCACCAGCGCAGCGAGAATATGACGCGGCCCATGCGCCGATGCGGCGAGCGCATCGTCGTCGAGCGCGCGGCGCAAGGTGGTGCGCTCCTGCACATCGAGCCAACGCGCGTCTTCAGGACGGTTGTCGAGATACCAGAACGCCCATACGCCGACCAACGAGGCCAACGTTCCCTCGATCAGAAACAGCCACTGCCAGCCGGCCAAACCCATGGCACCATGCAGTTCGAGCAAGGAACCCGACAACGGACTGCCGAAGATGAACGCCAGCGGCGCACCGAAATAGAACACGCCCACCGCGCGGGCGCGCGCCGCTTGCGGAAACCAATGGGTCAGGTAATAGATGACGCCGGGAAAGAAACCTGCTTCCGCGACACCAAGCAGAAAACGCAGTGAGTAGAAAGCCGTGGGGGTATGCGCTAGACACATCGCCGCGGAGACAAGCCCCCACGTCACCATGATCCGGCACATCCACGCGCGCGCGCCGACCTTATGCAGCAGAAGATTGCTCGGTACTTCGAACAATGCATAGCCGATGAAGAACACGCCCGCACCGAAGGCAAAAGCCGCGTTGGACAAACCCGTATCGTGCTGCAAGGCCTTCTGCGCGAAGCCGATATTGGCGCGATCGAGAAACGCCAGCACATACATCAACAACAGAAACGGCAACAGCCGGCGCATGACCTTGCTGTTGATCGCCTCTAGTGAAGCGGGCGAATGCGGATTCATGTCGTCTCCTTCGCAGAGCATGCGGGTCGCGCTCTGCGTTTTTCTACCTTTTGCGCTGCAACTGCTTAGGTGACGCTGTGACGACTCAGTAAGTGGCGCGGCCACCGGACAGGTCGAACACCGAGGCGGTGCTGAACGCGCAGTCTTCAGAGGAGAGCCAGAGGATCAGCGAGGCCGCTTCTTCCGGCAACAGGAACCGGTTCATTGGAATCTTCGAGAGCATGTAGTCGATATGCTCCTGCGACATCGAATCGAAGATCTCCGTTTTGGCCGCTGCGGGCGTGACTGCATTGACGAGGATGTTCTTCGCCGCGAGCTCTTTGCCGAGGGATTTGGTCAAACCGATGAGCCCGGCTTTGGAGGCGCTGTAGTGCGAGGCGTTCGGATTGCCCTCTTTGCCGGCCACCGAGGCAATATTGACGATCCGGCCGTAGCCGCGCTCGAGCATGTGCGGAACGACCGCGCGGCAGGTCAGATACGGGCCGATCAGATTCACGTCGATCACACGGCGCCAGACTTCGGGGTCTAGCTCCCACGTCGTGCCATTGCCACCGGTGATGCCCGCGCAGTTGATCAACACGTCGATCGCGCCATGGGCGGCGATGGTTTGTGCCACCGCCTGCGCAACCGAGGCTTCCTGGGTGAGTTCGACCGTGACAGCCGTTACCTTGCCCAGTTCGCTGAGCTCGCGCTCGCTGCGCGCCAGACGCTCGGCGTCGATGTCCCATAAGGCGACCGACGCGCCCGAGTTCAGCGCCCGTTGAGCCACCGCGTAGCCAATGCCGCGCGCGCCGCCAGTAATGGCGACAACACGCCCCTCCAGATCGATTCGATTCATCGCTGTGCTCCTGTGACAGGCCTCGGCGGCTTGCCTTTCAGTTGTTGTATGTCTGCTGTCCGTGCCGGCTCTGCTTTCGTTCAGCAAATATACGAGCGGTGCGATGCGCTAACAATCCGTGTATTGGAGGGGTCGATAACAAAAGTGGATCGGTGGGCGCGGCGGAATCAGACGCCGCGGCGACCGGCTAACATGACCGGTACCCCAACCATTCGCGGGATTCATCCGGCTGTACGCGTTTCAAAGTCGTTGCAGTTCGTCTTTCATCCAGTCGTGGACGGCGCGACTCAGTTCCTGCTGTGACAGGTCCTGAGGAGAGAATGCCGGGCCGACAACCACGCGAATTTGTCCACGGCGGTCTGGCCAGCCTTTCGCCGGCCAGACTTTGCCGGCATTGAGAACCACCGGAACAGCCGGTACGCCAGTCGAGCAAGCCAATCGAACGCCCCCAGATGTCATCCTCAACGGGGCATCGTGTGCCACCCGGGTCCCCTCCGGGAAAATGACCACGACATCGCCCTTCGCCAGCCTCTCAGCACTTTCCTGCGTCACAGCCTGATGAGCCTGACGGGCGGAGCCGCGATTCAGGCTCACCATATCGAGGCCACGCAGCACCCATCCAAAAAAGGGAATGCGAAGAAGCTCTTCCTTGAACACAAAACTGATGCGCCGTGGGAAAAGTGCAAGAAATGCGAGCGTCTCCCAGGTCGATTCGTGACGGCACAGCAGTATCGCTGGCCCCGCAGGAATATGTTCAAGCCCCTCTACCGAACATGAGACGCCCGGCAGCCAGCGCATCACCGCCACCAGCGCGCGACACCATTGTTTTGCCAACCAGTATCGCCTAGCCCTGCCGACGAAAGGAAACAGAAGCAGTATGACCATTGAATACAGCGTCCCGCTGCCGAGAACGTAGACAATGAACAGCCATTTAGTGAAAGTCGAGCGCATCGGGGCCTGATTCAGATTGATTTGCGGCGGAACATGTCGCCGTTGACGGGTGAGACTATGCGGTGAGCGATGCGTGTGTTACCGGCGACGCCGGCATCGGCAGCTACCGGCTCTGCAGCGTCGACAAGCGCGTCGGATGGCACGCAGAAACGAAGGTGACGGTTGACGCTGGTTGGGAGCGCGCTACCATTGGATACCGACGAGCAGTCCGTGTCGATGGACACCGCGACATGGCGAATCAAAGACAAACGGGGAATTTCACAAGGACCAATGGCGGTCAGCGCGCGGCACACAGAGGGAACCGCCTTCTCTCTGTGCGAAAATCGTCACCCCTACGGCGGTCGGCCACCCGCGAGGTCGCCGAGCGTGACGTGAATGATACTAGAGGATTCTTTCAGACGCGCGGTATGCCAAATCGCTGCCGCTGGTCCGATAACCCGCATGCCGCGCCACGATGCAACTGGAGCATCGCACGGCTAGCGTTATTTCGGAGGTTGCCATGATGAACCATCCAAAGGAACGGACGTCCGATGAGGGTCGCAAAGACAGCGAAGAAGGCGAACACAAGCGCGCGGACGATGCTCCGGGCGCGGACGGTAGCTCGCCGGCCCCGGACAGCCCTGCCCCAATCTTGACGTCAGAGGACGAAGAGCTATTCGATGAAGACGCTCCCGAATAGTGGCAATGAACCCTGACGTTCAACCGAACGCAAACCCGAACGCAAACCATCTCCAACCAAGTACGCAATGAACGAACATACCGCAACGGACGACCGCTTTGACAGGCGAGAATTACTGCTTCATCTCGGGGACATGCTCGAAGCTTTGAGCTGTTCAGCTAGGAAAAGCAAGCCAACCACGTTGGTGGCGCACCTTATGCAGGAAGAGGATTCCTTGCAGCGCTTCGAGTTCCTGCTGGCGCTGGCACCAAAGATGACAGTGACCGAGCTTACCCAACGCATCGCCGGCGCATTCTTCCCGTGGCCAAAGGCGCTGCTTGAGGCGGAACTCAACCGGGACGCGCTGGCATCAAGCGTTCAGCACCACCTGTTTGACGGTAACCCCGACGGTTGGAAAGCGTATGTCACCCACGTCCAAAAGACAGTGAAGTGGTTCGGGACCGGGCTTCCGGGGATGAAAGCGGACGCGTCGGCAGAACCGGCTCACGATGCCGCTAAGGATGCAACGCCGGCCGTGGTGCCGGTGATGGCCACGCCGCCCGCCACGTCGGACGCCCCCATCGAGAAGAAGGGTTGGCCTTGGCCCGAGCCAAGGTAGACGTCCTGACGCACGACAGGCCAGACAGATAACCGGGACTGCACGTTTGAGTGCGAAATCCGTAGTGGAATACAGCATTCGAGGTCAGGTGTCTCCCTTTCATGCGACGACTAGCGCGCGAAGATAAATGACGACCGTTCGACATCTGTTCAATTCTGAAAGTAATTCAAGCCGAGCGCCCCTTTCACCTCTGATACCGTCGCACCAGCCACTTCCCGAGCGCGCAGGGTCCCACGACGCAGAACGTTCAACACCTCCGCACGGTCGGTTGCCAACTCGCGGCGGCGCTCGCGAATGGGTGCGAGCATCGATTGCAACCGTTCGTTGAGCGCGCGCTTGACCACACTGTCGCCAAGACCGCCGCGGCGATAGTGCGCTTTGAGTTCGTCGACCAGCGGCACGTCCGGCTCGAACGCGTCGAGGAACGCGAACACAACGTTGCCCTCAACCTGGCCTGGGTCATTGACACGCAGATGGTTGGGGTCGGTGTACATGTTGTTCACGGCCTGGGTGATTTCGTCCGGGCTCGCGCCCAGCGCAATCGCGTTACCCAGTGACTTGCTCATCTTGGCTTTGCCATCGATGCCCGGCAGCCGCGCCACGTGCGAGAGCACCGCTTCGCATTCGACCAGCACCTGCTTGTCGACCGTGTTGTTGAAACGGCGCACCAGTTCATTGGTTTGTTCAATCATCGGCAACTGGTCGTCACCGACGGGCACGCGCGTCGCCTTGAACGCAGTGATGTCGGCGGCCTGGCTGACCGGATACGTCAGGAAGCCGGCGGGGATGTCCCGCTCGAAACCGCGAAGCACGATTTCCGCCTTGATGGTCGGGTTGCGTTCGAGGCGTGCGACTGTCACGAGATTAAGCAGGTACTGGGACAGTTCCGCCAGCTCCGGCACCTGCGACTGGATAACGATGGTCGACTTTGCCGGGTCGATGCCGACCGCGAGATAGTCGAGCGCCACCTCGATGACGTTTTCAGTGACTTTCTGGTGCCGGCCGACGTTGTCGGTCATGGCCTGCGCGTCGGCAAGCAGGAGGAATTGCTGCGCTTCGTGCTGGAGTTGCACGCGCGAGCGCAACGAGCCGATGTAGTGGCCCAGGTGAAGTGGGCCGGTGGTGCGGTCACCGGTAAGGATGACGGGTTGCTTTTCAGATGGGTTTGCGTGCGACATGGTCATATATCCGTGTTTGCAACACCACCAGTCATCAGCGCGCAGAAACAAAAATGCCGCCAAGACTGGCGGCATCACGTTTTCGATGAACGAAGAGAATCGGGCCGCCTAGGTCAGGCGTGCCACCAACGATGCAGGTTCAGCGAGGTCGGGTTCGTATTCATAAGCTACAAGTATAACGTCGGTCGTGCCGACGTGTCACTTCCGGAACCGCTAGCGATTCTGCCGAAGAAAAGAACCTTCTCCCCAAACATCACGTGTCAGGAATGACCCTCGAGCGAGAGCGACGGCGGTGCATGGTCGTCCATCGCATTGAAGTCATCGAACTGAATCACCAAGGCGGATTTTTGGCTCGTGAAGCGGGCACACTTGCACCTCACGTGCCAGCAGGAATCCCCCGACCGGTTTCGGCATCGCTTGACTCCGAACTCGGCAATCGAAGCATGCTTGCAATGGCTTCGCCCGAAACAGCGGCGCTGTATAGAAAACCTTGCCCCTCGATACATCCGTGCTCAACCAGAAATCCCCGCTGCACGTCCGTTTCGACGCCTTCCGCAATTACATCGAATTTCAAGGCTTCGGCAATGGCGATGACGGCGAGTGTCAGCGCTTCGTATTCTGTCCCCCGGCCAATTTCTTGCACAAAGACCTTGTCAATCTTGATGCGGTCGATACTGAAGCGCTTCAGATAACTCAGGCTCGAATAGCCGGTACCGAAATCATCGATGGAGACTTTGACGCCGAGTTCGCGCAAGTCGCGCAGCACCCGCGCCACGTCATCGGCATTGCGCATCAGCGCACCTTCCGTCACTTCCAGCTCGAGCAATTCGGCCGGACAGGCCGCGTCGTGCAATGCGGCACGCACTACGCCGACGATGTCGGAGCGCTCCAACTGATGCGGGGAGACGTTCACCGAAACACGAATCGAAGGCAGGCCCTGCTCCCGCCACCTGCTGACCTGTAGACAGGCGGTTCGGAGCACCCATTCACCCATGCCTTGAATCAAGCCCGTTTCTTCGGCAATGGGAATAAACACGGCAGGCGACACCGCGCCGAGCTCGGCATCATGCCAACGCAACAACGCCTCGGCGCCGAAGATACGCCCTGTGACCATATCGATTTGCGGTTGATAAGCCACCTGAAGCGTTTTGGCCTTGACTGCCCGCCGCAGCCGGGTTGACAGGTGCAAGCGTTCCGCTGCGGCCCGATTCAGTTCGGGCCGGTAAAACTGATATCCGTTCCGCCCGTGCGACTTCGCCAGATACATTGCCGCGTCGGCATTGCGAATCAACGTGTCGGCATCGGCGCCGTCCTGCGGATACGTGGCGACGCCAATGCTGGCCTCCACATACAGCTCCCGCTCGCTGGCATAAAACGGTTCGGTCATCGCGGCAATCAGCCGGTCAAGCATGGGTATTAACTGCTCGCTGCCTGAACGCGCGGCAACGATGATGAACTCGTCCCCACCGTAACGCGCCACCAGGTCATTTGAGCGGACCAGTCGCTGCAACCGCCTTGCTACGCTCGCCAGCAGGGTGTCACCTACTCGATGCCCAAGCGAGTCATTGACCTCCTTGAAGCGGTCAAGGTCGAGGAACATGACCGATACTTCGCTGCCAGCCTCTGATGCGCGTTTAATGGCTTCAACCAGCCGCTCATCGAGCAAGGTGCGATTCGGCAGTTCCGTCAACGCATCGTATTTCGCCTGGTGCTCGAGGCGCGCCTGATATTCCACCAGCGCTGTCACGTCGCTCATGACACCCACATGGTGGGTCACATGCCCTCGCTCATCACGCACGGGCGCCACCAGCACGTTATTCCAGAAACGTTCACCGTTCTTCCGGCTACAGGGCAGCGTGACATTGGCCTCGTTATCGCAGTTCATGGCATGTCGAACTTCAGCCCATTTATGGGATTCACCAGCCAGATTGAACAAGGCATTGCAATCCACGCCCATCACGTCGCTGGACGAATACCCGGTGATACGCTCGAACGCCGCGTTAGCAAAGATCACGACGTTCAGGTCTTGCCGTACCTCGGTAATCACAATCCCATTGATACTCGCGTCGATCGCTCGGCCTTGAAGACGCAGCGCCAGTTCGGCTTTGCGCCGGGCTGTGATGTTCTCGTAGGCGATCAGAACGCCGACGACCGCTCCGTTCTGGTCTTCCAACGGGAGCTTGGTTTCGGAAATCCACACTTCCGTTCCATCAACGGCGATCGCACTACGCTCGAAATGGCGCCGGGTAAGCTCACGCGACATGACCCGGACATCTTCGACCTGTACCGTGTTGGCATCGTCGCCCCAACGCAAATCGTGGTCGCTCAAGCCAATCAGGGCGTCCCGCGATAGCAAACCGGCATCGCGTGCATAGATCTCATTGCCACCAACGTAACGGTGCCTGGCGTCCTTCCATGCAACCCCCTGGGGAATGTGGTCGAGCACGTACTCAAGCGTCTGCTTGGATTCAAACAGTTCGGCCTTGGCGGCCATTTCAAGCGTGACGTCCACCATGACGGACATCGTGGCAGTGCGACCTTCAAACGAAACATTCAGGTGGTGAACGTCCATGGACCTTCGCTCGCCCGACCTGGTCCGATGAACCCAGACGCCGACCGCCTGCGTCTCGCCGGATGTGGTGCCGGGCTTTGACTGGAAGGCCTCCTTCAAACGGATAAATTCATCCGCGGGATGGACATCGCCCAACGACATCTTGAGCAGTTCGTCCTCCTGATACCCAAAGCTCCGCTGCGCGGCACCATTGACCGCGACAATGCTCAGCGACTGATTGTCGTATATCCAGATTGGCAACGGATGTTCATCAAAAAACCGTTGATACCGGGCACGCGCTCCGTCAGCCAAACGGAGTGCCGCGCGAAGCCGTCTCGCGATTCGAACGTTCCAGCGCATCAGACCAAGCAGTAGCGCCGCCGCCGTCAAACCGCTCGCGAGCAGCGCAGCGGACACCCGCTTTGCGTCCGATGAAGACTGACTGACAACGGAGTCGAGCCTGGCATCGGTTTCCATACGCACAGCGACGACGTGTTCGAGAACACTATAGAAGTAAGCATCAATCTCGCCCAACGCCGGGTCCCCGAGGCCAATGCTGCCAGGACGCTGGTTGACCTGTCTGGCCAACGCATTGCTACGTTCGCCGAGCTTTCGCATCATGTCATCGAGTTGGCTCAGGCGCGAAACGCAATCCCCCGCCCATGACAGCCGACGCGTGCATCGCCCGTCAATTCGAGGAGCGTAGTCATCGGAAAGCTGTAGACAGCGCGCTTGTAAAACGGACGGGTGCTAATCAGCGTGTAGAGTTCGCCATGCTCGTCAAGCATGATCTGCTGGACCTGGTCGAGGTCATGTTTCAGTCGACCGGATTCCCGCAGCGTGCTGAGCGAGTTCTCCTGCTCGTGCGTCTGGCGGTGAGCCAGAAACGTGTTCATGCCAATCGCCGAGAGAATGAAAGCCACCACAATTACAGTGAAAGCTTTACGGGCGAATTCTTGCCTGAACGTCAATCCTGCGAGCGTGATGGTTTCACGCTGCCTCGGCGGCCCGCTGTGTGAGCGATTGGGGTGTGGCTTTGCCATGCATGGCCTCAAGTCCGTCAGACCGTCTAGATAACGGCCTGCAAGATGAAATTCTTGAGCGTTGCGCGCGTAAACTTACGGGCGCAACGACGGACAGCCCATGACGGACTCAGGTCTTGCCGGGCTCGTCAGGAACGCAACACGCCGATCAGGCGTCCCAGTTCAGCGGGCCGGGTATATGACCGATACAGTTCTCCAACCGTACCGAATGCCAAGGCTGGCTTCAGCGTCGCACCGGGAAGTGCTTCTGTAATCCAGACAAAGGCATTCATCTCGCGCTGGGCAGCATGCACCGCTGCCGTGAGTACGG
The DNA here is from genome assembly GCA_900142905.1 of Burkholderia sp. GAS332. Classification (NCBI taxonomy): domain Bacteria; kingdom Pseudomonadati; phylum Pseudomonadota; class Betaproteobacteria; order Burkholderiales; family Burkholderiaceae; genus Burkholderia; species Burkholderia sp. GAS332. The sequence goes on along the minus strand of FSRV01000002.1, from coordinate 1,225,734 downwards.
TGAGGGCTCGTTCCGGAGAATGCCCACCAAGGTCGACGAAGCAGCTCTCAAAGGGATGCTTCGTTGCACTTTCGACGTGTAACACTGATTTTCGAACGTCCAAATCAACCTCCTGCTCGGATTGCGCCTCCTGTATATCAACTGATTGTGACAATGCGACACATGACGAGGCGAACAGTGCGGCTCGCCCGGTGTCTCTGCGCGTCCCGCAAGCAGGATGACCGGTTGCTCGCAAGCCTACGCCGGCGTAAATATCACTGCGCCAACGTCAGCGATGTGCGTGAAGCTTCGAACAAACCGGTACGTCTGGTCGCCAAGCGTTACCCGGTTTACGCCGGCGTGCGTCAGCTCGAGTATCTCGTCAGCCACGTCCACTGCAATGGTTCCGTGACCCGTCAACTCTTTGTCCTCGTCCGCCGGGTTGCCGATGTAGACAGCACAGACGTCCGTACCGCGGCGCATCATGACGACGCACTCGCCTTCATCCAGCGAGAGCTCGAGATATTCGACCAGCGTCAGCAATGAACCTGGCGTCTGCCCGTGCGGGTCGTAAGCCAAACCAGAATCAGCAGCCATCTTGCCGCCTCCCCGTCAAATGCGTCGGTCGTGAACAGAAAAGCTCGCCCTCGGGCGTCAATGGTTCCACTATAAGCGCCTACGTTCGAATGCGTATCCCCTCTCTTCGAAAGCCAGGAAATAAGTCACGCAGAGGATTGCGGCGAGGCGGTGGCTAAACGGCTACCATGCCGTGCGCAAGGTCTCGTGCACGTTGTGCATGTGATGCCGCTTCTGGTCCTGCAGATACCCGACGGCCTGTTTGACCACCTTGGGCTCACCGAGCTGGAACGAATACTCGCGAAGCAATGTTTCGCTCGTGACGAGGTCATTGAGCTTGCCGAGTTCGTCCTGCACCGACGTCAGGCGCGCAATGGTGGCCTGATGACTGGCATCGAGAACCGGCGAAAAGAACTCCAGCAGATATCGCAACCGCTTTCCCGCGATGCGCACTTCATGCAGCGCAACGTACCCTGAATCTTTATCCGATACCACGCGCCTCACCCGCTTTTTTAGTGCCTTCTCGGCGGATTCCACCCGGTCCTCGGCAAACCCGGCCAGCGTAGGACGGGTGGCCGGCGAATCCAGTTGGTGTCGGGCACCTGTCAGTGCGCGCTGGAGTATCTGCTCGACGCCCGCGTTCCCAATTGTTCTTCGACTGAACGAGAGCGCGTCGGCGCGATGCTCGTCCACAGACTCGAGCAGTGCGGCAAACCTGTGCTGCATCGACCGGTCGGCGGCAAGCAGGTCGCGCAGGATATCCCAGTCGCGGGTTTTGCCCGCGGCGTTGGCCAACGATTTGAACTCGCCACGCTGCAGCGCCGAGTCCTTCCGGTCAAGTAATGGCTCGTACGCCCACCATAGCGAACGCAAACGGCGCAGCGCGACGCGAAGCTTGTGCAGGACTTCAGGGTCTGCTTTCAAATGCAGTGCGTGAGCACGCCGAGCGGCATCTGCAGAAATGGACGTCGCCAGACAGGCAAACGCGTCGGCCGTCGACATGGCCCGGGTTATCGAATCGGCTCTCCCGCTGTTGCCGCCGGCAATCGATGGGGACGCGCCTGCTCCTGACGTCGCAGACACGAGAATCTGATAGTTCATTTCAGAGCGCCCTTGGATACGACGGGATAAGCAGAGGCAGTCGGTGACGAAACCCTGTTCGCCGGCGGATTTGACGACGCGGGATGCTTGCGAACGCTACCTGGCCACTCATTCCAATCGTATAACGAAGAATCCCCGAAAGCCAATGCGCCCCCTTTGGCCGCGCCTATATGCCACCGGGGCGTCCGCCATGCCAGTAAACGCTTAACGACGATACGGGCCGCATGTCGATTTCGCAGCGCTAATCAGTACACACCGGACACGCTATCGATTCGGCGGGCACCTTCTGCTCGCTTCGCCCAAAACTCGCGAGCGCCGCGAGCCCCAGCAGCGCCAAACCGCTACCGAAGAGAAAGTCGGCGGAAATGCCGACATGATCGACCACCACACCACCAATGAGCGACCCGAGCGCGATCGCAACCTGGATGATGCTGACGAACAGCGCCGAGCCCGCTTCCGGTGAATCCGGCGTGGCGCGTTGAATCCAGATGCTGAAGCACAGCGGCAACGCGCCAAAAGAAACACCCCACGCAAGCACAAGCGCCATCACGCCGATCGACGAATGTTGCAACAGCGGCATGGCTAACAGCGCGAACATGAGCAGAGAAACCATTGTGCCGACGGACGTTTTCAGATTGCGCGTCACCGTCGACGAAACGGCGAAGTTCGAGATGAAACCGATCATGCCGAAGCCGAGCAGCAACCACGTAATCGTCGACATGGTGAAGCTTGCGTTACGCAGCAGGAACGGCGTGATGTACGTGTAGGAAGAAAAATGCGCGCCGAATACGAGCGCCACCATCAGCATGCTTCTACGCGGATGCGGCCGGCGCAGCAGCGCCACCAGATCGCGCAGCCGTAATGCGGCTGTCGACGGCAAGGACGGCACGAAGACGAACTGAGCCACGAGCGCGATAGCGACCAGTACGCCGGTGGCCATAAACGAAGCACGCCATGACGCGAAGCTGGCAATGAATGTGCCGAGCGGCACACCGATCACCGTCGCACAGGTCACGCCGGTCAGGATCGTCGCCATGGCTTTGGCCGAATCCTTCGGCTGCACAAGGCGCCCCGATGCAGCCGTCGCCAGGGTCCAGAATCCGCCCAAAGCCGCGCCGAGCAACGCGCGGCCGAGCAGCATGAACAAGAAATCAGGCGCGAAAGCGGAAATCAGATTCGACGCCAGCAGCAACGCTGTGAGCAGCAGAAACACGCGCCGGCGATCCATCCGGCCGGCCACCAGCATCAGACCGGGCGCGGAGATGGCGGCAATCACACCCGGCACGGTGACCATCAATCCTGCGGTACCCGGCAGTACGCCCAGATCCGCCGCGATGCGCGGCAGCAATCCAACGGGTAAAAACTCCGTGGTCACGAACGCGAATGCGCCGATTGCAACGGCCACGACAGCGAGCCACGAACGTAGGGACGACGAGGCGCCATCGTCCGGCGAGGCAGTGCTCGCCGGCAGATTATCTTCCATCAGCATAGTATTGTTTGCGAGTAACTCAACAACGGGTGGGATTGGAGCAGTCGCACCGGACTAATCAATTCACGAACGGCAAATCACGAATAAAAAAGCAGGCGGTATTGGCCTGCTTATGATTGCGATCGGAAAAGACAGCGGGTGAAACCTGAACGGAAGACACCTTACCATCGTATTAAATCGCCCGCTGAGCACGCCGTAAAATCGCAGTCGGGCGTGGGGGTATTTCGATCAGGGTGCCGTGAGCGAATGGGTCGGAGGCGGCGTGCATGCTGCTGCTCCACCGCCTCCTGAACTGCCGGTCTGCTAGCGACCAAAATAGATCCTGCATTGCGGTCCGGAAGAGCACGGCCGCTCCTGTCGGCCTCCCGCTTCCGTCGCGCCTGCCGCCGCACCACCGTAGGAGACGTTCTGCAGCGGTTGCGCGGCCGGCATCATGGTCCGCCCACTTTCACTAAACGACATGTCGGTTGTGTCTTGCGCTGATTCGTTTGCGTTCTGCTGCATCAGCGCCCGGCCCGACACCGCTTCTTCCTGCTGGCTGTCCAGTGCGCCGGCTGTGCTCGGCGCCAGAAAGAGCGCCGCGCTTGCCAGCGCCATCAATAAACGTAGCTTCATGTCCAGACTCCTCGAATCCGGCGCAGCAGCACTCACCCCCTTCAAAAAGAATTGATCCGCGAAAAAACGTCACGTCGCCCAATTGAACTAATGGACGGGACGGGCGAATGCCTATGCGGGACTGCTGCGGCGAGTCACCGAACTAAACGAGTAAATAGTTGCCAAACCTGAAACCGATGTCGGGCGCGCACGCGCGGCTTGCCGGAAGCGGCCTCCACCAGGCTGGGAACGCAAAGTGTTGCTCTGCTGTTTCGTTATAGGTCGGCCACTCAGGATTTCAATCCCGGCGGGGTTGGCAGCGCCTGTCGCCGCTCGATCTGTGACGGGCGACAACAAAATCACCCAAGCCGGTGCGTGCTTTACCCGAACAGTGCGTTATGATGCTGGAATAACGCACAAAATCAGCCCCGCGCGACACACCGACGAGAGACGGAGCGCGGGCATGAGACCGGCCATTCGCAATCAGTGCATCGTTATCACCGTTTTTTCCATCGCGGCCGTAGGGCTTATCCAGCTGTACCTGCCGCGCGGCGGAGCGCCTGAATACTCACTGATTGGCGCGGCCAGCCGGATTGGCGGCCTGACCGGGCATAGGCAGTAACACAATTTATGGGGCATCGTCTTTTGACGCTGCCAGTAGGATTTCCTTCGATCAATAACCTCACCGCGAGCGGACCCCATTTACATGGGCTCAATGCTTTCGCGGCTTCCCCTTGCAGTCTGTGATTCACAGAACACTGGACGCTTTAGAAGGACGAATATCATATGGACGAAAGGAAGCGAGATAGCATGATTGCGTATCTCCGCCATCGCATGGAAGAGTTTGGTATCAAACCAGAAGACCTCGCCGCCGTGCTGGCGGCCGAACCGAAGGGGCAAAAAGCCGCGCGCTACCGTAGCGCAACGGGCGATAGCTGGGACGGCCAGGGTGAAATGCCCCAATGGCTTAAACAGGCAATTAGCGCAGGTCAATCAATTGACCACTTCGAATTATCGGCCACGCCGGCACCCGCCCCGCAGCCGAGAAAACAGGTGGATTGGGTAAACGACCCGTTCGCAGGCAGCCCGCTTGCGCGCCAGACCAACCGCTAAGCCGTCTGATTGTTAAGCCGCTAACGCAAAGGCACCACTCCGTACTTTTCTGATGGCAATAACACGTTTGGCACGGTCGTCGACGCGAGCGTGCTGGCGCCGCTTACGCTGGCGAAGACAAGTTGTGCCCTGCCGGTTTGCATCCAGACGCCTGGGCCGGCCGTATATCCGGTCAGACAACGCAATCACGCGCTGCCTCTTCAGGAGACCGGTCATGAAAGGGAAATGGGTTTTTGCCGCCGCGGTTTTATCGATTGCCGCCTCCAGCGGATTCGCTGCAGGTGAAACCGTTACGGTAGGCGGACAGGCGATGCTCCCCAGCAAGGACATCGTCGACAACGCGGTCAACTCCGCGGATCACACCACGCTGGTCGCCGCGGTCAAAGCGGCGGGTCTCGTCGACACGCTCAAGAGTCCCGGTCCGTTCACCGTTTTCGCGCCGACCAACGAAGCGTTTGCCGCACTGCCGGCCGGCACGGTCGACACGCTCGTCAAGCCTGAAAACAAGGCGACGCTCACCAGCATTCTCACCTATCACGTACTCCCCGGCCGTTACGACTTCAGCAAGCTGGACTCGGCGATCAAGGCTGGCGGCGGTAAGGCGTCGATCAAGACCGTCAATGGCGAGATGCTCACCTTCACCGAAAACGGACCGCGCAATATCGTCGTCGCCGACGCGGCGGGCCACACCGCGGACATCTCCACCTACGACGTCTATCAAAGCAACGGCGTCATCATGGTGGTCGACAAAGTGCTGATGCCGAAGTAACGGGCAGTGAACACGCACCCCCGCGTTTTGCGTCCGGCGTCGCTCAGCCGAATGAAACGCCGGGGATGCTCACACCGCGTCGCTCACGCAAGCCGGCGAGTCGACGCGCGCGGCACCCTCCCGCGCCGCCGCGTACTGTGGCGATTCGATGAAAGTGCTGACCTGCCGCACGATTTGCCAGAACACTTTTTCGAACAAACGGACACGCTCCGGCTCGGGCACTTCGCCGGTGAGCGGATCGGCGAATGTCCAATGACACAAAGACGGTTCCCCAGGAAAGAGCGGCGCATGATGCCCGGCGACGCACTCGTCCAGAGCAATGACGAGGTCCATCCGCGGCGCCCATTCACCCGTGAATTCCAGCCAGCTTTTCGGACTGAGCGCGCCGAGGTCCGAAATACCGGGCCGCAATTGCGCGGCCGCAATGGGATGAACCCGCGCGGCCGGCTCCGGCCCCGCGCTGAATGCTTCGAACCGGTGTCCAGCCAGTTCGCGCAGTAAAGCTTCGGCGATGATGCTGCGTGCTGAATTCTCGCGGCAGAGAAACAGCACCTTGTATTTTCTGGTCACGCTCACCCCGTACACGTGTTTTTTTATCTCTCTGTGTCATTCTGCCAGTCCGGTCTTGCACCCTCGTGACACTACGATGACTTAATTCCTCGCGCCACGAGGATGTGTACCAGGACGGTCAACCCACGGGCATCGGCCGTTGCATTTGCGACGAAGTGTAGCAGCGCAAAGTTGAATCTTTCAGTATGCTGTCAACCGCGCGCCAGCCAGGCGACCTCCGCGGTAACGGCCGGCCTGCATTGAAAAATCCCATAGCAATTAGAGACTTTTGATGCCGCCGCGTTTTCGCGTGGCGGCATCTCCTCAGACGACAGAAGCCTCGCCGCCGCGCGGTGCGGACAGGATCCGATTGGCAGCGTCGCTTGCGCTGCCGGACGCCGCCGGTGAGGGTTCGATCAGCGTCGCCGCCGGCGGCGCACTGATCGCCTTGACGCCGTTCACAATGGCAGGCGTTGCGACGTATGGGATAAACGCCGCCACTGCAACGACAAAGATATAAGCAAACATGGCCGTCGTGCCTCCCGGAATCTGCGACGTGGAGGTCAAGCAAAGCGCGGCCACACGTCAGGGACGTATCTTTGATTCTAGAAGCGCCGATCCGGACGCTGAAGGCTGCCGTCTATATGAATTCGGTCTACGTCTCGGGTCTAGCGGCCAAACCGTCATTCTATGAATCTCGTCAAAACCGCAAGCCGTTCAGGAACTGGAACCAGAGTCCACCCAGCACGCCGGCCGGGTGGGCATCGCTGGCACTTTCTTCGCGCTTGCCTGGATTGCTGCGTTGCGCGGATGCGCCATGATTGGCCGCATCGTCGTTCACGCTAGCCGCCTCAGCTTGGGTAGCAACGTCGGGCGCAACCCCGGGGGCATCCGCCGCTTTTGCGGCTGCTTCGGCAGCCGCCGCCTTCTCCGCCTCGCGCCGCGACGCCTGCAAGGCCGACACGCTGTCGGCGATCTGCGCGGCGCGCTGCGCCTCGCATCGACGTCCTAGCAGGACGCCGAACAGCACGTCGCGATTGTGACCGTCGTCGGCGAAACGCATGGCGAGCGACACCATCTCGGCATAGGCCGCTTCGTCCGCGGCACGCGCCGCCGTCTCACGTTCAGTCTGGGCTTTCTGCTGGCGGGCACGCTGCGCTTCCCAGCCGCGCATCTGCTCGGTGTAGACCGAGTCATACACCTTGCGCTGCGCGGCATCGGAGAGGATCGCGTACGCGTCCTTGATTTCCTGGAAGGTGGCGCGCGCAACTTCTTCGGCGCCGTTATTGCGATCGGGATGCCATTTCATCGCGGCCTTGCGGTAGGCCCGCTTGATTTCTTCGTCCGTGGCGTGCATGGGCACGCCGAGTGTGTCATATAGGGTTGCCATTGCTTGCTCGACCTCGCCGTGAATCGCTTCGCGGGCCATCGTAGCATGCTAAAAACGGCTTTATCGTGAAGCGGCAAGCGCTTACGCCGCTGAAAGGCCAGACAAAAAAAAGGCCTCGCCACTGGCGTAGCGAGGCCGAATCCCATGTCAAGGAGATGTCATGGAGGAGACGACTCGATCATAGCCTTGCGTCATCGCGCCCCCAAACAATGGTTCGCCATATGCTTATCCCGCCTGACTTCAACTGCATAGCACTGGACAGCGCATCTGCTTCGAGGCGTCCGTCGAACAGCCGACCAGACTGCCGATACACCCCACGGTTATATCGTTAGAACAAAAAGTCGCTTCGCCCGGCTCGCGGCCGTGATTAAGATAACACTTCAAAGTCCGGTTCGCCCCGGTGCGTCTGCGCGCAGCCCCGCGCCAGCGTCCCGTGAGCCGCTACCGAAGGAGCATTTCGTTGACCAGTTTCAATCAACAGCGCCGGCCGCTCGTCATCGGCATCGGCGGTACGACACGCGCGGCGTCGTCGACCGAGCGCGCACTCGGCTTTGCGCTGCGCGGCGCAGAAGCCGCGGGCGCGAATACCCGCCTGTTCGGCGGCACCTTCCTGCATAGCCTGCCCCACTATGCCCCGGAAGACCCCCGACGCACCGACGAACAACTTGAACTGATCGAGGCCGTGCGTCACGCTGACGCGCTGATCATCGCGACGCCCGGCTATCACGGCGGCGTCTCGGGCCTCGTCAAGAACGCGCTTGACACGCTCGAAGAGTTGCGCGCCGATGAACGACCGTATCTGGATGGCCGCGCGGTCGGCTGTATCGTCACCGCTTATGGCTGGCAGGCTGCCGGCTCGGTGCTGACGTCGCTGCGCTCGATCGTCCACGCGCTGCGCGGCTGGCCCACACCGTTCGGCGCCGGCATCAACACGCTGGAGACGCGCTTCGACACCGTCGACACGTGTTCCGATGCCAAAGTCGTCGATCAGCTCGCCACGGTCGGCCAGCAGGCCGCGCAATTCGCCTTGGCGTTCAACGCGCATCGCACGCCGACGGCCGCGCCGCTCGGCAATGCAGTCAACGAAGCGCAACCCGCCCGCTTGCTGCACGCGGTCTAAGCGCGAATCGTATGACCTCGTGGATCGCGGCTTGCGGTCCACGAACCTTCCTTACCGGCCGGTTTCCTCGACGCGGCCGCGCCGCCCCACTCCAAACCGTGCGCCACATAACAGACCGTCCGCCAATCAGGCCGGATAGTGTGTTGACGCTCGGCGACTAAGGTCCCATCCGGCCTTGTGAAGACTGTTCCAGACCCTCGCTGATTTGCTTACGACGAAAGATTGGTTCACCCGCTGCGCGGCGCGGCCTACGCTTGATCCTGCCCGCTCACTCACCGGTGGCCTGACGCACAGGGTTGCGTCCCGCGCACCGGCTCCTTAGCAATACACGCGGGCATACTCACTGCCACGACCATGAACTCACATATCCGCTACAAGGGCTACGAAGTCGCACCGGCTGCACAACTGCTGCCCAATGGACTGTTCGCCGCCAACCTGACCATCGAGAAAACCTCTGCAAACCAGGGCCAGGCCTACTCGTTCGACGCGCTCGATTATTTCTTCGACGAAGAACACGCGCTCGCCTATGCGTTCCGCTGGGGACGCATGTGGATCGACAGCCGGAAGTAACGTCGGCAGGGTCGCCCAATCGCACCCAAAGAACCCCTAGCAGCGCTCACGCCGGTCCAACGCGTAGAACAAGAAGGCCCGTCGCCGTGACGGTCTGCGACCGGCAACCCGGCAAACACACATCACCTTGCGCCACTCGGCGTCAGTTCTCAAACGGCTGTGCCAGAATAGGCGACACCTCACAAGGAGACGCCTGCAATGACATGGACCGTTGATGAACAGTTGGCGCTAACCGCCACGGAAGCGGTCGCCGCGATCCAGTCCGGGCGCATCAAAGCCGCCGACTATATGGCCACGCTGCTCGCACGCGCGGCGGCGCTCTCGAGCCTCAATGCGCTCACCACGCTCGACCTCGACGGCGCGCTGGCCGCCGCGCAGCGCATCGATGCGTTGCCGCCCGAGGCGAAAGCGCGATTGCCACTCGCCGGTTTGCCCATCGTCGTGAAGGACAACATCAACACGGCCGGCTTGCAAACCTCGGCGGGCACGCCCGCTTTGGAAGGCTTCGTGCCGCAGACGAACGCGCCCTCGGTACAACGGCTTCTAGACGCCGGCGCGATCGTGCTCGGCAAAGCCAACATGCACGAGTTGGCGTTCGGCATCACCAGCACGAACTTCGCCACCCACGCCGGACCGGTGCGCAATCCATACGACCCCACCCTGATCCCCGGCGGCTCGTCGGGTGGCACCGCCGCCGCGATCGCCGCGCGCATCGCGCCCGCGGGTCTCGGCACCGACACCGGCGGCTCGACCCGCATTCCGGCCGCGCTGACGGGCATCGCGGGGTTTCGTCCGTCGGTCGGGAATGGCGGCGCCGAGCGGCGCTATCACGACCCGAATGCCGTCGTGCCGATCAGCCATACGCGCGATACAGTGGGTCCGATGGCGCGCACGGTTGCCGATATCGCTTTGCTCGATGGCGTGATCACCGGAGCGGGACCGTTGCCGCCGGTCACGCTGAACGGCTTGCGGATCGGCTTGCCCGCGCCGCTCTGGGAAGGGCTCGAAAGGCAAGTGGAACAAGTCGCGCGCGCCGCCTTGCTGCGTCTCGACGCAGCGGGCGTCACCTTCGTGCCCGTCGCGATGAGCGAACTGGAAACCTTGAACGGCCACGTAGGCGGCCCCATTGCGATCCACGAGCCGCGCGCAGACGTGCTCGCCTGGCTCGTCGCCAACCATGCGCCGGTCAAGACGGTGGCAGAAATGGCGGCCCGCATCGCGAGTCCGGACGTGCGTGCGATCTACGACGACGTGCTTGCCGACGTGCTCGGCGCCCATTACGACGCGGCACTGAAGCATTGGCGGCCACGCTTGCAGCAATATGTCGCGGCGACTTTCGCGGATGAGCGTCTCGACGCGCTGCTGTTCCCGACCACCCGCCTCGCCGCGGTGCCGATCGACGATCTGAACGGTTCGTCGACGGTATCGATCGATGGCGCCGCGCCGATCGATACGATGGACGCGTTTCTGCGCAATACCGATCCGGCCAGCACGTCCGGCATTCCGGGCTTGTCGCTGGCCGCGGGAATGACCGCCAGCGGCTTGCCGGTCGGCCTGGAACTGGATGGTCCCCTCGGCGAGGACCGGCGGCTGCTGGCGATCGGCGTCGCCTTCGAGCAATTGCTCGGCGTGCTGCCGGCGCCTGTGCTCTGACGGCCTTGAAGATGCCATAGACGGCGCCCTCAAAGGCGCCGTTGAAAATGCCGTTGAACACTCCAACAAGTAAGCGCCGATCCGCATGCCGATGACACTGTCAACACAAGCCCGCTTTTTACAAACCCTTCTGCGAACCGTCGCCGCCCTGGCGGTCGCCTTTACCGCCTCCTCCTGCGCGCGCCTTGCCGCAGTCGATTCGAACGCGCTCTGGAAAATCGTCGATCTGCGCTGCGTGCCGTCGCAGCAGGCTACCGGCACGCCGGGCCAATGCACGGTCGTCGACCTCGACAAACGCTATGTAATCCTGAAGGACATCGTCGGGCGCTCACAACATCTGCTGATTCCGACCGACCGCGTCACCGGCATAGAAAGCCCGTTCGTACTAGCGCCGAATGCGCAGAACTATTGGGACGACGCGTGGACGTCGCGGCTTTACGTCGACCAGTCCGTCAAGCGGTCCTTGCCCGACAATCAACTTGGCCTCGAGATCAACTCGCAGTACCGCCGCTCGCAAAACCAGTTGCATATCCATATCGATTGCATGCAGCGCAACGTGAGCGACGCCCTCGCACGCCACGCGAAGGACGCGCCTGGCGAGTGGCGCTGGGATACGCTGGACGGCCAGCGCTACCGGATCATGCGCGTCACCTCGCTCACTCAGGCGAACAATCCGTTTCGCCTTGTCGCGCGTGACAACGGCAACGCCGCAGCGATGGCGATGCAAACCATCCTCGTGACCGGTGCGGGGCCATCGGCGGAAAAGGACGGCTGGCTCGTCGTGAATAGCGGGCTGGATGTCGACAACGGCAGCGGTACGGCGGAAGGCTTGCTCGATCATGCGTGCCGGGTGGCGGATGGCGCTTGAGCGGTCTACCGCGCCACTACCCGAACAGAATCCGCAAGAGCCTTGCAAGGCGTTCTGAGCGCCGGGTGATGGCGGCCTCGCACTGCGTAAGGGCTGGCGATGTGTCCCCCCGCTTTTGCACGTTTGCGCAGATGCATTGCCGAACAAAATGGTTCTAGTCGTGTGAATTGGTCCGTAGGATCGGTCTAAACCTGCATTCCGACCGATCCAGCCGATGGCGATTTACCTCGACGATACGCAACGCAAAGCACTCGCCCGACAGGCTGCAAGCTGGACATGGCGCACACAATGGCCGACGTGGCTGCTGATCGTCACGATCTACGGCGGATGGTTCAGCGTAGCGACGCATGCACGTGCGCTCGGCCTGCCCTTGACCACCGCGCTGCTGGCGCTGCTGGGCACATGGTACATGTCACTGCAGCACGAATTGCTGCACGGTCACCCGACGCGTTCGCGGCTCTTCAACGCACTGCTGGGATTCGCGCCGCTCGCGGTGTGGTTTCCGTATGGCGTCTACCGTGATTCGCATCTTCAGCATCACGACGATCCTCATCTGACGCTTCCTGAGCACGATCCCGAAAGCTACTTTGTTAGCCAGCGTGTGTGGCAACGCGCGGGTTTTGCGATTCGCGCGCTGCTGACGTTCCGCAATACATTTATCGGCCGCCTGCTGGTTGGGCCGGCTTTTGCCATTGCCGCGACGGGCGTCGATGCACTCGGCAGAATCAAACGCGGCGATTGGCGCGATGTGCCGATGTGGCTCGCGCATCTCGCCGCGTTGGCCGCGCTGACGATGTGGCTTCAACGCGTCTGCGGAATTCCTGCGTGGGCCTTTATCATCGGCGCGGGTTATGGATCGTTGTCATTGGGTTCGATCCGCTCGTTTCAGGAACATCGGGCGGCTCATGCGCACGAGCATCGCACCGTCATCAACGAAGCAGCGTGGTTCTGGCGCCTGCTGTTCCTGAACAACAACTATCATCTGGTTCACCACGACCTGCCTCATGTCCCGTGGTTCGCACTCCGGAGCGTCTATGAAACGTCCCGCCAGCAGTACATGGAACGCTCGGGAGGCTTTCTTGTACAGGGTTACGGCGAATGGTTGAGGCGTTACGCTTTCGCTTCGGTCGCGCATCCGATGCATGGCAATCTGCCCGATTTCATCCAGAGGAATCCGCCTGCTTCCGCCAGATTTGCGGGTAAATTTCGGGCAAAAATCTTGGCAGGTATCCGTCGAGAAGAACGCCATGAAGCTCATCAAGCTGACTATCCCTAACCGCGCGCCTGCTCCCGCATCGCCACCTTCCTAGCAGCCGACGTGGTCACCTTCGACGGCGCCGTCACTTCGTTCTGCTCGATAATCTTCGCGATCTCCGCGTCGGCCTTATCGCCGTACTGCGCAAACACATCGGTGTGGTAGGTCGTGTTCACAGCAGCGCCGAGTTGCGTGCCGGAAACGTCGCGCGTGTCCGCGTCGACATCCATCGACAGCCCAATGCGAAGCGGATGCGCCTCCAGCTCCTTCGGGTCGAGCGCGATACGCACCGGCAAGCGCTGCACGATCTTGATCCAGTTGCCGGTCGCGTTCTGCGCCGGCAGCGTCGCGAACGCGCTGCCCGTGCCCGCCGAGAAGCCAATCACCCGTCCGTGGTACTTGACGCTCGAACCGTAGACATCCGCGGTCATCGTGACCGGCTGGCCGATGCGCATCCGGCGCAGTTGCACTTCCTTGAAGTTCGCATCGACCCACACGCCGTCGAGCGGCACGATCGACATCAGCGGCGTGCCCGGCGCGACGCGCTCGCCCACTTGCACCGAGCGTTGCGCGACGTAGCCCGTCACCGGCGCCGGCAGCGTATTGCGCGCGTACTCGAGGTAGGCGTCGCGGAGCTTGGCGGCGGCAGCCCGCACATCCGGATGCTGTTCGATCGATGTGCGGTCGGTCAGCGCGCGGTTCGATTGCGCCTGCTGGCGAGCGGCGTCGAGCGCGGCCTGAGCGGCGGCCACGGCGTCGTGGGCGTGCGAGACGTCTTCCGCCGACACCGCGCCGGTGCTGGCCACCGCGACACGGCGCTGCAGATCGTCCTGCGCGCGGGCCAGGTCCGACTCGCGCTGCGCGATGTTGGCCGCGTAGTAGTCGTTGTTCACGTAGAGCGTGCTCACCTGGCGCACGGCCTGGCCGAGCGCCGCCTCGGCGTTCAGGAGCGCGATCTTCGAATCGGCCGGGTCCAGCGTGACGACCGGGTCACCCGCTTTCACGATCTGCGTGTCGTCCGTGTCGACCGCGTTGACCGTGCCGGTCACCTGCGGCGTGAGCTGCACGAGGTTGCCGTTGACGTACGCGTCGTCGGTCGACTGGTGATATTGCCCATACGTGAAGTAGTACGCGCCATACGCAGCACCCGCGACCACGACCCCGATGCCCAGCAGCGCGAGCCACAGCTTGCGCTTGCTCGAGCCGCCGGGCGGCGTCGCGTTCGGCGGGGTTCCGGTGGTGCCATCGTGTGCACCCTTGCTGTTCGATTGTGCCGGGTCCGCGCTCGTACGGTCGGTCGTGATGGTATCGCTCATGTCAATTCTCCAGAGAGTGTGCGAACGTGCCGGTTCAACGCGCGGCGACGACGGCGTGGGACGGTGCGGCGGAATCCGCAGTGCGTATTGATTCGGATGACGCATCGACATAGCCGCCGCCGAGCGCCGATGCCAGCGCGATCTGCTGGTCGCGCCGGTTCATCAGCAGGTTAGCGACGGCCTGATCGGCCTGCAGCGCGTTCATGTCAGCGTTGAGCACGGTCAGCTGATTCGTCAGGCCGCCCTTGTACTGCGTGATCGCCAGATCGTCGGCCTCGCGCGCGGCCTGTTGCGCGGCTTGCGCATCGCCCAGCTGCACGTCGCTCGAACGGATCTGTGCAAGTTGCGTCGCCACGTTGCTCAAGGCGCTGATCAGGGTCTGGTTGTAGGTCGCGACGGCGTCGTCGAAATCGGCGTAACGGCCCTTCAACTGCGCACGCAGTTCACCCGCGTCGAAGATCGGCAGATTGATGGCCGGACCCACGTTGGCCGTGCGGCTCGCCGCCGTCAGGAAGCGGCCGAAGCCGAACGCGTCCAGCCCGATCGCGGCGCTCAGATTGATGTCCGGGTAGAACTCGGCCTTCGCTTCCTTCACTTCGTGCGTAATCGCGTCGACGCGCCAGCGGGCCGCGACGATGTCCGGGCGGCGGCTCACGAGGTTGGCGGGCAGGTTGTCCGGCAAGCGCACCTCGTCGCCCACGCCGAGCGCAGGCCGTGCGATCGCCAGCCCGCGGTCCGGGCCCTCGCCCATCAGCGCGGCCAACTGGTAGCGGGTCGTGAGGATGCTGCCGTCGAGCGCGGCGAGCGCCGAGCGGGCGGTCGCGAGATTCGCCTGCGCCGTCTTGCGTTCGACTTGGGTATCGAGCCCGGTTGCGATGCGGCCGGCCGTGATGCGGTCGATCTGTTCGCGACGCTCGACTTCCTGCTGGGCGATATCGTGCAGCACGTAAAGCCGCGCAAGCTGGTTATAGGTGCGGGCGATCGAGGTGGTAAGCGTGAGCTTGACGACTTCCGCGTCGGCCTCGCTTGCCTGCACCTGGGAGACGGCCGCCTTCAGCGCTTCACGATTCTTGCCCCACAGATCCAGATCGTACGAAGCGCTCAACAGGCCGCTGTTCTGGGTTTGCCAGGTGCCCGCGTAGGGCGGCGGCACTTCCGCCGTGCCGCTGAACTGCTGGCGCGTCAGCGAGTACTCAGCGTTGACGCTCGGCATCGTGCTGGCCTTCGCGGTGTCCGCATAGGCCTGCGCCCCGGCGAGGCGGGCGCGCGCCTGCGCAAGCGTCGGACTGCCCTTGAGCGCTTCCTCGATCAGCGCCTTCAGTTGCGCGTCGCCGAACTGGTCGGCCCAGTCGGCCGCCGGCCAGTGACCGCTTTCGGCCGGCAGGCTTTGCGTTGTCTCGAACTGTTGCGGCTGGGCCATCTGCTTGTCGCTGTGGATACCCGCATAGTTGACGCATGCCGAAAGCATCGCCACCAGGATCGCCGACAGCCCCGCCTTCATCGCACGGACACCGCTGCCGGATTGAGTAATCTGCGCTTTCATTTTCTGACCTGTCAGATTAATGGTTAAAAAAAGGGGGAGCGCCGCGGCGCTCACTCTCCGATGAACTTGTTAAGCAGACGGCACAGTTCGTCGAACTCCGCCTTCGTGAACTTCTTCAACCGCACGTTCAGCACTTCCGGTGCGATAGTCGGAATCTCGGCCGCGATTGCTTCGCCCTTCTTTGTCAGCTCCAGGTTCACCACCCGGCGATCGTCAACGCTGCGCGAGCGTTCCAGCAACCCCTTCGTTTCCAGCTTGTCCAGCATCCGCGTCATCAGTCCGGTGTCGACGGACAACATCTTCGAGAGTTCGAACGGCGTGGAGGCCAGGCCGCGTTGCATCGCGAGGAGAATGCCCATCTGCGGGCCGGTGATATCGAGATCCTTGAGGGCCGTGTCCATTTCCGTCGTGATCAGGTTGCGCGCCTTGGTCAGCAGGAACCCGACGCTTTGCGTCAGGGAGAAACTTTCTGGCGTGTAGTGCTTCATGGGACGGCCTCAATGTGTGTGACTCACACAATAACTGCGAAGTCAGATTCTGGCAAGAATAATTTTGCGATTTCTTCCCGTCCGAGCCGCGCGCTGTTCAGTGGCCGCCCGCGCCCGCTGCGTTCTTCGCACCGTCCCTACTGGGCTTGGTGATCCAGATGAGTGGAATGATCACGACAAAGATCACCGCCGACAGCCAGAACACATCGTTCAGGCCGAGCATCGACGCCTGTGCGCTCAATTGTGTTTCGAAAAAGGCCTGGGCTTTGAAAAGACTCGCGTGCAGCGTCGTCTGAATACCGGCGAGCGCGTGCACATAGGCCGGGTTGTTCACGCTGGTCTGCTCGGCGAGTTGCGAATGGTGCAGGATCGTCCGGTCGTTCCAGACGGTGCTCATGAGCGACGTGCCCGCTGCGCCGGCGAAGATCCGCGCGAAGTTCGACAGGCCCGCGGCCGCCGGAATCTTCTCCTGCGGCAGACCCGACAGGATGATCGCTGTGAGCGGCGTGAAAAACAGCGCCATCGGGATGCCCTGCAGCAGCGTGGGCAACACGAGCGTGTAGGGATCCACGTCCGTGGTGTAGAGCGAGCGCATGAAGAACACACCGGCGAAACCCAGGAACGCAAGCGTCGCCAGCACCCGCACGTCCGATTTCGGCATGACCTTGCCCATCACCGGCGCAAGGAGCACGGCGAAGATGCCGAGCGGCGCGGTCACCATGCCGGCGTCGACGGCCCGGTAGCCCAGGTACTCCTGAATCCACGTCGGCAGGATCACAAGGTTGGCGAAGAAGACCGCATACGCGACCGATATCGCGAGGGTGCCGCCCAGGAAGTTGCGTCCTTTAAACAGGCGCAGGTCGACGATCGGCTTGGCCTCGGTCAGCTCCCAGATCAGGAAGAACACGAACCCGACCAGCGCGACGATCGTGAGCGCCCAGATCACGGGTGAATTGAACCAGTCAAGATCCTTGCCCTTGTCGAGCATGACCTGCAGCGCACCCACCCAGACGATCAGCGAGATGAGCCCCATCTTGTCGACCGGCAGCTTGCGCGACGGCGTTTCGCTCCTGCGGTAGAGCGCCCAGATCACCGCGGCGGCGAAGAGGCCGACAGGCACGTTGATGTAGAAGATCCACGACCAGTTGTAGTTGTCGGTAATCCAGCCGCCGAGAGCCGGCCCGGCGATCGGCCCGACCGTTGCGGTCATCGCCCACAGCGACAGCGCGCTCGAGCTTTTTTCCCGCGGAAACGAAGCGAGCAGGAGCGATTGCGACAACGGCACCAGCGGCCCCGCCACCGCGCCCTGCACGATGCGCGCGAGGAGCAGCACGGGCAGGTTCGGCGCGAGGCCGCATGCCGCGGACGACACCACGAACAGCAGGATCGCGGCCACGAAGAGCTTCACCTGCCCGATCCGCTGCGTGAGCCAGCCGGTCAGCGGAATCGACACCGCGTTGGCCGCGGAGAACATCGTGATGACCCACGTGCCTTCGTCGACCGACACGCCGAGGTCACCGGAGAGCGTCGGGATCGCGACGTTGGCGATCGACGAGTCCAGCACATTCATGAAGGTGGCCAGCGCCACGGCGAACGTGCCCAGTGCGAACTGCCAGCCAACCAATGGCGCCGGAGCGCTCGCGTTTTTCGGCGGATTCATGTTGCGTCCTTTAAGGAGTGCGACGGTCGGTTGTCCTGAAGCCGGCGCCATTTATCTGATATGTCAGATATTTGAGCAAAAAAAATGACCTACCCTTCCAGCAACTTGTTGAGGAGCCTGCACAAGGTTGCGAATTCCAGTGGGGTAAAGCCTGCCAGGCGCCGGTTCAACATCGCTGGCGCAATCTCCGCGATCCGCGTGGCGACATCCCGCCCTGCTTCGGTCAGCGTCAGGCTCACCACCCGCCGGTCCACGCTGTTGCGGGCCCGGCGCACGAAACCCCGCCGTTCCAGCCGGTCGAGCATGCGTGTGATGAATCCCGAATCGATGCCAAGCAGCCGGGACAGTCCCACCGAGGTGTGCGCCCTGTCCCGCGACAGAAGCAGCAGGACGCCGACCTGCGAACTGGTGACGCCGGTGCCCGAGAGCGCCACATCCATTTCCGCCGTGAGCAGATGGCGTGCTTTGCTCAACGCAAAGACAATGTCGTGACCGGGCCAAAAAAAGTCGTCGAAGTAGTGATCCATTCCTGATACCTCCGTTACTGATTCGGACTATATCTGACTTCTCAGATATGTGCAAAGACTTTTTTGAGGCGGCCGGACTGGATCGAGGGCGAGCTGTCACGCGTATCGCGAACGTGGTGCAAGCGCCTCGCTGCCACGCACCCGCGTCATGCGACGCCGCCCCCTTAGTGCGCTTAGCTCACGGACGGCTCCTGCCCGGCCCATGCGGCTTGCAGCAACCTGAGCACGGCTGCCTCGTCAATCGGCAAGGGGTTGTGAACGATGTGGTGGAAAGATTCAACGGCGATGGCGCCGACGCTGTCGGCCGGAACGCCTAGTTCGCGCAGCGAGACCGGCGCCCCCAGATCGCATACGAGTCGCTGCAGTGCCACCGCGGGATTCGCGCCCATCACCGACTCCATCATCGCGCATGCCTCAGGTATCGCCGCTGCGTTATAGGCCAGCACGTGCGGCAGCACGACGCAGTTGGACTCGCCGTGGGGCACCTCGAAGCGTCCACCCAGTACGTGACAGATCCGGTGATGCATGCCGATGCCGACCGAATTGACCATCAGGCCGCCAATCGTTGCGCCATACGCCGCCTGGGTGCGGGCTTCCAGGTCGGCAGGCTCGTCCGCCAGTTTCTTCAACGCGCGGTAGAGCATGTCGATGCCGGTCAGCGCGAGCTGGCTGGTCAACGGATTGCTCTTCGGGACATACAACGCCTCGATGCAATGCGCGAGCGCGTTCATGCCGGTGGTCGCTGTCTCGCGGATCGGCAAGGATTGCGCGAGCGCCGGATCGACAATCACGGTGTTGGCGAGCGCTTTGGGCTCCCGCCTGGTGCGCTTTTCGCCCTCCACGAGCACCCCGAACAGCGGTGTCATCTCCGACCCCGAGAGCGTGGTCGGCAATGCGATATGCGGCGCGCCGGTTTCCGCCGCGATATATTTGCCGAGGCCGATCGTCGAGCCGCCGCCGAGCGACACCACGCAGTCGCAATCGGCACCCAGATACGCGTCCAGGGCGGCCTTCGCGACGTCGATGGGACAATGAGGCTGCGCACCGGCAAAGCTTGCCTTGACCGTTGCGCCCATCGATTCGATCACCGGCGCGTAGCGCCGCTGTCCCGAAGCGGTAGTGACGACAAGCGCCCGCGAGCGCCCCAGTTCGCGCAGTCGCGCACTCACCTCGGTCGCGCGGCCGGCGCCGAACATGACGGTCGGCGAATGGCAGAAGAAATCAAAAACTGGCTTCATCGAAATATCCTTCTGTATGTTGTGGTGGAACGCCTTGCTACTCAAAGGCGACGTAGACCCGGCCGTTCTCGATCCTGACGGGATAGATCCGGATGGCCTGGGTCACCGGGGCACAAGTCGGCTCGCCTGAGCGAACGTCGAACTTTCCCTGGTGCAATGGGCATTCAATTTCATGACCGTCAAGAAACCCGTCACAAAGCCGGGCGTGGCCGTGGGTACACAGGTTGTCGGAGGCGAAGACGTCGCCCTCCACGCTGTAGATGGCGAGGTCCTTTCCGGCAACGATGACCCCCACCACATCATCGGCGGGCACGTCATCGACCGCGATGGCGTCCTGCCACGAAGAAGTCGTATCGGTATTCATGATCAGATTGGGTAGATGATGGAGTTCGGAATCATTTCGCTGTCGTAGATCGCCAGACGCGAGGCAAACTTCAGACCGTCGGCGGTCGCAACGATTTCGTCGACGTAACGACCCGCATTGAACACGGTCGACAACTGGTTCAGCTTCGTGCGGATCACCACGTAGTTGGCTTCGCTGTAGATGCGACCGTCCTCGACCTTGCGAACGAGCGGCGCGCCGACAATGTGCCGCTGATAGTACGGGTCGTGGAAGAGCGTCTCCTCGACGCCGTAGATGCGATCCTTGAGCATCCCCTTGCTTTCGAACGAAAGCGTCGCCAGTGGAAATCCGCGCTCGAAATTTTCCCGGGGCTGCAGGCGGTAGACGCACTGCTCGGTGAAGAATTCCGGCCACAGGTTCCAGTCGCCGGAGTCGACCGCACTCGCGTAGTCCGCGTACAGCTGCGTCAGCGCCATCCAGTCTTTCAGGTTCTCCATCATTCCGGGGCCTCCATGACTTCGCGCCAGTAGCGATACATGCCCCGGATGAGCGTATCGCTCACCATGTGGTCGGTATCGGCGACCTCATGCCCGCCGAGCTCGGCCAGTGCCCGATGAAACGGCCGGCTTTCGAACGACGACTGCGAAAATTCGATCACTTCGCCATCGTCGGCCGAGACGAAGCCCGCCGGGCCGAACAGGTTGGCCTGTCTCAACCGTCGCTCGATCATCTCTTCAGAATCGTCCTCAAAGGCGAAGTGCGTCCAGAAGAAGTCGAAGGAGCCGTGTCCGTTGGGTTGAATCTGCCGCGTCGAGATGCTGTTGACCGACTGTTGGAGGATGACACTCGGGAAGATCGTCGTCATGACCGCGGTCGGGCCGCCCCACCAGGGCTCCGTCACGATATCGAGGAAGCGCGGGTCATTGAGGTGCATGTCCTCCTTGAAGCGCGCGACCTGCGACACCTCCGACGCCTTGAGCGAGTTGCCCCGCGTGGAGATCATGGCGGCATGCCGGTTGTGTACGTCCATCTTTAGCGCGGACCGGTTGTCAGCACGCCAGAGTCCGAAGGTCACGAACCACGTATGCAGAAGACCAGGGTGGTAGGAGTCCTTGATGTTCTCTTGCATCAGCTTCCAGTTGCCCGGAATGCGCTGCCGGTTGTAGCCGAGAATCTTCAGCTTGCGGCCGTTGAACGTCCTGTCGAAACACTGCAAGATCGTCGGGCCGAGAAAATCCTCGAACGACTCGATCCCGTGGTCAAACGAGGCAAACACGACCCCGCCCCGCGTTGCGACCTTCAGCTTCGTCAAGCCGTTGTCCTGCAACTTGAAGTCAGGTGGCATGCCGCCGTGCACCTTACCGTCCTGCTTCACGCCCCGGCGAAACGGAACGCCCTGCAGATCACCCTCCAACGTGTAATTCCATTGGTGATACGGACAGGTGAACCCCTCTTTCCTGTTCCCATGACGCTCTCTGCAAAACGCCATACCGCGATGAGCACATGCATTCTCGATGACGCTGACATTGCCATCGGCGCCGCGGACCATGATGACGGAGCGCTCACCAATGACGGTGCGGGTGAAGTCGCCGGGGTTCGGAATCTCGGCTTCAAGCCCGACGTAGCACCAGTGGTTGCGATAGAAGAACCGCTCGAGCTCTTTCTTGTAGATCGACTCATCGGTGTACGCCATGAACGGGATGCGACTGGTACCCTCGTCTGCCCACTTGATGGTCTGGGGGAATACGGCGGATGTCATTGCGTTACCTCCCTCGTCTGCTGGATCACGGTCACGGTCACTTCCGAAAGTCCATCAATGCGGCCGCGCATCACATCTCCCGCCACCACGGGACCGACGCCTTCCGGTGTACCCGTCATGATCACATCGCCAGGGCGCAGCGGTTCGTAGCGCGACAGGTGCGCGATGCACTCCGCGGTTGACCAGATGAGCTTTGCCACATCGGAAGCCTGCTTGGCCGCACCGTTGACCGTCAACTCAATCGCCGCCGATTTCACATGCCCGGTCTCCGCGACGGGATGTACCGCCCCTATCGGAGCCGACTCACTGAAGCTCTTTCCAAACTCCCATGGCCGGCCTGCGTCGCGAGCCGCAAGCTGCAAGTCACGACGCGTCATGTCCAGCCCAACGGCGTAACCGAACACGTGATCGAGCGCCTCGTTCGCGGGAATCTCAAAGCCGCCCTTGCCAATCGCAATCACGAGCTCGATCTCGTACTGGTAGTTCGAGGTCATCGACGGATAGGGAACCGACACGGGAGCCGCGGCGTCCACGATGGCGCTGGCCGGCTTCATGAAAAAGAACGGCGGATCCCGGTCGGGATCCTTGCCCATCTCGCGCGCGTGGGCGGCATAGTTACGTCCAACGCAAAAGATGCGATTGACCGGAAAACGCTTTTCGCTTCGCTGTACGGTCAGCGAGTAAAAGGGTGAAGGTGAAACTGCGAAATCGATGTGGTTTGTCATTTCTTTACTCCCGCGACTCGCGCCAAAGACCAAGCGCTTGATGGACCGGACGATCGCTGAAACTGAACAGGTGCGTGTCCGTTGTTGCATGGATGCGCAGCGCATTCCAGGAAGGAACGATAAAGACGTCATTAGGACCAAAGCTGTGCACAGTCCCGTTAATTTCAGCGTGGCCGGAACCCTCCAGACAGACGTAGACGGTACCGTCCGTGCATCGGTAAGCCTGGGTCTCGAGCCCTCGGGGGAGCCTCTGCGCATAGGCCCCGATCGTCGGCATCGGTGATCCACCGGTGGCAGGATTCACATAACGCAGCTTGAAGCCGAGGTGTTTGTCCGGTTCCCCGTGAGCAATCCCCAGCAGCGATTCCCTGGTACGTTCATAGGGGTACACGAACACAGGGCTCGATGAGACGCCTGCGGGCTGATAATCGACAGGCAACATGTTCGCGCCGTACCGCTTCAGGCTGTCCCCTTCCGGCCTGACGGACAATTGCGTCGCCACAGTCGCCCGCTCGGAAAAGCTGGCATCAAGGAATTGCACCAGGGGCAGGTCGAGCCCATCGAGCCAAACGGCCGGCTGAGCGCCAGGATTGCCGTGGTCGTGCCATGTCCAGGCAGGGGTAAGGATGAAGTCCCCTCGGCGCATCGTCGTACGCTCCCCATCGACAGCGGTGTAGGCGCCCTCGCCCTCCAGCAGAAGCCTGAGCGCCGACTGCGTGTGGCGATGGGCTGGCGCCACCTCGCCGGGCATGATCAGTTGCAGGCCTGCATACAGGGATTGAGTAATGGCTGAACGACCGCGCAGCGCCGGATTCTCGAGCACCAGTACCCGGCGTTCAGCCTCGGCCGCACTGATGAGACGGCCCGCTTCCATGAGGTGCTCGCGAATCTCCGCGTAGCGCCAGACGGCCGCCGCGGCGGGAGAGGCCGGCGTCGGCGTCACTAGCCGGCCGAGCACTTCCCATAACGGCGTCAGGTTCTGCTGACTGATGCGCTCGTAGTATTCGCGCCTCGCCTGCGCTTGCTCTGGTTCAATGGTGTGACTTTGCATAGTACTTGTCTCCGATTTACCGGTCGCTCGAATAGAAGGCGTCGGCGTAGATATGCTCGGGCGGTATCCCGCGCTGGTTAAGAAGAAGTGAGGCCGCCTCCACCATCGGTGGCGAACCGCAGAGGTAGGCGCGAAAGTCTCTCAGGCTGTCGCCCCAGTCGCTGGCTATGACATCGGTGACGAGACCGGTACGCATAGACCGTCCCGTCGCATCCGAGGCCGGGATCACATGAACCGACAAGCCGGGATGCTCGCGCGCCAGCTGCTCCAGCCAGTGCTCCCCATAGACATCAAGTGGGGACCGCACGCCGAAGTACAGATGGATGGGATTGACCATGCCCGCCCGCACGGCGCCACGAACGATTGACAGGATCGGTGCGAGACCCGTGCCGCCCGCGACGCATAGCATCGGTCCGGTGTGTTTTTCGCGTAGATAGGCCGTGCCGAGCGGTCCGCTCACGCGCACCGAATGACCGACGGCGAGCTCAGCGTTGATATAGCTCGATACTCGGCCACCAGGGACCAGACGCACGTGGAACTCCAGTTCTTCGTCTGACGCGAGACTTGCCATCGAGTACGGCCGGATGTGGTTCGGGGTGAACTGGACTTGCGCGTATTGCCCGGGCGAGAACGACAACGGTTTGGCTGGTCGAAGCACGATCCGCTTGATGTCATGCGTCATGTCCTCGATCGCCACGACCGTGGCCTTCAGCACCCTCGCCGGATGAATGACGACTTCATCAGGTTCTGGCACCTCGATCTCGCAGTTTTCCGTCAATACGCTCATGCAGGCTAGCGCAAATTGCCCCTCGTTCACGCGGGTGATCTGTGCCTGCGAGCCAGACTCGAGAAGGTGGCCACGAGTGACCTTGCAGCGGCACGTGCCACATCGGCCCGCCGTGCAGCTATACGAAATCGGCACGTTGTGCTCGCGCAGCACATTCAGCAGATTGGCGCCGGGCGATACAGCCAGCGTGCGATTGAGCGGACGGACAATGAGATTCATGAGATTCGTTCTACTCGAAAATCTTTCATGGCTGAATTCTATGAACTGCCCTAACATTGGTAAACGCGATATCGTGAATTATCAACATTGACCTTGTGAATGAGACCGTGGAACTCAATGACATCGACCTGAACCTGCTGGTTGTTTTCAACGAACTGCTCATCGAGCGTCGTGTCGCCAGGGTAGCGGACAAGCTGGGTTTGACGCAGCCGTCCGTGAGCAACGCGCTCAGCCGGTTGCGCAAACTTCTTCAGGATGAGCTTTTCATTCGCACATCGAAGGGAATGGAGCCGACCCTCTACGCGAGCCAGCTTGCTGAGCCCATCAGCTCCGCGTTGAGCACGATTCGAAGCTCGTTGAACCAGCAAGCTGAGTTTTCGCCCGCCACGAGCACACGAAGATTCACCATCGGCATGGCCGATGTGGGAGAAGTTTATTTTTTGCCCAAGATAATGGACAAGCTGGCACACGTTGCCCCCGGAGTTTCTGTGAGCACGCTGCGCAACACCGCGGTGAATCTCAGGGACGCGATGGAAGCAGGACAGATCGATCTTGCAATGGGCTTCCTGCCACAACTGAAGGCGGGATTCTTGCAGCGCAGCCTGTTTCATCAGGCTTATGTATGCATGTTTCGCCAAGGTCATCCGCTTCAAGGGAAAAAGATTTCCCTCAAGCAGTTCACCGAAGCCGACCACGTGCTTGTCGTCTCCCCGGGAACAGGACATGCGAAAGTCGACGACATCATCGAGCGAAAAGGCATTCGCAGAAACGTCCGCCTTACCGTGCCGCATTTCGTCGCCGTCGGGCACATCCTTTCGAATACGGACATGATCGCCACGGTTCCGGAGCGTTACGCGATGGAGTGTCTGGCGCCATTCAAGCTCGTGTATGTCAAGCATCCGGTCGAATTGCCCAGGATCGGCATCAATATCTTCTGGCATGCGAAAGTCCACAAGGAACCGGGCAATCAATGGCTGCGCAATCTGATTGCAGATACGTTCTCGGATGCCGTGCGTGGCTGAGACGACACAGTGCGACTCTCGCCGTCAGTCCGACGGCGAAGTTCGCTGTTGCTCAGTTATTCCGAGGTTCAGAATGCGTGCCGCACGCCCAGCATCACGCCAAGCTGTTCCGCGCCTGGCTCGACCGTACCGCCGGCCGCCACCGACGTGCTGCCCTTTCGGCCGTTGATCATGTAACCCACGGACGAGTAAACAGACGTACGCTTGCTCAGCAAGTAGCTGGCACGCGCAACCAGTTCAGTCGAACTCGTCACGCCTGACTGGATGTATTTGTCGACCTGCGTGTCGAGTGCCAGCGACGGTATCGGCGTATAAGTGAGCCCGAGAAAGTACAGGTTATAGACCATGCTCCCGGCGCCAGCCGACAGGCTACGGTGAATCCAGCCACCGCCTGCTTTCACGCCCGGAAGATTGAAATAGCCATCGACCACGGAGCGAGTGTCCGTGTAGGCGCTATTGGTCAGCGGCGCAGACGCCCCCGCGTTGCCACGCATCCGGTCATACGACACCGCGGCCCCGAAACGGGACGAATCGTAGGCAATCAGGCCAGTGTATTGCTTGCAGGCGAGGAAATTGCCGGCCACCTGCCCCTGGCAATTCGTCGCGGCGGGGCCCGCGGGCCCGGCTGCGTCACGCCCGAAACTGTACGTAGCGCCAAGGGTCACGCCCGCAAACTTTCCCATATAGCCAATGGCGTTGTCGCTGCGCGCATTGGGAAGATAATTGTCGAATACGTACAGCGAATGAATCGACGGTCCGATAACGTCGGCGCTCAGAAGCGCGTAAGTCGTCATGTCGATCTGGCGCCCTAGCGTCACCGAGCCGTAGGCGGTCTGCAGCCCCACGTTCGCCTGTCGCCCGAACTCCCGGCCTCCGTAATTGAAGCCGCCGGTGCCCGGCGCGAAGCCGTTCTCGAGCTTGAAAAACGCCTTGGTGCCGCCCCCGAGATCCTCCACGCCCGTCAATCCCCACTCCGAAGGCACTTCGCCAGTCAAGGTGGGCACACCGGTGAAACTGCCGCCACCGGCAGCGTGGTTATAGTATTCGACTCCTGTATCGATGATGCCGTATAGCATCACACTGCTCTGGCTATAGGCGAGGCACGACGCTTGCATGAGCGAGAAGAAAGCCACACCCCTCAACACACTACGCATTTCCATTGACGTCTCCTTTGTTTTAACGACAGGTTTCTTATAGTTTTTTCGTGTACTAATTAAACAGACAAGCGCTTGCTTTTTTATGTGTGACCTGCCCCGTCACGGCGCGCGCAGGCCAAACGCCTGCCCCGGCCTACGGCAGATCGACTCTCAGGTTCCTTGCCAGTCACAACGGGCGACATCGTCCAGGTCGTGCGATACACGACGGCTGCTAACGGTCTCAAGGCGAAACCGCTAGCGTCGGATGGATAGTGCAGTGAACCCCCGTCGCGCTTACCTCGCGGACGGGAATTGTGCTGCGGTCATGCTATTTCCAATTCAAAAATGGTTCCGTCGTCTTTACGCGCCTGTTTGCGCATAAAACCGAGTTTCTTGAGGGCGGGTTCATCAGTCACTGAATAGAGCGCCGCCTCGCCGCCGCTCGACTCGAGCTGATACCACGACCACGGAGGCGCGCAGAAGACATCGTTAGGCTTCCACTCGAAGGTTTTCCCGTTGATTTCGATTTTCCCGGTGCCTTCCAGCACGACGAACACTGAGGACGAGGTGCGCCTTTGTGGCAGCGTCCGTTCGCCTGCGCGCAGTAACGTGCTTCTATAAGACATGGTTTGCATCACAGGGCCGCCGCTAACCGGGTTGGTGTATTCGACCGTGATCGCGTCGTATGGACTGCCAGGCAGAGTGGACATGGCGTCGAGCGCTGCCCGCGTGTCCTTCCATCGATAGACGAACATCGGGGAGTGATCGGCGCGGCCCCTGCGGTGGTCAACGAAGGTCGGCGTGAGCCCCCCACGCGAGTAGAGATTCGTGGAATGCCCCGACGGGGCGGCAATCGACTGGATCGTCCGGCGCTGCTCATTTTCGACGTAGTCGAACTCGAACATCGTTGCATTGAGCGACTCGGCGAGCGGAACATCGAGAACGTCAACCCAGATGACCGGCTCCGTCCCTTCGTTTCCGTGATCGTGCCAGCAGCCGTTGGGCGTCAGCACGAGATCTCCGCGCGACATCTGGATCTTCTCGCCATTCACCACGGTAAACCCGCCATTGCCTTCCAGCACGAAGCGGCTCGCATTCGGCGTGTGACGATGGACCGGCGCCTGTTCCCCCGGGTTGTACAGCGAATAGGCCGCAAAAATCGTCTGCGTGATGTAGGGCTTGCCAGACAGCCCGGGATTGGAGAACACCAGCGCCCGCCGCTCACACTCCTCGATTGGCACGGTCGTGGCGGCCACCGCGAGCCGCGGCTGGATGTCGGACCATTTCCAGTGATAGGGCACCGCTCTCAGGCGCGGTTCCTCTACTTCGATCTCCATACGCTGTTCCCAGAACTCCACCAGATTGAGCGCGGATGCGTCGCTCGAGAGTTGGGCGCGCACGCCAGCGTGATCAAGTTCCATGGTCATCTCCGTCTCTTTTTTGGGTTTGTTCCCACGTTCCGGAAAACGTGGGGTTCGTCAGCAGTCTGATGGCACCTCCAAAGAGGTGCCATCACGTCACGGCTGATGCGGGCGATTTCCTTCCACCGCGTGGAAGACGTGACCCATCGGCTCTTCCCAGATCAGGTTCCGTTCCATCGCGCGTGCGGGCATGTCCTGGATCACGTATTGGATCGCGGGCTCAGTGCCGGTATTGATGTGCTCGTGGCTGGCCATCGGTGGGCAGGCGAACGTGTCGCCGCGCTTCCAGTCAAAACGCTTACCGTCCAGGACGGAGTAACCGTCGCCCTGCATGATGTGGTACAGCGCGTACGAGTTGTGACGGTGCGCGACGATGTGCTCGCCCGGGTTGATCGCCTGGATGCCCAGAAAGATGGACGGGAACACGCCACCCGCTTCGCCGGTGTCGCCATGAACCAGCGCAATGAAGCGGCGATCCGCGTTGCGCAGCGGGTCTTTCATCACCACGTCCAGCCGCTCCACCACGTCCTCCCAGCGCCAGATGGCGGGACGCAAGTTCTTCTTGATGAGGAACGGATAGTACTCGTCGTCCGTCATCATCTGGGCCCACTCGGTCCGGTCGACGACTTCCGTTACCGGCGACGTCTCGTGTTTGACTGCGTTGTCCTCGCTCATATTTGCCTCCTTAAATGGAATGAAAGTTATTGGTTAGTGCGCGTCGACGTGTCCACGCAGATGCCAATTCAGGAAAGTTCGCGTGCGCTCCCAAGCCGCGTTCGACGCGGCCGGCCGAAAAACCGCCGGCCGGAACCACTCGTCAAAGGCGTGCGGCGCGCCGCCGTAGATGAACAGCTCGTACGGCTTCTGTGCCGTGCGCAGCCGGCTAGTGAATCCGTCAATTTCCTCACGGCTGACCAGACGGTCCCAGTCGCCGTAGTGGCACAGCAAGGGCGCCTTCAGGGACTCGGCGACATCAACCGGCGCCATGGGCTTGCGCTCGGTACGCGATGCATAGTTAAGCTGACCGTAGTAGTCGACCGCGCAACCGACCGCATGTTGCGCACTCGCCAGCGCGGCGTAAGTTCCGCCGATGCAAAAACCGAGCAGCCCCACTTTCGAAAGCGGGAAGCCCGCGTTACGCGCCCACGCCAGGATTTCTTCCAGATCCGCAAGCACACGCCGATCGTCCAGCGCGGCAACCGCCTCGCCAATCAGCTTCGGCGTGGAAATGTCCGGGACCGCGCCTTCCCTTCCAAAGTAGTCGAGCACCGCGACGGTGTAGCCGTCCGCGCACAGATTTCTCGCCCGGGTGATGACATAGTCGTTGACGCCGGCGATTGCCACCAGCATCACAACGAGCGCCGGTATAGCCTGCGTGTCCTGGACTGGACGCAGAAGGCGACACGAAGCGCCACCGGGAAACGAAAGTTGTTCAATATCGCTGCTGTTCATGGGCATCCATCTCCTTGTTTCGTTAACCCAAAGTGTCATCGCAGCGGTCTGGTGGCGCAATGGCGATAGTTTTGTTCTCACTATTCCCACGCTGAATAATCGTTCGACGTCTTTAGAACCGATACTGCGGTGCCGATCATTTCACCGCGGCAGGTATACACTTCAATGACGCTTTATATTTCGTATAACTTAGTATTTGAGTGAAAAAATTAGAGTCACCCGGATACCCTGCCCTTATCAGCCAATCGCCGTGACGCACACCGGAGCGCGTGCTCGGAACCAGCGTACGATCAGTCGGACTGCCAGCTAGTCGGCCTCGCGACGAAAGCCTGGCGTTCCACTTGCAAACACCTGTTGCATGGCATGGGGAAGAAGATTTCTCAACCAGCGAGACGCAGCGTCGTCGTGAAAACGTTCGTGCCAGAACTGCTCGATCAGGAGTTTGGGCAATCGAATGGGAACCGGATGAATTCTCACCGAGGCAATGGGCAGCATCAGTTCTGCCAGCGGTTGCGGGATGGTCGCAATCATGTCACTTGCCGCCACGATGGTCGGCAGCGACATGAAGTGAGGGACACGAGCGCCAATGGAGTCGAGCAAGCCCATCCGCTGCAACGCGGCTTCCACCGCGTGATGTCCGGTTCCCTGGGATTGCGCAACTGCATGGCGCTCATTCATGAAGTCTTCGGAACGGAGCACATTCTTGATTCGTGGATGGGTCGAACTTGCGATGCAGACGTACTCGCTTCGAAAAAGCGATTTGCGAAGAAGGCTGGCGCGCAGTGCAGGACTAAACCCAATCGCGAGGTCCGCGCCCCCATCGCGCAATGCGGCCACGACCGACTCCGTGGGCAACTGGATCGCGCGAAACGAAACGGCGGGCCCGCTCTCCCGGCAAAGACCGATGATGCGCGGCAGGATGAGGGCTTCTGCGACGTCGGTCATGATGATGGTAAATTCTCGACGACTTGACGAAGGATCAAATTCGCCGCGGATGTCTATTCCCTGTTCGAGTAGCGCAAGCGCCTGACTGATGCGACGCGCGATGATTTCCGCCAGCGGAGTCGGCATCACCCCGCCAGGTACGCGTACAAAGATGCGATCGTTGAAATGCTCGCGAATCTCTCGCAGAGCATGGCTCACCGTCGGCTGGGATACGCCCAGGTCCTCCGCGGCACGCGAGACATTACGCCGCTCCCATACTGCGCGAAAGACGCGAAGTAGATTCAAATCAAGCGACTGCTTATTCATGATCTGAATGGGGCAGTTGTCATCGTAATAGTATGCCACTTCGCGGGCAGACGCCGCGCTTACTCCGCATCGGGTTGCCGGTCCGGATGCGCCGCCTGGAACGCATCAAGTGTTTGACATTCAGCGTCAATCGCCCGTAACGCAGGATAGGCATCCACGTCGATGCCGAAACGCCGTGCGCTGTACAACTGCGGCACCAGGCAGCAGTCTGCCATTGTGGGCGTATTGCCGAAACAGAATTTTCCACGCGCAGCGCTACCATCGAGTTCGCGCTCCAGTGCTTCGAGCCCGGTCCTGAGCCAGTGGACAGTCCACGCCTGCTTTTGCTCGACGGACAGTTGAAGCGGCCCCGTCAGGTACTTCAGGACACGAAGATTGTTCAGCGGATGCATTTCGCAAGCGATGTGTTGCGAGAGTTGTCGCACCCGGACCCTGTCAATGCTCGCCGTGGGTAACAACGCCACATCCGGATAGCACTCATCCAGGTATTCGATGATCGCCAGTGACTGTGAGATCAACAATGTGCCATCGATTAGCAGGGGTACCAGTTGCTGCGGATTGAGCGACGAAAAATCTGCCGCAAACTGTTCGCCGCCATTCCGGTTGAGATGGACCGGAATATATTCGTATGACAAGCCCTTGAGGTTGCACGCGATACGCACGCGATAGGAGGACGTGCTGCGGAAGTAGTTGTATAGCTTCATCTGTTTCTATGGGATGCACTGAATAGGGTGGCGGCCGTGTCCGATCGCCGTTGCCAAATCTCCGAACGTCAGGTGCCGACGCGAACGACGATCTCGCCAAGGCGATCGATCGCACCGCGCATGACATCGCCGCGTTGCACGGCATTCACGCCCTCCGGGGTACCTGTCATGATGAGATCGCCGGGTTCAAGCGTGTCGTATTCAGACAGGTAGGCGATGCATTCGGCCACGGACCAGATCAACTTCGAGATGTCGGATGCCTGGCGGGGCTGCTCGTTGACCGTTAACGTGATGGCGGCGGCGTTGAACGCACCGAGTTCGCCGACCCGGTGCAGAGGACCAATCGGTGCGGACTTCGGAAAGGATTTCCCGAATTCCCAGGGGCGTCCTTTATCGCGCGCGTCGAGCTGCAAATCCCGGCGGGTCATGTCCAAGCCCACTGCGTAGCCGTAAACATGCTTCAGCGCGTCGTTCACCGTGATGTGCGAGCCACCTTTGCCGATGGCGATGACCAGTTCGATTTCATGGTGAAAGTTTGATGTCTTCGACGGGTACGGAATCGTGACCTCGGTGGCGCCCGCCTGCACCACGGCATTGGCCGGCTTCATAAAGAAGAACGGCGGATCCCGCTCAGGATCCTTGCCCATTTCACGTGCGTGGGCGGCGTAGTTACGGCCGACGCAAAACACGCGGTTGACGGGAAACACTTCCCCATGGCCCGCTACCTGGAGCGTGAACACGGGAGCGACTGGAACTGCAAATTCCATGATTTTCTCCAGACAGACGACGAAAGTTTCTCTTCTTACCGACGATCCGGTACCTGTTGGACAGGCCGGTCGGAGAGTCAGTATGTTTTCGCAGGCGTCGGCACGCAATGCGCATTACTTAGTGGCTACTATTCGAAATATGAATATCGAATTGCGGCACGAACGCGTTGCCACGCTCGTGCCGCAAGCTCAGTAAGATGCCGGTTCGTCTCGTTGCAAGGATCGTCATGCCCCCTCTGGATTGGCTAAGTCGCCTGCTTGTCAGGACGCCCGTGGCGAATCAGTGCGTCACCGTCAAGCAAAGAAAGCGATCGCCTGGCCGTTTAACCTTGGCATATCGATAACGGGGCCCAGGCAGCGTCCGTCGACGAAGTCGAACGCAATGACGGTATCCCGGGCGACGCAAAACAACACTCCCTCCGGGTCGAAGCGCAGGCCCCGAGGACGATGAAAGCGCATAGTCCGATCCACCCGGAACACGCGGACGAGGCTACCGGTTGAACTGTCGTATTCGCGCACGGTACATACCGCGTCCGGCTTTCCGAAGGGGAACTCGCTGGACACAAGCACATTTCCGTTCGGCCCAATCGCGAGATCCAATGGACTCACAGCGTCGTCCGTAATGAATCGGGAAGCATGCAGTCCACCGTCCGGGTCGAACACGACAATGTTGTTCTCACCCTCACCGTCTGGACCGATGCCGGAGGCAAGGAAAAGCTTGCCATCCGCGCCGAAGGCGAATCCGCGAGGGTACGGAACCACACCGGCGGGCAGCACGGATTGCGCGGCACCGTCGAGATAGGGGGGAAACGCGGCAATCGTCCGCGCGCTACGCAATCCGACGTAGTAGCGCCCATCGGGCCCAAGGTTGCCGCCACCGGCATTCAGTCCTGGAACGGAACCCGTGTCGCGTACCACCTTCCCTTGGGTGTCCAGCGCAAGGATGTGGTCGTTTCCGCTATTGACATAAAGATGCTGCCGATCCGAACTGACGCTCATGCCGCGAGGATCGACGATGCGAGGGTCGTCGCTGAACGAACCAATGAAAGTGCCGTCGAGGCGGAATGACAGGAGCGCCCCGTATCCATCGCCGTTCGAACCAGAGGCGCTGGTAACCAGAATACTCATACCCAGTCCTGAGAGTTAGATTAAAACCGCTCACCCTGCCGTGCCGCTCATGGCGTTACTCCCTTGCGGATCAGTGGGTAGCGGCTCGCCAGACACAGCAACATCGTCGTTGAATTGAACTGGCCAGGGTAGGCAGCGTGACTGCATAACAGTCATTCCCGTGGGGAATATCGGGCGGACTTCGTCCCGGTCGGCGAAAGGCTTACGGCGCAAAAGAAGTCGCTGAGGATAAGAATGCGTTACCGTACGCCTGTGCGGAATGCGTGTTGTGCGGGCGCTACGAAAAACAGCGTGGCGCGGTGGTGTATCTTCCGGCAAGCAGGTTTCGTCGCGCGTGGTTGACGGTGCGACGCCCGAGCCCCAACATCCGTTCTAGGAGGGACGACCGTGGATCGACTGACAGCGATGGAAACGTTTGTGTGCGTGGTGGAGTCCGGTTCTTTTTCGGCGGCAGCGCGGCTGCTGAACGTTGGGCAGCCCGCCGTTTCCAAATCAATCGCGCAACTCGAAGAACGGCTCGCAGTTCGACTGCTACTCCGCTCAACGCGCGGGCTGACGCCGACCGAAGCGGGCCACGCATTTTACGAGCGCGCCAAGCGGGCGATCGAAGAGGCCGACGAGGCGGAGTTTGCGGCAAGAGGATCGGCTGGCGCCCTCTCGGGTCGTCTCAGGATTTCAGCAGCGGTGACCTTTGCGCGGCTTCACATCCTTCCGCGGCTCCAGACATTTCTTGATCGACACCCCGAACTCAACATCGACATTGTGCTCGACGATGAGAACATCGATCTGCTGGAACACGGCATCGACGTTGCACTCAGGATGGGGGTGCTTGGCGACTCGAACATGACTGCACGCAAGGTGGCTCGCGGTCGGCGTTGCGTCGTCGGCACGCCGGCCTGGTTCGCAAAAGCCGGCGAGCCGCGGGTACCTGCGGATCTGCTATCGCATCAGGCGATCGTGTATGAACAGAGCGGCGGCGGAAGCGTGTGGTCGTTCAAGCAGGGCAATACGGAAACGGCCATTGTCGTCGCCGGGCGCGTCCGCGTGAATGCGGCAGAAGGCGTGCGTGCGGCCGTGCTCGCCGACATGGGCGTCGCGATCGCTTCGGAATGGATGTTCACGCCGGAACTCGCAAGTGGTGCCGTTCAACGCGTGCTGCCCGACTGGGAATTGCCGGGTATCGACCTGTGGGCAATTTTTCCCAGTGGGCGCATGGTCAGTGCAAAGGCACGCGCTTTCGTCGCCTGGATTGAAGAGATACTCGGGCCTCAAACTGAAGCGTTGCCGATCGAGGCGCCGCCATCGACAAGCAACGTTTGAGCCGGAGTGAAAGCCGCATCTTCGGACGGCCGAAGCAGAACCGGATCAAGACGCCGAAGCGACCTTCTTGCGGAGAGCCGGCAACATATCCTGAGGCTCAGGACGGTGCGTATAGTCCGGGTTGACTTCCGAGTACAGGATCGTTCCATCCTGCCCGACCACGTAGCGCGCCGGCATCGGCAACGTCCAACTGTCGTCTCCGTTGAACGCCGGTAGATCGTTTTTGAGCTTCTTGTATAGATCCACGAGATAGTCGGGCAACGCAAAGCGGATGCCGAATGCGGCGGCCACATCATTGCGCGTGTCGCTCAGAATCGGGAAGTTCAGCTTGTTGGTGCGGATCGATTTGCGGCTGTTCACGGCATTCTGCGGGGAGATCGCAACCAGACTTGCACCTTCGGCCTTGAACGACGGCAGCGCTTCTTCAAGGGCCGTCAGTTCAAGATTGCAATACGGGCACCATACGCCACGGTAGAAGCTGATCACGAGCGGCCCCTCTTTCAGCAGGTCGACCGACGACACGGGTTTGCCCTCCGGATCATTGAGGGTAAATTCCGGCGCTACGTCGCCTGCTTTGAGCGCGCGTGCAGCCTGACCGGACGCCACGAGTTCGGCCGTCGCACGTTCCATGATCGGATGGATTTCCGGTGGAGCAAAGTACGGGGCTTTTCCGCCTTTGAAATCGGCCTTGAAGGCGTCGAGCTTAGCTTGAAGTGACATGACATTCCCCTTCCTGATGATGTTTAACGCACAGTGCGTGGTAGGGATAGTCCGCCAATGCAAACCGCCGGAGAAGTCAGCAAGGCTGCATAACTGTCATTCCTGCTAGGCATGGGAGGCGACGGCTAGATGCCCGCTCATTTCCTTTGCGATCGCCGCCCCGCTCGCTTCCTTTGCGCCGTCGAGCCAACCCGTGACGCGCGCGCGAGTCCGCGAAGAACTCGCCCAGCTTGAAAAGTCCGTAGGAATTACGCGACGCGGAAGGGATCGTCGATGGAATAGGCGGGGCGAGTAAACCACCTCGGCCCCTCCTCTGTCATGTAGAAGTGATCTTCGTGCCTCACGCCAAATTCGCCGGGAATGCAGATCATGGGTTCATTGCTAAAACACATCCCAACTTCCAGCGGCGTTTCGTCGTTCCCCACCAGATACGGCCCCTCATGCAAGTCGAGGCCAATGCCGTGGCCAGTCCGATGCGGCAGACCCGGCAGCTGATAGCCTGGGCCGAATCCATAGGTTTCCAGGCAACGTCTTGCCGCGCGATCGACCTCAGCACATGGAACACCCAACCGGGCTGCATCAAAAGCAGCGGCTTGTGCTGCCTTTTCTGCGTTCCACACAAATCGCTGCCGATCGTTCGCCTCACCGAAAACGTAGGTGCGCGTGATATCCGAAACGTAGTTCTTGTACTTGCAGCCGGTGTCGATCAAGACCACGTCATTGCGTTTGAGAACTTGCGGCTCTTTGACCCCATGTGGATAAGACGTTGCCTCCCCAAACAGAACGATGCAGAAATGTGATCCTGTTGCCCCCACTTTTCGATGGGCACGGTCGATGAAGTCATAAACTTCCACCGTGCTAATGCCCTCGCGCAAAATGCTTGCCGCTGCCCGATGAACCTGCAAAGTCATGTCTTTGGCGGCCTGCATGAGGGCAATCTCGGCGCGCGATTTGTTCTTTCTCAGCGACCCAATCAAGGCGTCGGCGCAGACCAATTCACAATTCTCCGATAATTCCTTCAATCCAAAATAGACCGATGCGGAGGCGGTTCCGCAAATAGCAATTTTCGCGTGACTGCCGTGAACTGGCGCTATGCCGATTGCACGCAAGGCTTTATAAAATGCCGCGTACGCACTTTCGTCTTCGTGCCAGCACATGACGTCGCTTTCAACCTTCATGCGATCGCGCAACGTCCTTTCCTCGAACCACGGAGCGATGTAGATCAAACTCCCCTTCGCAGGGATGATGGCGCCAAGCAGCCTTTCACTGGGGTGCCATTCTATCCCCGTGAAATAAAGCAGATTCGTTCCCGCATTGACGTAAACCGCATCGACGCCGGCATCCGTCATATTTCGCTGCAATTGACTTATCCGCGTCTGATGCTCAACTGCACTGATTTCCTCAACCTCACTTGCACATGGCACGAGTCGCGCCAATGCCGTCTCCTGATCACTACCACCTACGCCATTTGTCATTTTCACGCTCGTTAATGAAACGGAACACGTTTCGTTTGTTTTGGATGAACCCCGCCACCGGCGAACATTCGATGCCCTTACAGGCGCTTGCCTGCTCCATGCCGGGTGCGTGTTGTCCCAATTGACCTGTTTGCACACTCGCGCATCCGCAACGGGCATGACGCCTGGCCAAACTACCACGGTCGATGTGCTATCTGCTTGTGAGATCGGATCGTAATAAATGCCGATTCTTGCATAGCCTCGCGCCCAGTCAATCATCCCCCGGCCGCCCGACATCGGGATCCTGTTAGTCCCTTTCATAGGATGACGTCACTACTTCAACAGAACAAAAAACGGTCGGATAGTAGCGGTAACAACCAGGGAGGTTTCACTATGCGTATTTTCCTGACCGGTGCGACAGGCTTCATCGGTGCGGCCATCGTTCCCGAACTCATCAAGGCGGGTCATCAGGTAATCGGCATGACGCGCTCGGACGAAGGCGCTCAAGCGCTTATCCATGCAGGGGCCCAGGTGCATCGCGGGACCCTGGAGGATCCGGAGAGCCTGCGCAGCGGCGCCGCCAAAGCGGATGCCGTGATCCACACGGCATTCGATCACGATTTCTCAAGGTTCGTGGAGAATTGCGAGAAGGATAAGCGTGCGATCGCGGCACTCGGTTCCGCGCTCGCTGGCTCCGACCGCCCTCTGATCATCACCTCCGGGACCGCCTTTGGTACCGGTGAGCAGGGTCAACCGGCGACTGAAGATGTCTTTAATACCAGTCGTCCACATCCGCGGATTGCCTCCGAACTGGCTGGGAATGCGCTCCTGGAGGCCGGTGTCAACGTGTCGGTGGTCCGTCTGCCGCAGGTTCACAACCCGTTCAAGCAGGGTCTCATCACACCGCTCATTGCTATCGCTCGGGAGAAAGGCGTCTGCGCCTTCGTGGGCGAAGGCCGCAACCGTTGGCCGGCCGGCCATCTCTCCGACGTGGCGCTGCTGTATCGCCTCGCCGTAGAAAAGGGCGAACGGGGGGCTCGG
This sequence comes from Burkholderia sp. GAS332, assembly GCA_900142905.1. Classification (NCBI taxonomy): domain Bacteria; kingdom Pseudomonadati; phylum Pseudomonadota; class Betaproteobacteria; order Burkholderiales; family Burkholderiaceae; genus Burkholderia; species Burkholderia sp. GAS332. Next base: position 1,187,636 of record FSRV01000002.1, on the reverse strand, counting down.
TATCATGCGGTCGGCGAAGAAGGGATCAGTGCCCGCGAAATCACCGAGGCGCTTGGCCGGGGTCTGAACTTGCCCGTCGTTTCAATCAAGCCGGATGAAGCGGCATCGTATTTTGGATGGATGGCAATGTTCGCCGACGTGGACATGCCAGCCTCCAGTGCGCTGACCCAGGCCCGATTAGACTGGCATCCAAGCGGTCCAACGCTTATCGCCGACCTCAACGAAGCGCGGTATGCCTAATTAGAACTCCATCACCACGGGATCGTTTCGTTTTCCCAGCGCGTGAACGTCCCTGTGGGACCGTCCGGGCCCAGCAGCGCGACGCGCACCGCCTCGCGAGCGCCCTCCTCGACAGTCTGCGTGCCCGCATATCCGTTGAGGTTCGTCCTGGTGAAGCCCGGAGAGACGGCATTGACCTTGATTCCCTCCGGCTCCAGCTCGATTGCCATGGCGAGCGTCAAAGCGTTGAGCGCCGTTTTGGACGCAGGATAGACAGGGCCGAAGATCGCGCGGTAGGCGAAGGCCGGATCTGAGTTGGCCGTCAGCGACCCAACGCCGCTCGACACGTTGACGATTCGGGCGCCAGGCGTTTCGCGCAGAATCGGCAGCATCGCCTGGTAGACGGCGAGCACACCGAACACATTGGTGTCCCATACCGCGCGCATTTCATCGACTGACACGTTGCTCGGGCGGGTCGTCTTGACGTACTCCTCGACGGACTGGCCGGGCAGCCTGCTCGTATTCGAAATGGCTGCGTTCTGAACGAGCACGTCGAGGCGGCCAAACTCGTTGCCCACGCGCTGCGCAGCTGCGGTGACCGAAGCCTGATCCGTCACGTCGAGTTGAAGCGCGCGGGCCGCCGGCCCAACCTCCCGCGCCGCAGCCTCGCCGCGCTCGAAATTGCGCGACCCAACCAGCACCGTGAAGCCGTGTGCCGCTAGATCCTTGGCAATCTGAAGACCGATTCCCTGATTAGCCCCGGTGACCAGGGCGACGGGTTTGTCCTGCATGGCAATCTCCTTGTGGCATTGCGCAGTAGCGCGCAGAAATTCAGAGCAGCGGCGGTGGCCGATCAACGCGCCTCGGCTGCCCATGCTTCGGCGTCGGCGCCGGCCGGAATGCGCATCGGCGATGACGGGTCGGTCGCCGCGCGCCACACGGCTTCGGCGACGTCCTGTGCATGGGTGATCGGGGCAGACGTATCCTCTATCCTCGCGACGACGCTCTTGACGAGATCGGCATAAGCCTCGTGGTCGAAGCCGTGAATATGGGCGCGCGCGTTCTCTCCGAAGCGGGTCTCGGGCGCACGGCCCGGCAGCACTAGGTGCGCCCGCACGCCGAACTGCTCGAGCTCCAGCGCCATCGACTCGGTGAATGCATTCACCGCCGCCTTGCTCGCGCGGTACGCGGCGAGCAGAGGCAGCGCTTTGAGCGTCACGCTCGACGTGACGTTCACGACGACGCCGGCCTTGCGCTGCCGGAACTGGGGCAGCACGGCTTGCGTCACTGCGATCGTGCCGATGGTGTTAGTTTCGAAAACCTCGCGCACCGTCGCGATCGGGGCGAGTTCGGCAGGGGAAGCCGCGCCGAAGCCCGCGTTGTTGACGAGGACGTCGATCGGGCCTGCGGCCTCCACAGCCTCGCGAATGCTCTCCGGATGGGTGACGTCGAGCGCCAGCACGCGCAGGCGGTCTGAAGGCGGCAGCACGTCGGCACGCGGTGTACGCATCGTGGCGACGACCTGCCAGTCGCGGGCTAAAAAGTAACGAGCGATCTCGAGTCCGAATCCTGAAGAGCAGCCGGTGATCAGCACGGTTTTCATGGGCAATCCCTCGATATGGTTTGGGTGTGCCCATACGATAGATCTCCGAGACCGTACTTGCTACAATCAATCATCCGAATTTCATTTGCAGGAGTCCGGCGATGATCGATCCCTTAGCCGAAGTCGTGACACTGCTCCAGCCGGGTGCCCGGTTCTCCAAACTCGTCCTCGGCGCCAGCCCTTGGCACATTAGCCGCTCAGATGCCGGCCAGCCGTTCTATTGTGTGATTCTCGAGGGCGGGTGCCATATCGCGATCGACGGACACGAGCCGATCGAGCTCCTGTCGGGTGACTTCGTCCTGATTCCCGCGGCCTACGGCGTTGCGATGTCCAGCCTCGAACCCCCACCGCCGGGGGTCGAGACGCTGGCGCCCGTCGCGCTGGGCAATGGTGAATTCAGAATCGGCGCGCCGGACAATCCGATCGACTTGCGAATGGTCGCGGGCCATTGCAGCTTCGGTTCACCGGATGCGTCCCTGCTGGTTTCGCTGCTACCGCAATTCGTCCATGTCCGCGGCGAACAGCGGCTGGCCACGCTCGTGCAACTGGTGCGAGAGGAAACGCGCGAGCAGCGGCCCGCGCGCGAGGTCGTGCTCTCACGACTGCTGGAAGTGCTGCTCATCGAGGCGTTGCGGTCCACGGCAGAAACGAACGCGTCACCGGGCCTGGTGCGCGGGCTCGCCGACAGCCGGCTGGCGGCCGCGATCCGTGAAATGCACGAACACCCAACGCACGCGTGGACAGTTGCTGAGCTCGCGAAGGAGGCCGCGCTCTCGCGCTCGACCTTTTTCGAGCGCTTCAGCCGCGCGGTCGGCGTCGCGCCGATGGAATATCTGCTCACGTGGCGCATGGCGCTCGCGAAGAACCTGCTGCGCCGCAACGAAGGCCGTATTGCCGAGATTGCGCTGCGCGTCGGCTACAGCTCCGCCAGCACCTTCAGCGTCGCCTTCACACGGCACGTCGGCCGGCCGCCTACGCAGTATGCGCGCGAGGAGCAGGCGGGTTAGTGCTGCACGCCCCAGCGCCGAACGGTCACGCGCTCGAGCGTATCGAATACCAGATGCTCGATCAGCAAGCCGATCACGATCACCGCGGCCAACCCTGCGAAAACGCGATCCGTGTACAGCTCGTTGCGATTCTGGAAGATGTACCAGCCCAGCCCACCGCTACCGGAACTCGCACCGAATACGAGTTCGGCGGCGATCAACGTGCGCCATGCAAACGCCCAGCCCACTCGCAAGCCGGCAAGAATCGACGGCAATGCCGCCGGCACCAGGATCAGCAGCACATGGCGCATGCCCGTGAGCCCGTAGTTACGCCCCGTCATACGCAGCGTCGCCGGCACCGATTGAAAACCGGAGTAGGTGTTGAGCGCAAGCGGCCACAGCACCGAGTGCACCAGAACGAACAGCAGGCTGCCGGTGCCGAGGCCGAACCAGAGCAAAGCGAGCGGCAACAGCGCGATTGAAGGCAACGGGTTGAACATCGCGGTCAGCATCGACAGGACATCCCGGCCTATACGCGTCGATACGGCAAGCGACGTCAGAACAAAGGCAAGTGCAGCGCCAAGCAGATAGCCACGCAGCAGCACGGACATCGACACCGCCGTTTTCTGCAGCAGTTCGCCCGACCAGATACCTTGTACGAAGGCGCTGAACGTCGCGCCGAAAGTCGGCAGCAGCAGATCGTTGTCGACCGCACGCGCGGCGATCTCCCATATCACGATCAGCACCAGCGCAATCAGTGTCTTGCGCAACCAGCTTTGCGCAAAAATGCGCTTGCCGAACGGCAGCGGGGTTTCGAGAACAAGTTCACCGAGCGGTTCGAGCGGCCGCTCATACTCTTCACGAACCGGCGGCAACAGCGTAGCGGGAGAACTCATTGCACAGCCTCCGTCTGCTCAAACAGCAGATGATGAATACGCGCGACGCTGCGCTGAAAGTCGCTGCGCCCGAAACTATCCTGCGAATACTGGTGACTGTTAAGCTCGGCGCGCACGCGGCCTGGATGCGGCGACAGCAACAGAATGCGATTACCGACCACCAGCGCCTCTTCGATCGAATGCGTCACGAACAGCAGCGTGAAGTTCACCTCCTCCCACAAACGCAACAGCTCCTCCTGCATCTTGCGGCGCGTGAGCGCATCGAGCGCGGCAAACGGTTCGTCCATCAGCAGCACGCGCGGCTGCATCGCCAGCGCGCGAGCAATCGCGACGCGCTGCTTCATGCCGCCCGACAACGTATGCGGATAGGCCTTGGCAAACGAGGCAAGCCCCACCTTCTCGAGATAATGCAGCGCACGCTCGTTGGCTTCAGCGCGCGAAAGCTTCTTCGCGACACGCAACGGAAAGGCGACGTTCTGCAGAACCGTCTTCCACGGCGGCAACTGATCGAATTCCTGAAACACGACGATGCGATCGGCACCGGGGCCTCGCACCGTCTGGCCATCGAGCGAGATACTGCCGGAGGTCGGTTCGATAAAGCCCGCTACCGCTTTGAGCAGGGTCGATTTGCCGCAACCCGACGGTCCCAGCAGCACGAAGCGGTCGCCACCGTAGACATCGAAACTCACGTCATGGGTCGCGCGAACGATCCGCTCGCGCGTGCGGTATTCGAGGTTGACATTCTCGACCGCGAGCAGCCTTTCGCTGGTCGCCGGTGCGGCCTGTTCAGCAGCGTCGTTCGGAAACAGCAAAGTAGGATTGGCCACCATCAGATCACTCCCTGTAGGCCGACCACACGGGCCGATGAATTGCCGGCGAAGCTCGCGAAGAAAATCATGCTCAACTTCCCGCCGCAGTTGCCGGGTCGTCGAAGAAATAATCCTTCCACGACTTGGGCTCGTTCTTGATGACGCCGACGCGATACATGAACTGCGCGAGTCCGAACGTGTTCTGCGGTGCGACCTTGAACTGCACCTGCGGATCCTTGATGACCTTCAACAGCAGATTACGGTCGATTTTCGACTGATTCGTCCGGATGTAGATATCGGCGGCAGCGTCGGGATTCGCCGAGATAAAGCGTGCGGCATCGGCCAGCGCATCGACAAATGCGCGGTAGGTCTTCGGATTGTTGTCGCGGAATTTCTCCGTCGCGTACAGGACGGTTGCCGAGCTCGGGCCACCCAGCACGTCGTACGAACTCAGCACGATGTGCGCCTTCGGATTGCCGGCGAGTTCCTGCTCCTGAAACGGCGGATTGCCGAAGTGTCCGGTGATTTCCGTGCCGCCCGCGATGATCGCCGCGGCCGCATCGGGATGCGGCAGCGCCTGCGTGAACTTGTCGAGGCGGTTGTAATCCTTGTCGCCCCAACGCTTCGCCGCCGCGTATTGCAGCACGCGCGATTGCACCGATACATTGACAGCCGGCACCGCGATGCGGTCCTTCTCGGTGAAGTCGGCGATCGTCTTGACATTCGGATTGTTGCTGACGAGGTAATACGGCAGGTTACCGAGCGACGCCACGCCCTTCACGTTCTGCTTGCCGTGCGTGCGGTCCCAGATCGTCAGCAAGGGGCCGACGCCCGCACCGGCGATATCCACCGCGCCGGAGAGCAGCGCGTCGTTGACGGCGGCCCCACCCGAGAGTTTCACCCAGTCGACCTTGATGTCGAGCCCCTGCTTACGCCCTTCTTTCTCGACGAACTGCTGGTCGCGCGCCACGTTCAGCAGCAAATAGACGATGCCGAACTGTTCGGCAATGCGGATCTGGCCTTCAGCATGCGCGGGCACGGTTGCCCCGAAGCCGGCCACCCCCATCGATAAGATCAGCAGCGTTGCGGTCAAACGACGAGAAAAAGACGACCGCGCAGCGGTCGGGCGAAACCTGGCAAGCATCGGAACTCCGGTCAGCATGTGCGTGTGTGGGCGTGTGGGCGTGTGGGCGTGTGGGCGTGGTCAGGACGGGCGGCGTTGCCGTCAGAACGGCACGTCGCCTTCAATCGTCGTGCGATACAGTTTGCGGCGCAGACGATCTGGCGTACCGGCTGCCAGATGCATCAATGAGCGGTTGTCCCAGAACACCATGTCGTGTTCGGCCCATTGATGCCGGTACAGATGCTCGGGGCGCACGCTGTGCGCGAAAATTTCCTCGAGCAATGACTTGCTCTCGTCTTCCGGCAAGCCGATCACGCGGGTCGTGAAATGCTCGCTGACGAAGAGCGCGCGGCGCCCGGTCTCAGGATGCGTGCGCACGATCGGCTGCACCACCGGTTTGACCTGTGCGATCTGCTCCGCCGACAGGTTCGGCCGCCACGGGCTGCGCTTCTGCAATTCCGCGTATTTCGCGAGATACGTGTGCTCCGCCGACCGCCCTTGCACCGCGCTGCGCAAGTGCGCCGGCAACGTGTCCCAAGCGAGGTGCATGTTGGCGAACAGCGTGTCGCCGCCTTCCGAAGGCAGCTCCTGCGCATGCAGCAGCGAACCGAGGCTCGGCTTCTCCTTGTACGACAGATCGGAATGCCAGTAATGACCGGCGTCGCCGAGACCGATCGGCTGGCCGTTCTCGACGATGTTCGAGACGATCAGCACCTCCGGGTAGCCCGGCAACTGGAATTGATGCAGCACGTGAATCTGCAACGGGCCGAAGCGGCGGCTGAAGGCAATCTGCTGATCCGGCGTGATGCGTTGATCGCGAAACACCAGCACGTGATGGTCCAGATGGGCACGGTGGATGCGTGCGAAATCGTCCTGACCCAGCGGCTTGCTGAGATCGAGGCCCAGAACTTCCGCGCCGGCGGGACCGTCGAAAGCGCGAATTTCGATGGACTGGGCTTGGTTGGCATGGCCAGCGGCGCTGGCGGCGTTGGGTGCAAAGGCAGTCGTCACAGGACACTCTTCGTCGAATCAGTTCGAAAGACGCCAGCAAGGGCGCAGTCAGACGAATTTACCGGCGCACGCGCGCGACGACAACGAAGCAAATCCGATACGGTTATCTGCTGGAGTGATAAACCCGATGTTTTAACGTGTTGCGGGCCTCGTTCAGCCCCAAGTCCCGGTTCGCTGCGGCGTAGCGCTTGAGCTTGCCGGTGGTCGAAACAGCCGCCCCTCAACTATTGGTCTGCCAGGGCGTCAAGTGCTTCTGCAATCGTCGCAAGCCGATCTCGAGCACCAGTGCAATCGCTCCGATGACAAGAATGCCCGCAATGACCACATCGGTGACGAGGAAGCGCGACGCCGAATACACCATAAAACCCAGGCCGCGCGTCGCGGCGATCAATTCAGCGGCCACGAGAGTAGACCACCCTGCGCCAAGCGCGATCCGCACCCCTGTGAGTATGTCTGGGAGCGCACTTGGCAGCACGACATAGCGAAGCAGCTTGAACGGCGTGGCCCCTAAAGACGACGCCGCCTGCAACCGGCTTTTCGCCACCCGGCTCGCACCCGACGCCGTCGCAATGGTGAGCGGCGCAAAGATGGTCAGATAGATGAGCAGAACCTTCGAAAGCTCGCCAATGCCAAACCAGATCACCATGAGCGGCAAGTAGGCAAGCGGGGGAATGGGACGATAAAACTCGATCAGCGGATCCAGCGCGCCACGCACAATCCGATTTGTCGCGATGAGCAGTCCCGCGGGGATCGCTGTCAAAAGGGCCAACACAAAGGCGATCGCAATGCGCGAGAGACTCGCGAACAGATGCTGCCCAAGCGTCGCGTCATCGAAGCCCTCGGTGTTTAGCACGATCAGCTTGTGCAGCACCTCTTCCGGCGTTGGCAACAGCACCGCGGGTAACCATCTTCGATGGCTGGCGATCCACCACCCCAGCAGCAGCACCGCTACCGTGATCAACGTGGCCGCGTGGCCCGCATGGATCTGCGGCCAACGCCACCGTGGGGCTGAGGCCGGCGTCTCACGCTCAGCATGATCGAGCGCGATTGGGCCACTCAGATTCTGTTCGGTTGACGGCACGTCAAACCTCCTCGGTCTCGCGAATAAGCTGGTCAAGCAATGCAATCCGGATCTCGGTGAAGGCGGGATCGGTTTTGATCGAACGGGTGGGTTCGCCTGCTGCATAGCGGCGCGCAAAGTCGAGCTTATGCCTCGCGACCACGCGGCCCGGCCTCGGAGACAGGATCAGCAGTTCGGTGGCGAGCATGATGGCCTCCTCGATGCTGTGCGTAATCAGAAAAATGCCCTTCTCGGTCGCGTGCCACACGTCGAGCAGCAGCGTTTGCATATGCTCCCGGGTGAGTGCGTCGAGCGCACCGAGTGGCTCGTCCATCAGCAGGAACGACGGATCCGCGGCGAGCGCCCGAGCCAGCCCGACACGTTGGCGCATGCCACCGGAAATCTCATCAATGCGGTGCTGCTCGAAGCCCTGCAGCTTGACCAACTGGAGGACTTCCGCGGCACGTGCGTTGCGCGCTGCGCGGCCAACGCCTTGCATGCGCAGACCGAAGCTCACGTTGTCTATCACATTGAGCCACGGCATGAGCGCATCGTCCTGGAACACGACACCCCGGTTTGCGTCCGGGCCCGTGACCAGGGCCCCGTCAATCGTCACGCGGCCCGAGGTCGGCTTCAGAAAACCGGCGAACAATGACAGAAGCGTGCTCTTGCCGCATCCGGACGCACCGAGCGCAACGACGATCTCGCCGCTGTGCACGGACACAGAAACATCCTGAAGTGCAGTGAGTTGCCCACGCGGTGTGTCATAGATCACATCGGCGTGCTGTGCGCTCAGTTCAGCCATACCCTGCTCCCGGATCGATTCCTCTCGTCATTTAGACGCGGACACCTGAACAAACTGTGTGGTGATCGAATTGCCGTAGTCAGGCAGGACTTGATCGATCTTCTTCTGCTCGCTTAGAAAGCGCGCCGTCGCCGCGACAGCCTTGGCGGTCCCGGCACCGAGCAGCGCGGGTGAAGCCTGTTCGCTCGCGACCGGATAGACGTTGCCCGCGAGCAGTTCCGGCACATCGGCCGGGCTTGCGCCGCTCAACTTCGCGATCGCCGCCACTTGCGGGGAACCTGCCGTCCAGGACTTGCCGTTAGCTCGATAGTCCGAGATGGATTGCAGCGTGACCCCTACGAACTTCTGGACGAAATCCGGATGCGCTTGCGCGAAATCTTTGCGCACCGCCCACAGGTCGAACGTCGGCGAACCCCACTTGCCAACCTGGGTCGAATCGACCAGCACCTTGCCGCTCTGCTTCGCCTTGCCCAACGCCGGATCCCATGTATAGGCCGCATCGATATCGCCGCGCGCCCAGGCCGCGACAGTTTCGGTCGGACCCAGGTTGACGATATGCACCTGTTTAGGATCGATATTCCAGTGCTTCAGGGCAGCCAACAGGCTGTAATGGCTGGTCGAGACGAACGGCGTCGCCACCGTCTTGCCGATCAGGTCCTGGGGCTTGTCGATATGAGCGCCGTTGCGAACGACCAGCGCTTCCGAATCGCCGGTCAGCGCATTGAGGACGACGGCCTCGATCGGCAAGCCTCGGCTGACAGCGGCCGCAAACGGGCTCGAACCCACATCGCCAATCTGAATGTCGCCAGAGGCCAGCGCTGCAACCACGTCCGCGCCGGTATCGAAGCGCCGCCAGTTGATGGTCCAACCGGTGGCCTTTTCATACGCCGCGCTAGCCTGAGCGAGCTTGGCCGGATCGGCGCCATATTGATAGGCGATGTTGACCGTTTCCGCGCGCGCCGCCGTGCCGTGTACAAGCGTCAGCGCCAGCGCGACTGAAGCGCCGAGAGTTGAGAGACGACGTGTGAGTTTCATGAACGCTATGACCTAGGATAGAAAGTAATGGAGGGAGCTTGTCGCCAAGATTAGCGGCTTCGGCTTGAAGCACGAACCAAGCAAATCAGAGTTAGATATACAAACATCTGCAATAGCAGACGCCTGGAAAGTCAGAACGAATGTCGCATGCCGACACGAACATCGGCCTGTGTGCTCGTCGTGGAGGGTGTGAAACTGTAGCCAATGACGGCATCCACACCACTGGAGGCCTTCAGGTAGTCTCCCGAGACGTACAAGTCCGTCCTTTTCGACAGGAGGTAGTGCAGTCCGAGCGTGCCCTGATTCCAGTGATGCCCCTCGAAGCTCGTGTATTGGTATCCGCCGACCGCGTTGAAGGCCGGCGCGATCTGCCAGTTCGCCCCCGCCTCGCCTACCTGCATATGCGACGACTGCCCGTAGGCCTTAATCGTCGTATACGTATAGTTGGCGTTCAGCGTGACATTGCCGATTGCGTAGCTCGTGCCCACGCCGAAGGTGCCCTGCTTGTCGACCACGAATGCGGTATTGGCATAGAGATCGGCAATCGCGCCGGTCGTCGCATTGACGCTAATGGTCGGCCTGCCGAGGAAGGTGCTGGTACCGATCATTGCGTACGGGTCGAACGCATAGATACCAAAGGGATTGTTCAATTGCGTATAAGCCACGCCCAAGATAAACGGACCGTTCGCGTAGTGGGCGCCAAGACTATAGGCGCTGTTCTGATGGAAGTCGCCCGCGACACCGCCGAACGAATACAAACCACCGAATTTGAAGCCGTCAAATTCATTCGACAGAAACTTCACTGAATTGGGCAAGCGGTCGCCGTTAAAGCGATCGAAGTCGCCCTGGTGGATTGCGTAACCGCTACCCCAAGCCGAAATATTGTAGGCAGACACCATTTCGTTCGTCAGATCGAGCTGATTGCCAAACGACAAGGTGCCCCATGAATTCTTCAATCCAACGTACGCCTGGCGTCCAAACTCCGCACCACCGAAAGCCAGCTTGCCGGTCCCGAGGCGAAAGCCGCTCTCGAGAACGAATACCGCTGACAGGCCGCCACCAAGATCTTCGGTACCCTTCAAACCAAAGCGGTTACCGTACGAGACGCCGTCGTCAAATTTCACGACGTGCGAGCCGCCGGTGTTACTGACATAGGTAATCCCCGCATCGAGAATACCGTAGAGCACCACGCTGCTCTGCGCATGGCTCAAGGCCGGGAGACCGGCGAGCGCGAGCGCTGCCCCGGACAGTGCTGAGGCTTTTAGTCTTCTCATCGTGTCGCTCTCTTTTGCTTTATTGTTGAAAAATAGTCCGCTGGATCTTTCAGGCGTTGCCGGCCCGTGATTCAGCAACACGCGATTCCGCTTGTTCGTCGCCCTCGCTTATTCAACAAGCGGCCTCTTGCCGGTTGTTCAGTACGGCTTGTCGCCGAGAATCGTGGCGCGATGCATGACGCGTCGCGCGGGGCGGTAGTCGTCCACCGCGTAGTGACTGGTCGAGCGGTTGTCCCAGAAGGCAACGTCGCCCAGCGCCCACCGCCAACGCACGCTGAATTCGGGACGCGACTGGTGTGCAAACAGGAAATTGAGTAAGGCCTTGCCTTCCTCTTCCGGCAGCTCGTTGATTTCGGTGGTAAAGCCCTCGTTGACAAACAGCCCTTTGCGTCCGCTTTCAGGATGGGTGCGGACCACTGGATGGCTCAACGGCGGGTTGTTGAGCCGTGTCTCATTCCAGCGCTGCCGGTCCGCGGCAGTCAGGCCGAAGCGCTTGAGCGGAAAGGTCTTGGTGAAATCGTGCGTTGCCGTCAGTCCTTCCAGCAAAATCCTCAGCCGATCCGATAGCGCGTCATACGCAGCAAAGCTACTTGCCCATAGCGTGTCGCCGCCGTTTTCCGGCAGCTGGCGCGCGGCCAGTACAGCACCTAGCGGAGGGGTCTCGGAGAAGGTGACATCCGTGTGCCAGATGGCATTGTCTTTGAGGTCATGAGCTTCAGTATCCAGCACCAGTATCTGGCTTGCCTCTGGATGCTGCGGATAGATGGGATGGGTGTGCAGATCGCCGAAGCGTGCAGCGAAATCGCGCTGCTGTATCGGACTGATGTTCTGATCACGGAAGAACAACACTTGATGCAGTATCAAAGCCTGGCGGATTTCCTGCTGCTCGTCTGTACTCATCGATCGCGCCAGATCGATTCCTTGCACCAACGCCCCCAGCGCCGGCGTAAGACGGGTGAAACTCAAACTCACTCTAAACTCCTTGAAAGCTCGATTCTGCAAGTGGCACAGACGCGTCAAACCCTGCCGGATAATGAGCAAGACCCACTCCGAAGCAGTCAGTAATCAGGCGACAGAATGCCGGGCGTCTGGAAGGACACAGGCAATGGACTCATCGTGTCCAGGACAGATAGCGTTTTTTAAAACATCTTCAGCGGGTTGACCTAAGCGGCAGATTCTCGCCAGTAATTCAGGAGAAACCAACCAACAAGAAGTCATTTACTTATCGACTGTTGCGCATACAACGACAGCGACTTGAAACCGTCTGTACGCACCTCAGAGAAGTGCGCGAACAGATCATCGCCGCCGCCATCGGGCTCGATGAAGCCGAATCCTTTCGCGTCGTTAAACCACTTCACCGTACCTGTTGCCATGAAGGCACACGAACGCTACCGGCGAGTCAGCATCGCCAGCATGCGGTGTGCGTTCAGGTCGTAGTCGGTCATCGTGCCGCTAAAGGTGCGCGTGATTGGGAACGTGGCTACCGTAGTCGTGAGCGCATCGGCGGCGTCGGCGGATTCTGTGTCGACTGCGGAAATGAATCCGGTCGAGCGCTGAAAGCGCACGATGCGAGAGGATTGATCGCATCTCGTCACCGCGCCGTCTTCGATCAGTGCATGCAACAGATTGCGCACGGCATCGGTCGGTTTTCCGAATGTCTGGGCTAAGCGTGTCACGGTATAGCATTGGCCCTCTTTCATCTGATCGAGTAGTAGCGAACGGGTCAATTTCATGGCGGACTTTATGTACCTTCAGAAAGGGGGACGATCGGCGCAAATGCGCTACACGAGGTAATAGAGTTCCGTCGCGCGCTGCTCAGTCTGCGAGCGCCGCGCACAGTGAGCACAGGTGTTGCGCTCACCCAGTTGCGCATAGGCGTAACGTACTGCACGCACCGTCGCCGACCACGTTTCGTCCTCTTCCGGGAAAAACCGCTTGGCCGGATACCAGTCGGTAAAACGCAGATTGCGCAGTACGCCGCGCAAGGCCGGCCGCAGTCCGGCGAGCAGGACGATGAGTCCGTCGCGCTGCGCCTCGCGCAGAAAATGTTCGAGCCGTTCGATGCACACCACATCGGGATTCCGGACCCGCTTGAAGCGCAGGACGAGATACCGAACCCCTTGCTGCTGCGCGCGCGTCTTGATGGTGTCGAAATGACGGTCGAGCTCAGGGGCCGCCCCAAAGAAAAATTCCCCTTCGAAGTCCCAGACCGCCACCGCCGTACACAACGGATCGGACGGCAGACGCTCTCTAACGACACCTTCCGGACTCACGGCCAGTTCAGTTGCCTTCAGCTTCGCCGCGCGTGGCACGAATAGCAGGATCGACAGCGCAACACCGATCAGAATCGAGAATTCGACGCCGATCAGCAACGCGGCCAGCGTCGTCAGTACGATCAGACCCGCGTCGTATCTCGATGCCCGGACTGTGTACCGCAGGCGTTCCACATCGATCAGGCGTACCGCCGTCACGAGCAACAGTCCCGCCAGCGCCGCCTTCGGGATATAGCGCGTGAGCGGGGCAAGCGCCAGCATCGCCAGCGCGACCGCAACCGCGGTCACCACACCCGAGAACCGCGTCACCGCCCCAGCCTGATAGTTGATCGCCGAACGCGACAGCGAGCCGGAGCCGGGCAGACAGCGAAAGAAGCCCCCAACCAGATTGGCAACCCCTTCGGCAAGACATTGGCGGTTGTAGTCGAGCGGCTGGTGCGTGTGATGCGCGATTGACTTCGCGATGGACAGCGCCTCCAGCAGGCCGAGAAACGCGATCGCTACCGCGCTCGACGACAACTGACCGATCCAGCTCCAGTGAATCTCCGGAATATGCGGCGACGGGAGCCCGGCTTTGAGCGCGCCGATGACGGCAACCGACGTGCGGCCGCCCTCACCGGGTTGCGACCAGCCCAGCGCATAGACGGTGCCGGCGACGATCAACAGCGCGACGAACATGTCGAGTTGCGGCAGCCGGTAACGCCGCACGGCGCGGCGCAGCGCCACCGCCAGCACGACCGAGGCCGCGCTGATGGCCAGCGCCTTCAGATTGACCGGATCGCCATGGACCACCGTCAACCAGAGCCGGTACAGCACGTGCTGGTGGCCGGTGCCCTTCTCCCGCACACCCAGCGCGTTGCCGATCTGGCCAATCGCCAGCAGCACCGCGGCGCCGGCCATGAAGCCGAGGATGACCGACTCCGAGATGTAGCGTGTCAGATCGCCCAGCCTGGAAACGGCGATGCCGATCTGCACGATACCGACCATCACGCCGAGCAGGAACATCGCCTCGTAGATATCGGCGGTGGCATTCGGATCGAGGAACGCGAGCGCGCTGAACACGACGAGCGAAATCGCGCTGGTCGGCCCGTTGATCAAATGCGACGACGAGCCCAGCAGCGAGGCGACCAGCGTCACCACCACCGCCGAATACAGTCCGAAGCGGGGATCCACACCCGCAATCAACGCATACGCCATGCCCTGCGGCAGCGAAATGGCGGCGACCGTCAGACCCGCGAGCAAATCACGCTTTCCTTTGCTCCAGTCGTACGAAAAGTTACCGGACAGCGCCATGATGTTTTAACCCTTGTCTTGTGCACCCGCGGCCGGGCCTGGGCCGGAGGAATTCGCCGCACCCACCCCGTTAGCCGGCTTGAGGACCGTGTCGAGAATGCCGTTTTCGTCGAAGAACCGATGGTTCGCATCGTCCCAGTCATGGGCGATCGCCGTTACCGGGAACAGCTTGAGTGGCGGCAGGCGCGCGGCGAAGCGCTGCGCGATCGCCGGGTTGAACGGACGGTAGCCAGCCAATGCGATGGTCTGCTGGGCCGTGTCGGTAAACAGAAATGCCAGGTACGCCCGCGCGTACCGTTCGCTGTGATGCCGCGCTACATTCGTATCGACCCAGGCTACGTAGGGTTCAGCAAGAATGCTGACGGGTGGGAAGACGATCTCCAGATCGTCGCGTGCGTCGGCGACCTCACGCTGCGCTTCGTTTTCCCACGCGAGTTGCACGTCGCCGATCTTCTCGACGGTGAAACCGGTCGCCGCGCCGCGCGCGCCGCTATCGAGCCGGACGGCGTGCCGGTATAGCGCGCTTAAATAGTCGCGTGCTGCCTGCTCGCTGCCGCCACGCGTAGTCACCGCACCCCACGCAGCGAGCGCGCTGAGCTTGCCGTTGCCGGAACTGCGCGGGTCGGGCGTCACGACGTCCACGCCCGGCGCGATCAGGTCCGGCCAGTCGTGGATATGCTTTGGATTGCCCTTGCGCACCACGAAGACAATTGTCGAATAGTACGGCTGCGAGTGATTCGGCAAACGCGCGGCCCAGTTGTCGGCGATCAAACCCTGCTTGCGCAGCGCGTCGACATCCGAATAGAGCCCTAGCGTGACGACATCGGCCTGCTGCTCGCCCGCCACCACCGCGCGCGCCTGACGGGACGAGCCGCCGTGCGACTGCACCACGCGCAGCCGGATTCCGGTTTCCTGCTGGT
This sequence comes from Burkholderia sp. GAS332, assembly GCA_900142905.1. Classification (NCBI taxonomy): domain Bacteria; kingdom Pseudomonadati; phylum Pseudomonadota; class Betaproteobacteria; order Burkholderiales; family Burkholderiaceae; genus Burkholderia; species Burkholderia sp. GAS332. Next base: position 1,172,329 of record FSRV01000002.1, on the reverse strand, counting down.
AGGCCGCGATGAACTGGTCGTTGAGGCTGCGATACAGTTCGCGCGTGGGGTCGTACGAGACGTTGAGGATCTCGTTGCTGGTATTCCCCTCAACATTCTTAACGCCAATCAGCGTCACGGCGATCACGACACCGGCCACAGCGGCAAGATTGAGCAACGGCAGACGTTTCATGGTTTCTCCGGCGGGCCCGGTGAGGCGAACCCACTACAGCACCGGAACACTCCGGCAAAGACGGTGCTTGCGTACCGTCATCCGAAGACGATTGTCTGCCTGAGCGGGACTCGCGGCGAACCAATTTGTTCTGATATGCAAAGCGACGCTAACGAGGAACCGTAGGCTTTTTGCAAGCAGATTCCCTGGCTCGCTCGCTGCGTCGCTCGACGGGTGGCTGTCCGTTACGGCTGGATGGTCAAGTCAGCAAAGTTGCCGCGCAGACCTTCGCCAGTCGGCGCGTAGTCCCTCACCTTCTTCGAGACAATGGTGATGTTGGGGTTCGCACCGAACTCGATTGACGGAATGTCGTCGTGGACGATCTGCTGGAACTGGATGAATAGCTGACGGCGCTTCGCTTCGTCGGTCTCCACCGAAGCCGCTTCGAGCAGACGGTCGACCTCGGGGTTCGAATAGTGCGCCGCGTTGGAGAACGGCAGACCGATCTTGAAGTTCTTCGACCAGAAAACGCGTTGTACGCCGACCGTCGGATCGAACCCGTTGGAGAGCGCCTCGAGCGTGATATCAAAAGCGCGATCGGTGTACGCCTTTTTCACGTAGGTCGCAAAGTCATAGCTCTCGATCTCGGCGTCAATCCCGATACGCGCCAGCGACTGACGCACGAAATCAGCAGCACGGGGGTCCTGAAAGGGATTGAAGAGGAGTCGCAGCTTGAATCGTGTGCCGTCCGGACCACGCTTCAATCCGGCCGCATCCAGCGCGGCGTTGGCCTCGGCCACGTCATACGGAAAGTAATGGATGTCGGCATCGTGATACTTCGTGTTCGCAGCGCCGATCGCAGCGGCCGAGACCTGGCCGTAGCCGTACCAGACAACCCGGTTCAATGCATTGACGTCGACCGCCTGGGAGATCGCTTTGCGCACCGCCTTGTCCTTAAGGACCGGCGTGTCCAGATTGAAGATCAACTGCTGGTGGTTGCTGACATAGGGCCAGTTGGTTGTATCCACATTGAAGTTCGGCAGCGTGCTGAAACGCTTGACATCCGATAAGGGGATCGCCTGGTCGCCAAGGTTGGCGGCACCGGATTCGAGCGCTGCCGCACGGGCCGCACCGTCAGGGAGGAAGCGGACGATGACCTTGTCGATGTACGGCTTGGGTTTGTCCCAATAGTCCGGATTGCGTTCGAGAAGAATGTAGTTGCCGTGGACGAACGATTTAAAAATGAACGGGCCCGTGCCCACCGGCGCACTGTTATACGGATTGGACGCGATGTCCGTCCCTTCGTACAGATGCTTCGGGATGATCGGCGACTCGGAACCCGAAAGCGCGGTCAGCAGAAACGGCGCCGGCTTCGACAGTTCGATGATCGCTGTATAAGGGTCCGGCGTCTTGACATCGGTCACGTTCGCAAACGTGCTTCGGCCGCGTGGATGGACCTGCTTTAGCGTCAGGATCGAAAACGCCACGTCGGCAGAAGTAAAAGGCTTGCCGTCGTGCCACTTAACCCCCTGGCGCAGTGTGAAGCGATACTGAAGTCCGTCCTTGCTGACAGACCATGCAGTAGCCAGCAGCGGCTTCGGATTGAGATCCTTGTCGTAGGTCAGCAGGCCCTCGACCACCTTGGGACCGATCTCCGCGTTACCCCCGGCGGTGGTGGTCAAAGGAATGATCGACGCCGGTTCCGGTGTGACGATCCATGTCAGGGTTCCACCGTGATTGGGTGCCGCTAGAGCGGGTAGCGTACCGGTGCAAATCAGTGTGGTTGTCAACAACGCGCCAATAATGGCTCCCCGCAGCCTGTTCTGCAAGCTCATAGGTATCCTGTTTATTATAAAAATTAAGGATACTAAGGCGTTTCGAAAGGATCGGAAAACAAGCAAGCGTCATTAGCTTTGCATTTTTTAGCGCGATCCGCCCGGCCCCAGAACCGGACGCGTGGCGGTCGCTTCGGCCGCATGCGTTGGGCAAGACCAACCTGCATGACAGGCTCAATGTTTCGCCAACCGCCGAATCGCCACGCGCGTTGTGAGCCGATACAACCACCACCCCGCCACCATCGCCGGCAGGAAATAGAGCGCTTCCGTGCCGGGAGCCGCGAGCAGTGCGATGGCCGGACCGGGACAAAAGCCGGCGATGCCCCAGCCGACGCCAAAGATCAAGGCGCCGGTAATCAGCCGACGGTCAACCCCCTTCGTCGTGGGTAAATCGAAGGCCGGCGCCAATAGCGGCGCCTTGCGCCGCAGAATGAAATGGAATGCCACCGTCGCAACGGTCGCTGCGGCGCCTAGTACGAAGATCAAACTCGGATCCCACTTTCCGGCGACGTCGAGAAAACCCAGCACCTTCAGCGGGCGTGTCATGCCTGACAGCGCGAGGCCCGCGCCGAACAGGAGTCCGCAGATCAGACTGACCAGATAGCGCAGCATTATTGAACACCCAGCACGTGACGCACGACGTAGGTCGTCGCGATACCCGCAAGCAGAAAAGTCAACGTGGCAACCAAGGAGCGTGGAGAAAGCCGGGCGAGACCGCACACGCCATGACCGCTGGTGCATCCCCGCGCGAGCGCCGTGCCGAACCCGACGGCCAGGCCACCCGCGATGAGCAGGACCGGTGGAAATCCGGGACGATTTTGCGGTATGGCCGCCGCATGCCCAGTGTTTTTCGCGAAGATGTAAACCAGCCAGGCACCCGCGATGAGTCCGGCAAGGAACAGCGCGCGCCACCAGAATGCGTCGCGGTCGCCGGAAAAGAGGCCACGGGCGATACCGCTGATGCCGGCGATACGCCCATTGGCCCAGAGCAGCAGCGAGGCCGAAAGTCCGATGAGCACACCACCGGCCAGCGCACTATAAGGTGTAAACGATTCCATCGAAGCTTTTTTGCCAACCCCTCTGAATGTAGCCTGCGCGGCCTGCAGCGCCCCGTGGGCAGAAGGGCTGCGGCGACCGTCCACGTGGACGTGATTTTATAGACCACAACAAAGCCGACCGTCGAATCGGCACCCGATTGTCCAGGTCCGTCGGTCATATTTGCTATCACGAATAAGTCATTTGACTTCCCTACTCTGGGCACCAAGAATGGTCCATGTTGCAACGCATCACGTTCGCGCCATGTTTCCGAAGTCACCCCCCGTGCACGTCTACCCTGGAGTATAGAGATGACCCAGTTTTCTCAGGAACAGTTCGTCGCAGCACAAAAAAACCATGCCGATACATTCTTCGGCCTGACCAATAAGGTGTTCGATGGTTTCGAAAAGCTGACCCTCCTCAACCTGCAGGCCACGAAGTCGATCATTGGCGAAACTCAGGAAACGACCGAGAAAGCGCTGTCTGGGAAAGACCCGCAGGATCTGCTCGAGCTTCAGAACTCGCTGACGCAGCCGGCCGCCGAAAAGACCCGGGCATACGGCCGCCACGCCTATGAGATCCTCTCGGCGACTCATGCGGAATTCGTTAAATTTGCCGAAGCGCAATTTGCCGGATACAGCCAGAACGCGCAAGACTTTGTCGATAATGTGGCAAAGAACGCGCCGGCGGGTTCGGAAACTGCGGTGGCCCTCTTGAAGTCGACAATCACCGCCGCCCTTAGCGCTTACGACACCGCTAACAAAGCAACCCGGCAGGCAGTCGAAATTGCGGAAGGCAACTTCGACGCAGCAACTGCGGCCGCGTCGAAAGCGACCAAGGACATCACTGCACAATCGTCGCGAGCCGCCGCCAAGGCCGCCTGACAAAACAACGCCCGGCGCACGGGTTTTTGCAACCCGAGCGCCGGGATCAGTCGTTCAAGGGCGCCGAACGGATCGGGACGCAACGCCACTGTCACAGTAGTCTCCTGACACTGAATCAGGAACGCTTGGCGAGGACCGCCCGGCCCACTCGAGACCCGTTGTCGCGGCGAAGCTGGGCCGAGATCCACGCGCCGCAGTCCACCAGCGCATCCAGATCCACGCCCGTGTCTGCGCCTATTCCGTGCAGGAGATACACGACGTCCTCCGTCGCGACGTTGCCGGTCGCCCCCTTAGCGTAGGGGCACCCGCCGAGACCCGCGACCGAGCTGTCGAACACCCGGATCCCGAAGTCGTACGAGGCGTGAATGTTGGCGGCGGCCATGCCGTAGGTGTCGTGGTAGTGTCCCGCGAGGCCGCTGACAGGTACCTTCGCCGCTACCGCCGCGAGCATGGGCAACACCGAGCCCGGCGTGCCGGCACCAATCGTGTCGCCGAGCGACACCTCGTAGCAGCCTAGTTCGTGCAGGCGTGCGGCTACGTGCGCGACCTGCTTCGGCGCGATCGCGCCGTCGTACGGACAGGCCACTACGCAAGACACATAGCCTCGAACCTTGACACCCAGGCGCTTCGCGGCGTCGAGCACCGGAACGAAGCGGTCAATCGATTCGTCGATCGAGCAATTGATGTTTTTCCGCGAGAACCCCTCCGAGGCCGCAGCGAACACGGCCACTTCAGTCGCGCCTTCGGCCACCGCGGCCTCGAAACCCTTCAGGTTCGGCGTCAGCACCGGGTAGTTCACATCGGGACGACGGTGCAGTCCACGCATCACCTCGGCCTGGTCCGCCATCTGCGGGACCCACTTGGGCGAGACGAACGACGTGACCTCGATATCGCGCAGGCCTGCCACAGTCAGGCGCTCGATCAACTCCAGCTTGACCGCAGTCGGGACATTCTGCTTCTCGTTTTGCAGCCCGTCGCGGGGACCCACTTCTACGATGCGCACGCGTTCCATCATTTAGCTCCCGCCAGATCCCGACCGATGCGGCGAATCTCGGCCTCGCCCCGCGCAAGCGCGTCTGCGTTCGTATGTACCGAGTAGCGGCCGAGCACCAATGGATAGGGATGCTTGATAGCGGAGCCGATGACGAACGACGTCGCGTCCTCGGCTTGCAGCTCAATGGGCGCCCCGTCGGATTCCTCGAACACGGCGAGTTGCCCTGCCTCGATCGGCTCGGACGCGTTCAGGCGGCCCTTGTCGATTGCCAGCCAGGAGACGTTGTGCCCCGCAGGCGGCACATAGCGCCACGACTCGCCTGCGCTCAATTGAACATGGAAGTAGTTGATGCCTTGAGGCGCGCGGATATCGCTCGTCGCAGGCCCGTGGCGGCCGAGGATGACGCGGACCGGCCCGTCTCGCTGGACCTGGGATGGCGAGATGTACTGGCTTTCCGCCGGCGAATTCTCCTGCGCGGGCGGAAGCGCGACCCAGAGTTGAAAGAGGCGCACGGCTTCGCCTGGCAATACGTCTCCGTCGTGCCAGACACCATTGCCGGCCTTCATCCATTCGAGGCCACCGGCATGAAGTTCGCCATGCTTGCCGGTCGTATCTTGATAGGAGATTGCCCCATTCAGCACGGTGGTGAGTGTTGCGATGCCCGAGTGCGGGTGCATGCCGAACATCGGCTTGCCGGTCGGCACGACCACGGCGTGATCAAGGAACACAAAAGGCTTGAGCAGGTCGCCGAGATCGGAGGGGCTGGCCAGACGAGTAATGCCGCCGTGCGCATGGCCGCCCGTGCGAAAAACGATCCGGCGCGGCGCAAGCGTTGTTTCAGGAATCGGGGTGAGTACGGCTGTGTCGATGTTCATGGCTCTGTCTCGAGAAAACGCGATACGTGTAAAGGTAAGAGCTTGCACTCCATCTTAAAAGCCTATATTTTTAGATCACACCTATCGATTGGAGCGATGGATATGCTCGACGGCGTGACACTGGACCAGCTCCGGACCTTCATCGCGGCGGTCGATGAAGGCAGCTTCTCAGCAGCCGGACGCAAGCTCCGGCGCGCGCAATCCGTGGTCAGCCAGACCCTCGCGAATCTCGAAGCACAACTCGAGGTGAAGCTATTCGATCGCACCGCCCGTTACCCGCAGCTCACCGACGCAGGCAAGAGCTTGCTGCTTGACGCCCGTTCCGTGGCTGACACGATTGATGGCTTCAAGGCGCGAGCGCGCGCGATGCGAGAAGGTCTGGAGCCCGAGCTCTCCGTTGCGATGGACGTGATGTACCCAATGGACAGCCTGACGAACGCGGCGGCTCAATCCCAAAAGGATTATCCGCACACACCACTGCGGCTCTATGTCGAGGCGCTCGGTGGGGTAATGAAACTTGTGCTCGACCAGGTTTGCAACATAGGCGTGATCGGCACGTTGCCGATCGTCACGGACGAACTGCAGGTCGAATCCTTGCGCGAACTCGAACTGGTTACCGTCGTCAGCTCCGCTCATCCGCTTGCAAATGTCCAAGGCCTCATTTCGGCGGCCACCATCAGGAAGCACGTGCAACTCGTTCTCAGCGACCGAACCGCCCTATCCCAGGGACGCGAATTCGGCGTGCTGTCCCCCTCGACGTGGAGGCTCGCGGATCTGGGCGCCAAATATGCCTTCCTGAAGGCGGGTCTGGGCTGGGGCCATATGCCCCTGCACATGGTCAAGGAAGATCTCGAACGCGGCACCTTGGTGACGATTCGCGTTGAAGGCCTGCCGCGCGATGTGATGATGCCGATGAAGGTTGTTTACCGTAAGGACGCGCCGCCGGGACCGGCGACCCGCGCCTTCATTGCACAACTGGCGAAGTAAGCTAACTACTGCGCTACTGCAATTTGGCACGCGCGCCGCCGGCGCGCTGCCCGTCGCTTGGAGCGTCATATTCCGCGAACGTAGCTTGCGGGACCACGCAATCACGAACAGTGGATCATCAGAATCGATCGGCGATCATCAGACCTTCGTGCCGCCGTCGACCACGATATCGACGCCCGTCACCTTTCTCAGCTCGCGCTCAGAGACGCCGCGCGCGAGACCACCCGACCGAGTCGCGCGTCCAGACTGAAGGCGCCGGCGCCGAAGTAGGTGATCTGCAGGAGACCGCCAGCCATCATCACATTCTTGAGGAAGTTGATCATCTGGTTCTGATCGGCGAAGTTGTGGTGAAAGAAAAGCGCAGTGACTACACAGAACACCGCCATCGCCACCGACACGAGGCGAACCCGGTAGCCCGACAGCAGCAGCAGACCGCCGCCCAACTCGACCAACACGGAAACAACGAACGCGAGTGGCGGCACCGGCAGACCCATGGCCGCAATATAGCCAACCGTTGCGCTATATGCTGCGAGCTTGCCCAGCCCGCTCATGACAAACGGTGCCCCGATCAGAATGCGACCCAACAGCGGAAGAAATTTAAAACGTTCCATGACCAACTCCTTAAATATGAATTTGCGTAGGTGGAATACAAAGAAAGGAAATTAGCCGGCGTCCACCATCACCAGCTCGGAATCTTCAAGAGCAGAAATCTGCGCCGTGGTGACCTTCGTGATCGCCACGCCATCTAGCGGCCCAACCGGCTCGCCATTCACTTCGATGCGTCCCGAGGCCACCACGAGATAGGCACGACGCGCCGGATTCAACTCATGCCGAACGCTTTCGCCGGCCTTGAGCATGGCGCCCAGCACGCGCGCATTGGCGCGAACGGGAAGTGCACCTTCATCGCCGGTGAACCCACTGGCAAGGACTACGAACCTTCCCGACCGGTCGCTTTTAGGAAACGGCTTGGTGTCCCACGCGGGTTCACCACCTGCTTTACGCGGCAGCAGCCAGATCTGGTAGACCTTGAGTGGCACCTCACCCGTGTTGAACTCGGTGTGGCGTATGCCCGTGCCGGCGCTCATGACCTGAACATTGCCTGCGTGGATCGTGCCGTCGGATCCCAAGGTGTCGCGATGCCCGAGCGAGCCTTGACGCACATAGGTGATGATCTCCATGTCACGGTGCCCGTGCATGGGAAAACCGCTGCCTACCGCAATCTCGTCGTCGTTCCAGACGATCAGGGGACCCAACGCTGCATGGTCGGGATTACCATCGGCGCTAACTGCGAAATGGTATTTCGCGCGCAGCCAACTTTGTTCCGCCCTGTCCAACGATTCCCAACGCCTGTGTGCGAGCATGTCCTTCTCCGTTTCCCATTACCGCCAATGCGGCGCCTGTCACCTGTGCGACCGACCGGATTCGGTGCTGATGCAGGTGATCCAGGCGATGAGAAGGATGCTATATTTGCAACGAACTCGTGCATAGGTCCAAGAATGAAAGGCATCCTTGCCGCCAATAGAACGATGAGAAGGAATTGAAGGCTGCCCATGAACGCAATCACTGACCTCAATGATCTTCGTCTCTTCGCGGAAGTGGTCGAGCATGGAAGCTACACGGCGGCCGCGCGCAGCCTCGGCCTGCAGACGTCGAAACTCAGCCGGCGCATTCGGGCCCTGGAAGAAGAACTTGGCGTCCGCCTGCTCAACCGCACGAGCCGGAGCCTGTCTTTGACGGAAACCGGGCGGCAGTTCCACCAGCATTGCCTGGCGCTGGTGGCGGAATCAAAGGCCGCCAAAGATATCGTGGACCGCACGCGCGCGAGGCCGCAGGGGACCGTGCGCATCGCCTGCCCCGTGGCCTTACTGGAGTCCGGCATCTCCGCGATCATTGCGCGGTACGTAGAGGACAATCCTGATGTCCAGATCCTGCTGGACGCAACCAACCGCCGCGTGGATGTCGTCGAGGAAGGCTTGGACTTTGCCATCCGGGTCAGGCGCCCCCCGCTGGAAAACACCGATCTCGCCGTCCGGCAGTTGGGCTTGTCGATCCACATTCTGGTTGCCAGTCCCGCGTTGGCGGCGCGCCACTCGGCGCCCAGTTCGATCGAATCCGTGAAGGGATGGCCCACCCTTTCCATGGCCAGCAACAGCGAGCGATTTGTCTGGAACCTGGTGGACGTTGAAGGGCACGTGACATCATGGGAGCACCAGCCCCGCCTCGCGACCGACGACCTCGCCAGCCTGCGGGTTGCGGCGATATCTGGCATCGGCGTGGCGATGCTGCCGAGAGAGCTGGTTGAAGTTGATATTCAGGCCGGCCGCCTGCAGCACCTGCTGCCAGGTCTGACTACCACGCCGGGCCTTGTGCACGCGATCTTTCCCACGCGCCGAGGCATGGTGCCGGCTGTCCGTCACCTGCTCGATGCGCTCGTTGCAGGATTCGAAGCGCTGAACCAGCAGCGCTAGAGCGGTCCACCCGCGCTGTGCCCTGCAACGTGTGCCGCGGTTTCAGCGCGCAGTGTGCGGGCCTGCGCCTGCCTGCAGCTTCTCCGAGAGAAAATTGCCGATGGCATCCACCGCTTGTGTCGACGCCTTCAACGATCCGATACTGCCGGCGAATCCATGCGGCATCCCCATCCAGACATCAAGCCGGGCATCGGTGCCGGCGGCAACAGCACGCTCGACATATCTGCGCGAATCATCGAGCAATACTTCGTCGTCTCCGACGTGAATGCGTACGGGGGGCAACCCGGAAAGCTGCGCGTGGAGTGGCGAAGCTAGCGGAAGTTTCGGGTCGGCACTCCCCAAATAGGCACCCACCAATTCCGCGACCTGCGGGAGCGTGAAATACGGCTCGGCATCCGCGCGCGTCACATAGGTCTCGCCCGAGAGCGTCAAGTCGGTCACCGGCGATAGTACCGCCACGCCAACCAGCGCCGCCTTTGCGAAGATGGCGTCGCTGGAGATGCGTGCGGCGAGTACCAGCGCGAGATTACCGCCGGCAGAGTCTCCCGTGACGGCAATCCGGCGAATGCCCCTTTCCTCAAGCCCGCGGTAACACGCCAGCACATCGTCGACGGCCGCAGGAAAAGGATGCTCGGGAGCAAGCCGATAGTCCGGGATAAACGCGCTCGCTCCCGCCCTCGCGGCGATATGGCCGACCAGGTGGCGGAATGCTTTGGCCGATCCCAGGCTGAACCAGCCGGCGTGCAGATGGAGGATCGCTTCATCAGATCGAGAATGCGCAGGATGAACCCAGAGCCCCGGGATACCGCCAACCGTGTCGGACTCGAAGCTCACGTCATCGCGTGACAAAGTGCGCTCCATCATGGCATCGAATGGCTCGCGTGCTTCGATTCCCCTTAATTTGCCTTTCATGGAACTTGCCATCGCTCGCGCGGCGGTGGTGATCACGCCATCTTCCGGGTCAAGCGGATGGGTGACGACGAAATCCCCCAACGCACCTTCAGTCGTCGGACCTTGCATGGTTCAGCTCTCTCGAATTGATGGGTTATCAATGGCAACGGTGCTCGGCCAATGTCGAACGACAGTCTGTATCCTGGTCAGTTCGGCATCCCGATCCGTGTCGGCCAAGCGGGAATCCGCCTGGCCGTCTCTTTCGCGCCTCGACGATGCGAATAGGCCTGACGTTCAGCCAAACAGCTTGTTCGCCGTCTTGGCGATCAGTTCGCCCTGGTGGCGAGCGCCGGCGAGTTCGATCGCGCTCGGCTGGCGCTGACCTTGTCCACCGGCGATGGTCGTGGCGCCATAGGGCGCACCGCCGACGATCTCGTCCAGCGTCATCTGCCCCTGGTGGCTGTACGGCAGGCCGACAATGGTCATGCCGAAGTGCAGCAGGTTGGTGATAACCGAAAACAAGGTCGTTTCCTGGCCGCCGTGCTGGCTGGCGGTCGACGTGAAGGCACCGCCTACCTTGCCGTTCAGCGCGCCGCTCATCCACAAACCGCCGGCTTGATCCAGGAATGTCGCCATCTGCGACGACATGCGCCCAAACCGGGTCGGCGTGCCGACGACAATCGCATCGTAGTTGGCGAGCTCGGCGACCGTGGCAACCGGCGCTTGCTGGTCGAGCTTGAAGTAGGCGGCCTTGGCCACTTCCGCCGGCGCGGTCTCCGGCACTCGCTTGACGTCGACCGTGGCGCCCGCCGAGCGCGCACCTTCGGCGACGGCATCCGCCAGCGCTTCGACATGGCCATACGACGAATAATATAGAACCAGAACTTTCGACATTTCGATCTCCTTCCTATATCTGCAGTGATGCTGCTATGGGAAATACTGTGCGCCCGACAAGACGCACAGTGTTGCTACCAGGGTCGAACCTGAAATGAAGTGACAACGCGACGTGAAGGCTACGTCTGAAACGATTCAGCGCATATCTCCTCGGTTGCAATGGATCGTTGCTTTGGGCAGAACGACAAGAATAGATCAAAGCGTCCCAATGGCCCAGATGCGCGGCCAACGGCGCAACGTCGATGTCGATACGGTAGTCGTCGATTTGCAGGCATAACGTCTATGCTGGGCGCACAACAGACGCACCTAAAGCAAAACGGCCGAGGCTTCTTACCCATACAGGCAGGAAACACTCAGCCGCACATTACGCGATTTTCTAAAATAACGCCCTTACACCCAATATTACATACCGCTTGCTGCGCCCGAACGAGACGTTCCGTCAGCAGCACCGCCGTATCCCGAAACCGCGGCTTGGGCTGTGGCGTTCTGCGCCGCGACTTTTGCCTGAGCGGCCTGGATGTTCTCGGGGTAGTGAATCCAGTCATGCGGGTCATAGCCAGCTTGCTCGAGCTGCACCAGCTCCGCATGCACCTGCGCCCGACTAACCGGCTGACTGGACTGTGCGAACGACGTAACGGGTGCTGCAAAAAGGGCAGCAATAAGAACCATCCTGGTGAACGACTTCATGACGACCTGCCTCAACGATTTTTGTTAGTGGCGCTGCAAAGGAGCTTCTCTGCCACGGTTGAATGCAGTCTAAAGGGTAAAAATAACTAGGGTAAGTACTAATCCACCCAACTCTCTGTTGCAAATGCGTCAACAATCGGCCAACACGGGTTCGATCGTTTTGCTGGATTTCGCCTGGAGAATGTGGCCGTCGTTGCGACGATATGAGGAGGGTGTGGAGAAGACCGATGGTTTGGCGGGACCGAAGCCTCCAGGGCATCGGCAAGTGAGTCGGCGCGATCCCATCGACCGCGCCGTGAGCGAACGAACGGAGGTCGCTTTGGCCTCGTCTCCGGCTAAAACAGGTGCCTGATTCCGACCACCGTGCCTACTGTCGTTCCAGCGACCCCGTACAGCGCACCATCAATTGACAAACCAGTATTCATTTTCCCGTGGTTATTCACTACGCCTACCTCCCCATACAGCGACGTAGACTTCGACAGGAAATACTGTGTCCCGATTGCACCCAAAATTGAGTGATTTGACGTGTCGTTTCGATCTGTCGTGAACCAGACTCCGCCGTTAAGATTCAGCGACGGCAATACATAATAGTCAAATCCTCCACCATACACATTGTTGCTGAACGACCCTGCTACCTTGTAGCTGGAGAAGGAGGCCTTGACGGTCAATGAGGAGAACTTATAGGAAGCGCCCAGCGTGCGACCAAAGAACTCGACGGTTGTGGGTATAGGTGTCTGCGCGGATCCACCTGCGTTTCCGTTAAAGAAAGCCGCGTCAACTAGCAGGCTTCCGTTTTCGTATTTCAGATCCGCAGAATATTGCCGTCCGGCTGCAAAATCGCCGGCTTGGCCACCGAGCGCATAAAGTACGCTGCCCTGAAATCCGCCCATGACAGGACTTGTGTACGACACCGCGTTCGACGTGAATACGCCTGTCGCTGCCACGCTATCCACATAAATAATGGCACCGCTCGCGAAGGTTGAGGTACCACGCGGATCAAGTCTGAACAACGCGAGAAAGAAAGGTGAATACTGCAGGCCCGCCTTCACCTCGCCGTAATCGGTTTGCAAGCCAACCCACGCCTGGCGACCAAACAGATTCCCGTTCGAAATGCCGTAGCCTCCGTTTGCGACGCTAATACCGCTCTCGAGCCTGAATTCCGCCTTAACGCCGCCCCCGAGGTCCTCGACTCCCTTCAGACCAAAATTCGACGGCGTGGATCCCGCATCGATCAAAGAGAATTGCTTTCCAGCATTCTGCCCATTTTGACTATTCAAGGTTTTGCTGGTGTATAGCAAACCCGCGTCGACTATGCCGTACAACGTCACACTACTTTGCGAGTGTGCTGAGCTTACGAATAGCATCATGACGACCCCGGAGACAATTTTCCGGGGGGCAAAGCACATTTTCTCAACCATCTGCAATCTCCTCCGATAGTTCGGCTTTGACGTATTTCTGGACGACAACCACCTACATTTCGCATTCCAAACTATTTATCATTCACTTAAAACACGCCACATATCCAGCGAGCTACGTTTTCCCACGGGATAGTCCGCTGAGCCTCACTCATTAGTGACGACGCACCGCGCTTTAAATCATCTTCCACGGAAGATACATTTCACTTGCCGCAAACGTCAATCGGATTCACGCCAGGTAGATACCCTGAAACAACCAGCCACCGATTGCGGGCGCCATATTCTTCTGTTCATTCCGGGATTGATCAGGCATTGACAGCGCGTCAAACCATCGTTAAGAACACCTCTATCGAGTCCCGGGCAAAGAAACCGTTTCTGGCATCTATACGCGTTTGCCCTACCTCGACAACCGCCGCACTGAATATTATCTTCCTTGGAAGATATTTTTATTCACGTGTACAACTGGATGGGAGTACGTTGACAAATGACAGCACTACATTGCCGCAGGGTACGTCCCTTTTTGGGTACGGCGCCGTCTCTAAGTCCACGTCGCGGGTGAACGATGGATGAGTCAAAAGACAAGGTTCGTCTTTCGCACAGCTTCGCCTGGCGCGACGACTATGCGCTTGGTCATCAGACTATGGATGAGACACATCAAGAGTTTGTCGAATGCGTGCGCACGCTGCTGACCACGGAAGACGACAAGCTCGTGGATGCGCTCGAAGCGTTTTCTGACCATGCGCATCGCCACTTCAGCGACGAGGACACCGCGATGCGCGACACGGGATACGGGTCTGCGGGTTGCCATATCGACGAGCACGCCGCCGTGCTTCGATCACTCGACGAGGTACGCGCCATGCTGGCTCAGGGACACACGGAAGTCGTTCGCTCTTTTGCGCGAGCCCTGGCGGACTGGTTTCCCGAGCATGTGCGCGTGATGGATCAAGGACTCGCGCGTTGGCTAATTCAACGGCGGCTCGGCGCCGCCCCCGTGGCGATCTGGCCTCGTCGTCAAATGGCGACTTAAGCGCTCTCTCATGACCCCTACCCTCATGGAAAACAAATCGATACCCACGCAGGCATTGCTGCAAGTCCGAGTATCGGCCAAGACATGGTTAGCCGACGACATTGCCGGCTTCGAGCTTGTGCCGTTGTCGGGGGGCGAGCTGCCTGCGTTTGAAGCGGGTGCGCACATCGACGTGCACGTACCCGGCGATATGGTGCGTCAGTACTCGCTGTACGATCCAGCCGGTCTGCAATCGTCGTATCGGATTGGTGTGTTGCGTGATCCCAAGTCACGTGGTGGATCGGTAAAGCTCGTTGATAGCGTGCAGGCTGGCGACGTACTCACGATAAGCGCCCCTCGCAACCACTTTGCCCTGCACGACGGTCAACAGGACCAGTCGATCCTGTTCGCAGGTGGTATTGGCATCACGCCAATCCTTTGCATGGCGCAACAGTTGGCACGTGCGGGCCGAGCTTTCGCGTTGCACTATTGCGGCCGCTCGTTATCGCGCATGGCCCTCATCGACCGCCTGCAGCCCTCCCACTTCGGAGAAGCGCCGCAAGTCCACGTGCATGTCGACGACGGCACCGCTGAGCAGCAACTCGATGCCCGTTCAGCAATAGGCACGCCGTCCTTCGATAAACATCTCTACGTTTGCGGCCCGAACGGCTTCATGAATCACATCCTGCAGGCTGCGCGGGAGCTCGGCTGGGACGAAGGACACCTGCATCGCGAGTATTTCGGTGCGAACCCGATCGAAACCGCCGGGGACGCACCGTTTGAAATTGAAATCCATCGCAGTGGCGAGGTCATTGTGGTCGCCGCGGATCAAAGCGCGGCGCATGCCTTGCTCGATGCAGGGTTCAGTCTTCCGCTGTCCTGCGAGCAGGGTGTGTGTGGCACCTGCATGACGAAAGTGCTGGCTGGCCAGCCAGATCATCGGGACCTTTATCTAACCGATGACGAGCGGGCCGGCAACGATTGCTTCATGCCGTGCTGTTCACGCGCAAAGACCTCAAGGCTGGTCCTCGATCTTTGAGGCCGGCCACTCACCCTTCACTCAGAATTGAATCGAGGGAATCGACATGTTGAGCAAGCAGGATAACGAATTGATGTGCCGCACCGACGCCGGCACCGCGATGGGAAACGCGATGCGTCGCTTTTGGCTCCCGGTGATTCAATCATCAGACATGCCAGAGCCGAATGGGGAGCCGAAGACGATTGAGTTGCTGGGGGAACGCTATGTGGTGTGGCGTGATCAGCAAGGGCGCCCGGGTCTCTACGCGGAGGGCTGTCTGCATCGGGGCGCCTCAATGCAATTGGCACGCGCAGAGGGCGACGGCTTGCGCTGCATTTACCACGGCTGGAAGTTTGCGGTAGACGGAACTGTCCTCGAGACGCCAAACGTCGAGGATCCGAGATTCAAACAGCGCATCAAAGGACGAACCTACCCCGTGCGCGAGGCAGGCGGCATCCTCTGGGCTTACCTGGGGCCGAAAGGTGAAAAGCCGCCTCTCCCGCACTGGGCCTTCATGGACCAACCGGACGCCCACCGCATCAATGCCTGCGCGGTTGTGAACGCTAATTATGTTCAGGTGATGGAAGGCCTCGTCGACTCCTCACACCTGACTGTGCTCCATAGTTCCGCGCTGGCGAGGACGAACGACTCGGATCTCGACTATGCAAAAAAAACGTCTCACATGCAATTCGACGCCGCCCCCAGGATCGAGGCCGACGAGACAGACTTTGGTTTCCATTACGTGGCCATTCGCCAGACCGACGGCAAGCGTATAGCGCGGGTCACGGCGTTCATTGCCCCCTGCTTCATCGCCAACGCGAACGGGGATGTCTGGCTGGCGATCGTGCCGGTCAACGACGAGCGCTGCAATCTTTACCACGTCTGGTGGGATGGCGAAAAGCGCATTGGCGAGGAGCCTTTGCGCAGTGAGCAGCTCAAATTTGTCGGATTGGATGACACGACGCTTCGCAAATATGGAATGACGGCCGACACCTGCGACTCTTCGTCAGCGATGTCCGTCGCGAATGGCTATCGCCAGGACCGGGTTCAGCAGCGAGGCGGCCACTTCACTGGCTTTGACAGTATCACGCAAGAGGATGCCGCTTGCAGCGTGTCGAGCGGCGCGATCCGCGACCGCTCACAGGAGTTGCTCTCCGCAGCGGACATCGCCATTAGCCGTCTTCAGCGCTGCCTGCTCACCTACGCCCGTGCGGCCCGCGATCAGAAGGAGATTGCCCCACTACGGGCGAACGCCGGGAGTGCGATTGGTGTGTCCGGTGAAATCGGCCTTGAAGACGACTGGCGCGTGTTAGTGCCCCACCACCGCATCCTTTCATCTGCAGCAGCGCGCGTTGAGCGCAGTGAATAACAAGAGCTACGATAGGAGTTCGACTATGTTGAGCCATGAAGATAACGATGTCCTTTGCCGCGTCGGCCCCGGCACGCCGGGCGGCACGCTGATGCGACGTTTCTGGCACCCCGTTTGTACGTCCGCCCAGCTTCCCCATCCCGACTGCGCCCCCCTGCGCGTGCGCCTGCTCGGCGAAGATTACGTTGCATTTCGCGACACAGCAGGTCAGGTGGGATTTTTAGAAGAACTTTGTATGCACCGGGGCGCATCCCTTGCGCTCGGCAGAGTTGAAGAAGGCGGAATCCGATGCCTCTATCACGGGTGGAAATTTAGTGCGTCGGGTGCTGTACTTGAGACACCCAACCATGCAGACCCCAAGTACGCCGCACGCATGAAGGCGCCGGCGTTTCCCGTGCGGGAAGAAGGCGGTATCGTTTGGGCGTACGTAGGCCCGATCGAACTCCTGCCGGCATTTTCGCGCTACGCATTCATGGACGCAGAACCCGCCCACCGCGTCGTCCTGCGCATCAATGTTTCCTGCAACTACCTGCAGTTGGTGGAGGGCGGCGAGGACAGCTCGCACGTAGGCGTGCTGCATACCAACATGGCGCGTCCTGGCTGGAAGGACAACGATTTCACGCCCAATCCTGACGTGGTCAACCCTGCGGCACTTGCCTCCAACGACCTGGAGCCGGCACTCAAAATCGAAGAGACCGCGTTCGGATTCCAGTACGTCGCGCTGCGCAAGACCCATAAGCCGGGCGTGCGCAATGCGCGTGTCGTACCGTTCATCGTACCGTATGGCCGTATCATCCCAGCGCCGGCGTTCCTGTTCACGGTTCTCGAGGTGCCGCAGGATGACACGCACACGAGTACCTACATTGTCGTCCACGGTGAGACACCGATAACAGAAGAGAAAATCATTGAGCTTCTGGGATTGAATGATCCTCGGTACTACAACCACAAGGACTGCACCTTCACAGCTAGCTGGGCGGACGTATTCGGTCAGAACCGCGAGCTGATGAAAGAGAATTGGACCGGGTTACGCGGCGTCGAGGTGGAGGATGCGACGATCGGGCTTTCTCAGGGGCCGCTTTATGACCGCTCCCGCGAGCATCTTGTGCCTGCCGACCAGGCTGTCGTGCGAGTTCGCCGCGTGCTTATGGAGTCTGTTAAGCGCGTGATGGAAGACAAGCAGCCTGCCGCACTCGGGCTCGACCTGCGTGGTGTAAGCGCCTGTGACGCGCAACTCGAAGACGGAACGGCATGGCAAGACCTGTTACCGTCCCATCGCCAAGCCGTCGAAGCCTAGGAGAGTGCCGATGCCCGCCGATAGCGTCAGCAATACCGTTCCAGACTACTTGTCGCTCCTGCGCCTCGATGGTCGAGGTTTTGTGGTGCTGGGTGCGGGCCAGGGCATTGGCGCGCCAACGGTCCACGCACTGACACAGGCCGGAGCGCGAGTCTTGTGCGTGGACCAGGATGAAAAGCTTGCACGCGATATTGCCGACCCGGTATGTCTTCATCTCAAGAATGGAACAACCCGTCACTGCGGACGATTACGGTCGCTGAGTTACAATCGGTCGCGATCGCACGATCTTCCCAGGAAGCCGCAAAGATGAGCCCAACCGCCCCCAAGCAAGCCACGCCCGCTCGAACCAGGAAGAAGGCCGTCTCGACCCGCGCCGAATCCGGCCGCGCCGAAACTAGCCGCGCCGAACCCGCCGCAAAGTCACATGCTCCGGGTAGCAGCCTCGTCGACTTCATCAACCTGCAATGGCAACGCGAATACGGCAATCTGGATCTTTCGAACTTCTTGCTGGCGGTTTACTTTATGCGCCTCGGTACGCTCGTCGAACTTGCGTTTGACAAGATGTGCCAGGAACGTTGGGGGATCAGTGGGTCAGACATGCGTGTCCTGCTGGCGCTGCGCCGTAGCGGCCACCCGTATGCAAAGCGGCCGACCGATCTCTATCGATCCCTACTCGTTACTTCGGGCGCCATAACCAAAAAGATTGATCGGCTCGCGAGCCTTGGCATGGTCGAACGCCAGCCCGATCCCTGTCACGGCGGTGGGTCGATCGTTCTTCTGACCAGGAAGGGACTCGACGTTGTCGAAAAGGCGATTGTGAAGCTTGCGGAAGAGTCTTCGATCGCACCTGCGATGGCGCACTTTACGGAGGCCGAGCGGGCTAGTGGTGCAGAGTTCTGTTTGCGCACGTTGGCCCTGATGGAAGAATTGAACGTCCCGGAAATCGAAGACACCGAAAAAATCGCGCCGAAGTCTCGAACCAAAGCTACGCGACGAGCATCCAGCAACAGTCGTTCATGACACAGATTTTCGCGCCGCATCGCCGACTTGTCCTTACTGACTTGCGCCACCGGCAACCGCGGCCTTTTGCTGTGCGTCCTGCAAGTTCTGCGGGTAGTTAGGATCGTTCACCCCGGGCCCGTAGCCCTCTGCCTCACACTTCTTCAATCACGTAGCTCTTGATGATGTGGTCGACCAGGATCGGCAGACGCTGGGCGACCCGCTGGGCATCGCCGCTTGATTTGAAACTGGATGTCGCCCCTTCCCAAAGCATCATCAACGTATCCGCCAACGCCTCAGCATCCACTGCATGCGCGGCAACGGCCAGCCGCATCAATAGTGCGCGAAACTCCCGACCAAGATTGGCATGCGATAGCCTGACAGAATGCGCCTCTTCGGTGTCTTCGGTGAGCTGTACCACCGACATCTGATGTTGCCCGCGCTGATATCCATCGGAAGCCAGTTCGACCGCGACATCGATAAAGAGCTCGAGCATGTGTTGAACAGGCTCATCGCCAGATCGATGTCCAGCGTCCCGCCACCGCGCGCGCTCACGATCACAAAGCCAGTCCACGTAAGCTTGCAAAAACGCCTTACGCGATCCGAAAACCCGATAGATGCGCCTCTTACTGAGCCCCGTTTGATTGGCGAGCCGCTCGAGACTCAACAACTCGACAGGCTCGCGATAGTAAAGCGCTACCGCGGCTTCAAGAATGATATTCCGGAGCTTGTCCGTTGCAGCCTGCGGTTGCCTCCCGTTCTTTCGACGGATCGCGGACCGCGCCCCCCGGGAAGATTCCGGTTCTGGTTCATTTTGCTGAGAATGCTCATCCACCAGTGCCTTCCACATCGTTCAGTCATCCTTTGTGTTAACAGCCGCTCATGACGCGACGCTGATCACGCCACGCAGAAGCGACGATCACCATCGGAAGCCTTCCAGCACCGTCTTTCCAATCGCCCTGCCCGTTTCGATCCGCTCGTGGGCCAGGCGAAGATTCGCTGCCGTCAACGGGCCGCCCACGTGCGTGAGCGTCGTCCGCAGCACGCCGGCATCGAGCAGCTCTGACACGTCCTTCAGCAGGCGGTGCTGGGCATCCATGTCCGCTGTCTGGAAGAGCGACCGGGTAAACATCATCTCCCACGAAACAGTGATGCTCTTCGGCTTGAACGGCGCAATGCTGTCGTCAAAGTTGTCGATCAGCGTGATATGGCCCTGCGGGTTCATCGCGCGGGCGAGACTGGGGGCGCTGCCGGGCGTCGAAGTGATCGCCCCGATATAGTCCACGCCACTGAAGCCGATTGCGTGCAGCGCTTCGTCGATGGGCTTGCTGTGATCGGCAACGTGCTTCGCGCCAAGCTTGCGTACCCACTCGACGCTTTCGGGCCGGGATGCCGTTGCAATGACGGTGAGGCCCGTGAGGCGGTTCGCCAACTGGATCAGCATGGAACCTACGCCACCTGCTCCGTTCAGAATGAGCAGCGTGCCGCAGGGTGTGCGCACGCCGCGCGGCACCTTCATGCGGTCGAAGAGCATTTCCCACGCGGTTATCGAAGTAAGCGGTAAAGCCGCCGCCTCCGCGAACGACAGTGAGGCGGGCTTGGGCCCGACGATCCGCTCGTCGACGAGGTGAAACTCCGAGTTTGTCCCGGGCCGGTCCATCGCGCCCGCATAGAAGACCTCGTCACCCGGTTTGAAGAGCGTGACCTCGCGTCCAACCGCTTCGACCACACCCGCGGCGTCGTAACCCAACACGCGCGGAAGTTTGCTATTCGAAGGATCCTCCCAGCGACGGCGCTTCACATCGACAGGATTCACCGAGACCGCCCTCACGGCGACTCGCAAATCGTGCGGGCCTGGTTCAGGTATCGGGAGTTCAAGGTCAGTCAAGACTTCGACCCCCCCCTTTGCTGCATAACCAATCGCCTTCATTACATTCTCCAATACCGCCTATGCCGAACTTTTCTGGCCAGGCCATGCGAGAAGCGCAGGTCCACCTGCGTAAGTTCAGATCGTGCCGTCCAGCTTGTCGTGCACGGCCGCGATGAGTTCGACCGGGCTCTGCGCCGGTTTCACGGAGGCATCGCTGCCGCGCACGGCGCCGACCTTGGTGACGATCGTGAGGTCGTCACGATACGGATGCAGCGCCTCTCGAATGATCTGATTCGTTACATGGGGACCGTAGAAGTCGCTCGTATCGATATGGTTGACGCCGCTCGCGACTGCCTCGCGCAGGACGGCAATTGCCACGTCTCGATCCTTTGGCGGCCCGAACACGCCAGGGCCGGCGAGTTGCATGGCACCGTAGCCCATCCGGCTCACTTGACGGTCCCCGAGCGTGAACGACCCGGGCGTGTTCGTTTTCGTCATGACGAAACTCCTGTGTTGCATTGGTTCGGCTTCTGCCCGCGGGCCGACGATGGTCGTCGTAATCGCGAGGCAAATCGAACCCGTCACGGATGCTATATCCACAACGACAGTTCGCCTATGTCCTGAACTGCAACGCACCATTGCGTGTGCTGGAACGTTGAAGGCCCAGCTTAGCGCCATCAATGAACCCAATCACTGACCTCAATCCCCAGCATGCCGTCATCGGCGAATGGGTTGACATGCCTCCGCCAGCATCCTAATATGCAACTATGCTGTACGCGTTCACTATTGTTGAATGCAGACGGCGCAGCGCCTGGCAGGAGACATCGAGGTTTCAGGATCGCCATCATTTATTAAGGATTCCTTTCAATGGAAAGCATCTATTTTGAACGTCGTCAGAACGTAGGCCATATCGTGTTGGCCAATCCTCCCTCGAATCTCATCGCGGCGGATTTCGCTGACTGCCTTGAGAACGCGGTTCGGGAAGCCAGCAAAGCCGATATCCGGTCGCTCCTGATCCGTGCGCAGGGTCCCGATTTCAGCAAGGGCGGCGACGTCCTCGATTTCATCGACAAAGATTTCGATGATTGGCGGACCTTCATATCGCAGATTCACCATACCTACCGGTCAATCGAAGCCCTCCAGATTCCGACGATTGCCGCAGTGCGCGGCGCAGCATTCGGCGGCGCATTCGAGCTGGCGCTCGCTTGTGACTTCATCGTCGCGGCGGAGAACGCCACCTTCCGATGCATTGAAGCGTCCGTTGGCTCGGCACCTGTCGCGGGCGGCGTGCAGCGCCTCGCGGAAAGAGTGGGTCGTGCGTATGCAACGCGCTACGCGATGCTGAGCGAACCCATGTCCGGCGCGACCGCCGGTCAGCTCGGCGTGGCCGCCTTCGTCGTCGGCGAAGATCAGGTCGAGAATGTCGCCGAGGATCTCGCCATCAAGCTTGCCAACGGCCCTACGCGCTCGTATGGCGCCATTCGCGCCCTTCTCAAGGCATGGTCAGGCGGAGGTGTGCCCGGCGCCGACTCGCTGATCCTCGACCTCACCATGGGGCTGCATACAACGGAAGACGCCAGGAAAGGGCGAACTGCACGAGCAGAAGCCGTCACTCGTGGCGAAGAACCGGCTCCGGTCGTTTTTCTCGGCAAATGAGCCGTCAGACAGGCCCATTGCGCGGAAGATACCGATGAACACACTGTCCTATGGGCGCGGAACACAACAGACAGCGTGACGCTTCCCGGTCAGGCAATCGCATCAACTCAGTTATCACCATTCAACGGAGTTCCGCCATGGCAGAAGTTGACATACAAAGCGTCTATCTGGTCGCGAAGGATATGGCCAGGCTGGAAGATTTCTATGTATCGGCGCTGGGGATGCCTGTCCAGTTTCGCGACGAGAACAAGTGGACTCAATTTCGCCTGCAGCGCAGCGCATTTGCATTGGGTTCCGCGGAGGAAGCGGCACAAGGAGCCGTCGGGGCCATCCTCGTCTTCCGGGTCGCCGGGGAGGACCAGAACGAGGTTCGGCAGAAAATCCTGTCCGCGGGTGGCCAGCTACTCGCGCAGCGCGACATGGGCACGCACGGCGTCGTTGCCACCTACAAGGATCCGGAAGAGAACATCTTTCAGGTATTCAGCAAATCTCCGGCGCACTAAGTCGCGCCAATTCGCGCCAAGTCGGAAGATCACTCAATTCGCACCTTACTGGAAAAATCATGAAATTCGGTATATTTGACCAAAATGATCGCAATGGTCTACCTATTCATAAGCAGTACGAAGATAGAATGCAGATTATCGAGCTTTACGACAGGCTCGGTTTCCATGCCTATCACATGTCGGAACACCATGCGACCACGCTGAGCGCTTGCCCGTCGCAAAACGTGTTTCTTGCCGCTGCCGCGCAGCGCACCAAAAAACTGCGCCTGTCTCCGCTCGTCTACATTCTCCCGATCCACCACCCCGTGCGTCTCGCCGAAGAAATTTGCATGCTCGACAATCTGAGCGGCGGCCGCCTGGAGTATGGCGTGGGCCGTGGCGCCTCACCCCACGAAATCGAGGCGCTCGGTATCGAGCCGGCCACGGCTCAGGCCCGATACGTCGAGTCGTATGAAATCATCAAGCGGTATCTCAGTTCGGACACCCTCGACTATAAGGGGACGTTCTGGCAATTCAACGACATGCCGATCGAACTCAAACCGCTGCAGACGCCGCCTCCGACCTGGTACGCGCTGGCGTCGCCGGAGTCGACGGTATGGCCGGCCCAGGAGAAGATGAACATCGTGTGCGCTGGCCCAGTCCAGCGAGTCCGAGCCATCACCGAGCGATATCGCGAAGAATTCGCCAAACGCCATCCGTCCGCCCCTGAGCCGCTCATCGGCGTGAATCGCTACATTGTGGTCGCGGAAACGGACCAGGAGGCCATAAAAATTGCCTCGCGCGCATGGTCGGTCTTCTACCCGAACTTTTCCAAGCTCTGGAAGAAGCACGGGACGGAACCGGTCAACCAGAAGCTTCCGCCGACGATCGAGCCGCTCCTGGAATCGGGCCTCGCGGTAGTGGGCCGGCCGGAAACCGTTCGTGAAAAGCTGCTGGAGCAGGCGCACGACGGCGCCTTCAACTACCTCATCGGCACGTTCATGTTCGGGGACATGTCCGTTTCCGAAGCAAAGACATCGATCGGGCTGTTTCACGAGTCCATCATGCCGGCGTTCAGCGAGGCGCAAAAGGTTCTGTCATGAATGGAAGCATTCTGTTAGACCACGAACGCCCTTCAATAAGGACGTTCGACAAACGCCAGTTGAGAGACGTATTAGGGTCCTTCGTAACCGGTGTCACCGTGGTCACCACCCGCGACGCCGAGGGAGGCATGCACGGCCTCACCGCCAATTCCTTCTCATCGGTCTCTCTGGACCCGCCTCTCGTTTTATGGAGTCAGGCGACATCCGCGGGAAGCCATTCGGCGTTCAAGGATGCCGACAGATTCACAATCAACATCCTGGCCGAGCACCAATACGACCTCGCCAATCACTTTGCAGCCCGCTCGCCGGACAAATTCTCCGGCATCGACTATGACCTTGGGGTCGGCGCGCTGCCGCTACTGCGCGATTGCAGCGCATGGCTGGAGTGCAAGGTGGTCTCCCGCTATCCAGGCGGAGACCATGTGATCTTTGTTGGGGCAGTGGATTCCATTCGCCAGAGCACGCGGCGGCCGCTGGCATTCGGTGGCGGGCAATATCTGGTCGCCGACCCGCACGATCTCGGCCGCGCGCCGGTCGGAACGGAGGGTGCGATGAAATCGCAGCCCCATGCTGTCCGGCTGGCCGGCCGCGCCATGTTGCGGCTCGCGCATACGCTAGACAAGACACTTGCGCTGGTAGCGTGGGGCAATCACGGTCCCACGGTAATCGCGTGGCAAGCCGCCACCACGCCGGTGGCCGCCGATCTGCCGCTGGGGTTTGTGCTGCCGTTGACGTCGTCCGCTTCGGGGTTGGCGCTGGCGGCGTTCCTTCCGCCCGAAGCAGTCGATCGATCCGTGACTGCGGAGCTGCGTGATAACGGGCGCCAGGCGTCTGACGAACTGCCCCACACCGCGGAATCACTCGCACGCGAACTTGAATCCGTAAGGGCTTCCCATGTCGCGACGAGGCGCCCCGGCCCGTTCTATGACGACCGGGTGCTCGCCAACGCCATCAGCGTGCCCATTCTTTCCCCGAGCGGACTGGCCGTGCTGGCACTGACCGCAATCGGCCCCGCAGAGCATTTCGACGCCGCGGCTGACGGCCCTTGTGCAGAAACCCTCAAGGCCACTGCGCATGAGATCTCCGCTGCATTGAGAGAAGCGTGAGTGGGCATTTGCCCAAGTTAAAGCGATTGATATATCGGCCCAACTCCCATCATGACTGAAACAGATAGCCATCTACTTGAATCCTCGTTGCCCGCCGTCGAACAGGCACCATTGCATCTCCCCACCCTCGGCGATAAACGGGTCATCACGTATCGGGCTGCCGGCGACGAGCGCGCGCCCGCCATCGTGCTGCTGCATGGCATTGGTTCGAGCTCGGCGGGATACCGTGCGCAGTTCGCCGCACTGCGCATCCACCATCGGGTGATTGCATGGGACGCCCCCGGCTATGGACAAAGCAGCCCCTTTGCGATCGGCACGCCGGCCGCCACGGATTACGCGGATGCGCTCATGGCCCTGCTGTCTGCGCTCGGCATTTCGCGTGCAACCATCGTAGGCAGTTCATGGGGAAGTGTCATCGCTGCAACGTTCGCGGCGCGGTACCCGTCGGCTACGCGCGCTCTCGTATTGAGCGCGCCCAATGTGGCAAGAGGACATCTATCCGGTACGGAGCGCGACCTGGCGCGAGAAGCCTTGATGCGAAGCGCAGCGGCACGATCGCCCGAGGCGCGCGCCGCTGTAGTCAACGCGCTGGTTGCTCCGAACGCTGGCCCCCTGGTTCGCGCGGTCGTATCCCGGCTGAGAGACGCGGTGACGCCTACAGGCTGGGAGCACGCCGTGGACATGCTCTTCTCCACGTATACGCCGTCAGTCGTTCCTGCGGTGCAGGCGCCCATCTCCGTCATTATCGGCAACCTGGACCGCGTCGCTCCAATTGACGACCATGCCAGGCCGATTCACGAGGCGGCTCACGATTCGACACTCCACGTACTCGATGCAATCGGCCACATGCCGAAGCTTGAAGCACCGGGGGCATTCAATTCCATCGTGTTGGCAGCCGCCGCAGCCGGGACAGATTGACGGAAGGATGGATGCAATGAGGAGGCCGAGGCGCAAGCCGCTGCCTTAGCGTTAGGGCCTGTTGACGCTAATAACAGGCCCTAACATGTCCGTTGCGTGTCGCCCGCCGAGACAGACGGCGCGCATCGATATCGAGGCGCCCGGCTTCTACCCAATTTTGCTGGGGACCTTTCCGCCCAGTGCAACCGTCGTTCGAACGGCGCTATCGAGTAGCGCCTTTATCGCTTTACTTTCAATTTCCGTGTTCAGTGTTGCGGGCGATCCGATGAGACTGATGGCAAATCGGAGATCTCCGTCCCTGTCCCAGATAGGGGCCGCGACAGACACGTAACCCATGTCCCCGCGATGAATCGTTGTGAAGCCACAATTGCGCAATTCAGCGATCGCTTCTTCCCGCAAGGTAGCCGGACTCCATTCCTGTCCCGCAGACAGTTCGCGGCTGATGAGATCGTCGGTTCGCGCAGGCTGAAGGCAGGCAATGAACAGCTTTCCCGCAGCGGTCGTGACCAGCGGGATCAGGCCGGTTCTTAGCTCGAGAATACTGCGCGTCTGCCCCTCTTGCTTAAAGAGACTAACCGGTCCATCTTCGGTCCATGCGGTCACGGCCGCGCCACTCAGGGTGGCGTCACGCAAGGCGATCACTTCCCGACGAACGATATCGAATCCGTCCAGCTGGTTGATCGCGCTCATACCCAAAGCAAGCGACGCCGGTCCGAGCTTGTAGCACCCCGGTTTTTCGTCCGGCGACGCAAGCCCGGTCCGCACTAGACTAATCATGTAGTTGCTCGTCGCGCTCGGCGACAGTTCGGACAGCGCAGCAATCTCCTTGAGAGGGAGAGCACGCTCACTGGTCTGCAACGCCGAAAGAATTCGGAACGCAATCTCGACAGACTGAATGCCGCGCCTCGCGGTCACATTGGTCATTCTTCGGCCTTATGGAAGTCACAGAAAATCACCGCCCGGGTTTCCATGGACGGTCGTCGTGTTGACATGTCTAGGAGTGGCCTCACGTGGTTCAACATATATTATCCCATTCATTATTGTTGAATTCAACACCGGCAGGCTGAGACGATTCGGGGCAAGCGAGCGGCAGGAACCAACGTTTGAATTTTTAGCGTCTCACTTCATCAGCAGTACAGATTTTCCAGCCTTCCTTTCATTCAAATAACTTCTTCGGAAGCGTAACAACCGGTACACAGACAAGGCATGGCAATTTTTGGACGTACGGTCGCAGGCGCGATCATCGCACTTTCATCTATCGTCCAAGACGATGGATTGAATCGAAACATATAGGCTTCTTTGCGGACGTGCCATCGCTTACGCTTCCATGAGATCACACGTCGAGGGGCCGGTTTCTTTCGCCGCTCGCCACCATTGAGACCGTTACGTCGTTCGGCTGCCCGCACCGCTGTCGAGGTGGTTCGGCTCGTCTACAAGGAATAGTTCATGCAAACCGTCCACGCCGGTAACGCAGCCATCCCGGCCATAGGCTTTGGCACCTACGCGATGAGCGGCGACGATATCTATCGAACGGTCCCCGCAGCCCTTCGTGCCGGCTTCCGTCATATCGACACCGCGCAAATCTACGGCAATGAGGCCGAGGTCGGCGACTGCGTCGCCGCATCTGGTATCGCGAGAAGCGAAGTATTTCTGACGACCAAGGTCTGGGTCAGCAACTACTCCGCAAGGAACTTCGATGCATCCGTCAACGAGAGCCTGCGCAAGCTCAAGACGGACTACATCGACCTACTCCTGCTGCACTGGCCGGGTGGATCGGATGTGCCGCTCGCCGAACAGATCGGGGAGCTCAATGCGGTCGTGCGCGCCGGCAAGGTCCGGCACATAGGCGTCAGCAATTTCAACCGTGCACTGATGACGGAAACTATCCGGCTCTCGGCGGCTCCGCTGGTCACAAATCAGTTCGAATACCATCCGTATCTGAACCAGTCCTTGCTCATCGACAGCACGCGCGAGGCTGGGCTTGCCGTGACAGGCTATTGCGGCATGGCGGTTGGCCGCGTGTTCTCGGACCCAACGCTCAAGGAGATCGCGGCCCGTCATGAAAAAACCATCGCCCAGATCGTTTTGCGGTGGCTTGTTCAACAGCGTGGCATCGTGGCACTTTCGAGAACCACGCGGGCCGATCGACTGGCAGAAAACATCGCGGTATTCGACTTTGAGTTGGATAGTGCGGACATGGCAGCCATACACGCATTGGCGACGGCAGGCAGCCGGATTGTCAATCCGCCCGGCCTTGCCCCGCTGTGGGATAGCACAGGCGCTTGAGTGCCTGGTGACCGAGGCGGCTTCAAGCGTCCGATGCAACACATCGAGCCGCCACGGGCCATTTAGAACATGTGGCGAATACCCACCATCGCACCGGTTTGATCCACGCCTGGCAATGGCGTCGATGCGGGCGGGACCACGCCGCCGTCAATCGAGAACGCGCCGTTACGCTGGTTGAACACACGCCCTGCTGTGACGTACACCGAGGTGCGCTTGGACAATAAATACATCGCGCGCGCGGCGATCACGGAGCCCCCGGCGGCGCGATCGCTCACGGTGATACGGCCGAACTGCGCGTCAAGCGCAATATCCGGACGGGGAAAATAGGAGCCACCGATCCACCAGTAGTTGCTGGTCGCGTCGAAAATGGTCGGCGTCTGCTCTCCGTGATTGATTCGATGTTGGAATCCCACGCCGATAGTCGAGTTACCAAACTTCACATAGCCATCGATAAGGGCGCGTGTATCGGTTTGCGAGCTAAGTGGCAGGGGCGAACCGGTGCCACCCCCACCGTAGTTGCGGTCGATGGCCGCCGCCACGCCCCATTTGCCCGAATCATATTTCACCATCGCTGACATTGCCTTGCAGGCCCGCCAGTCAGTCGGCGATTGACCGGCACACCCTCCGGCCGGCGCACTATCCACCGCGTCACGTCCGAGCGAATACGTCACGCCCACGGTCAGTCCCGACGACGTGAAGGAATAGGCGATCGAATTGTCAACGCGCGGCTGGGTCAAGTAGGGATCCAGATCGCCGGCGCCATAGATATTCGGCGCCAGCGTGTCGCCCGTGAGTGCTGTCCAGAAAATTTGCGAATATTGCCGCCCGAGGGTCAACGTGCCCCACCGCCCCGCAAGCCCGACATAGGCCTGCCTGCCAAACAGACGTCCCCCTTGATTCAGCGAACCCTGTGCTGGAGAAAAACCCGACTCCAATACAAAGACCGCACTCAGACCACCACCCAGATCCTCTTTGCCACGAAGACCCCACAACGAGGGTAGCGAGGCAGTGAGAGACGGCATGTGCACTGAACTGGACTTCTGAGGACCGATGTTTGTCACATATTCAATGCCGGTATCGATGATCCCATACAGGGTGACAGAACTCTGCGCATGCGATGCGCTCGACGCAAATGCCGCAAGAAACGAGAACGCTCCCCCAGCCACCTGGCGCCATGTATGGCCACCTCTGGCCCGATTCAACCGTGAGCTCATTTGCCTGCCTCCAATATTGTTTAGATTTCCTATCCATGCGATTCAGCCCGATTCGGTCAGCGGCTGCTGATCGATCCGGATGCGTGTTTCGTGGCGCTATGTCCGATCACCCTCGCGGCGAGCTCATCGGCGGCCTGCGGGAGTCGGTCGCCGCGCCACGCGACATGCATATCCGGCCGGACCAGAACAAGGTCGCGCTCATAGATGGTGCGAAGCGCGGAATCCGGGACCACCAGCACATCGAGCGGCGCGCCGCGCGCTTCGAACGCGGCGAGAAGCGGCCTGGCATCGTGCCCACCCACGACGTCGATCAGCGTGTAGCGGTCCGACCGCAGCCGGTCCTGAATGGCGCTTCCGTCGTTGAGCCACATGTGGGGAAGCCGCGCGCCTGGCCAGGTCGTGGGGAAATAAGTACGCAGATCGTGCTGCGGGCCGCCCGGCACATTGTCGATAATGGGTGAATCGACATAGCGATAGCCCAGCTCTGCGCCGATCATTTCGTTCGCCTTGCGCTGCTGCACGTTCGCCACTTCGACAAGGTGAGCGCGAGCCGCCGCCCCTGCGGGCGTATCGTCTCCGATGCCCCGGCGCACCGCCGCCAACCAGGCGCGGTATCCTAGCGACGCGTAGCGCGATGCACCGACGACCCGCTCGCCAATCTGGCGCCGCTCAGCTTCGTAGGAGGCCAGCAATCCGGGTCCGCCCCACCCTTGCAGCGTGGCGGCCAACTTCCAGGCAAGATCGATGGCGTCGCCAACGCCGGTGTTCATGCCGAGACCGCCCGTAGGAATCACGAGGTGCGCTGCATCGCCCGCGAGAAACACCCTTCCCTCTGCATAGCGTTCGGCCAGCAACAGGTTCTGCCGCCACTCCGCGCAATAGAGCATCTCGTAGGGTAGCGGCACGCCGATGATCCGCTCGAACATCCGTCGCATCTCGTCATCGCTCTCGACGGCGGAATGGACTGTCCAGTGACGCGTCGAATCCTGCATGATCATGAAGGTCGGCGGTCCGCCGGCTACCAGATAGTGCCGCCCCCGGCGCGGTCCGTTGCCTATCGGCAGTCGCTCGACCAGTTGCTCGCAGTAGAAGAGGCCCTGCCTTAGCCGCGCAATGTCGCCCTCGCCCTCCAGACGGATGCCCAGTTGCTTACGCACGGGGCTCGTGCCACCGTCGCAACCCACGAGGTAGGCGGCCTTCAATATCCTTCTCGTACCGCCGGCGTCATTGACCGCTACCAGAACGCCGCTGTCCTGCTCGGCGAATTCCAGAAACGTCGTACTGCGCATCACTGTGACCGCCGGCAATTGCTCGGCTACCTCCAGAAGAAGCGGCTCCAGGGTGTACTGCGAAATGAGCTGATACGGTTCGAGCGGCAGGCTGCCGTCGTGGCTCGCGCGCGTCAGCGCGAGTGCCTCCGCCACCGATGGATAAGGCAAGCGCAGGATCGGCGGCTCCACCATCGAGCGGATGATCTGGACGTCCATGGGAACGTCCTCGGGCATGCCGGCGGCCCGGATACGGTCCGCGAGGCCCAGCCGCCGAAACATCTCCATAGTCCGCGCGTTGCAACGCTCCATCTTCGGCAGAAACTGGGGCTTGGCCTTTTGCTCGACAAGCACACACGCTATGCCGCGCCTGCCAAGGTCGATCGCAAGTGTCAGTCCTACCGGGCCAGCGCCGACAATGATGACTTGAGTTTCCAAAACCGATCTCCGTTTTCTACCCCTGTCTACCGGACGTGCTCCGGGGCCGTGTCACAACCTGACTTCCCCTTCAGGTGTCTCTTCAAGACGTCAACGACTTCTAGCGGGCCAATTCGCTTTGTATGGCCGTCTGACCCGGATCGAAACCTTCTATCTCCGGCGCCACTTTTTTTCTGATCAGCCCAGCGTACAAACCATCATCTCGATTATTTTTTTAATTAGCCATGCTAATAAATCTATCGAAGATCAGATTCGAATTGATCATAGTCAGCTACCCGCAGGCTCGACCGATCCGATTCCGTCCCGGCGCATGGTCAGATAAAACACGCACCACAGATGCGATCCTGGTGCAGACCGCGGCCGCAAGCGCCGGCCTATTCGAATTCGGTTGAGTCACATTTATTTGATTTTTCAATCATATTTGAAATGAATTGTAGTTGATTTTTCAAATATACATACTCATGTAAACCCTCAACCTCCAGATGCGCAAGACTGAAATGAACGGCTCAAAAATGTTCACCTCGTCGCCTGATCTGGACGAGCAAACGTCAGACGAGACGCGCGAGTACCTTGGCCGGCACCATGGGCAAATCGCGCACACGGGCGCCGCTTGCATGCGCCACCGCGTTCGCTAGCGCGGCTGCCGTCGGGCCGAGGGAACATTCGCCTGCGCCAAGGGAAGCCGCATCGGGAGGGTCCAGCAATACGACATCGATCGGCGGCACCTCGGCGAAGCTCAGAATCGGGTAATCCTGCCAACTGCGCGTGGTGATTTCGGTGTGACTGAACATGACGCGCTCCTTGAGCGCCCAACTCAGCGCCTGGACGATGCCACCCTCGATCTGGTTCTTCACACCGTCAGGATTGATCACGCGACCCACGTCAATGGCGGCAGTCACTTTCGTCACACTGATCACGCCCGTGGAGCGGTCCACGTGCACGTCGACGACGATCGCCGCGTATGCCCCAATGTTTTTGTAGCGCGCATAGGCGAAGCCGCGTCCGCGTTGCCCGTCGCCCTTCAACCCGGGCCGCCATCCGGACTGGCCGGCCGCCT
Organism: Burkholderia sp. GAS332; assembly: GCA_900142905.1. Taxonomy (NCBI): domain Bacteria; kingdom Pseudomonadati; phylum Pseudomonadota; class Betaproteobacteria; order Burkholderiales; family Burkholderiaceae; genus Burkholderia; species Burkholderia sp. GAS332. The sequence goes on along the minus strand of FSRV01000002.1, from coordinate 1,140,129 downwards.
CCCGCACCACGGCAAGCGCACGCGGATCACTGAGGTGCGCGAGGCGAAACGCGACCGGATCGGCATTTGCCGCGAGCGCAAGCTCGTCCATGAACGACTCGATCGCAAAGACATTTCCGTAAGCGCCCAACGTGCGCAGCGAGCTCGTGCGAATGGGTGCGTCCAGCAGCAGATGGTTCGTCACCCTCTTGCGCGCCAGATCGTAGAGTGGCACCGCATTGCGGTCGCCATTGCCGTATGGTTGTGGAATCGGCACGGGTGCCGATGGCTGAAAGGGCTTGGCGAGGTGCCAGGCGGCCAGCAGATTCACACCACCGGGTTGGCCCGGCCGCATGGCGTGCGAATTGCTCCAAACGTCATAGTTCCAGTCGACAATGCGGCCTTCCGAGGAGAGCGCCGCCTTCACCCGCATCACCATGGCCGGACTGATCGGCGCCCATGCGAATTCGTCATCGCGCATCCATTGAACCTTCACCGGCCGTCCCGCCACCTCACGAGCCAGCAGCGCCGCATCCAGCGCCACATCGTCAGCACCATTGTGGCCGTAGCAACCGGAACCCGGCACGTGCACCACGTCGACCGCGTTCATGGGCATTTCAAGCACCGTAGCGAGATTGCCGCGCAGTGGAAACGCACCCTGCGTGTGGGACCAGACGGTCATGTGCCCGTCCTTGATCTGCGCAACGGAACACGAAGGCCCAATTGACGCGTGTGACAGGTAGGGGCGAGAGTAAGTCAGCTCCAGCTGCGTCGCGCTATCAGGCACGGGCGTGTCCTGTCCCGCTTCGCCAATCACGGCATCGGCGCTTCGCCAGCGTTGCAATGCCGGCTCGAGGTGGTCGACGTCGGGCAAAGGAACATAATCCGCGCTCCACTGCGCCGCCTCCTGCAACGCACGACGTGCAGCTATCGCCTGCTCTTCGCGCTCGGCGACGACACCGAGGAAGTTGCCATTGCGAACCACGGCGATGACACCCGCGAGCGCCCTGACCGATGCGTCGTCGAGTGAAACCAGCTGCGCGCCATACCTCGGAGGCCGCACGATACGGCCGAAAAGCATGCCCGGCAGACGCATATCCTGAACGAATGCCGCGCCGCCGGTGAACTTTGCCGGAAAATCAATGCGCGGCACTGACTTGCCGACCAGCTTGTATTCCGACGGACGCTTCGGGGTGACGTCCGCCGTCACCTCGCGTGCGAGAAGCGCCCGTTCGTCTCTCACAATCTCCGCGTACGTCATGCGGCGGCCGTCGGCAGTCAGCACGACACCGTTCTCGACGCGCAAATCCGCCGCCGGTACGTTGAATCGCCGGCACGCCACGTCAACCAGGACCGCCCTCGCCTGGGCCGCGGCAGCGCGTAACGCCGCCCCGCCTTGCTCGACCGATTGGCTGCCGAAGGTATAGGTCTCGTTCGGGCTGCGGGCCGTATCCGCGGAAATCATGCGCACGCGATCCAGATTCACATCGAGTTCGTCCGCTGCGATCTGCAAGAGCGCGGTGAGAATACCCTGCCCCAACTCAGCCTTTCCCGTGAAGATCGTAACCGTGCCCGCCTCGTCGACTCGAATCCAACCGTCAAGCTTGCGATTGGCGCGAAGATCAACCGGGAGGTCGGGCTCGTCCCACGCAAACTCGGAGAATGGCGCGAGCGAGAACGTCGCGACTACCGCGCCAGCCAGCTTACCGAACGCGCGTCGAGAAAGTTTGATGGTGTTCATGCACGCAACTCCTGCGCTGCGCGCTGAATCGCACGGACGATTCGGTTGTGCGTGCCGCACCGGCATTTCTGGCCGGCCAACTCGCGCCGTATGGTCGCCGGATCCGGATCGGGAATTCGTTCTAGCAGCACTTTCGCGGCCATCAACATCCCGCTCGAGCAATAGCCGCACTGTGCGGCCTGCTCAGCGAGGAAGGCCTTCTGCAACGCATGAAGGTGTTCGCCATGACCCAGGCCTTCTATCGTGGTCACCTGAGCCGCACCTACCGCGCCAACCGGAAAAACACATGAGGGCGTTGCATCTTTGCCGACCATAACCGTGCATGCGCCACACTGCGCCTCACCGCAGCCGAACTTCGGACCATTTAACTGAAGGTCGTTGCGCAGCACGTAGAGTAGTGGTGTGTCAGCAGCTACGGTCAGAAGGTGTCGCTTGCCATTCACCGTGATCGAAATACTCATGTCATCTTCCTTGAATGCCGACCTCTGATGCCACTTCTTCTGGGTCAGCCCGGCACAGAAACCGCCATCGTGTTTTTTACATTAGCAATGCTAATTTATTGATCGAAATATTCTCTCTAGATTTGCCGTGACTCGCTAGCACTCGACGCAATCGATCCGATTTTTCCTCGTAACATGGCTAAGGAAAACAATCATCAGACACGATGCCAACGCGGGCACCGCGGCCGCGACAAACAACGCCGTGTTCGACCACTGCAGTTCGACTAGTTGTCCCGCCACGACAGGACCGATAATTGAACCCGCCCGGCCGATTCCGAGACTCCAGCCAACTCCGGTGGCCCGCAGCGAAGTGGGATAGAGCGTCGCGGTCAACGCATTGACCGCCGGCTGCCCGCCTACAATGCAGATCCCGCTGATCAGCACGACCGCAAAGCGCAATCCTGTCGATAGATCAGGGAGACCGACGCATGAGACAGAAATTGTCGCCACCAGAAAGCTGAACGCGAGGACACGATAGAAACCGAAGCGGTCCATCAACGGCCCCAGCAGCAGCGCACCCGCCGTACCACCGATCTGCAACGAGGTACCGATGAGCACAGCCGTCGACACTTCATGGCCCACTCGCAAGGAAAGCATCGGAAGCCAGTTCGACAGGAAAAAGAGATCAAGCAGGTTCGCGAAGTTGATCCCCCACAACAACAGCGTCATCGTGCCGCGGCGATGGCGAAAGAGTTCGCCGACCGAGGCCTTCGCTTGCGGCTGGCCGTGAACGACAAAGCGGATCCCCGGCCCGAACTTGACGTTCGGCGCGATGCGCCCAAGCCATTGAGCAATCCGTTCCGGGCTGCGCTGTTTGAGCACCATCAACTGGAGCGACTCCGGCAGGTACCTGACCATCGCGATGGCAATGACCAGCGGCAATACACCCCCAACGAGGAATACCGCCCGCCATCCCATCGACGGGAGCAGCATGGCGCAGAGAAGCCCTCCCGCGATTGCCCCACCCGTGAAGCCACACGAAACCCATGTCATCAGCGACGCCCGATGTTTCTGCGGACTGTACTCGCTGACCAGCGCGATGGCGTTACCCATCACGCCACCAATACCGAAACCGGTCAGGAAACGAACAACAAGAAACTCGGGCACACTTTGAACCAGGGTGGTGCCGAGCATGCATAGCCCATAGAAGACAGTCGCGCCGATCAGCACCGGCCGGCGCCCCGCGCGATCGGCCATAGCGCCGAGAACGATGGAACCCACGAGCATCCCCAGCAGGCCGGCGCCGAACACGGGGCCGAGTTCGGCTGGACTCATGCCCCACGTCCGGACAATCGCAGGTGCGACAAAACCCATTGTCTGCACGTCGAACCCATCCATCACCACCGAGCAACCGATCATGACCATGATCCATTTCTGGAACGTGCTCAATGGCTGGCTATCGATCAGCGCACCAATGTCGACGATCGAAACAGGTGCCTCTTCCACGCGCTGGGCAGTACTGGGGGTCACGATTCACCTCGCTGTGTTAGATCTAAAACGGATAAGCCGGAAGATCGTCGCGGCTCGTCACCCACTGCCATTCCGTAAACTGGTCGATGTTGGTCAGCGTGCTGTAGTTATGTCCGTTGCCGGACAAACCCAGACCGCCCATGGGCCCAAACACCTCGTGATTGACCGTCTGGTCATTGATGTGGATGATGCCGGCGTGCAGCCGGTCCGCGATCCGCTGGGCCCGGCGCAAATCGGCTGACGCCACGGCCGCAACCAGGCCATATCGGTTCTGATTGGCGAGCGTTACCGCTTCGTCATCGTTCTTGAACACAGTCACTGCGGCGACCGGACCGAAGATCTCTTCCTCGAACGCAGGCATGCCTGGCGCGACGTCTACCATGACGGTCGGTTTAAAAAACAGCCCGTCGCGGGACCCACCGGCGAGAACCTTTGCCCCCTTGCTGACAGACTCCGCCACGATGCGATCGACATTTGCGGCCTGCCGTTCGTTGATGATCGGGCCAAGATGGAAATTGCCCTTGAAAGGGTCGCCAACCGATAACGCTCCGGCGCGTCGGACGAGGCTCTCAATGTACGCGTCAGCAATGCTTTCATGAACGAGATGCCGGCCTGCCGACATGCAGACTTGCCCCTGATGCAAAAACGACCCCCACGCCCCGGCGCTCGCCGCCGCTTCGACATCGACGTCGTCAAGCACGATGTAGGGATTCTTGCCGCCGAGCTCAAGACTCGTTCGCTTGAGCAAACCACCCGCGACGGCGCCGATCGTTTGCCCAACCTGCGTGGACCCCGTGAAGCTGATCATGTTGACAAGCGGATCCCGGACCAGCGCGTCACCGGTGTCCGCGCCACCGGGAAGCACATGGAACAGTCCCTCAGGCAAACCCGCGGCCTCGAATAGCCGCGCATACATGACACCGCCGCAGACCGGTGATTGAGGATCGGGCTTGAGCAGCACGGCGTTGCCGGTGGCCAGCGCCGGTGCGATGGCTCGCGCCGCCAGGATGAGCGGGGAATTCCACGGGGTAATCACACCGACCACGCCCATGGGAATTCTGCGCGCTACGCTATGCCGCCCCTTCACATCGCTTGTCGTGATCATCCCGGTTGGCTGGCTGCCCAAGGCCGCAGCTTCGAGAATCTCGCGTATCGCCAACTTCACTTCCAGTTGCCCCTTCGGCCGTATCGACCCAGTCTCGCGGACAATCTGAACGGCAATCTCCTCTTTGTGAATCTCCAGCAAACGCGCCACCTCGCGCAACACATCGCCGCGCTGAGGCCCCGGTGTCGCAGCCCAGGCGCGTTGCGCATCCGCCGCGATCGCGGCGGCGGCTGACACATCGGCAGCCGACGCGCAGCCAATCGATCCCATTTCCTCACCGGTCGCTTTCTCAGTCACCGGGATCGTGCCCGCGCCGCCGGTTTTCCAGCCGCCGCTAAAGATTTTGTTGCGCCACACGTTTGCTGGCGCCAATTCAGTGACAGACATCACATTTCTCCCTATTCCTCAGGTCATTCAAGCCCGAATAGACGCCGAGCATTCTCACGTCCAATTTTCACGCGATCAGTTTCGCTGATCGAGCACGTGTCGAACCACTGGGACGCCTCGTCATGTGTTTCAAATGGGTAGTCGACCGAATACATGATCCGGTCACTGCCCACCTCCAGCATCGCGGACTGAAGCGTCTGTGTTCTGAAGTTGCCGCTCGTCGTGAGGTAGACATTCTCCTGGAGATATTCGCCCACGCTGCGCTTGCAGGGCACGCCGCGTGGCGCCTTCTTGAGAATGTGGTCGACGCGCCAGACGTTGTACGGAATCCCCTCGCCGAGATGGCCAAGAATCATCTGCAAGCTGGGATTGCGGTCGAACAGACCTGAGGTCATCAGTCTCAGGGCGTGAATACTCGTTTCAACCGCGAACGCCCAAGTCGCCGCGGTCAGCCATGGAAAACCGTCGTAGATCGGTTCACGGGACGGCAACGGATCCCGGGGATGCATATAAAACGGCTTGCCGAGCGCCGCCGCGCTCGTCCAGAAATCGGTGTACTGCGGCGCATCGTAGTACACGACATTTTCCGCATCGCCCACCTGCGAAAAACCATTCACCATGAAGCCGTGAAATCCCAGATCCTTCACGGTTCGCTCGAGCTCACGTGCCGCAGCTTCGGGGTCCTGCATCGGCAACGCGGCGAACCCGCCGAGGCGTGTGGGATGCCGGGAAACATGGTCAGCGAGGACATCATTGGCGCGCCTCGCGACATCGATCGCCTGTTTGGCGTCCGGGATCCCCTGGATGCCCGGCGAGTTGAGCGACAGGATCGAATACTCGGTGCCGCCCTGCTCCATCCGCTCGAGTCTCTGCTGCTCAATGTCCATCAGATTGGACTTCAGCATCTCCCAAACGGGGGCAGGCGCATAGATTTTCGACTGCTCGATGGTGAGGTCTATCGCAAAGTGTTCTTCAAGTGCAATCTTGTTTCTCATTGATCCGCTCCAATTCAACGCATCGCAACCTCATCTGCAAACAAGGAAGATGAGGGGCATCACATAGGTTTGTCCCCGGTCGTCAAATATTTGATTTTTCAAGTATATGCAGCGAACTGTACTTGATTTTTCAAATATATGTGCTCCGTGTAAACCCTTGTCGATTGACGACCGTGAACCGTCCGACGCAGCCCGAAAAACTGCTTCAATTCGCGCTCACTATCGGGTAGCATATAATTGATTTTTCAATTATATGAATTCACTTCAATCCTCAGTTTTGGCGACGATCGTGAACACTCCCAAGCGACCAGAAGAATTGGAAAAAGCGATTCCCTTCCTGATGGCCCGTGCCACCAGCCGAATGGGAAACGCGTTTTCTAAGGCACTTAAACCGTTCGGCCTGAACCTCAGCGAGTGGCGGGTCTGTGCCTCGCTTCTGTATGTTCCGGGTCAGACTTTGTCTGAGCTCTCTCTCCATGCGTCGTCCGATATTTCGGCGCTCTCCAGGATCATCGATCGTCTTGAGGGGCAGGAATTGGTGCGACGAGAGAGGAGCGCGACAGATGGACGGTCGATCAGGGTTGTCCTGACGGAAAAAGGGGAAGAGCTTGCTTTGCGCATTGTTCCTGTCGCAAAGCGCCACGAGTCGGTGGCGCTCTCTGGCTTCAACGCCGGCGACGTCAAGGTGTTGCGCTCGATGCTGCTCAGGTTGTTCGAAAACGCAGGCGCGCTTGAAGATCTGCCTTAACCGTAGTCCAGGCAAGATGCGCAAGGTGGGGATGGAGTCAGGAAGGGGGCGCTGTGCGTGCTGAGCACAGCGCCAATAGTCACGATGAGCGGAACGAACCCGCAGGGTGGTAAAACGCGAGGACAGTGTTGCGTTGCTGCCCTTCCCGCCAGGTTACGGTCTGATAGACCTGACGACTGCCATCGTCGAGCAGCGTCGCCTGCGCGCCGCACTGCCATGCCGGCGGAGCCGATCTTCCGCTCGCCGTAGGCCGTGCGCGTACCCGTTGACCAGCGTCGCGCCCTAGAACGGGTACGGCGTCTGGGTGCTGCGCGAATTGATCCAGATGACGTCGCTGAAGTCGGCCAGACTGTCGGGGCCGGTGCGTCCCCAGCCGCTGTCGCGCACGCCGCCCATCGGCGCGTGGATCTCGTCGTTGACCGTCGCCGTGTTGACGTTGACGATCCCGCACTGGATCTTTGGCGCGAGTTCGAAGGCCCGGTAAGTGTCGCCGGACAGAATCGAAGAACTCAGGCCGTACAGGGTCCGGTTGGCGGCGGCCACCGCCTCCTCCGCCGTGTCCACGGCCTCGACCACGACCACTGGCCCGAAGGTCTCCTCCTGGGCGACTAATGCATCGGCCGGCACGTCCGTCAGAATCGTGGGTTCGTAGACCTGGCCCGTGTAGCGACCGCCAGCGCGCACGACAGCGCCTTTGGCGACTGCTTCCCTGACACGCTCATCGACAAATTCGACCGCCGCGGGCGTAACCAGCGGTCCGATGATGGTCTTCGGATCCTGCGGATCTCCGGAGGTGAGGGTCCGGGTCCGCGCCACGAACCGGGTCAGGAACGCGTCGTAGATCTTGCGCTGGACGATGATGTGACGCGTATTCAGGCAAATCTGCCCTTGATGGAAAAAGCAGCCGAAAGTCGCCGTGCGAACCGCATAGTCGAGGTCGACGTCATCGAGCACGATCATCGGGTTGTAGCCACCCAGTTCCAGCACCGTGCGCTTGAGCGTGCGGCCCGCCCGTTCAGCCAGCATGCGGGCTGTCTTCACGCCACCGATCAGGTTGATGACACGCACCTCCGGGTTGTCGAAGAACTCATCTGCGATTTCGCCTGCGGCGCCGGGTGCATGGGGCACGACATTGATGACGCCGTCGGGAAAGCCGGCCTCGTGCGCGATTTCCGCCAGCATCAGGCCGGCCGACACCGGCGCGAGTTCGGACGGCTTGACCACCACGGTATTGCCGGCACCGATCGGAGAAATGACCGCCCGCCATGACAGGATGTTGGCGCCGTTCCAGGGCGTGAAGCTGGCTACCACACCCAGCGGGCGACGCACGGCGATGGAATGTACGCCCGGCTGGTTGGTCACCAACACCTGGCCGGCTGGTTGATACATCCAGCCGGCGGCCTGCTCGAGCGTCGCGGCCACGAGGTCCTGCTGGAAGTTGGCAAACGAGATCGTGCTGCCGGTTTCGCGGGCGAGCGCATCGGCAATCTCGCTGCGACGGCGTTTGACGATCTCCGCGGCCTTCAGGAACAGGCGCGCGCGTTCGGCCGGAGGCGTATTGGACCATTCCGGAAACGCTCTGGCGGCGGCCTCCACGGCAATACGCGCCTCAGCCCGCCCACCTGCGGCAACCTGGGCGAAGGACTGGCGGCTATAGGGTTCGAGTACCTCGAAGGTCCGGGCGCCTTCGGCTTCACGCCATGCACCGCCCGCGTAGTACTTGTAGCTCTGGGTCATTTCGTTTTCCTGATCGATCTAGATTGGCTTTGAACCCATCGGCGGGGGTGTGGGTGTATCGAAGGTAGGTGCTGCAGGTTGACGCCTCCACGCTGGCGCAGGGAATCATTGAATCGGGTCGATATCGGCCCAACGAAACCCGCGATGGGTTGGTTCGTGGGCCAATACTATGGTCGCAACGTCCACGCGTGCATCTCCTGAGTTACAAAGCATCATTGCACTGGATAGAACGTTAAGGCCCCGCTCAAGCCGCACCGGCAGATGCGACCTTGCATCAACTTGCCCGGGAGCATGCGGACGGTTGGATTGCTCACTAAACTTTGCAAACGTAAAAAATAACGACTAAGATGAGTCTAAGCCGAGGAGGCAATGCCGCCTCCCGATGCAAAAGAATTCTTCATAGGAGACGACGGCCATGCCGAAGCGAAAGATTGATACGCACCAACATTTTCTGCCGAAACTCTACGTGGACGCAGTTGGACTGGATTTGCTGAATGCGGCAATGCCGGGCGGCGTGGCCCCCACCTGGTCCGTCGAGGCAGCCATTGCGATGATGGATGAAAACGGCATCGACGAAGGCATCCTGTCCATCTCCTCCGGCCCCACCCTTCCGGATGCAGCTACGCTGCTCAGAAAATGCAACGACCACGCAGCGGAGCTCAGATCCCGGCACACCGGCCGGTTCGGCTCTTTTGCGAGCTTGCCGCTGCCAGACATCGATGCTTCGCTGAAGGAAGTCAGTTACTGTCTTGACGAGTTGAAGGTTGATGGTTTCATTGCGTTTACGAACTACAACGGACTGTATCTGGGCGACGAGCATTTCACGCCGCTGTGGGAAGAATTGAACCGGCGTGGAACGGTGGTTTTCATTCACCCCAACCAGCCGCCTCACGAAGTGCCGACGGTCGCGCCGGCGTCCGTGCTCGAGTTTCCCTTCGAGACGACACGTACAGCCACCAGCCTGATCATGTCAGGTGCGACGAATCGCTTCAGGAACATCCGGTTCATCCTTTCACATGCCGGCGGGACGCTGCCGTTCCTCGTTCCTCGCATCGCCCTCTCGATTTCCATGATGCCCGCGGTGGCCGAGCGCGTGGGTGATACGTTGGCGGCGGTCAGATCCTTCTACTTCGACACCGCACTTTCCGTCGGCAATTCGCCCCTCAGTGCGCTCGCGCAAGTAGCAGACCCCGATCACATTCTCTTCGGAACGGACTTCCCGTTTGCACCGAGAGGCGCAATCCGGCAGTTCGGTAACGTGCTCGACAACATCCAGATTCCCGGCATTGAGTTGGACAAGGTGTACGGGGACAATGCTGCCCGGTTGCTTGCGCGCTAACTGTACTGGCAACGCGGAGTTCAAGGAAAGACGATGCGCAATATCAACGAAGACACCATCACCCAAGCGGTGCTCGAGGCGATGGCCGGCTGCACCAACGACAGGCTGCGCACTGTGATGACCAGCCTTGTCCAGCATTTGCATTCGTTCGCAAGAGACGTGAAATTGACCGAGGATGAATGGCGGTACGCGATCGACTTCCTCACCGATGTTGGTCATATCACTGACGACAAACGCCAGGAGTTCGTCCTCCTGTCGGATACGCTCGGTCTGTCGATGCTGGTGACGACACAGAACAACCGCAAGCCAGTCGAATGCACGGAGGCCACTGTTCTGGGTCCCTTCTTTGTTATGGGTGCCCCCGAATACAGGAACGGTGACGACATTTCCAACGGGGCAGCGGGCCTCCCCTGCTTTGTTACCGGCAGCGTTCGGGGCCTTTCGGGAGAACCTGTAGCCGGGGCCTCGCTCGAGGTCTGGCAGTCCGACGAAGACGGATACTACGACGTGCAGTATGGGGACCCGCAGGATCCAAACGTTGCGTATCAAGGCCGTGGTCGTTTGCAGACGCTGCCTGACGGACGCTTTCATTTCCGCTCGATTCTCGCCGAGGCCTATCCGATTCCGCACGACGGACCGGTTGGCCGAATGCTGGATGCACTCGGACGCCATCCGTGGCGCCCAGCCCACCTGCACTTCTGGATCAAGGCGCCAGGGTACGAGCCTTTGATTACCCACGTGTTCCGGAACGGGGACAAGTACCTCGACTCGGACGCCGTATTCGGCGTACGCTCAACTTTGGTCGTCGACTGGATCCAGCACCCGCCGGGTGTCGCGCCAGACGGCACCACGATGGACACCCCGTTTAATACGCTCAACTACGACTTCGTTCTCAACCCTTCGAAGCACGGGTCATGAACGGGCACATTCTCGTCGGGACCCGCGATGTCAACCTCTGAATTCGTCTATAACGGGCGCGGCACGCGTGTCGTCTTTGGCAGCGGCTCGCGCACCCACATCGAACGTGAGTTGCACACCCTGCAGGTACACCGCGCTCTGGTTCTGTGTAGTCAGGAGCAGCGCGCATTGGGTGTATCGGTTGCCGACCAATTGGGTGCGCGCGCAGCGGGTGTCTTTGATCAAGCTGCCATGCACGTGCCGGTTGAGCTCGTCGCGCAAGCACGCACAGTTGCCGCGTCGCTGGATGCCGACTGCGTCATCGCCGTGGGAGGCGGCTCCGCAATCGGCCTCGCGAAGGGCCTTGCCCTTGAGACGAGCCTGCCCATTCTCGCTGTGCCGACCACCTACGCCGGCAGCGAGATGACACCGATATTCGGCTTGACCGAATCGGGTCTGAAACGGACAGGCACCGATTTGCGCGTATTACCCAAAACGGTCGTCTACGATCCAGACCTGACTCTGACTTTGCCAGTCAACATGTCCGTGACCAGCGGCATCAACGCCATCGCACACGCGGCAGAAGGTTTGTATTCACGTGATGCCAATCCGCTTACCAGCCTGATGGCCGAAGAAGGCATCGCGGCACTCGCGCGCAGCTTGCCCCAAATCGTCGCGCAGCCGAACGATCCATCCGCACGCGCCGATGCGCTCTATGGCGCCTGGCTCTGCGGCACAGTGCTCGGAAGCGTTGGTATGGCGTTGCATCATAAACTCTGCCATACGCTCGGCGGCAGTTTCAATCTGCCGCATGCGCCCACCCATACCATTGTGCTGCCACACGCCCTGGCGTACAACGCCGGCGCTGTGCCGGATGCGATGAGGCGGATTGCGCGGGCGCTTGGACACGACAGTGCTGCGCAGGGTCTATACGAACTCGCTCGCGCTAACGGTGCGCCCGTCGCACTGAAAGAGATCGGCATGCTCGAGGAACAACTCGACCAGGCCACCGACATTGCATGCAACAACGCCTACTGGAATCCCCGTCCGCTAGAACGTGGCGCTATTCGCGCCTTGCTGCAGCGGGCATTTGACGGTAGCGCACCAATCGAAGGGTTGTAGAACGAGTTTCGTCCAGATCCAATGATCTGGACACCCAACATTCACTTCAACGTGTCGCAACATACTCGCCCATGGCGTCACGAACCCTACCTGATGCACGCACTGCCCGGGCACGTCGCCCGGCGGAGCTGAAGCGTATTGAGCAGCAGCGTGCTCAGGAAACGCGTTCGGCCATTTTGCATGCGGCGCTTACCGAATTTTCATCAAAGGGTTTCGAAGCCGCGAGTATTCGCAGCATTGCAGACCGAATCGGGATGCAGCATCCGCTCATTACCTACCACTTTCGCTCCAAAGAAATCCTGTGGCAGGCGGTAGCCGACTATGTATTCGAACGTGTGCGGCAAGAACGCGATGCAAGTCTGTTCAGACTTGGTCCGGCTAACGCGGTCGATCGGCTCAAGCTGGCCTATAGGGCGCTATTTCGCTTCACTGTCGCGTTTCCTGAGTTTCACCGCTTCATACTTCAGGAATCGCTCGGTTCCAGCTCGCGGCTGCAATGGCTCGCCGATGCTTTCTTAAAACCGCTAATCGGTTGGCTGCTGCCGCAAATCCGTGCCGCCCAGCAAGAAGAGGCGTTACCCAACGTCGAGCCGATTGTTTTCCACTATATGTTGATTAGTCTGACGTCGACGCTTTCGGGCTTCGGTCCGGAATTCTCAGCGACCAGTGATCGATCACCGTCCGATCCGGCACTGGCCGAAGAATATTGGCGCACCGTAGAGCAACTCGTATTTGGCGCATTGGCATCACGCTAGAAAGGCCGCTAGCCACGAGCCAAACTAACGGTACTTGAATTGCGCAGGCGTCTCGCCGTTGATCCGTAACTACACAGATCCCGGCGAAACGCCCGACTTCCGCATTTACTTCGACAGCACCTGCTTCAATACCCGGCGAAGCTCGGCTGCCGGATCATTCGGCAACGCGAGGCTACGCCACGCCACATGATGATCCGGGCGGGTCAATACGCAACCACTGTCGCCGATTTCGCGCACGCGAGCCCAGTCGCCAGTGTGGTCCGCATAGGACTGCCGCGGACCGATAACGTGCACGTCAACCTCCACTCCCAGCTCCTCACCGACTGTTGAGGCAGCCTCAACCCATGCTTCGCCGCCAAGACCGGTAAACAGTACGAATCGCCCATGTCCTGCGAGATCGAGCGTGGAGTGTTGCCGTCCGCGGGCGTCGAAAATCCAGGCATGCGGCAAACGCGCGCCGGGCCATGTCGTCGTCTGGTAATACAGTTCACGGTCACGCGTGAACTCCGGTTCGGCTTGCCCATCGGTCACCGCAGCGCTCGAGTGATAGCGTTGATTCATCTCCACGCCCTGGGCGTCCAGTTCGTATCGCTTGAACGCCAACGCCTCCCGAATTTCGTCCCGCTGCTTCTCGGCAGCCGCCGTGGATCCGCTTCGCGCATGCATATTCGCTTGCAGGACTTCCCCGTCGTTCGATTTGTCAATGCCAAGCGCGCTATAAAGCGGAGCAAATTCGGCAATCGACTGGTTGGCGCGGGTGACGATCTGCTTGGCGATCGGCGCACGCTCAGCCGAATACGTATCCAGAAGCGCTTCACCCGCCTGCCCCTTGATGACGGCCGCGAGCTTCCACGCGAGGTTAAACGCGTCCTGAATCGATGTGTTGGAGCCCAACCCGCCAGACGGCGGGTGCCGATGGGTCGCATCGCCCATGCAAAACACTCTGCCGTCGTGCATGCGGGTGGCATACATGTTGTTCACGGTCCAGGTATTCGCCCCCAACAGTTCGATCTCGAGATCCGGCTTGCCCACCAGTTGCCGCGCGATCGTGGTGGCCTTGGCCTCGTCCACAACCGGCGTAGGTTCGTTGATGTCATAGCCCCAAACAATCAACCACTCATTCCAAGGCCGCACCATCCGGATCAGGCCCATCCCGATGCCACCCACTTCTGCACCCGGTTGCATGATGGGGTACAACACCGCCGGGCGGTGTGCAACGAACTCAGACAGGTCCGCGCGGAACCAGATGTTCATCGACCCCCGCACACCCATCTGCCCTTCGAAAGGCAAACCCGCGTCCTTTGCGACCTTGGAGTTCCCGCCGTCTGCGCCGATAAGGTACTTTGATCTGACCGTGAACTCCTCCCCCGACAAGCGGTCACGGCAGCGCGTGAGCACACCCTCATCGGTCTGCGTATGGCTCAGATACTCCGTGCTCATCCGTGCCTCGGTACCGCGTGCGCAAGCCGTCTTGAACAGCAGCGGTTCCATGAACGTCTGCGGCAGATCGTTCATCTTTGTCGGACTCGACAATTGCCGTTCCGCTCTTGACAGCGGATGCAGCCCCCAACTGGGCACCCTGCCAATTTCCTCACCGGTCAGACTTTCGCAGAAGACCGTCCCACCCATCAGATCCTGATCGGTCGCGTACAGGTAAGCCTCCTGCTCCACTTGCTGGCCGAGGTCGCGAAGGACCTCCATGGTGCGCAGGTTTGTGATGTGCGCTCGCGGCGTGTTGGCCAACCAACGGTATTGGTTGATGACCATGTTTTTGACGCCGTACGTCGAAAGCAGCGCGGCGCTGGCGGAGCCGGCTGGCCCCGTTCCGACGATGAGTACATCCGTGGTTATTTCATACATTCGACACCTCCAATTGGCAAACCTCCGCATTTCGCCATCGGCATCTATTTCGGATACCTAATTCATGGCAAGTTTGCGAGTCTCGATTTTTTACGATTCCACCCGGTTTTCACCAACCTGTCAGGCGGTCTTTTGCCCGGTCAGATTGAGATAGCGGATCATCTCCTCACGCATGGCGAACTTCTGTACTTTGCCCGTCACAGTCATCGGCAATTCATTAACGAAGCGAATATACTTTGGCACCTTGTAGTGAGCGATCTGTCCTCGGCAAAAGTCTCGGATATCTTCCTCAGTCGAACCTTCACCTTTCCGCAGCACGATCCAGGCGCACAATTCCTCGCCGTTCTTCTCATCCGGCACGCCAAACACCTGCACATTCTGTATTTTTGGATGCCTGAAGAGGTATTCCTCAACTTCGCGGGGATAGATGTTCTCTCCCCCTCGAATCACCATATCCTTCAGCCTCCCGACGATGTTGCAATATCCATCGGCGTCGATGGTTGCGAGATCGCCTGTATGCATCCATCCGTCAACGATGCTTTCGCGTGTCTTCGATTCGTCTTCCCAGTACCCCTGCATCACCGAGTACCCTCTTGTACAGAGTTCTCCCGTCTCACCCACAGATACCGTACGACCATCGAAATCAACAATCTTTACCTCGAGATGAGGCTGAATCCGCCCGACCGTTGTCGTGCGTTTATCGAGCGGATCCGTGGTTGCGCTCTGAAACGACACAGGACTAGTCTCTGTCATACCATACGCAATGGTGACCTCTCGCATGTGCATTTTGGTCACGACCTGATTCATTGTTTCCACAGGACAGGGCGATCCAGCCATGATGCCGGTCCGCAGACTGCTCAGATCAAACGATGAAAAGTCCGCATGCCCCAGTTCTGCGATAAACATGGTCGGCACCCCGTGAAGTGCGGTGCAACGCTCTTCCGCGACCGCCGCGAGGGTCGCGCCGGCGTCGAATCCTTCGCCCGGGAAGACCATCTGCGCGCCAACCGACACGCACGCCAATACGCCGAGCACCATGCCAAAACAGTGGTACAGCGGGACAGGAATACAGAGCGAGTCGGCTTCGGACAGCTTCATCGCCATGCCAACAAAACGCGCGTTGTTGACAATGTTCCGGTGTGTCAGCGTTGCGCCCTTCGGACTACCGGTGGTGCCGCTCGTGAACTGGATATTGATCGGGTCATGGGGGGAAAGTGTTCGCTCGACGGCATCGACTGCCTCACGCCCCTTGTCGCGAAGCATCCCGTCTCCGCGCTGCATAACCGAGTGGAATGACATGACGCCCGATACGCGCCAATCACCCACGGAAATCACCGTACGAAGGTCGGGCAGACGTTCGACCCTCACCGCGTCCGGCTGCTGCGACGCTAGCTCAGGCGCGATGTCGAGCAGCATCGAAATGTAGTTCGACGTTTTGAAACTCTCAGCGGTGACGAGCGCTTTGCAGCGTACTTTCCGCAGCGCGTACTCGAGTTCCGCTACACGATAGGCGGGGTTGATGTTGACTAATACAGCGCCGATGCGCGCTGTCGCGAACTGCGTGAGCAACCATTCGAACCGGTTGGGCGACCAGATGCCGACCCGGTCCCCCTTTCCTATTCCGAATGACAGGAAACCTGCGGCGAGTTGATCGACATGGTCGTCAAACTCCTTCCATGTCCATCGTACAAGTTGCTCCCGGAACACCACAGCTTGCCGATCAGGAAACCGGCGCGCTGTTTCCCTGAGAAACTGGCCAACTGTAGACTCACTCAAGGGAACGTCCGTCGAACCCCTTACGTAGGCGACGCCATCGGCAGGCACCTCGAGCGCCAGGGAACCGGGTAAAGTGTGCATGAAGCCATCCTCCATCGTTGCTGCGGGTTTCTGCCGGAAAGTCCGTCGAACCGAGGTTATGCAGCGATTGCAATGCTGCCGTCCGCCGTTGGTGAGGTCGAGCCTGACTACACCGGGGAGCGTCGGGCTATTTCCCGTGAAAAACCATCTCACCGGGCTCCTCGTCACGGTCGAACGCCTCGGCTGTGTTGGCGAAACCCCGCGTGGCGTCCTCCGTCTTGTACAAGTCCATGCAGACGTCCAGCATGGCGGCATCCGCAGCGGCGACGCCACCGCCTGACCACACCTTGAGCAGGGTGCGCGTCGCCGCGTACGAAAGCGTCGGACCGTCGGAGAGCCGCGTAATCAACTCGGCAGCAACACGTTCGAGCGCATCCGGTGCAGCCACGTGCGTCACAATCCCGAGGTCTCGGGCCACGCTGCCGGGAATCGCATCACCCAGCATCGCGAAACGGGACGCGTTGCTACGCCCCACTCGCTCGGCCAACCGCTGCAGCGCGCCCGCAATGGGAAGCATCGCCGTCGTGACCTCGACGCAGCGGAACACTGCGTCGCTTGCCGCCACAATGAAGTCACAGTTCAACGCGAGTTCGAAGCCGCCGCCAAAGGCCAGACCCTGCACCACCGCCACCGTCGGGACGCGGAGCGCTTCGATTGCACGATACGAAGTGTTGATTTCCGCGACGAAGGTGCGGAACCAGTTCAGGTCTTTGCCTGGCCATTCGCGAACCTCTCCACCGAGACTGAAGTTGGGCCCCTCCGCCCGGACGACCAGTACCCGGATGTCGCTTTCGCTGGCATCGTGAACCGCCTCCCGGAGACACTCTGCAAAATGCGCGTCGAGCCGGTTGTAGGGCGGATTCGCCAGGACGATATACCCAACCTTTCCGTCGCGCTCAAAACGTATGCTTTTCATCGCTAACCTCACTAATCAATCAAATTCACCCGGCGTCTGTGACGCTCAGAAATGTTTCGTCACTCAGGCGTTCTGTCCATTAAGCGGAATCAATGGGAGAAGCAGATGTGAGGGGCGATCGGCGTCCCGGTAAATCTTGTGGGTGACCGTATTGCTACTGGTTACGTGATACGGAATGTATTCGACGTCGGTCATCGCGCCCGTTCCCGTCGGCGCGTCCATGCTGCATATCTCGATACAGATCCGATGGCCGGCCTTGAACTGGTTTGCTGTTGCGAGCACCTGGATTTCATACTTGACGATTTCGCCAGGGGTGACCGGCGAGATCGACTCTTTCGTCAGTTTGTGAAACGGTTCCGCCGGCGTGGATCGATCGGGATCCGTTGCGCGGTATGACGCTTTCAGCCAGCCGCGGGTAAGCTCACGCTCGGGCAAGTTCTCTGGAACGGCGCGTTCGCCGACGCGTGCGGTAACCACCGACACGTCCGGCCCCACGTCCTTGAGGACGACAATCCAGTTCGTGTCTGTCTGGTCAATCTCAGCGTAGAGCGTCAGCGAAATGGGACCCGCCACCAACACGTCCTGCGCAAGCGGCTCTGTCATGTAGCGCAGGCGCTCAACCTTGGATGTCTTTTTCAGCGGCATTTGCGTGAAGACATCGGGCTCCCGATGTGCGTTGCCAACTTCCGCCGCAGGTCGAGGGGCGTCTGTCGAGAGCTGCTCCCAGCCTGAAAGGTAGTACTTCGCCCATTGGGTCTCAGGCAAAGGCCAGTCACTACCCGTGCGCCATTCGTTGGCGCCCATGACCCAGTAACGGACCGGGGGTTCATCCATGATGCCCGTGTCGATACCCTTCAGCCAGTAGTCGTACCAGCGGATCACTTCGTCGTGGTACTGATGGAATGGCCGCTCCAGATGCGCTGGGCCCGTAAAGATCAGCTTGCGCGGCTGCTTAACGTTGCTGAAGTAATGCTGGGCGCCAAGCCAGTGCAATTTGTACGTGTAAGCGTAGGCACCCGAACCCGTATAGAACGGCACCTTGATCGACTTGAAAACTTCCTCGGCGCGTGCGACGGTCCCTTCCGGCTCCCAAGGGTTCGTCATGATGTGGTACATCACCCCCGTGCGCTGCCCCTTCTGCGTCAGGATGTTGTACAGGTTGATGTACATCTTGTAGTCGGGATTACGCATGGCTGCGCGCCAGAGTTCCTCTTGCGCATCGGGTAGCGTACCCGGCACACCACGCGGCTCATGCACCGTGCTGAAAACGTCGAGCAGGTACGGGAAAGTGTGAATCACGCCACCGGGATTGAAGTCCCGAAACCCGAACATACCGCCGTATGCACTACACGCGTCGTACGGAAAGATGGCCTTGAGCGCGGGGTGTCCCTGCGCCGCCGCACGCCATTGTTCTCCCGCAAAACCCGAGATCCCCACCATGCCGACCTTGCCGTCGGACCACGGCTGCTGCGTGATCCATTCGATCATGTCGTAATGGTCGGTATTCTCTTCGCCATAGTGGCCTTCCGACTTGGCCGAGCCGCGCGGTTGCGCAATCACGTGCACATAATCATTGGCGATGAAGCGCCGAGTGTCCCCGGCTTCTATCGGCCCGAACCAGAGCGGCGCCTGCGCGGGCTGTGGGGGCAAGACGTCCGCGATATCCGGACCCTGAAGATCCTTGTTGTGCAGCGCTGAAGCGTACAGCACGGGATACTTGCCATCCGCATCCGGTCGATAGACGTCTACCGCAAGGCGAGTTCCGTCCCGCATCGTGACGACGATGTCGCGTTCTTCAATCATGTCTCCTCCTTCGTTGGCCTGTTTGGCGTCAACAGCCAGCCCTTTCAGGCTGAAAAATGTCCTTAATCCACCGACATGCGTTTCGCGTTCGCTCTTCGAAGCCACACGATCAGGCAGTTCCGTAATTCACTATACTTCACGGTCGTAAAGTATGCAAGGCGAACCCTACATACAGGATGAAAATTCGAATCCCAAGGGAGTTGCGAGCCTTCGTCGTTTGTGCCGGCGCTGGGAAGCAACGTGAGTCAGTTCTCGGGTTGCTGCGAGCGCCGTACCGTCACCGCGTGGTGCTGCTCTGCAACGGAGAATCACCCGCCGATGCCGTACTGATGCCCACGCCGTGGTCGTCCGGCATTCGTCGTTGCGCAACGAGCACCCGGGCCATGACGGTCATGCATGCACAAGCCATCAGGAGCGGTATCGACAACAACGCGCAGGTGAGCAGATAGGGGAAGCCCGATATGACGATCAGACCAATCAACGACGAACCGACAATGGACCCCAGCCGTCCGAGCGCAACGTTCCAGCCACCCCCGGACGCACGAAGCGCAGTGGGATAGAAGATGCCCGGAATGGTGTTGACACAAATCAGCGGGCCTCCGACTGCCATACCTGACAGGAAGACCACGCCCGCGTGCCACTGAGAGGCCTCTGACATGCCCAAAGCGATGACAAGCAGCGAGCCTGCGCCGAATGCCACGGAAACGACCGACGCCACGTTATAGCGACGGACAAGGATCGCGAACAGAACCGCGCCGCCCAGCGCACCGAACTGGAACATTGACGATACTTGCGAGGCGTCGTGCATCGATAGTCCCATCTGCTTCAGATGCGTCGGCAACCAGCTTCCTATCAGGAAGAACGCCAGATAACCCGCAAACTCGGTAAACCACGTCAACAGGGTGCCAAGCCGGTATTCGCTACCCAACAGCGCCCTGCCTCCGCTGACCGATTTGCGCGTTTCCGCGCTGAATAAATGGACCCCAGAGCAGTCTAAAGACGGAAACACTTTGCCAAGGATTCGTTGCGCCTCTTCATTGGACCTTCGACTGGCCACGACATAGAGCGGCGACTCGGGTACTTGCCACGCGAATAAGGCAACGACGCCAAGCGGCAAAAGACCACTCAGTACGAGCATGCCTCGCCAACCCAATACCCCGATAGCCGAGGACGTCACAACTCCAGCGGCCGCCGCACCGAAAAGAAATCCACAATAAGTCGATGCGAGCATCGCTGAGCGTGAACGATCGGGGCTGTATTCCGCGACGATCGCTGACGTGGCGGGCATCGCTGCGCCGATACCGAGGCCTGTGATGAAACGCCAGCCAATCAGTTGAAATATCGACTGCGCTTCGCTCGACATCACCCCTGCGATGCCAAACCAGGCGAGTGCCACGATGCTCACCGTTCGGCGACCGACACGGTCGGCCAGCGTTCCTCCAACGATCGAGCCCACCAGTAGGCCGGTTAATCCAAAGGCCACCAGAGGCGAAAGCGCCGCGCTCGAGAGATGCCAGTGCTGGCTGATCGCAGGCGCGATGAAGCTGATCACAATCGTGTCGAAACCCTCGATTGCAGTCGCTGCGAAGCAGATGGCGAACACCAGCCACTGCTTTCGCCCGATGGGCATATCGTTAAAAATCTTGCGCACATCCCACTGGGCATTGACTACGCTTTCCATGGCCTTTTCCTTGGTGATCGTCCGCCGGGGTCAAGTGTCAGCCTGACCTCACCTGTCCCTCGACAGCATCGGCATCAGAGGTTCGTTAAAAACGGTGGCGAATGCCGACTCGCAACAGACCTTGGGTTTGTCCGCCCGATGGTGAAGGAATCAACGTGATCTGTGCCTGAGTCGCGGAGCCTCCCGCTTTCAACAGTTCGGCCGCGAAGTAAACGTCAGTCCGCTTCGACAGGAAATAGTTGGTGTAGAGATCGATTGCCCGATAGATTGGGCTCGCGGAGGTCGCATCGATTTTGCCGTGTGTGTAGATGTAAGCCGCACCGGCGAACAGGAAAGGCGTAATGAAGTAACCGACGTTGGCCTCGTAGTTGTCAAACCGCACGTCACTACCAAGAAAGCCTTTCTTGAATTGCGTCGACGTGTACTCGAAGGCAATTGAAGCGCTGCCGATCTTGTACGATGCACCTACCCCTGCGATGGTTTGGCTTTCCGCGCTCTGCACGTACGGGGCATAAATGATGTTGTGCGGCGCGATGCTATCGAATGCGGCAGCATACGGATTCTTGATGATCGTATAGGCAGCCGCAACGTACAGTGGGATGTTTATTCCGGTGTAACTCAGTCCCACCGACGTCACGCTATCCGTGGAGAATTGTCCGGGCTGCCCACCAAAGCTATAGAGCGCGCCAAATGTGAACCCTGCAACTTTCGGACTGGCATATTTGACAGAGTTGTTGATGCGTATGCTTCCTCCAACGTTGTCAACGTCACCGGCATGAGCAAAGTAGACCGCCCAGTTCAAACCGGCGGCGACCGGGGAGAGCATCTCGGCTATTTCCTCGTATTGACGCCCAGCCGTGAACGTCCCATACGGGCTTGAAATGCCAACGTACGCCTGTCGGCCAAACAGACGCCCATTGTTCGACAGACCTCCGCCAGACACGTCAAAGCCGTTCTCCAACGTAAAGACCGCTTTGTAACCTCCACCCAGGTCTTCGGCGCCGCGCAGCCCCCATCTGGACAGTGATCCACCTCCACTCTGAAGCAACCAGGCTGAATGGCCGCCTTGATTGCTCGTGTAGGTCAAGCCTTCATCCAGCAGACCGTACAGCGTGACGGAACTTTGGGCGTACGCCACCGCAGGAGCGACACAAAGAAGCGCCGCGGCCCATGACAATCTTTTCATCTCCAGTCCCCTTCGTCGTTTTGAACGCACTGCTAATTGGCACGTCAGAGGTGCTGAAATGAAGGATAGATCTAAATTTTCCACTCGTACAGTATAGTTTGGATAGGAGTATCCCCAGGTATGCTTCACCTGACAAATGAAGAGAACGAATGTCCGACGCCACCGGGAAGCCGGGGATGGATTGACTCTGGCTGCGCGTCAGATCGGAAATCGATGGCGACGTCGTGTGGTAGCGACGTCACGAGGACGCCGACTGGCAAAGGGGATAGGGATGTAGTGCAGTGATGAAGTGCAACTGGCCTTGCACTTGCGGTGTACGCAATGCCTTCTGGTCCGCGGTTATGCCGTAACGGCCTACACAATGGATCATGCGTTCGCACCGACTTGGGCGTCATGCCGCCGCTCAACCCGGTGAGCCCGGTGAGCCGGCATCAGATCAAAGCGTCATCAATTCAGGACTTCTGCAGACCTTCCTTGAGACGCGTTGTCGTCATCAGGTCGACGCGCTTCTGGGCGACTCGGAGTTGGCGAGGAATTGAGCGACACGTTGAGAAAACGCTTCCGTCGCCGCGCATCTCAGGAATGCACGCTTTTCCTCTTCAAGATGGCGCTCAAGGTTATCTTCGGCCGCCATTCCGATCAGTGATTTCGTTTCTCTAATCGCCGCTGCGGGTATGTCCATGACTTTCTGCGCGAGCGCCAGGCTGGCGTCCTGCAGGGAAGCCGGTTCGGCAATACTCTGGACGAGCCCCAGCAGCGTGGCCTCGTCTGCACTCAACGCGTCCCGCGTCAACATGATCTCCAATGCCCTCGCCGCCCCCAATCGGCGCGCCAGATGAAAAGACAGTCCACCGTCGCTCGATGTTCCCAGCTTGGCGTAGCCGACGACAAAGCGGGCGGCGCTCGACGCCACCACCAGATCGCACGCCATGGCCAGCGAAAAGCCCGCACCGGCTGCCGCCCCCTGAACGCTAGCAATCACAGGTATCGGCAAGCGCCGGATCGTCATAATCGTGGTGTTCAGTGCGCTAATCAAGGATTCGAGGAAGGAGTCGGAACGCTGCAGTCCGTCAAAAATCTGGCGAAGATCGCCGCCGGCCGAGAATATTCGGCCTCTGGCTTGAAGGATCACTGCACGATACTTCGACGACCCCTCAATCTCGTGGAGGGCGGCCAGCAGCTCCTCGCAGAACGCCTTGTCGATCGAGTTGGCGCGTGCTTCGTTCACCATCGTAACGAACGCGATGTCGTCACTTGATGTCAGCGTGATTTTGCTTTCCATGTGTCCTTGGCCCGTGAATCAAATCTGCAGTCGGATTCAGTTCTGTCCTCGCCCGGGTGGAACACCTGGACCAGCCAGAGTTACCGTCGCATTATACTTTACAATGTGTTAATTTAAAAGAAAATTAGACACCATGGACGCGACGGGTCGGCGGAGCACGCCGCATGGGCGGCGCAACTTTTGTCCGATGAATTGGATCACTCGTTGTAGTGTGTTACTGTGCCGCCCAAATCAACGGTCCACAGCAGGTTCAGCGACGCTCAAGATTGGGGGTCGCGTGTGTGATACCTTTGTGAAGCCCGCCCTCGTTGACGGTCGCGTAGCTTGCTACGCTTAGAAAGTGTTGGCCTGTCAGAGGCGAAAGGCACTGGAACGCAGAAGTAACGAAATTCCCAATCGAGACATCAAATGGCGGATAGCACAGGTCCCAAGAGCGTTGGCAACAAGAGCAGGCCAACCGAACTCAAGCGCGCAGAGCAGCAGCGGTCGCAGGAAACCCGCTCGGCGATTCTGAACGCGGCACTGGCCGAATTCGCATCGAAGGGCTTTGAGGCTGCGAGTATTCGCAGCATCGCGGATCGCATTGGGTTGCAACATCCGCTGATCACCTACCACTACCGATCCAAGGATGTTCTCTGGCAGGCGGTCGCGGAGTATGTGTTCGAACGCATCCGCCATGAGTGGGAGGCCTATCTGACCGATACGCCCCCTGCCGAGGCGGCGGACCGGGTAAGACTGGTGTATCGCGCTTTGTTTCGGTTCACGGTTGATTTTCCCCAGTTCCATCGTTTCATGCTTCAAGAGTTCCTTGTGTACAGCCCTCGATTGCAGTGGCTTGCCGACACGGTACTCAAGCCATTGATCAACTGGTTAATTCCGCAGATTCGCGCGGCACAGAGTGAGCACGCTTTACCCCAGGTCGAGCCGATTCTCTTGCACTACCTCATGATCAGCCTGACATCGACCCTGTCTGGATTCGGCCCGGAAATGCTGGCGACCAGCAATGTTTCCGCGTCTGATCCCGCCGTGGTCGACGCCTATTGGCAGATGGTCGAGACGCTCGTCTTTGGCCAGCAACCGGCGGCGCAACGTTCGGATCAGGCCGAATCAGGTTCGGGCAAGCCTGCAAGCCGGCCGCGCGTATCCACTCGCGCGAAGACCGGTTGAGGCGTCCCACACTGAGCTCGCGCGGTAACAGGACCGCGCCGGCAGCTTCGATGGCTGTGACATTGCCGCCCCAATGTGGCATTCGGCACCCAGCCTGGCTTAGAGACATGCTGTACCGCCATGAGCGCGAGGCCGCCGTCAAGTATCCCCTTCGCCTCGGTATTGGAAAGGTCGCCCCGGCCTTGCGGAGACAATCGGGACAGGTAGCGAATACAAAACTGAAACCCCGACTGATTCATCGCTCTGGCCGTCTGCGCAGACAGGACAGATGCAGAGTCGAATCCGTGCGCTCCTGATGGCGCAGCTACGACGCGTCCACCTAAAGTTGGCATAACACCCTCCAGTCAAGTAGTTAGCCGCCTTCGCATGGATAGCGGTTTCGCCCGTCAGCCCAAACAGCTCGTGCGCGACAAGATAGCCGCATCGCTAGATCGACCAGGCATCCTGGGAGTCGTACAGCGCCTTATCCGAACTGACCGATATGTGGATATGCTCGGTGTGCGGGCTTGCACCCGCATATTTTCTCCAGGTCCAGGCGGCCACCCCACCCACGACCGAGCTACTGACAATCCGGCGATTCCAGATCAGATATTTGATCCTTGCATCGAGACTGGCGACCAGCGCATCCGCGAGCGTCCCCGCGTCGCAACCGCCTGCCGGGTCGTGCGTGATATCCAGTGCGGTGACGACACCTGTGCCGCCGTCCTTGACCCAGGGGTTGTGGTCCGAATCGCGTGCGGCATGGGCGGCATCGCCGATTGTTCCATCGCTCGCCTTGCTCCGCGTGGGGGCACGGGCATTGATCTGGTCACGCAATACGAGTAGCGAACCGGCAACGCGCCAGCTCACAGCGCCGCTTGGCTGCTGCGGCGACGTACGATTGCCGTCCGGATCAGCTTCCGAATCGTCCCCGCTGTTGGGTGTCGGCGGCTCGCCGATCGATCGTGATTCCGCAGGAGTCCGGAAAGTCGATGGAAGCGGCTGGGCGATGTCGGCCAGCAGAAGCCAGCCAAAGCGGCTCGGGATATGGTTGTGGTCGACATCTGTGCGCAGCACCCGATACGCCGCCTGAAGTACCGGCCGCGCGTCAGACGGGGCATTTGCGATTAGCCTCGCGATTTCACTGGCCACGCGAAGGCTATTCGCCGCAGTGCCGCCTTCGCGGTAGACGATGCAAAGCCCGCCCTCGGCCCGTGTCTTGCCACTCGTCCAGCTTCGCATCTCCAAAGCAATCCGGTTTCTAACCCAGCGGATCAGGGGCTCCGCGCTTTCCGCGCCGCCATAGAGTGCATCGAATACCTGGATTTCGTCCGGAACATTGTTGGCTAGCGCAGGGTTCAGCGCCGCCCCTCCCCCAGAATGCGCGGTCATGATCAGTCGACGGACCGAAGGCGTGGTCGGCAGGCCGTTGGATGCCACAAACTTGCCAACGCCATAGGCAATCAGGTCCTGAATTCCAGTGGGCGTGGTCAGCGACGGGAAATTGTAGGCGGCTGGATTTCTTGAGGGTTGATCGCCAATGTAGTTGCCACGTGGCAGTATGCAGAGCGTCGGTGACGATCGTCCGGGACGCGTATCCGCGGGAGAGTCCGGGTTGCCGAAGTCAAGACCGCTGAACCTCTCTTTGTTGCGCAAGCTCATCTTGAGCCCATCGCCGCTGTATCCATGCAGGTGCACGACGACATCAAGGGCAGACGGGTCGCTCATGTCGTTCCATCGAAGGATCAGATCGGGCTGGGTGCCACGGTGCGAAGCCAGCAACGGCGTGTTGCTGAATTCGGCCCGTCCTGCAGCGAAGGCCGTCTCGGCGGCGGGATAGACGTCAGTCGGCTCGAGGGTATCGGGTGTGAATAGTGAGCCGACGTCGTCCGCTGATACAGACTGCGCAGCGGAGGCGCTGTCACGGAATTCCCAATGCCAAGGTTCGTCTATCGATGTATTTTGAAAGAACCCATAACGGCTCGCGTTGCCCGCAAGCCAGCCGAACAACCAACTGCCGCGCCAGTGGGAGCGATTGTCCGCGCTGGTGTCGGCACCCATCGATATGCTGTCCTGAACGGTAATGAAGTCGATCGCGAGCCCATTGTTATGCAGGCTGAAACCGGGCGCGGCCAGGCGACCCGAGATGTACGCGACAAGCAGATCCGAGGCCGCCGGACCGAACTCTCCCCCTTGCCTGGCTTGACGAGCGGAGCGCGTCTCGGCGTAGTACCGGGGGAAGTTCCGGTTCCAGATTGCCAGTTGGCTTGTTGCCGAACGATAGCCGCTGACCAAGCCGATCCGCGAGACGCTCGCCGCGCCGCTATCGGCCGCCGCCGCCGCGCGAACGTCGGCCAATAGGCGGCGGCATGACTCGGCGGCGGCGGGCCGAGCCTGAATGCCATGCTCGATCTCGGCAAGGTCTGCTGCGGCGACATCGCCCACAAAGCTGCGCGTGCGTGATGCCCGGCTCACCTGAGCGCGGTAGACGCGGCGCATCAGGTCGAGTTGCTCCGCGGACGCGTCCGGCCAGGAGAGCCTGGCGTCGTCGATGGGCGCGCCGTCCGCTTCGCTTTCGTCGCCAGGCGTCGCCAAGCCGGGGGCGCCCTGCACGATCACGGTGGGCGCGGGCTGAGCGGTTCCCGGCGGCTGAGCAAGCCGCAACAGCACAAGATCCGTCAGGAGGTAGCCCAAGGAATCCGTGACGCGCCGCGCAAAACCCTCGCTGGCGGAGCGCAGCGTCGGGCCAGGTTCTATGACATGAACGTAGCCGCCGCCTTCCCCACTTTCCGCATGGAGCCCGGATTCGGCTACCTCGTTCGCATGCAGCAGGCCCGGTGAGGCCACCACGGCAATATGAGCCGCGCCGCCCTCCACCATCCGCAACATGACGTCGCCCGATAGGGGTTGTACGGTCAACGTCTCGCCCGACCTGGCGATAACTTCCCAACCACCGGGCGCCCTGCCCGCGACGGCCGATCGCACTGCCGCGCCGGGCGCAGCGAGCACAGTGCCCAGAAGAGACAACCCGGCTGCCTCCGGTTCTGCCTCCGTGCGCCGGGACGCCACAAGTGCATCGGCGAAGGTCGCAAGCCCAGGCGGGTCGGGTACGGCGAACGTGTTGGACGACATGCCTTTATCCTCCTAACTCCTGCACTCAACATCCGTTTCCGGTGGCCACCCATCCATTTCGGTGTCCACACCATTGCAGCGCGATTCCGGCCAGATCACGCCCTCATCGGCTTGCGCGCTGTCACAGCCAAGGGCCGCAGACGCGGCTTCCGCGCGAAGGGGGCTGGTCGGCGATTCGGGGATCGGGTTGGCGCGCGGCGCGTCCCCGTCCACGCTCATGCCGCCGTTTCGATTCGTCGTCTGGCCCGGCTGCTGCGCGACGCCCGGCTCTGCATCCGCCGATGCACGTGTCAGCCCACTTGCGTTGGTGGTGTCAGCCCGGCGGGCGCGAACCGTAGCGTCTTCCTCTGCTGCAGCCACCGCGTCTGCCACCGCGGCGTAGCCGCTGCCCCAGCCTTCCTGCGGCGTCTCTTCGGCCAGGGGTTCCGCGACCTTGAGCAACAGCTCCCTGGTTCGCCGCACCGGCAGGGGCCGACCCGCCGCTTCGAACATCAGCGCGACCAGGCCGGCGACGTAAGGCGCCGCCATGCTCGTACCCGACATCCGCGTCAGCAGCGGCGCGTCGGCGCCTGGCGGCCAGGCTGCCGACCGGGCGGACAGCACATCGACCCCAGGTGCGACGAGGTCAGGCTTTAGCCGCCCGTCGCGGGTGGGTCCCCAACTGCTGAATGACGCGAGTGGGCGGGCCATCGCGTGGGCGTCGTATGCACCGACGGCGATTGACAGAAGCCCGTTGCAGATATTGTTTGTCGTCGATCGCTCGACTATGTCGGCATCGTCGAACGCCGGCTGACAGAGTGAGCAGCCCGGATCTCGTTCGATCCAGCAGTGAAACCGCCCGTCGACTACGTCGACGGCCCGCAGCCGCAGCTGCCAGGCGCCTCGGGGTGCGGTGACGTCGAGATAGAGATGCGCTTCGTTATCGCGATTGTTCGGATCGCGGCGGCGATTATAGAGTCGGCCGACGCGCTTCCCGGCGACGCTGAGCTCCGCGGAGCTGCCCGCAACCGCGCGCGCCAGCACTTTGCCGGATGGCCCGATTGCCTCGATCGTGATGCGGTCGCGGCCCGAGTACCAGATGTCGATCTCATGGGCAAACCCGTCCTGCTCACCGGTCTGAAAACCGATCTCGCGAATTTCGCCCGGCCGCAAGAGGCCCTGCGTGTGAATGGGACGGTTGTGGTAGTTGCCGGTGCTATGCACCACGGCCCGCCCGGGATGGGCCAAGGCTGCGTCGATGGCTTGCTCGGTTAGCGTGCTGCCGTCATGCGGCCCGGCAATCAACCCCATGCTGAGATTCACCACCCACGGGCGCGGCTCGGCCAGCGTTGCGATGAAGTGGATCGCTTCGACGAGCGCGACCGAATCACCCAGGTGATCGCCACGCTCACCGGTTGCGGCGCCCAGGTGCACGAACACCAGTTCAGTGTCCGGCGCCATGCCTGTCGGACCGCCGCTGAGCCCGCTGCCTGCCGCAATCGCCGCAGTATGCGTGCCGTGGCACGGCCGCTGTCCGGCGTCGTTCGGGTAGTACGACAGCGCAGCATAGGGGTTTGTCTCGCGCAGAGCGGTGTCGATGGCCTGCCGGTCATGGACGCGCCCATAGCCGTAGAGCGTGTTGGGCGGCGTGCCGGGTCGCTCGCGCTGGTCCCACAACGCGAGCACACGCGTCGTGCCGTCTGCGTTGCGAAGGTCCGGATGGGCGATGTCAAGCCCCCAATCGACCAGGCCGAGCACGACGCCGCGACCCGTCTGGGCGAGGTCTTCGGGACGCCGCTCGTCACTTGAGCGCGGCGCGATATCGTCGGATTCGGCGACGGGAAGGTCCAGCCAGTCCGGCACGTACCGGCGCGCCGCTTTCATGCTCAACACGCCTTCGGCGGCGCGCACCGCCGGGATGGAACCGCGGCGCACCCGTGCCGTATAAATGGGTGGAAAGCCTGCCACGATCCGCGTGCCGGAGGGAACGGCGCCTCCCTCGGTGAGGCGCAACAGCACCGCCACCTCGTCGTCGGGATTGCCCGCCCGGAGCAATTCTTCAAGGCCCGGTTCCATGCCTGATTTCCGTTTTACGTGCCTGGCCGGCACGGGATCGCCATCGGCTCCCGAATCATCGGAAGCCGAACTCACGCGCCGAGCTTACTGTCCTGGCCGCTTGCGTGGCGCGAGCGATTAGTTGCGCTTCTTCTGCTCAGCGGCCGCCGCCTCGCCCGTCTGATGATGGCGGCCCTCAAGCTGGGTTTGCGACTCTCCAGGGTCCGCGGCGGTTGTTCCCGTCACAGAGACCGGGTTGGACAGGCCGCTGGAATTGGCCGCAACGATCAGAAACGTGTAAGTCGTGCCTGGACTCAGCCCTTTTACCGTAGTTTTGGTGTTCGGCGTATTCGGTATAGGCATGCTTGGCTCTGGGCGGCTCTGGAACATATACGACTGCGCGAGCCCATGCGTGGCGTCGGCCAATGGCGCGCTCCAGGAGAGGTGGATTTCGTGCTGCGATTCTGTTTTGCGCGCATCGGCGCTGGTCACGGGCCCGGGCGGAGCGACTTGCGTCTGAATGCCCTGCAGGCTCGCAGTGGGCCCCGGTGCGCCGTTTGTGCCCAAGGCAAACACCTGGATGTCGTAGGCTGTCTGCGGAGTCAACCCTGAGATCGTTTCGTCGATGGTCGTTGTGACGGTAGTCCCAGTGACCGGCTGCGAAATCAGGGTCCACGCGTTGGCACCGCTCAAGCTGTATTCGACCGCATACCCTGAGACCGCGCTGTTCGCCGGGGCGCTCCAGTTCAAGGAGATACTGTCGTACGTGGTCCCAGTCGATACGAGATTTCCGACTTGGCCCGGCGCCGGCATGGCAGGCGAAGGCGCAGGTCCAGGAGCCGGCGAAGGTCCAGACGCAGGCGCGGGACTTGGACTCGGCGGCGATAGGACCAGTATCGCGCCTGGGCTCGCCAATTGGCCCGGCGCCGCCGTCACGGCAGTGCCCGGCACCTGGGCCTGAGCCTCTGCATCCGCCTCCTGGTTGGCAAGCGTTAGCGTCACACCAAGGCCGAGGGGGCTTGAACCCATGACGGCCCCCAGCAGACCGTAAAAATTCTGTCGGCCCGGGTCTGTGATCCCTTCTTGAGCGGCGCCCATCATACCGAGCGCATAACCTAGCGCAATAGACATGTCCGGCTCCCGCTCAGTTACTTGTTAAGCCCGCCGCTAAGCGCGAGAACCAGGACAAGCATCATCATTGTCGAGTTGTCGCCCGAGCCGCCTCCGCCCAAGAGCCCACCGGAGCCGGAACTACTGCCGTCGCCAATGCCCATGAACAGCAGCATGGGCAAGAGCAGCGACATGGTGGAGTTGCCCGCAGGCTGAACGGTCATGGTGGCGGCAGGAATCGCGAGACTGCCCGTGTAGGTGGAGACCGCTCCCGCTGCCCCGGTAGCCTGTATGCTTATCGGGAGTGCCGTAGTCCCGGGGTACGTTACGGTTCCCGCGGGCTGTTGGGTCAAGAGTGGCATCAACGCCGCCATTTGCTGCGTCTGACTGAGGCTGCTTCGAATCTTCGCGCCGTCGTCCTTCCGCGCAGCGGCCTCCTTCTTCATGGCTGCCGCCGTATCCTTCCGTAGCGCCGACGCGGTTGTCGTCACACGCGTCTCCAGGCGCGCGACAGCGTTGGAATTGGTGCGTATCTGGGCACCCACCCGCGCGATCGTCGTCTCGAGTTGTTGCTGAGTCACATATTTTGACGTCGCACGCTGACGCGCGAGATCCCGACCGCTGGCAACCCGCACCGGCGTACGTGGCCGTCGAGCAGCTTCATCCCACTCGTCCGCCTCGTCCAATTCGTCGGCCTCCAGGAACTCGTCAGCCTCGTCCACCTCACCTTCAAAAAGCGTTGCCATCTTGTCCTCCGTTCCCGTGCTGCTACGACCGCACCACCCCTGCGCGCGGATCAAGTTGCTTCAGTGCCGGCCTGACGATCTTGTTGAACAGCCTCGCATTGATCTGGAACGCGCCAACGCCGCCGTCTCCGCCGCAAAACTGGCAGCCTGGATCCTCGCCCCAGCACACGCGGCAGGCGCCCAACGCCGCAGCCAGACTATCGTTGCGCATCCGCAATACCTTCAGCTCGGCGAACATTTTGCGAGCCAGCTGGGCCAGATCACTCACGCCTTCGCGCGCCTCGAGCGGCGCTTCGGACACTTCCTCGCTGTCGACGTCAACCACCTCAGGCGCGGCCAGGCGCTGTTGAAGAAGACTCACGACCGGCGCCAACGTCGGGTCGGTGGACGCAAGCGCCGCGAGTTGCGCGGCAGGATCAAGTCCGGCCGTCCCGTCAACGCCCAGCCGGGCCAGCAGCGTCTG
Organism: Burkholderia sp. GAS332; assembly: GCA_900142905.1. Taxonomy (NCBI): domain Bacteria; kingdom Pseudomonadati; phylum Pseudomonadota; class Betaproteobacteria; order Burkholderiales; family Burkholderiaceae; genus Burkholderia; species Burkholderia sp. GAS332. Next base: position 1,108,138 of record FSRV01000002.1, on the reverse strand, counting down.
CATCATTACGTCATTCATCGAGCTCAAGATCGCCCCCTTCCTCCTCGATCAGCTCAATAAGCTCGGCAGCATCGAGTTGATCGTAGAACTCGTCAGCTTCAGTCAACTGCGCGGGCATCGCGCGAGCACGACGGGGCACGCTTTCTTGCATCAGCGCCATGAGTCGTTCCGCGCGTTGGTCCGGGTTGGCAGGATCGACAGCGAGAACGCCCTCTTGATAAAGGTATTCCGGCAAACGGCTCGACGGCGCCGCCATCGCCTCGGTTTGACTGAACGCCTTTGAGGCGAGACTGCCAAGCAGATTGGCGAACGCGCTGACCGGAACCTGCGTGCCAGAGCGGCCAACGGGCACGCTCGCGCTGCCGGCGTTGGGCCCCAGCACCATCGACATCAGGGCTTGCATCAGACTGGGTTGGCCTAGCACCTGCACAAGCTGTCCTGCCGCGGGGCTGCCGGGAGGGCCGCCTTGCGGGCGGCTCGGCGGAGGTGGCGCAGTAGCCGTTCCGACAGGCTCGTCCGGCCGGGGCTGCGCTGGGGGAGCGTCGTTCGGCCGCGGCGCGACTGGCGGCTGGACCACTTGCAGCGCATCCGTCCCAGGCGGAGCTGGGCGTGGCGCATCCGGTCTGGGCGGAGCTGGGCGTGGCGCATCCGGCCTGGGCGGAGCCGCGCGTGGCGCCTCCGGCCTGGGTGGAGCTGGCGCGGCCGTTCCTGACTGCGCAAGCGCACCGATCGCCTGACCGGCGAGGCCCCCGACCGCCGCCCCAACGGGTCCACCGACGGCGGTGCCTATCACCGGCAGCGCCACCCGGGCGATGGGCGCCGCAACGCGCGCAACCTGCTGGAGGTCGGAAAGAAACCCCTCGACGTCCGCTGCCTCGACGGGGGTGCGGGCAAAAAGGTCTTCGATCTGCTCGTCAGCTAACGCCCGCAATGGCGGAGCCAGCGATTCCCGAAGACCTGGATAGCGCGTAGGTAGTTCATAAGCGAGTGCGGCCATCAGTGCCCTCAACTATTGAAGCAGCCGACACATCGAGTAAGGCAGTAACGAATACCCGCTCAGGTCAGCCGCACTGAAAAGAGTCTTGTTTTGCACAAAAACCAAATTATTCCAATTCTATTTCACATCATTCGGAGTGCAAAGTTTACGACTAAAAATCGAATCATATTTTAATGACTTCCACTCAACCCGCTCGCAAAGAGACCCAGAAAACGTTTTAGTCGCTTTACGAAATCGACCTTAGCCACCAACTTTTAAAAGGTAAAAGTTGCGCTTTACCGCATCCAGGATTTTTGAATTTGGATACACTGAAACATGAAGCGGCGATCGGAATGATTTACATGCACCAGCATGTATCACCCATGCAGCGCGCATGCTTCGCCAACCGCTAACGCGAGATGTCACCGAGCCACGCCCGGGTGTCTAATTTCAATTGGATTTTCGCTTACAGTTAAGATACACATTTACGCTAGCACTATATTAGGTGCTCAGAAGCGGTTTGAAGCTGAAAAATGTCAGACGGATCAGCCAGCGATCCAGGAAAAATCGGACATTTTTTTAAGCGACTGGCGACATCATCTGGAAGTGGGTGAACTGCGCAAAGAAGATCGCGCCCAATAATATTTTTGATGGATAGCGGTACGCTAGCCATCCACTTACGGCTCAAGTCTTCTCCTGATCACGTCAATCAACGCGCGTACCTTAGACGTCGGATAACGGGTAGGCGGAAACACCGCGTAGATGCCCTTGGGCTTGCCAGCCCAATCAGGCAACAGGCGGACCAGCCGCCCCGCCGCCACGTCTGCCGCAATCGAAAAATCAGTCAGCAATCCGAATCCACCGCCCGCGAGCGTCGCCGCACGTGCTGCATCGGCCGTATTCACCAGCAGCACATCCTCGCACCGCACACTTTGTCTCGTACCTTTCGCACGCTGCAGATCGAGCATCAACGGATGCGGCAACACAGACAATGCGACATGCGGCATGGCCGCGAGCGCAGCCGGCGTTTTCGGCTTACCCCACGTATCGATGAATTCCGGGCTCGCGACGATCCATTTGACGAAGCCGCCGAGCTTCACCGCCCGGTAGCCCGAGTCGGCAAGTTGCCCCAGACGGATCGCCACGTCGATCCCCTCCGCGATCAGATCCACATAGTGGTCGTTGCAGACCAGTTCGATGTCGAGTTCCGGATACGTGCGGCGCATCTCGACCAGCGCGGGCGTCACGACCAAGGTCCCATAGTCGATCGGCGAACTCACGCGCAGCGTGCCTCGCAACGGTGCCGATTCCCCCGCCACGACCGATAGCGCGTCCTCGGCTGCCAGCAAGATCTTGCAACTTGCCTCGTAGAAGGCACGCCCGCTTTCGGTCACGCTGAGCCGTCTCGTGGTTCGGACCAGCAGGCCCGCGCCAATCTCGCGCTCGAGCCGCTGGATGTGCGTGCTGACCATGGTTTTCGTGAGTCCGAGACGCGCCGCGGCCGCGGTAAAAGAGCCCGCTTCCACCACCGCAACAAAAATCGCAAGGCGGTTCAGATTGACATCCCGTAGATCTGCCATTCGCCGATTGTCCATCTTCGATTGATTATGTTTTCTAGCTTAGCAGTCTTCTGCGTTGCGCCGCGAATCGGTAGGCTTACTTCATTCCAGTCGACGGTTGTCGGCTTTTCCCGATCGAGGAGCTTTCCATGTCTGCCGCCAAACCCGCCCAGCCGATCCGCCTTCACACCACGCTGCTCTCCGGGCATGGACACCGCGTCAAGCTGTTCCTGACCATACTCGATCTGCCGTTTGAAGTGATCGAACTGGACATGCGTGCCGGCGACAATCGCCGCCCGGAATACCTGAAGCTCAATCCGTTCGGCCAGGTGCCGACGATCGAAGATGGCGACACGGTGCTGTTCGATTCCAATGCGATCCTCGTCTATCTGGCGAAACGCTATGGCGACGCCTCATGGCTGCCGGAAGACGCGCTTGGCGCCGCGGCCGTGCAACGCTGGCTCTCGCTCGCGGCCGGGCAGATCGCTTACGGACCGTGCGCCGCCCGGCTGGTCACGGTATTCGGCGCGCCACTCCATCTCGACACCGCGCAGAACATTGCCCTGAAGCTGTTCGAGGTGCTCGACGCGGAGCTTGCCAACAAAGATTTCGCGGCAGGCGACCGTGTGAGCATTGCCGACATCGCCGCGCACACGTATATCGCGCATGCGCCGGAAGGCGGCATATCGCTCGAGCCGTACCCGAACATCCGGGCATGGCTGCGTCGTGTCGAAGCCCTGCCACGCTTCATTGCGATGCCGGCGACGAAAGCCGGACTGGTCGCCGCGTAACCTGAGCAACGCACACGCCGTAACCGGCAGAGGCCGATATGTCTTCCCTTTCTTCCAGCGCGCCGCGCGGTTGGGACGCCGCCGAGTCGCCCTTTCACGCCGGCGAAGTCGTGGTACAGCAGCGTGCAGGCGTGACCGAGGAGGCGGAGTCGACCGGTCGCCGAGGCATTCGTCGACATATGCCGGATCAGCATCGGCAGTTTTTCTCCGAGCAGCCGTTCATGGTGTTCGGTGGTATCGATGCAAACGGCCAACCATGGGCCACCCTGCGCGCCGCCGAACCGGGCTTTGTATCGTCCCCTGACGCACGCACCTTGCGGATCGACGGCGGCGTTTTAGCGGGCGATCCACTGGCGGGCCGCTGGCAGCCCGGCATGCTGATCGGTGGCCTGGGACTGCAAGCGCAGACACGCCGGCGCAATCGCGTCAACGGCGTCGTGTCCTCGGTAGAGGGCCACACCGTCATGCTCGAGGTCATGCAAAGCTTCGGCAACTGCGCAAAATACATTCAAAGCCGTACGCCGACCTTCGTCGCGCGCGGCGAAAGCAGCACGCGGACACCCGTCGAGACGGCGGCCCAACTCAGCGAGGCGGACCGCGCCTTGCTGGCCAACGCGGATACGTTCTTTATCGCCAGCGCCAATGTCGCCGAAGAAGCCGGCCCGGCTCGCGGCGCCGACGTGTCGCATCGCGGCGGCATGCCGGGCTTCGTGCGCATTGACGACGCCACCACGCTGACAACGCCCGATTTCAGCGGCAATCGCCTCTTCAACACCCTGGGCAATCTGCTCCACGATCCGCGCGCCGGCTTGCTGTTCGTCGACTTCGCAAGCGGTGACCTGCTGTACGTCGCGGCCCTTGCCGAGATCGTCTGGGACGGTCCGGAACTGGCCGATTTCCCGCTGGCCGAGCGCCTCGTGCGCTTTCGCATTACCGAAGTACGGCGCAGCCGCAAGGCGTTACCGTTTCGCTGGTCCGAAGTCGCCTATGCGCCGCAGTTCGTGACGCGCGCTTCACCCTCCGATTCACTACGTGCCTCACCGCCCGCTCCACCGCTCGAATCGCCGTGGAAGAAGCTCAGGATCGCCGCCGTCCACGAAGAAACACCGATGATCCGCTCGTTCTATTTTGAATCGACGGGCGGCACGCCCTTGCCGGCGTACGAGGCCGGCCAGTACTTGCCGATCCGCGTGCCGGTCGACGGTCTGGACAAGCCGCTGACGCGCACCTATACGCTGTCCGACGCGAGCAACCGGCAGCAGTACCGGATCACCGTGAAGCGCGACGGAGTCGGCTCCAGCTGGCTGCACGAACGCTTCGCCGCCGGCATGCAGGTCGAAGCGATGGCACCGCGCGGCGCATTCACCTACGATTCAGCGAGCCCGCGCCCGGCAGTGTTCATTTCGGCGGGCATCGGCATCACGCCGATGATCGCAATGCTGCATCACGCCATTGCAACCCGTGAACCGCATACGCCGCCCAAGCCACTGTATTTCTTCCATGGCGCGCGAAGCGACGGCGATCGGCCGTTCGGTGCGCACTTGAAGGAACTTGCGTCGCACCACCCGGCGATCTCGATGCACCTGTTCGACAGCGCCGCCGACCGGGCCACCCACGCACCTTCCGGCACGTTGCCCGGTCGCGTGAGCATGGCTGAAATCAAGCGCGCCCTACCGTTCGACGACTACGACTTCTATCTGTGTGGTCCCGAATCGTTCATGCGCGAACTGTATGAAGGATTGCGCGCGCTCAACGTCGCCGATAACAGAATCCGCTTCGAGGCGTTTGGACCGGCAACCGTCAAGCGCACGCCTGCAATCCCCACGGCGGTGCAGGAAGACGCACGCGGCACGCAGCCCGCGACCGTACCGGAAAGCGACGGGATTGGCATATCCGTGACGTTCGCGCGATCGCAGCGCACGGTTCAATGGCGGCCAAAGGACGGCACGCTGCTCGAATTCGCCGAGGCATGCGGCATCGCCGCGCAGTCGAGTTGCCGCTCCGGAATATGCGGAACCTGCTCCACGCGCGTGGTGAACGGCCGCGTCGCTTACGAAGAACCCACGGACGCCGCCATCGACGCAGGCCACGCCCTCATCTGCATGGGGCGCCCGGTTGCCGGTCATGCAGTCGCGACGGACGGCCTGTCGCTGGAACTCTGAATGACGGACCCCGCATCCTGGTGCAAAATCCGATTACGCATGCTTCCACGCGGGTGAGTTCCGTTTCCAACCGGCAAGGTGAAGCGGGTGCCCGGCATTTTCACACCGAATGCCGGTTTTCCCACAGACCGAAAGCCGACGGCTTGCCATGCTGACCACTCAGGCGTGCGGTGGGAGGTTGTCATGTCGGTATATGTCGATGAAGGATTTAGGCCCTGTGTCACGGAATGCGCCACTGTCGCCTTCCGGGTTTGTTTTGACGATCGGGTGCAGGTCTTCGAGGTCAGCGCTGAGGCACTGATGACCTATTGCGGGGCCGCCAGCAAGCGGCGCAAGGATTTGCTCGTCGCGTTCGAAGACTCGCAACTGGAAATATTGAAGGTGGTGGAATGTAAATGGCCGTTCAAACAGACCGAGCCGGTGCGCTTGGGTCTGGACGAATTCCGAATGGTCAGACATTAGGTATGCCAGAATCGCGTCCATGACCTGGATCGCCGCCCTGCCGATGTACAACGTGACGCCCGCGCTCGCCACCGCGTGGGGCGAGTGGCTGGACGACGTCCTGCGCAGGGTCAAGCCGGCGTGCCGCATCGTCGAACCCGACGAGGAACTGCATGGCTTCTGGCGGCGCCCCAACGTACTGCTCTCGCAGACCTGTGGCTACCCCTTGATGCACGGTTTAAACGAGCAGGTTCAGCTGATCGCCACGCCGCGATTCGACGCGCCGGGTTGCGAAGGCGCGGATTATTCGAGCGTGCTGGTCACGCGGGCGGAGGCTCAGTTCGACTCGCTCGCGGCGTGCCGTGGCACCCGCGCCGCCTACAATCAGGACGACTCGAATAGCGGCATGAATGTGTTTCGCCACGCGGTGGCGCCGCTTGCGCGCGACGGCGCATTCTTCAGCGCGGTTCTGCGCACCGGTTCCCATCTTGGCTCATTGCGAGCGGTGGTCGACAATCGTGCGGACGTCGCCGCGATCGACTGCGTGACGTTCGCGTTTGTCTGCGATGAATTGCCGGAACTGGCGCGTAGGGTTCGGCAAATCGGTGTGACGGCAGCATCGCCGGGTTTGCCTTTGATCGCCTCCCACAACGTGCCGGCCGCGACGATCGAGACGCTGCGCGAGGCACTGAACGAAGCGCACCTTGCCCAGCCTGAGCGGGCCAAACGCCTGCGTTTGAAAGGCTTTTCGGCGTTGCCGCTCACGGACTACCAACGGATCGAGCAACTCGAAAACGAAGCGCGCGCCACCGGCTACGCGCGCCTCGCTTGAATCCCGCGGTTACCCCACATCCAGCACGAGAAGCTGCGCCCCATCGGCGACCTGATCGCCGACCGCATACAGCACTTCCTTCACCGTGCCTGCCGCCGGCGCGCCGATCGTGTGCTCCATCTTCATCGCTTCCATCACGATCAGCGGCGTGCCCTTCTCCACCACCGCGCCCGGTTCGACCAGCACCGCGATCACCTTGCCCGGCATCGGCGCGGTCAAACGGCCTTCGCCGCCTTCAGCATCCGCGGCATGCGCGAGCAGGTTCTGCCACTCGAATGCCAGCGCCTCGCCGAGGCAGAACACGTGGAACGTATCGCCGTCGATAAAAACGCGCCCTGTTACCCGCGCATCGCCGATCGTCGCGCGGTATTCATGCTGGCCTGTGCCGGCCGACCACGTGAAGTCCTCGCGCACGCCGTCGTGTTCGAGCGTTTGGGTGGCGCCGTCGCGCGCAAACGTGACCGGGAAAACGCTTTCGTTGTCACTGTTGTCGATAGTGCGCCAGCCGAGTGTCTGCGTATAGCCGCTGTTCAGGCGCCAGTGCGATAGCGCATCCCACGGCGACGCGCCGTGCGCGGTGCCGCCTTCGCGCGTCAGCAACGCGGCGCAGGCGAGCGCCAGGGCTTCCTTGAAGGGTTTCTTGACGGGCGCGAACAAGGCATCGTGATGACGCTCGATCAACCCCGTATCGAGATCGCCGGTCGCGAACGGCTCGCTCGTGACGATGCGTTGCAGGAACTCGACGTTGGTGTGCGGACCGACCACTTCGCAGGCACGCAGCGCGCGATTCATACGCGCGAGCGCCTCTTCGCGCGTCGCACCGTGGACGATCAGCTTGGCAATCATCGGATCGTAGAACGGCGTGATGGTGTCGCCCTCGCGCACGCCGCTGTCGATGCGTACCGGCGCTTTGCGATCCGAGTCGCCCGCGCCTGCCGCGCTGATGGTGAATTCAACGCCTTCCGGCATGCGCAGATGCTTGAGCGTGCCCGTCGACGGGAGGAAGCCGCGTGCCGGATGTTCGGCGTAAATACGCGCTTCGATCGCGTGGCCATCGATTTTCAGCTCTTGCTGCGTGAGCGGCAGCGGTTCGTCCGCTGCGACGCGCAGTTGCCATTCCACCAGGTCCTGCCCCGTCACCATTTCCGTGACCGGATGCTCGACCTGGAGGCGCGTGTTCATCTCCATGAAGTAGAAATCGCCCGTGCTGGTCATGATGAACTCGACCGTGCCCGCACCGACGTAATTCACCGCACGCGCGGCGGCCACGGCCGCTTCGCCCATCTCGCGTTTGATTTCCGCGGACAAGCCCGGCGCCGGCGCTTCTTCCAGCACCTTCTGGTGCCGCCGCTGCACCGAGCAGTCGCGGTCGAACAGATACACCGCGCCGCCGTGACGGTCCGCGAACACCTGCACTTCCACGTGACGCGGCCGCGTCAGATACTTTTCGATCAGCACGCGATCGTTGCCGAAACTGCTGGCCGCTTCGCGTTTGCACGATGCCAATGCCGCCGTGAAATCTTCCGTGCGCTCGACGACGCGCATGCCTTTGCCGCCGCCCCCCGCACTCGCCTTCAGCAAGACCGGATAACCGATCGCATCGGCTTCGCGATGCAGCAATTGCGGATCCTGGTCGTCGCCGTGATAACCCGGCACGAGCGGCACAGCAGCCGCATGCATCAGCGCTTTCGCGGCCGCCTTCGAACCCATCGCGGCGATCGCTTCGACCGGCGGTCCGATGAAGACGATGCCGGCCGCTTCGCAGGCATGCGCAAAGTCTTCGTTTTCCGACAGGAAACCGTAACCTGGATGCACCGCTTGTGCGCCGGTCGCACGCGCGGCTTCGATAATGCGTTCGACGCGCAGATAGCTTTCCGCCGCGGTCGATCCGCCGATATGCACCGCCTCGTCACAGGCGGCCACGTGTTTCGCGTTGGCGTCCGCATCGGAATACACGGCCACGCTCGCGATACCGAGCCGCTTGCAGGTCGCGGCGACCCGGCAGGCAATCTCGCCGCGGTTGGCAATCAGGATCTTATTGAACATGAGGTGTCTCGGTGAAGTGTCCCGTTCGGGGCTGTGTTGTTCTGGCGAAGGCCGGGCAGCACCCCGGAGTGGGGACTTGCCCGCGCTTCAGGTGCGCTTCAGTTATGTTTCAGTGACGTTTCAACGGCATGTCAATCGCGCCAGGACGGCGTGCGCTTGTCGAGGAACGACGCGACGCCTTCACGGCCTTCCGCACCGGCTCGCGTGCGGGCAATGCGCACCGCAGTATCTTCGATCATGGCCTCGTTCAACGCGTGACCGGCGATGTCCTGCACGAGCTGCTTGCAGGCACGCACGGCTTGCGGACCGTTTGCGCAGAGCGTTTCGGCGATCTGCTGCACGGTCGCGTCGAGTTGCTCCGCGCTGACCGCTTCACTGACAAGGCCGAGGCGCAACGCCGTCGCGCAATCGAACTGCTCGGCGGTCGTGAAGTAGCGCCGCGACGCCTGCTCGCCCAACGCGCGGATCACATACGGCGCAATGGTCGCAGGGATCAAACCGAGACGCGCCTCCGAGAGGCAAAAACGCGCACTGTCCACCGCCACGACGATATCGCACGCCGAGATCAAACCCATGCCGCCCGCGTACGCGTCGCCGTTCACACGCGCGATCACCGGTTTGTTGCAGCGATAGATCGACGACAGCATGTTCGCGAGCAGCATCGCGTCGTCAAAGTTCTCCTCGGCCGAGTAGCCGGCCATCTTCTTCATCCAGTTCAGATCGGCGCCCGCGCAGAACGCCTTGCCGTTCGCGGCGAGCACGACCGCGCGCACGTCGTCGTGCGTGTTCAAGGCGGTGAAAGCCGACGTCAGTTCGGCAATCATCGTTTCGTTGAACGCGTTGCGCACGTCCGGCCGATTCAGCGTGACCGTGGCGATCTGACCCGCGAGAGAAACAGTCAGCGTTTCGTGTTGCATCGTTGCAGCTCCTGCGCGTAGCGCGCTGTCACATTCTGAACACGCCGAAACGCGTGTCTTCGATCGGCGCGTTCATCGTCGCCGAGAGGCCGAGGCCGAGCACGTCGCGGGTTTGCGCAGGGTCGATCACACCGTCGTCCCACAGACGCGCGCTCGCGTAATACGGGTGGCCCTGGTGCTCGTATTGATCGCGGATCGGCTGCTTGAACGCCTCTTCCTCCTCGGCGCTCCACGCACCACCCTTGCCTTCGATGCCGTCGCGCTTGACCGTGGCCAGCACCGACGCCGCCTGCTCGCCGCCCATCACCGAAATGCGCGCGTTCGGCCACATCCACAGGAAGCGCGGCGAATACGCGCGGCCGCACATGCCATAGTTGCCGGCCCCGAACGAACCGCCGATGATCACCGTGAACTTCGGCACCTTCGCCGTGGCCACGGCCGTCACCATCTTCGCGCCGTTACGCGCGATGCCTTCGTTTTCGTACTTGCGGCCCACCATGAAGCCCGTGATGTTCTGCAGGAACACCAGCGGAATCTTGCGCTGGCAGCACAGTTCGATGAAGTGCGCGCCCTTGAGCGCCGACTCCGAAAACAGGATGCCATTGTTCGCGATGATGCCGACCGGATGCCCCCAGATATGCGCGAAGCCACACACGAGCGTCGTACCGTAGCGGGCCTTGAATTCGTCGAAAGCGGAATCGTCGACGATGCGCGCGATCACCTCGCGAATATCGAACGGCTTGCGCGTATCGACGGGAATCACGCCATACATGCTCTTCACGTCATAGCGCGGCGGCTTCGGTTCCTGCAACGCCACCGGCACCTGCTTCGTGCGATTCAGATTGCCGACGATGCTGCGCGCAATGCCCAACGCATGCGCATCGTTCTGCGCGAGATGATCGACCACGCCCGACAAGCGCGTATGCACGTCGCCGCCGCCGAGGTCTTCCGCGCTCACCACTTCACCCGTTGCGGCTTTGACGAGCGGCGGGCCGCCGAGGAAAATCGTCCCCTGATTCTTGACGATGATCGACTCATCGCTCATGGCCGGCACGTAGGCGCCGCCTGCCGTGCACGAGCCCATCACGACGGCGATTTGCGGAATGCCTGCCGCGGACAGATTGGCCTGATTAAAGAAGATGCGGCCGAAGTGATCGCGATCGGGGAACACATCGTCCTGATTCGGCAGATTCGCACCGCCCGAGTCGACGAGGTAGACGCACGGCAAATGATTTTCGGCGGCGATTTCCTGCGCCCGCACGTGCTTTTTGACGGTGACCGGATAGTAAGTCCCGCCCTTGACCGTCGCGTCGTTGCAGACGATCACGCACTCCTGCCCCGCGATGCGGCCAATGCCGGTGATGACACCCGCGCCCGGCGCGTCGTTGTGGTACATGCCATAGGCCGCGAGTTGCGAGAACTCGAGAAACGGCGTGCCTGGATCGAGCAGTTTCTCGATGCGCTCACGCGGCAGCAGTTTGCCGCGGCCCGTGTGTTTATCGCGCGCCGCTTGCCCGCCGCCCAGCGCGAGTTTCTCGATCTTCGCGCGAAGATCGGCGACCAGCGCTTCGAGCGCCGCCGCATTGGTGCGGAAGTCGTCCGAGCGCGGATTCAGTTTTGATTCGATGATCGGCATTGCGTGGCTTCTCCGGTGTCGACCCGAGTTAGCGCTTAAGCGCTTACTCGGGTCCCATGCAAAGTGCGAGTCGACCCGAGTTAGCGCTTCAGCTGTCGACCAGAGTTCGCGCTTTAGCTGTAGATCGGAGTTCGCGCTTTAGCGCGCTACTCCGATCCCATGCAAAGCTCGTTACTCTGGTCCCATGCAAAGCACTTACTCTGGTCCCATGCAAGTTGTTTGCTATAGCCGCTTTTTGTAGGCCTGCAGCGACGCGCAGTGCTGTGGCTCAGGCCGTTTCGGCGAACAGTTCGCGGCCGATCAACATGCGGCGAATTTCGCTCGTGCCCGCGCCGATTTCATAAAGCTTCGCATCGCGCCACAGACGGCCGACCGGATACTCGTTGATATAGCCATTACCACCAAGAATCTGAATCGCCTCACCAGCCATCCAGGTCGCTTTTTCAGCGGTATAGAGAATCACGCCCGCGCAGTCCTTACGCACTTGGCGCACATGTCCGTTACCGAGCGTGTCGAGTTGCCGGCCCACTGCGTAGAGATACGCGCGGCACGCTTGCAGCGTGGTGTACAGATCGGCGACCTTGCCTTGAATCAGCTGGAACTCGCCGATCGGCTGGCCGAACTGCTTGCGGTCGTGGATATACGGCACGACCGCATCCATGACCGCGACCATGATGCCGGTCGGGCCGCCGGCGAGCACGGCGCGTTCGTAATCGAGGCCGCTCATCAGCACCTTCACGCCGCCGTTCAACTGGCCGAGAATATTTTCTTCCGGCACTTCCACGTCCTGGAACACCAGTTCACCGGTGTGCGACCCACGCATGCCGAGCTTGTCGAGCTTTTGCGCGACCGAGAAACCCTTCATGCCCTTCTCGACGATAAACGCGGTAATGCCCCGCGAATTCGCTTCGAGATCGGTTTTGGCATAGACGACGAGCGTGTCGCAATCCGGGCCGTTGGTGATCCACATTTTCGTGCCGTTCAGCACATAGTGATCGCCCTTCTTGTCCGCACGCAGCTTCATGCTGACGACGTCCGAACCCGCGTTCGGCTCGCTCATGGCGAGTGCGCCGATGTGCTCACCGGAGACGAGTTTGGGTAGATACTTTTCCTTTTGCGCTGCCGTGCCGTTGCGATGAATCTGGTTGACGCACAGATTCGAGTGCGCGCCGTATGAGAGACCGACCGATGCCGAGGCGCGCGAGATTTCTTCCATCGCGATCATGTGCGCCGTATAGCCCATGTTCGCGCCGCCGTATTCCTCTGAGACCGTCATGCCGAGCACGCCCAGGTCGCCGAATTTGCGCCACAGGTCCATGGGGAACTGGTCGGTGCGGTCGATTTCCGCGGCCCGCGGGGCGATTTCTTTGGCAGCGAATCCGGCGATGCTGTCACGCAGCATTTCGATTTCTTCGCCGAGCGGGAATTGCAAACCGGGCAGGTTGCTCATTGCTGTGTCTCCAGAGTTCGTTGGCGGCCGGTCCGCCTGGGTGGGCACCGGCTCGTCTGAGTGCGGCTCAGCGGACGGCGGCGGCTTTATGGGCCGCCCTCATCACCCTGCACGAGGCGCGAAACGTTCAAGGCGCATTTCACGCCAGATTTACGTAAGCGTCAAGTGGTATTTTTGAGTATCACTCAGAAACTGGTTGGCAGGTGTCTGGGGCCGCTATACAGTGATGGGATCGGCATCACCGAGGCTATTGGCCTCACAAAACTGAACTGGACTCATATGACGGTTGCCTTGAAGGCTGAGTTACCTGCCTCGCGCCGCCAGCCGGCCGGGCGCAAGTCGCAGCAGCGCGTGAAGGAGATCTTGCAGGCGGGCCGCGACGTGTTCTCCGAGAAGGGCTACGAGCGCGCGACGACGGCGGAGATTGCGCAGCGCCTGGGCATTTCCGAGGCGACTGTATTCAGTTATTTTCGCGGCAAGCGCGAGTTATGCGCGCGGGTGATCGGCGACTGGTACGACGAGATCATTGAAGCGATCGAGTCGGGGTTGCCGCGTGATGGCAGTGTGCGGCAGCAGTTTGCTTTTATTGTGCGGACGCATTTGCGGTTGATGCTGGTCAATGGCACTGACCTGTGTGCTTTGGTGTTGTCTGAGGGGCGGGCCCGGCATCATGAGTTGAGTGAGGCGCTGACCGAGTTGCAGCGGCGGTATACGGCGCCGTTAATGCGGGTGCTGGCGCAGGGCCAGGAGACGGGGCAGATTCGGGCTGATATGCCGTTGAGGTTGTTGCGGTCGATGGTGTTTGGGCCGATGGAACATGTGCTTTGGGACGCCACGCTGGCGAATCGGCATATTGATATTGACGCTACCGCGGAGCAGTTGATCGATGTGTTGTGGGGGGCTTTGACGCCGCCGGATGTGGCGGTTAGTGCTTTGCAGCAGTTTAGGGCCGAGGTGGCTGAGGCGAACCGGCGGTTTGAAGAGGCAATGCGGGCACCTGACGGTGAATAGAGGTTTGGGTTGTTTTTGCCTGCGCGGCGCTTGTTTTTTGTATGCCTGCGGCGTTGGGCTTTGCCTGGTTTGTTTGCCTGCGCGGCGCTTTTTGTCTGTGCCCTCACGGTGTTGGCCTTTCCTTGATTTGATATTGGTCTATTAGCGTTGCCCCTGTGCGGGGCAGCACCTACTTTTCTTTGCCGCCGCAAAGAAAAGATAGGCAAAAGAAAGCGGCTCGAAGCCCCTGCTAAGCGGGTCCCCCGCACAGCCACGGTAGTGGTGCATCTGGAATCCGTGCCCTCGCACACTCCGCGTCAGTGACAAAGGGCTCATCAGCTCCCACTCCGCACTGCGTGCGTCGCGGATGGGTCTGCCAGGGAAACCGGGGGCTTCGTTCAAGGGCGGTGGGGGCCATCGGCTTCGCCTCGGCGAGGCGTCTGTGCTCTTTCGAGCGACACGCACTCCGAATGAAATGTCTGGCGGCGACCGCGCAATGATGAACCGGTGTTCCGAGAAAAACGCGAACGCCAGGCGTACGGGTTTAAGAAATGTGCTTCGGCGCGCGCAGCGCCGCCGGAAGTATGACGGCCTTGTCACCAGGGCTGAATGTGCGAGAGCACAGATTCCAGATGCCCCACTACCGTGGCTGTGCGGGGGACCCGCTTAGCAGGGGCTTCGAGCCGCTTTCTTTTGCCTACTTTTCTTTGCGGCCGGCAAAGAAAAGTAGGTGCCGCCCCGCACAGGGGCAACGCTAATAAACCAATATCAAATCAAGGAAAGGCCAACACCGTAGGCATACAGGCAGAAAGCGCCGCTCAGGCAAACAAACCCGGCAATGCCCAACGCCGTAGGCAAACAAGACCAAAACAACCGCCCCGCAGGCCAAACCCAAAACAAAATGCGTTAATCTACCCTCCCGGCGAAGCCACCCCAAAGAGGCAGAGAGAAATGCCATCCCCGAAAAGCGGCAAAATCCGAATCGGCATAGGCGGTTGGACCTATGCCCCCTGGCGCGGCACCTTCTACCCCTCAGACCTCACGCAAAGCCGCGAACTCCAACACGCGAGCCAAAACCTCACATCGATTGAAATCAACGGTACCTTCTACGGCTTGCAAAAACCAGCAAGCTACGAAAAGTGGTACCAGGAAACCCCGGAAGATTTCGTCTTCTCACTAAAAGCCCCCCGCTACGCAACAAACAGAAAAATCCTGGCAGACGCCAACGAAACCATCGAACGCTTCTTCGCCAGCGGCGTGCTCCTGCTAAAACAGAAACTAGGCCCAATCAACTGGCAATTCGCCACCACCAAAAAGTTCGCCCCGGAAGACTTCGAAGCCTTCCTCAAACTGCTGCCCGCCAGCATCGAAGGCCAATCGCTAAGACACGCCATTGAAGTCCGCAACGACAGCTTCAAGACCCCAGAATTCATCGCGCTAGCCAGAAAGTACAAAGTCGCCATCGTGCTGGCAGCCGACAGCGAGTACCCGCAAATCGCCGACATCACCGCGCCATTCGTCTACGCCCGCATCATGGGTACCAGCGACAAAGAGGCCAAAGGCTATTCAGCCAAAGCCCTCGACGCCTGGGTCGAACGCGCCCGCCAACTCGCCGCAGGCGCCACACCGGACGACCTGGAAACCTCAGCCGCAACCCCCGCGAAAACCACGGCACGCGACGTCTACCTCTACGTCATCAGCGGCTTCAAAGAACGCAATCCGGCCGCCGCCATGGCGCTGATCAAACGCCTCGAGTAACGGTCATCCGGCCCACACGCGCGAGTGTCATAATCCCGGCAGCGAACCCAAACGCACCAACACCCCCCATTCAGGCCGCAAGGCCACCCCCACATACAAGGTCCGGGAGATTATTTTGAGCGCCATCGACAATCCTTTGCACGATCAGGAAGTCGGCTCGGCCGACGCCACCCAGGACACCACGCGCATCGACGACGTTCGTATCGGCGCGGTACGTCCGCTGATTTCCCCCGCCCTGCTGCAGGACGAGTTGCCTGTGCCGCAGCCGGTGCAAACGCTTGTCGAGAAAACCCGCGCGGAAATCGCCGACATTCTGCACGGCCGTGACGACCGGCTCGTGATCATCGTCGGCCCGTGTTCGATTCACGACCACGACCAGGCAATCGAATACGCGCACAAGCTCAAAGTCGCGGCACAGACCTATAAAGACGATCTGCTCATCATCATGCGGGTCTACTTCGAAAAACCGCGCACCACGGTAGGCTGGAAAGGCTATATCAACGACCCGCGTCTCGATGGCAGCTTCCGCATCAACGAGGGTCTGCGTCTCGCACGGCAACTGCTGCTCGACATCAACGGTCTCGGCTTGCCCACGGCCACCGAATTTCTCGACCTGCTTAGTCCGCAGTACATCGCGGATCTGATCGCGTGGGGTGCGATCGGCGCGCGCACGACCGAGAGCCCAAGTCACCGGCAGCTCGCATCGGGGCTGAGCTGCCCGATCGGCTTCAAGAACGGCACGGACGGCGGCGTGCAGATCGCCGCGGACGCGATCGTGGCGGCACGCGCGAGCCATGCGTTCATGGGGATGACCAAGATGGGGATGGCCGCGATCTTCGAAACGCGTGGCAATGACGACGCGCACGTTATCTTGCGCGGCGGCAAGAAAGGGCCGAATTACGACAGCGCATCCGTGGAAGCCACCTGCGCAGCGCTCAAATCGGCTGGCCTGCGCGAGCAGGTCATGATCGACTGTTCGCATGCGAACTCAGGCAAATCGCATTTGCGTCAACTGGAGGTGGTGCAGAATCTGGCGCAGCAACTCTCGCAGCGCGAGCGCCGCATTATCGGCGTCATGCTCGAAAGTCATCTGGAAGAAGGCCGTCAGGATCTGAAAGCCGGTGTGCCGCTGCGTCACGGCGTGTCGATTACAGACGCCTGCGTAAGCTGGGCGCAAACCGAACCCACGCTCGACACCCTGGCCGAAGCGACGCGAAAACGCCGCGCGGGCTGAACTCACCGACGCGGCCTGCACGATCTCGCGCAACCAGCAACCGGAAGGCGAGCGTGCATGACGCAAAAACAGAAGCTAACAACAACAACAACAACGGCATAAGTGCCAACCCGCGCCACACGCGCCGCACCAACCACCGATTAAACCCGCTTACCGGGGTTGGGCAGCGCGTGATTCCTCACACCCGATGCATCGGGCACCGCACGCTACAGCAACGCGCGTGGATGCTCCGGCGCGAGGCGCGTTGCATTACGACGCGTTGACGGCTTCCTTGAATGCCTTGCCGGCGGTGAACTTCACCGTCTTAGCTGCCGCGATCTGGATCTCGGCACCCGTCGACGGATTGCGGCCCACGCGTGCTGCGCGCGCGCCGGTCGAGAAAGAACCGAAACCGACCAGTTGCACCGTATCACCACCCACCACGGCTTTGGTCACCGCTTCGACAATAGCGTCGATGGTTTGGCCGGTGGCCGCTTTGCTTTCGCCCGTCGCTGCGGCGACTGCATCAATCAGTTCCTGTTTGTTCATAGCACTTCCCGTATGGTAATCATGGAACCGGCGCCACTTCTGTTGCGCCGGGACCGACACACTAACGCATAGGCGCGTATTCGCGCAAACGTTGGATGTAAGCCTTGTATCGCCCGCCCAGCGGCAATTTGACGTTTTTTTGTCCCAAAGTCCTATAAGAATCGCGCGCTTACGCGTTTCTCCTGCTTTACGGCTGCTCGCGGCTTATCACAATCCGTTGCAATTTCAGTGCTTTAGCGGCGGCAAACCGGTTGCAGCCACGCTTTTTTAATATCTTATGGTGGATCGCAACGATTTGGCATTCAGCACCCCGCCGCGCTCAACAATAAAGAATCTGGAAAGAATAAAACAATGAAAATTCTCCATATTGCAACATGCGCGATGCTCGCCGTCGGATCTCACGCCACCGCGGCGGCCTGCGATATCGCCTGCGCAAGGCCGGCCGGCAGGGCGAATCCGGGCATGCCCCGGCGCCCTGGATCAGCAAATCTCGTGCAAGCTGACACTGCATAAATGACTCATGGCCGACTCGCTCGCCGGGCGTATTTACCGCTCGTTTAATGCGCACGCTTCATTTCCCCTGAAAATGCCCTCAAGGTCTCAGCGACGCGGCCGATATACAAAGCTGCGTGTGCGACGCAAACGTTACAAGGACGGGAATGGTTCGGTTAGCCAGATTGAGGGAAGCGCTGTCGGTCGCGGAAGGCGACCCTGAGCTCGTGCGCTCGCAACTCCAGGCATTCGGCCGCCAGATACCGCTGCTCTATTTCATTCTGCTCGTGAACACGCTAGCTGTCGCCATCACCCATCTGGGGTCGGCGCCGGCATGGTTGTCCCTCTACTTTCCGGGGGTGCTCTGCACGCTGTGCATCATCCGTTGCGTGCGCTGGTGGCGGGCCCGGCACCGGGTCCTGACGCACGACAAGGCCGTGCCCGAACTGCGCAAGCTGGTCTGGCTTACGGGCATCTTCGGCGCCGCCTTCAGCTGCTGGTCGCTCTTGCTGTTTCCCTACGGCACCGCCTATGAGCAGGCGCAAGTCACGTTTTACATGGCGACGACCTTGGTCGGCTGCGTATTCTGTCTCATGCATCTGCGGGCGGCCGCCCTGCTTCTGCTCTCAATCGTCGTCCTAAGCTTTGCGACGTTTCTGGTTTACACGCGCTCGCCTATCTTCATCGCGATGGCGATCGACATGACCCTGGTCGGCGTCGCACTCGCCTTCATCATCGAACTCTATTACCGGACTTTCGCCGGCGTCGTGCACGCGCAGCGCGAATTGCAGGTGAGCCAGCAGAAAACGCAAACACTCAGTGACGACAACTTCCGGCTCGCGAGCATCGACAGCCTGACCGATCTGCCCAATCGGCGCAGCTTCTTCGCCTCGCTGCGCGCGCTATCGGAACAGGCGCTCGGCACCGGCGGTGGCTTCAATGTCGGGCTGATCGATCTCGACGGCTTCAAACAGGTCAACGATATCTACGGACATGCAAGCGGCGACCTCGTGCTCCAGGAAGTCGGCGTGCGACTGCTGGCGCTCGCCGAGCCTGGCATTTTCTTCGCGCGTCTGGGCGGTGACGAATTCGGCGTGCTGGCCCAGCACAAGCTGGCCAACGAGACGCTGGTCGAGCTGGGAGAGCGCGTCTGCGAAGCGCTCTCCCAGCCCTATCGGGTGGCCGGCAATGTCGCGGAACTGACAGGAACGATCGGCTGGGCAGCGTTTCCGGAAGCGGGCACGACCGTCCAGCAAGTTTTCGAACGCGCCGACGCCGCCTTGTACGTCGGCAAGGAAAGCCGCCGTGGCACACCGGTCATCTTCTCGACAGAACATGAGACGCGGATCCGGCGCTCGAGTCTGGTCGCCCAGGAACTCCGCCATGCGGACCTGGAATCCGAGCTGTTCCTCGAGTTTCAGCCGATTTACGATGTGCTCACGCAACGCACCATCGGCATGGAGGCGCTCGGGCGATGGCACAACGAGCGGCTAGGCGCAGTCAGGCCTGAGGAATTCATTCGGATTGCCGAGCGTACCGATCTGATTCTGCGCGTCACTGAGGTGTTGCTGCGCAAAGCGCTCGAGGAAGTAGCGCGCTGGCCGTCCGACCTCTACCTGTCGTTCAATCTCTCCGCGATCGATATTTCGACTTCGCCACGCGCGCGCCGCCTGGTCGATATCGTGTTGGACAGCGGTGTGCCCGCGCACTACGTGAACTTCGAGATCACGGAAACCGCGGTAACGCGCGATTTCGAGCAGGCCCATAGCTCGCTCACGATGATCAAGCAAGCCGGCTGCCGCGTCTCACTCGACGATTTCGGCACCGGCTATTCGAGCCTTAGCTACGTGCATCGCCTGCCCTTCGACACGATCAAGATCGACCGCAGCTTTATGACCGACGTGGATTCCAATAGCGCGTCGAAGAAGATCGTCAAGTCGGTGCTCGATCTGTGCAGAAATCTCGGACTCGAATGCATCGTGGAAGGACTCGAAACGGCATCGCAAGCCGATGTCGTCCAGGCGCTGGGCGCGCGCGCGATGCAGGGCTATCTGTTCGGCCGTCCGATGCGGGCGAGCGCCGTCTCGACCTATTTGCAGACGCCGCTCGTGCAGGGTCACGTCGTTGGAACGTAGGCGCTCGCCTCTCAAGTCCCAAGTCCCAAGTCCCAAGCCTCAAGCGAATCAGCGCGACACGCGCAAGGCACGCGACCAAGACAACCATGCGTGCCACCGCACGACTAGCGCAGTATGACTAACCCGGCGCAGTACTGTATTCCAGCCTCGGATACCAGTCGCTGCCTCGCCCGCCGGGCGTCATGTCGAGTACAGTCCAGATCGGCATCACATCGGGTGCGCCGCGCGGATCCTGACCTGGGTCCGCTGTCGACGGCCCCATCTCGTCGGCCCAGAAATGCCGCACGATGCCGCCTGAACGCGTGAACACGTTGAATGCAGGATGATCGTCGCCGTCCGGGTCTTCGGCGGCATAGTCGCGGTTAAAGGGATTGCCGCCCGACGAATACAGCCGCAGATGCCGCCAGCCGCGCTCTTTCTTGAACGCCACCAGCTTGTCGATCGGCGAGCGGCCGATCACGGCAAATGCCACGCGTTGCAATATGTCAGGCATTTCACCGTCGTAGGCGCTCAGCAGCGAGGTGCACATCGGGCAGGGTCGCGCGCGCTGCGGACCAAACATCCAGTTGTAGGTGACGAGGGTGTCATGCGCGCCGAACATCTCCGATAGCGTCACTGCGCCCGCTTCGCCCTCGAAACGATAATCCTGCGGCACGACACCACCGGGCGGCAGCGCGCGACGCTGCGCGGCCACGCGTTCGATATGGCGGCGCAACTGGATTTCCTCAGCCAGCAGGTCGTTGCGCGCACGGCGGTATTGCGCGCTCTCGCCCGGAAACCGGCGAGGCGAGTCGGCCAGCAGCCGGGCCGGTTTCAGCGTTTGTGCGGATGGGTCTACGTCAGTCATCAGCCACCTCCTCTTACAGTAAAAGGATAAAGGGCAGGATAGCGGCGCCGCGCGCCGCAACCGCGAGCGCACCTGTTGCCCGTACATAGCCACGACGAACGGCGGACCGGCATATCGACACCGCCGGCGAATTATTTTACGTCCCGTCCGCGACGGCATTCGAGGGCTTCCGTTCGACATGCAGACGGGATCTGGACACCGCGCCAACACCCCGCAGAAGACACGCGAACAACGATCGAAACCGTATTGCAAGGTATCCTTTCCCGAAACAGCATGCGCGCACCGGCGCGCTATTGCACCGTCACGGCGCCTGCCGCGCCGCCCTTGGGGATGCATCATGCCGCTTCGCCTGCCACCCCTGCCAGCGCTTCGCTTCTTCGAAGCGGCCGGCAGGCATCAGAGTTTCAAGCTCGCCGCCGCGGAACTGAACGTCACGCCGAGCGCGATTAGTCACGGCATCGTCGGCCTCGAGCAGTCACTCGGCGTCGAACTGTTCGTGCGCGAGCCGCGCGGCATTTCGCTCACTGCCGCGGGCGCCGACTATCTGTCGTACGTATCCGAAGCGTTCTCGCTGATCGCGATCGGCACGCAGCGCCTGCCGAACCACCGCGCGAATCGCCCGATCGCGCTGAGTTGCGCGCCCACCTTAGCCTCGCGCTGGCTGCTGCCGCGCCTCGCCACCTTTCGCACACACTGGCCGGATGCCAACGTCACCGTCGACACGTCGCACCGTCAGGTCGGCTTTCCCGTCGACGGCTTCGATTTCGCGATTCGCCTGAGCCGCGCCCCGGTCGCAGGGACCGCCTGGACGCGTCTGTTCGGCGAACGCCTGGTGCCGGTGTGCAGCCCTGCTTACCTGGATAATCTGCGCGACGAACACGGCAATGTCGATCTGCGCCACGCGACGCTCATTCACGTGAACTCGGCGAGCGAAGACTGGCAGGCGTGGATCGATGGGGTCGCCATAGACGGGATCGCCTCAGACGGGATCGCCTCAGACGGGGTCGCCATAGACAGGGTCGCCTCAGACGGAGTCACCCTAGACGGGACCGCCATCGAAGGGTTCGACTTGAACGACGGGTTGCGCGTCGACACGATCCAGCTTGCGTTCGAAGCCGCGAGCATGGGCCTCGGCGTCGCGCTCGGCAGACGGCCGCTGGTGGACCGCGATCTCGCGACCGGCGCACTCGTCGAAGCCAGTCCACACACGATCGCCACCTCCACCGCTTATTGGCTGGTGTGCGCGCAGAATGCGGATAGCGCGCAGCAGCGCCCGGAACTGTTCGACTTCAAGCGGTGGCTGCTCAGCGAGGCTGAGCAATTCGACACGCCATCTGATGCCGCCGCCACGGAATTGCATCGCGCCAGCCACTGACCCCGCACCCTGAGCAGGTGAGCCACGCTCACCTGTCGTCAAAAACTTTTCTTTTGCCGCTTCTGACGCTCACTGCGACCATGGTGTCCAAGGAGATCAGAACCATGTCCACCACACAGAGCAAACGCTTCGCCTTGCCGTTCAATCAGACGACGCTCGTGATCATCGCCGGCGCGCTGATTCTGAGCGCCGCCATGGGTATCCGGCAGACCTTCGGCCTCTTCATCGGGCCGTTCTCGTTCGACCGCGGCCTGCCCGTCACGCTGATCGCGTTCGCCATTGCGCTGCACAATCTGGTGTGGGGCTTCGCGCAACCGTTCGCGGGCGCCGCCGCGGACCGCTATGGCTCGGCGCCCGTGGTCGCGTTCGGCGCAACAACATTCGCCGCGGGCCTGGGCGTTGCGGCCGTCGCGCCATCGGGCCCGATGCTGATCGTCGGGATGGGACTGCTGGTCGGCATCGGCGTCAGTTGCACGACGTTCGGTGTGGTGTTGCCGGCGGTCGGCCGCATCGCGTCCCCGGAAAAACGCAGCATGGCGATGGGTCTTGTTAGCGCAGGCGGTTCAGCCGGACAGGTGCTGATGATCCCGCTGGTGCAGAGCATCCGGCTCAGCTCGGGCATCGCTACATCGCTCTTCGTGCTGGCCTTCCTGATGCTGCTGATCGCGCCGCTTGGCATCGTGCTAGACCGTCGCGCGAATGTCGGCACGCAGGTCCAGGAGTCGCCCGCTGCGCCGCTTCGCAAGGTATTCGCCCAGGCGGCCCGGCATCGCGGATATCGGCTCCTGACGCTTGGCTTCTTCACCTGTGGTTTTCAACTTGCGTTCATCGCCACCCATTTGCCCGAATATCTAACGCTCTGTCATATGCCTGTCGGGCTGGGCGCGACGGCGCTCGCCCTGATCGGCCTGTTCAACATGGCCGGCAGTTGGGGATGCGGCTGGCTCGGCGGCCGGTTCCGGCAGCACCATGTGCTCGGCTGGCTTTACCTTATTCGCAGCGTCACGATCGGCACCTTCTTCCTGCTGCCGAAGACCTCCGCTTCGGTCGTCATCTTCGCGGCGGTGATGGGGCTGACCTGGCTCGGGACCGTGCCGCTGACGAGCGGACTTGTGGCGAAAGTGTTCGGCACCCGGCACCTCGGCAGCCTCTTTGGAGTCTGCTTTCTAAGCCACCAGATCGGCTCGTTCCTGGGCGCGTGGCTAGGCGGCCTGGTGTTCGATCTGACGGGTTCGTATTCGCTGCTGTGGGAAGCGACGGTCGCCGCCGGACTCATCGCAGCGATACTGCACTTCCCGATCGACGACAAGGCCGTCAGCACGCCGTCAATTCGCCCCGAACCGGCGACGGCCTAAGGGCGGGCGTGAGGCGTGCATGGGGGACGTGCATGAACCCCCGTTCTCACGCGCGCCACGCGTCCCCAGCAAGGGCTCCGATGCTATTTTCGCGGCGCGTCCGCCGCCGCTTTCGGCACGCGCCCCATCAGATAGAACTCGTCGTTCGGGCGCATTGAAATAACGTTGGCCATCCGGTTCGACAAACCGAAAAATGCCGTGATGGCCGCGATATCCCACACGTCTTCATCCGAAAAGCCGTGCTCACGCAGCGTCTGAAAGTCGGCATCGTCGACGGTGCCGGATTCGCGACAGACCTTCAGCGCGAAGTCGAGCATCGCCTTCTGGCGCGGCGTGATATCCGCCTTACGATGATTGACGGCCACCTGGTCCGCCAGCAACGGCGCCTTTTCGTAAATACGCAGAATCGCCCCATGCGCGACCACGCAATACAGGCACTGATTCACGGCGCTCGTGGCGACCACGATCATCTCGCGCTCGCCTTTGGTTAAGCCGCCCTCTTTCAGCATCAACGCGTCGTGATAAGCAAAAAAGGCGCGGAATTCATCCGGCCGGTGCGCCAGGGTCAGGAATACGTTCGGAACAAAACCGGCTTTCTCCTGCACTTCGAGGATTCGGGCGCGGATGTCGTCTGGCCACTCACCCGGCTCAGGCACGGGGTAGCGGCTGATCGGCTGAAGGTTTGCCATGCGGTGTCTCCGTTGTATCTGTAGGTGTAAGACGATTGTAGCAACCGTGGCGCGGAACACCGCATGCGCCATGCGGATACGCGTCACTCACCCATCCCCACCCGCCCAAGCTCCCTTTTTCCTTGAATTTTTTAAGGCTTTCGGCCCGCCCCGCAGCGCCCTTTGGCCAACCTGTGCTTAAATCCGCATTCGTACTACTGCGTTCGCACAGATCGGCTAAATGCCCCGTGCGGCTGGCTGCGGTCCGGCGGGAACCGAACCTGCACGACCCGTGCGCAACGCAGGCCGTCTGAGTGCGAGCTTAGCGCCGATTGTTTCAAACCCTTTCATTGGCTCAAGAGGAGCGTGGTTGTGTGGCATTTTCCGGTTGCTATTCCACCCTCGCTGGGTGTGTGGGCCGTGTTCATGAGCGTGCTCGTCACGCAACTCGGCCTGCCGATTCCGGCAGCACCGATGCTGATCCTCGGCGGAACGATGGCCGCCATGGGACAGACCTCTTACGCCAGCGTCATTGGCGCCGCCGTCTGCGCGACGCTGATTGCGGACTCGCTATGGTTCTTCACGGGGCGCACGTATGGGCGCCGGTTGCTGAATCATCTGGTGCGCTTCTCGCTCTCGCTTGACACCACCGTGCGCGTCGCACGCAATACCTATGAGCGGTACGGCGCGCCGATTCTCACCATCGCCAAGTTCCTGCCCGGCCTCGGTCTGATCTCGGCGCCGCTGCTCGGCACGACGCCAATCAACGTCGGCGTGTTTTTTCTGTGGGATTTTGTCGGCGCGACGCTGTGGGCCAGCGTCTGGGTGATCGGCGGCGCGGCGATTCACGATCAGATCGTGCAACTCGTACTACTCGTGCGCCACAACGGCGGCACGATCTTCGACGCGTTCGCGGCGATCTTCATTGCCGCGCTCCTCTATCGCTTCGTGCGCCGCTGGCAATTTCGCCGCTGGCTCGCGCATGTGCGCATTTCGCCGGATCAGCTCGACGAACTGATGAAGTCCAATGAGCCGCCGCTCATCCTCGACGCGCGGCCGCACAGCATCCGCGCTAAAGAATCGCACCGGATTGCCGGCGCGCAGTTGCTCGATCTCGATTCACCCGAGCCACTGGATCCCGAGTTACTGAAGCGGCCGATTGTCGTCTATTGCGTGTGTCCCAACGAAGCGACGGCCAAACGGATCGTCAATCAGTTGCACCGAAAGAATATCCATCACGTCAAGGCGCTCAAGGGCGGCCTCGACGCGTGGGAAAAACGCGGGTATCCGGTCGAGCCGCTGCCGCCCGACTTCAATACGGCGATGGCCAATATGTTGGAAGACGAGAGCGACGAGGGCGAGTACACCGTACGGGCACGACTGGCGAAGTGACGATGGGCGCCCTCTCCCGCCGAAAATGGCAAAGCGTGCAACCCGTGCCTAAGCTCGGTTGCACGCCACGCTAACGCCCGATCAGATCTTCGCCGTAAATGTCAAACCGAAGACTCGCGGGTCGCCATACAGCACCGGATACGCGCCATAAGACGGCAACAACTCCAGCTTTTTATAGACCTTGTTGGTCAGGTTCGTCACATAGCCGGTCAGAATGTACTTCTGATTCGACGACACGTACGACACATGCGCGTTCATCACCGTATAACCCGCCTGCCACAGCTGCGGTACGGTTTGACGCGTCGCGCTGAAATACTCGGTGCTGCGATAGTTGATATCGCCGCCTACCGCGATCGACCCCACCTGCAGCGGCACGCGGTACTCACCGCCCACATCGATCGTGGTGTGCGGCGAGCGTGCGAACGAGTTACCCACCGCGGTCGGCACATTGGCAAACTCAGTGAAGCGCGTGTTCAGCAGCCCGAGATTGGCGAACAGATAGAGGCTGTTGATCGGCTGCGCCTTCAACTCAAGCTCGAAACCATCGGCGCGCCCCTGCCCCGCGTTCGACAATGTGGACACCGGTGCGCCGCCTAACGGATTCGGCGCCAGCGCGAACACCTGAATGTCGCGATAGTCGTAATGGAAGACACTCGCGTTGGCGGTCAGGCGCTTGTCGAACCATTCGCTCTTGATGCCCGCCTCGTAGTCGGTCAGATACTCAGGCGTAACCGTCGACACGGTGCTTTGCGTGTACGCACTGCCGTTGTAGCCGCCCGAGCGGAAGCCGCGCGCATAGCGCACATACGCGCGCACGTTGTCGCTGATTTCGTATTCAGGCGTCAGGTCCCACGTCGGCGCGCGCCACGTGTTGGTCTGATTCTGCCGCGCGCTCACCGCGAGCGGCGACGTGATCGACGACGGATCCCACCAGTTGCTCACATCGCTGAACGCAACGGGGCCGGTATTCTGCAAGCCCGTCAGATTGATCGTCTTGCGTTCGATCGTATAGCGCAGACCGCCGGTCAGGTTGAAGCGATCGGTGAAGCGATACTTCACGCTGCCGAACACCGCGGCGCTTTGCGTATGCTGGGTCAGTTCGGTCAGGTGGTAAAACGTCGAAGCCGGGCCGCCGGGCGAGTCCGGCAAGCCGCCGCCGGCGCCTTCCTCGCTCAGTTCCTCGGTGAAGAAGTGCGTACCGGCGATCCAACTCAGACGCTCGTTCTGCGGCGACTCGAGACGAAACTCCTGGGAGAACTGATGCGACGCGAGCGTATCGTGGGAACGCGCGTCATAGTTGGGCGAGTAGTCTTCATCGTCCTGATACCAGCGATTCAGGCCTTCCAGCGCGGTAATCGAGGTCAACGTCAGGGCGCTGTTGATGTGCCAATGCGCGGTCAACGACCCGCCATACGAGGCAATATGATCGCTCGAGGGCGCATTCAACGAAACCGTTTGCGGATCGCTCGACCCGACGAAACCGAACTGGTTTGCACCGTTCGGCCCAGCCCCTTGTGCGTGCCATGGGTCGCCACCGCCGGTGTAATTACGGCCGTGGATATTCAGCAGGAAATCTGAATTCGAGGTCGGCACCGCGAGTAACTGGAAGCGCACCGCGTTGTCATGGAAGCCGCCGAAGCGGCCGTCCGCCACCGTGTTGGTGTAAAAGCTGTCGCCGTTCTCGTGATACACCGAAATGCGCGCCGCCAGCACGTCGTTGCTGCCGATCGGACCGCCAATCGCGGCTTCGGCGAGTCGGCTATTGTACTGGCCGAATCCGACCTTGCCGTAGCCGTCCACGTCGAAGGTCGGCTTCTTCGAGGTCAGGCTGACCGCGCCGCCGATCGTATTCTTGCCCCACAGCGTGCCCTGCGGGCCGCGCAGCACTTCGATCTGGTCGAGGTCGAAGAGCGGAAAACCCTGGCCGAACACGCTGTTGATATAGACGTCGTCGAAGTAGACACCGATCGGGCTCAGCGACAGATCCGACGGATCATTGCTGCCGATGCCGCGCAGGAACCAGCGTGGCCGTTCGCGTCCTTCAGTGGATTGCGCGGTGAAGTTCGGCACGTACTTGGTGATGTCGTTGACCACCCGCAATTCGTTGTTCTTGATGGTGTCGCCGCTCAACGCGGTAACGGCGACCGGTACTTTCTGAATGCTTTCCTTGCGTCGGCGCGCGGTGACC
This sequence comes from Burkholderia sp. GAS332, assembly GCA_900142905.1. Lineage (NCBI taxonomy): Bacteria > Pseudomonadati > Pseudomonadota > Betaproteobacteria > Burkholderiales > Burkholderiaceae > Burkholderia > Burkholderia sp. GAS332. Next base: position 1,080,366 of record FSRV01000002.1, on the reverse strand, counting down.
GTGACCGCTCCCAGATTCGTGTCGGCCGCGGCCTTGTTCGCGCGCTTCGCTTTCTGTTTCGCCTGGACTGCTGCACCGGATGCTTCGACTGGCGCATCGGCTGCCGCGGTATCCGCAGCCCATGCCGGCGATATCAGCACACCACCAGCAAGCACTCCCCCGAGCGCGACGACGAGTGTTTTTCTCTTGAACATTGACTTCGCTATCCTTATTCAATTGTTGTTTGATTGCGCCCGCAAGCGAGATCCCGTCTTCGTGCGCGAGCGATGCGGCACGCATGGTGTTCTCTATTGCAAGTCGGATGCCAGGGGAAGCAGCCCGTCACACAAGGGTTGCGCGAGCAAAGCGAGTAGGGATTGTTGCTGACGCACCCGTGAGGTGGTGTTGGGGTGTTGCGTATGCAGCACCCCAACACGGGTGGCTAGTTGACGCGTGGCCGGATAAAGCTATCCGATACAGACCATCAGGATGACGAATCTGTTTTGAAGAAAAACCGCAGGCAGTTTAAACGGTTCAAAAACTAACGCGGCACCGCATAACGATGCGATTGCGCAAGCGCGCGCGGATCGATCCACGCGTGGATATCGAAGTCCGCCGGCAGAAAACCCCACTCCACGAGGAAGCTCTTGAAATCGTCGAGTGCGGCGATCGATGTGTCGTCGAGATCGGTACGCAGGCGTTGATGCACGTCGTCGCCATAAGCGAGCCGCAGCCAGTCGTCGCCCGAGCCGGTTTCCCGGCCCAGATAGCCGAGCACTTCCTGCTTATGCTCGCGCGCCCAGCCGTCCACGTCGATCACGCGCGCCAGAAAGCGGCTGACGATGTCCGGATGCTTGTCCAGCGTGGCCATATTGACGGTCAACGGCCGCGGCGAGCCGTTGTTGATGCGGACCTTCGGCTCCGGATGAAAACCGATGTCGACCACGACCCGCGCGCCGATCAGGTAGGCACTCTCCAATCCGAGTGAGCCCTTCACATAGATCGCATCGACCTCACCCCGCACCAGCGCCGCGATTTCCGCCGAATAGAGACGGCGGCTGCTGACACTGCCCGGATTGCTGAACGACGCTGCGGGCAAGGCGCCGCCATCCGCACGCTCGCGCACATTGGCCGCCGCCACGTCGACCAGTTCAACGTCGCGTGCGGACAGTCCTTCGAGGTCCAGCACGCTAACAAAACCGCGCAACGCCGCAGCACGGAAAATATCGATCTTCTCGCCAGCGCGCTTCGGCAAACCCACGCGACGGCCGCGCAAGTCCTTCGCCGAGCGGATGCCTGAATCGGGCAGCGCGACGATCGCCTGCGCTTCATCCACCCACGTCAGCGCGATCACCCGGGTATCGGCCCCAGCGGAGCGTGCCCACAAGGCCGGGATGCTGCCCCCCTGGCGAAATGAATTATCCAGCGTGTGATCGACGTGCGAGGCGCGCAGCGCCGCATGCTGCGTTTCCTGCAACGAGCGCACGGTAATGCCGTCGCGCGCGAATTCGTCGTCGAGCCAGCCGAGATGCGCGGCGATGCCGAGCGGCGTCGGCACCGGACAGCGCGTATACCAGATCGACTGGATGTTGTCTGAAACCGAAGTGCTCATGAGTTGTTCCGGTAGGGAGTCGCGAGGTCACGCGATGATGCAATGACCGTGATTAGCCGTTATTGGCCGTCAATACCGACAGCTTGCTGATGCCCGCGTGCTCGATCGCCGCCATCAGCTTGGCCACCGTGCCGTAGGGCACACCTTCATCAGCCTGGAGGTTGAGCGCGACATCCGGGTTGTTCGCCTTGAGCGCCGACAGCTCGGCGCCGATCAGACGCAGATCGGTGGGCCGCTTGTCGAGGTACACCACGCCCTTCGCGTCCACACTGACGGTCACGGCGGGCTTCTGATCGGCCGGCGCGGTGGCGACCGTGCTGGGCAGGGTCACGTGCACCGCGTTGTTGAGCAACGGCGCGGTGACGATGAACGCGACCAGCAGCACCAGCATCACGTCGACGAGCGGTGTGATGTTGATTTCGCTCAGCACGTCGTCGTTATCGGAGGAGGTTGAGAAGGCCATTATGCGAACGCCTCGTTGACGGTCTTCACGCTCGGCTGCGCACGGATGGCCGCGCCCTGCACGCGGAATCCGGCTTTCTGCGCTAGCGTGACGAAGTCGGTTGCGAAACCATCGAGATCAGCCGAGGCCGCTTTCACCCGGCGTACGAAGAAGTTGTAGGCGAGCACCGCCGGCACCGCGACCGCGATACCAATGCCGGTTGCCACCAGCGCTTCGCCGATCGGCCCCGCCACTACGTCGATGCTGGCCGACGCGCTGTGCGTGATCGCAGTCAGCGCATGAATGATGCCGAACACAGTACCGAACAGGCCGACAAACGGCGCGGTGCTGCCGATCGACGCGAGCACGGCGAGGCCGGCTTCGAGGCGGCGGCGCTCGTTCTGGATTTGCTGGCGCAAATGGCGCTCCAGCAGATCGTGACGGCTCCAGCTATGTTCAAGATCCTGACCATTGCCTTCGTCGGCGCGTTGCAAGGTCTCGAAGCCGGTTGCGGCAACCCGGCCCACCGGACTCACGCCGGGTTCCAACGCGGCGGCCGCCTGGAAGCTGCTGGCCGCCCAGAACTGCTTCGCGAAGCGTCGGCTCTGCACGCTCGCGCGCACGCTTTGCACAGCCTTGACGACAATGAGGGTCCACGTCACCACCGAGAAAATCCCCAGTAGCCAGAGCGCGCCCTGCACGATGAAAGTCGTTGAAATGCCATTCATGATGATCGATTCCTTTTAGTTCAAGATTCGGTTCGAAATTGGGTTCGAGATTCAGATTCGGTTCTGGACAGAAAGCGCGAGATTCGTCCGTCATGCGGACGGCGCGCTTCAGCCCAGTTTGAAGTCGATCGGCACGTTGACCCAGCCGTCGACCGCTTCGTCTCCCCGCTTCGCCGGCACGAAAATCCAGCGCCGGACCGCCGCCAACGCGGCGGCGTCGAGCATCTTGCGGCCGCTGCTGGTCCTGATATCGACTGAATCCGGTTGACCGTTTGGCAGCACATGCACGCGCAGCAGCACGCGCCCTTCCCATCCCTGGTCTTGCGCGATCGGCGGATAGTCGGGCGCCGGGTTGTGCAGATACGCGGCGTTGCCGATCGGCGCGGTTTCAGCCACCGGCGCGGGTGGCGCGGCGGGTGCCGGTGTGGGCGGCGCAGGCACGTGCGTGGCGGCTATATCGGCCGGTGTCGTCGCTTGCGGCGGCGGCGTGACGAGCGGCGTCACCGCAGGCGAAGGTTTAGGCGCCGGGGCGCGCGTCAGTTGACGCGGCGGTTGTGGCTGCGGTTTGACCGGCTGCGGCACGGGCGGCGGTGCCTGCTTCGCCTGCGGCAGCGGCACGGGTGGCCGCGTCAGTTCGACCGTCATCGGCAGCGGTTTGGGCGGCACGACCGGCGCGAGCGGTGCGACATGCCCGTACCGCGCCACCAGCACGAATCCCGCGTGCAACGCGAGGATCAGCAGCGTGGCAGCGCCGATCTCGCCCCATGTCCTGCGCGTCGCCCCGGCCTCATGCTCCACCGCACGAGCACGCTGTGGCAGCAGCGGCGACGGCGTAATCGCCGGCACGTTGGAACGGCGCACCGCCGGGCCGCTCCAGCGCGCCGCATGGCGCCGCGCATGCGTACCCGAGCCCTCCATTGTCAGAAATGTCACGGTTCACTCCTTACTGGTTTGCGCGCCGTGCAAGGACACCTCACACTAGGCGACCCATGCACGGCGATATTTCGACACCTCGGCATAGGGCTGCGGCTCGATCCATGCGCGCGCATCGAAATCGTGCTCGAGGAAGCCCCATTCGAACAGGAAGTCCTTGAATGCCACGAGACCGTCGATCGAGGTCTGCGCGAGATTGGTTTCCAGATGCCGATGCACTTCGCTGCCATACGCGTAGCGCACCCACTCGTCGGATGAACGCGTTTCACGGCCGATGTAGGCCACGGTTTCAGCCGCATGTTGGGTCGCCCAGTCGCCCGCCGCCACCACCACCGACACGAACCGGCTAACCAGATCGGGGCGTTCGTCGATGAGCGCCTGATCCACCGTCAACGTGCGTGGTGTGCCGTTGCCGATGCGCACTAGCGGATCGGGATGGGCGCCCAGATCGATCACCACGTGAGCGTCGATCAGATGCACGGTTTCCAGTCCTGCCACGCCCTTCACGAAAATCGCATCGACATCGCCGCGTACCAGCGCCGCGACTTCCAGCCCATACTCATGCGGCCCGCGAAACGGCGATCCATGGCCTGGCGACTGCCCAAGCTTGCCGATGGCAATCCGAGCTTCACCGTCCTCGCGCTTCGGCTCGGGTAGATCGACCCACTGCGCGTCGCTATGCCCGAGGCCTTCGAGCTCGAGCGCAGTCAGAAAACCTTTGAGCGCCGCAGCGCGCCAGAAGTCGATACTGATCGCGTGTCGCGGCAGGCCCAGACGCCGACCACGCAGATCGCGCGAATGGCGAATGCCACTGCCCGGCAGCGTGACGATGGCCTGGAATTCATTGGTCCACGAGAGCCCGACCACTCGCGTCGCCGCGCCGCGCGAACGCGCCCACAGCGCCGGGATATTGCCGCCCTGGCGAAACGAAGACGGCAGGCTGTGATCGAAATGCGATTCGCGTTTGGCAGGCTCGCGGGTCTCCTGCAACGAATTCAGCGAGATGCCGTCCGGTCCGAACTCCTCGTCGAACCAGCCACGGTGAACCGCAATACCGAGCGCGGTCGGCACGGGACAGCGGGTGTACCACAGTGCAGTGGACGTCGCGGCTTGCGCAACGGTTGTACTCATCGTTGGATTCCTTGATTGTTGTTGTGCATGCACCTGATCGCCGCTGCGTGAAGGATCAGGATCGTCGCTGCGTTAAGCATCGCCGCTGGCTTAAGCAAGCGCGACTCGCAATGCCGAGGCGGTTCGGCGTGCGTCGATCGCCCCCGCCACCAGCGGCAGAACCTCCTCGCCGACTCGGTACGCTTCTTCCAGATGTGGGTTGCTCGCCAGAATGAAGGTCGATACGCCGATGTCCACGTACTCGGCGAGCCGCTCCGCGACCTGCTCGTGGCTGCCCACGATCACGCAGCCGGGGCCGCCGCGAATCTTCGACATACCGGCCCACAGGTTCGGCCCGACGATCAGATCATCGAAATGCTGGGTGTTGCCTTGGTGGAGCGCGAACTGCCGCTTCGCGCCAACCGACTCCGAGTCGCCGGCGCCGACCGTGCGCCGCGTGCCACCCAGTTGCGTCGAGTCGCTGACGGTCGCGAACATCTGCCGCAACTCGGCCCACGCCTGCTCTTCCGTTTCGCGCGCGAGGATGTCGATACGCATGCCGAAGCGCAGATCGCGCTCGGCGTTCTGCGCGTCGAGCGCCTGGCGCGCGCGGTCGATCACTTCCTTCTGTTTGGCAAGCGGTTCGCCCCAGCTCAAATGCACGTCGCCGTGTTTGGCGGCCACCGCCATCGCGGCGTCGCTGGCGCCGGCCAGATAGATGCGCGGCACAGGCTGGCTGCGCAACGGCGCGAGCAAGCCGCCTTCTTCGACCTGATAAAAGCGGCCCTTGTGCGTGTAGGGCGCGCCGGCGGAATAGCCCTTCACCACGTCGAGGAATTCATCAGTACGGGCGTAGCGGCTGTCGTGATCGATAAAGTCGCCGTAAGCGCGCTGATCCGCCCCGCCGCCGCCCGTCACGATGTTCCACTCCACACGGCCGCGGCTGATCCGCTGCAGGCTGGCCGCCATTTGCGCGGCATACGCCGGATGCATGAACCAGGGTTGCATGGCGATAAGCAAACGCAGATTGCGGGTCTCGCGCGCCAGCGCCGCAGCCACGACCCACGGCTCCTCCGTAAAGCGGAAGATCGGAATCAACGCGCCGTGAAAGCCGACCAGATCCGCTGCGCGCGCCACTTGGGACAGGTAGTCGATGTAGCCAAAATCGTCGCTATCCGTTTTCGGTGCGACGCGCGAGGCCGTCTGGTTATTCCACTCGCCACGGGTGTGCCGGTCGTGTGCGCGTCTGCCGTCGCCGTGCATCGGCAAGCGCCACAGAAATTCGACAGCCATTGATCTGTTCTCCTTGGTTTAAGCGTCGGGTCGGTCACGCGATGACGCGTGCCGTAACCGGTTCGGTCCCTCTCTAAGCACGGCCTATGCCAATGGCAATCGGCAGACCTTCGATTGGCACGCAATGCGCGATGGACACGCGCATTGCGGTCACTTCCGCTGGCATCGCCCAAGGCGTGAGCAGACCACGCGCAAGCTGCTGCATCAGCACCCCGCGTGCTGCTGGCGCAACACCGCTTCGAACAACTGCTGCTGGAGCACCACTCGCCTGCGCGTCCCTCACTCCATCCGCACGGTTTGCATCGGCATGCGCAGCCGGGCCGTATGCCCGCTAAGGGCGGCTCGCCCCCACCGCCCACGTCTGGCCTGGAATTTGCATTTACCGGTCCACGCCGCCGCACCCGCTTTCGCGCGCTAGCCGGCAGGCAGGACGAACTTTGAAATGGAAAACGCACATGACAGACAGGCCCGATTCGTCATCGGACAAACAGCATCCCTTCTGGTACGCACGCTCGCCGGTGCCGACACCGCTCGGCATCGCCGTCCATCTCGGCTGGCTCAACGGCGAGTTGTCGGCCGACGGCGTCGCGATCCGCTCGCTGCGCGACTCCGCGGGACACGATGCGTCGTCGATCAGCGATCACACGTTGGCGATGTCGTTTCGTCAGGGCGGCAGCATTCCGGCGATGTGGGCCCGCTCGCATCGGGCCGATACACGCGTGATCGGCCTCTCGTGGGTCGATGAATCGCAACTGATCCTGACGCTGCCGGGCTCCGGCATTCAGTCGGTCAAGCAACTGCGTGGCCGGCGCATCGCGATTCCGCGCCGCTCGACCGACCGCATCGATATCTTTCGCGCCTCCGCGCTGCGTGGCTTCGTCAATGCATTGAGTCTGGAGGGCATGACCACGCGCGACGTCGAACTCATCGATGTGACGGCACGCACGCTTCAGTCAGTCGGCGACGATCCCGCCACGGAACTCTTCACCTTGCCACTCGGCCTGTCGAGCCGCGCGCTCTATGCCGCCGAAGCGAGCGCCTTGCTGCGCGGCACGGTGGATGCGATCTACGTGAAGGGGTCGGTCGGACTGGAGGTGGCGCAACTGATCGGCGCGCAAGTGGTGATCGATATCGGCTTTCATCCTGAGCCGCATATCCGCAACAACAACGGCACGCCGCGTCCGCTCACGGTGAACGCGGAAGTGCTCGCCAATCATCCGGACATCGTCGCCGGCTTTCTCAAGCTCGTGGTCGCCGCAGGGGACTGGGCACGCACGCATCCCGACGAAACCGCGCAATACGTATCGCAAGAAACTGCTTCCGCGATCGAATGGGTGCACGCGGCCTATGGCGGCAACCTGCATCACCATCTCGGCGTGAACCTCGCAGCGGAATCGGTCGCCGCGCTCGACGACTTCAAGAACTTCCTGTTCGAGTGGGGTTTCCTCGAAACCGACTTCGAGATCGCCGACTGGATCGATCCGCGCCCGATGGCCGACGCGCTGCATTCGACACTCAAGCGGCGAGCGTGAACGAGCGCGCCGCCCGAGCCACGCCGCCCGGTTTCCACTATTACGCTCAAGGTCTCATCATGAAACGCTCATCCGCTCTCTCCCTGTTGCTACGGCGCGCGTTCATCGCATGGTCGATGACGGTGCCGTTCACCGCCGCCGCGTTACTCGCCCCTTCCGCTGCGCGCGCCGAGGACGCACCGAAAGTCGTGCGGATCGCCGTGGTCGCTTATTCAAGCGGCGGCAAAACGCAATATGCCGGCGCTTCCGCCTTGATCGACGCCGACAAGTCGCTGGAAAAGGCGCTAGCCGCACGCCATATCCAACTGCAATGGGTACCCGTCTCGACCGCGGCGGTTGGTACGCTGGTCAATGAGGCCTTCACGAATCACAGCATCGATTTCGCCGGCTACGGCGATCTGCCCTCGGTCGTGGTCAACGCATCCGGCACGCCTACGAAATTGATCGTGCCAGGCGGCGTGGGCAGCAACACCTATCTGGTCGTGCCAGCCAATTCGACGGCGAAGTCGATCGTCGATCTGAAGGGCAAACGGATTGCGCTCAATCGCGGTCGCCCGTGGGAAGTGACGTTCGGCAAGCTGCTCGCAGCCAACGGCCTGAAACTGTCAGACTTCAAGATCTATAACCTCGATCCGCAAGCCGGCGCCGCCGCAGTCAGCGCGGGCCGGGTCGACGGATTCTTTACGCTCTCGGACGCGTACCCACTCGTGGACAAGCAGGTCGGCAAGATCATCTGGTCGACCAAGGAAGCCCCCGACGCGTGGAAGATGCGTGCGGAACTGTGGGCCTCCGACGATTTCGTGCGCCGGTACCCCGATATCACGCAGTTGGTCGCAACCGCTTACGTGCGCGCTGCCTACTGGATCTCGCAACCGCAAAACCGCGATGCGTTCATCAAGATTCTCAGCGCCTCGGGTCAACCCGAAAACGTGGTGCGCCGCGAGTACGACGACGAAAAGCAGCCATGGAAGGACCAATGGGCGCCCCTTTTCACGCCGTCGCTCAGCGCGCATTACCGCGATGTGTCGGCATATAGCCAGCAGGCCAAGCTCACGTCCGGCGGCGTGGACGTCAATAGCCTCCTCGCGCCGCAGTTCGTCAACAACGCGTTGAAGGAACTCAAGCTTGAACACTACTGGGATGCGAGCGCCACGACGAATGTCGCAAACCGTTGATACGGTGGCGGGTGCCGCGGCATCTACCCTACCCACGCCATCCGCACCGTTTGCTAAGACAACGGCCAGCGCCGCCTCTCGCGTGCGTGCTTTGACGCACCGTGCTTCCTGGTTGCTGTGGTGGGTCTCGCCCGCGATGCTGTTTCTGCTCTGGTGGTATGCGAGCGCACAACACTGGTTCGCGCCGCAACTCCTCGTGCCGCCGCACAAAGTCTATGACACCTTCGGCACGCTCGCGGCCGGCGGCGACCTGCTGGACAACCTGCTGATCACGTTGCGTCGTCTGGCAATCGGATTCGTGTGGGGCGGCCTGCTCGGCATCGCGTGCGGCACATTGCTCGCCGTGAACCGCACCTTCTCCGACTATGTGCGCCCGCTCTTCGACATCCTGCGCCAGGTCCCGACGCTGACGCTGATCCCAGTCCTGATTCTGCTCATCGGCATCGACGAGCCGCTGAAAGTGGTGGTGGTCGCCAAAGCGGTGTTCTTTCCGGTCGCGTTGGCCACTTATGGGGGCGTGCAAGGCGTGCCGCGCGATCTGATCGAAATGGCACGCCACTACGGGCTTGGCCGCGCTGCGTTGTTGCGTGACGTGCTATTGCCCTCGGCCATTCCGTCGTTGCTCACGGGCATCCGCATCGCGATTGCACGATCATGGCTCGCGCTGGTCGCGGTCGAGCTACTGAGCGCTGACAGCGGCATCGGCGAAATGATGGAGATGGCGCGGCAGATGCTGCGTATCGACATTGTGATGGTCGACGTGATCGCGATCGGTTTGATCGGCTTCGCTCTCGATCAGAGCATCGCCCTCGTGCAGCGCCGCGTGTTGCGCTGGCAAGCGCCCAACCGTTGAACTATCTTCTTTTAAAACGCCTTCCATGATCGCTCTGCACGCTACGTCCCCTCTGCGCCGACGCGCCCGCGGTTTTGTCTTGCCCCTTGCCTTACTCGGGCTCTGGCAATTCGCCGCCTATCGCGATGCCGTGCATCAATACGCGTTCGTGCCGCTCGAACAGGTGGCGAGTGCCGCTCTCGAACTAGTCAAAAGCGGTGAACTGTTCGTCGACCTCGGCGCGAGTCTGCGCCGCACGACTTTAGGTCTTGCCACCGGCGTGGTCGCCGGTGTCGTCGTAGGCGCGTTGACCGCGTTGTCGCGCGGCGCCGAGAAGCTGGTGCATCCGTTATTTCAGGCCCTGCGCCACGTACCGCTACTCGGGCTGATTCCATTGATCAGTCTCTGGTGCGGCACGGGCGAGTTCGCCAAGGTGTTTATCGTGTTCCTCGCCGCCTTCTATCCGATGGTGACGAGCAGCTTCGACGGACTGCGCCGTATCGATCAACGTTATTTCGAACTGGCGCAGTCGTACAAGTTGACGCGGCTTGGCTGGTTACGCGACGTGCTGATTCCGGGTGCGTTGCCGGACGTGTTCGCGGGCATCCTGCAAGCGGTGCCGTTCGCATGGATTACGGCAACGAGCAGCGAACTGCTATTCAATGCCGGCGCAGGCGTCGGCAATCTGATGCAGACGGCGCAGGCCGGCGCGCGCGTGGACGTGTTGCTGGTATGCGTGACAGGCGTCACCGTGCTGGCGGTGGCGATGGGCATGCTGTGCGAGCGCGTCGCGCAGCGCTTGCTGCGCTGGCGCGATCACGCCTGACGTCGATCGCCGGCTTCGCTCGCGTCGGCGGAGTCCGGCTCGCCGGCGTCGCGCAGCTTAAGGATGCCCAGTTGCGCAAGTCGTGCGCGCACAATGTTGCGCGACAGATCGAGCAGGCGTGAGGTGCGGAGCTGATTGTTCTCGGAGAATTCGAAGGTGCTGCGATAGACCGTGTCTTCGATGTGCTGCCAGAGCCTGGGCGTGCCGAGTTCCAGCAGATCGACGATGGCTTCACGCAAAGCGCCGGTGGCTTCCGCGATATCGCGAGGACGGCGCGACGGGTTGGCCGCAACGGCAACCGCTGCCGTTGCCGCAAGCGCGTCCGTAGCCTGTACATGCGGCGCCAGCGAGAGCGCGGAAAACTGCAAGTCGGCGACATCGATGAAACCGCCGCTGCTCACCAGCAGCGCGTGATGAATCACGTTCTCCAGCTCGCGAATATTGCCCGGCCACGAGTGAGCATGGAGCCGTTCGAGCGCGGCATCCGTCAGCGCGGGCGGCGTGATCCGCAAGCGCTTCGCGTAGCTCTCGAGAAAGTGCTGGATCAGCGGCCCGATGTCGCCCGGCCGCTCGCGCAAGGGCAACAGGCTCAGTTTGACGACGTTCAGCCGGTAATACAGATCTTCCCGAAAGTGCCCGGCACGTACCGCGGCTTCGAGGTTCACATTGGTCGCGGTCACTAGCCGCACGTCGATTTTGACGGTCTTGCGCGAACCGACCGGCACCACCTCGCGTTCCTGCAACACGCGTAGCAGCTTGACCTGTGCGGCAAGCGGCAGGTCCCCCACTTCGTCGAGGAACAGCGTGCCGCGATTGGCCGATTCAAACCAGCCTGGCTGGCTGCTGATCGCACCCGTGAACGCGCCGCGTTCGTGACCGAACAGTTCGCTCTCGATCAGCGTCTCCGAGAAGGCGCCGCAATTCACCGCGACGAAGGGCCCGTCACGGCGTTCGCTCAGCGAATGCACGAGCCGTGCGATCAGCTCCTTGCCGGTACCGCTCTCGCCGGTGACGAGCACCGTGGCGTCGCTCGGTGCGACCAGATGAATACGTTCGAGCAACACCAGCGACTTGGGGTCGTCGAACGTCAGGGCTTTCGCACGAATCGTAATCGCGTGCGAAGCGGGATCGGGAAAACTGAAGACAGCCATTGATCGACCAGCAAGGAATCCAGAAGGAGCCTCGACGATATCAAGCCGATCATGCGTTGCGAACCAATACATCGAGCTAACAGTATGACGGAACCGGCAATAACACTGGCCGGCTGCGCCGATACGAAAGCGGCACGACTGACTACGCCGCGCCGCTCATCGTCACTCACGGCCGCTAGCGCTGGGGCTCAGGCCAGTCCGGTCATCTTCCACTGCTGCTCGAGCACGCCCGGGCCGAACTCTTTCGAGCCGCCGAGCGATTCGGCGAGTGCCTGGAAGTACGCACCCTCTTCGAGAATCAGGATGTACTGCGAGACGTCGAGGATATTTTTACCCCAGAAGGTCGCCCCGCCGTTCGCCTCGAGAATCGCCGGTATGTTCGGATCGCGCCGGATCGTATCGACAATAAAACGCGGCTCGCCCGGCCGCCGGTCGATATAGATCGGAATTTCGCGGGCCTTCGTATAACGCTGCGCCGGTGCATACAGAATCGGCAGCGGACGGTGCGCACTCGCCCACGCGCCGAGATACGGGCCATGCACGTGAATCACCACGTCGACTTCCGGCGCTTCCTGGAACACGCCCGCATAGCGAGGGCCATGGCCGGATGCCTTCGGATCGCCATGGATCACCTTGCCGTCGAACGACACGACGACCGCCTGAACCTCCTGCGATTGCGCCCACGGTGTAGGCGCCGACACGGCGACGACGAGGTCCGTACCAGGCACACGCTGATAGGCCTGAAAGGTGTTGGTAGCGGACAAGGTGCGGGTTTCCTTGAGGACGCGCGTGGCTTGCGCGAACTCGCGCCGGATGCGTTCGACGAAGGCGACCAGTTCGCCGCTTTCCAGCGTCTGCGTGACTGACATGTTGAGTCCTTGGGTGAGTGAGGGATCGATGCGAGGTGTATTTAGCAGCAAGCGTGCCAATCCTTGGCGACCCTCGCGGACCCTTGTGCGGCGGCTTCATCGCCGCTCGCCATGCCTGCGCGCCTGCGCTCTAACCAGGTGACTTTGCTGCTGGACCAACAGCGCAACATCAGCGACTGTTGCGCACGACGCAAAGCGGGCATGCGCACACATCACATTGCGACAGCATTGCGTCCCGATGCAAGCGGGGTTTCGCCCATCGCGCGGGGTGATGGTTCAAAACTTGCATTGAAGGCCGCCCGGGTTCAACGGGTTCACGCCGGCAGGCCTCGCGTGGGCCGCCCCGTGGCCCACCCTGGGGTCCACCCTCTTCTCACCACCGTTCAAGGCGTCAACATGAAATCAGAAAATAGTCGAGCGAGAGATTGGCGCGCATCGGCTCGCGTCAAATTCAGCCCGTGGTTTGCCGCGCCGCTAGCGGCATTGCTCGTGTCCAGCATGGTTTTCGCTGCCGGCGCGAGAGCACCCGCGCCCGATCCGCTGCAAGGCGACGGCCGCGTGTCCGCGTTCTACACGTGGGACGACGAGATTCCCGCACGCCCAGGCGAACTGCTGCGCTCCGAGCCACTGCCGCCCACCCTCGGCCTCGCCAATGCCGGTCAGCAACTGCGCCTGCTATACAGTTCGACCGACGGCGTCGGCGGTAAAACGCCGATCGCCGTATCGGGCGCGCTCTTCCTGCCCAAAGGCCAGCCACCGCAAGGCGGATGGCCGATCGTCGCGTGGGGGCACGGCACCTTCGGCATGGCCGATATCTGCGCGCCCTCGTGGTTTGGCCGCTCCTATCGCGACGTACGCTATCTGAACGCGTGGCTTCAACAAGGCTTCGCGGTGGTGGCAACCGACTACCAGGGACTCGGCACGCCCGGACCCAACCCGCAGCTGAACAATCGTTCGAATAGCTACACGATGCTCGACAGCGTACGCGCCGTGTTGCACGGCGTACCTGGACTCGCCAATCGGGTTGTGCTGGTCGGGCAATCACAAGGCGGCTCCGCCGTATTCGCCGCAGCCGGCTACGCGAGCACGTATGCGCCCGAGCTCGACATCCGCGGCACGGTCGCGACCGGCGTGATCTACAACGCATCGAAGCAAACCCTTGCAACGCTTGCGCCGTTCAAAACCGCTTACCGGCGTGATCCCAATCGAATCGATGCAACGCTGGCCTACCAGTTCTATTCCGTGCTGTCGGCGCAACAGATCGACCCTGCGTTGAAGGCTTCCGACATCCTCACCGATTCCGCGCTGCCGATTCTCGAACAATCGCGTATTAGTTGCCTTGCCTCGCTCGAGGACGACGCCGCGCTCGCCGGACTGACCACCGCGAACACCGTGAAGCCGGGTGCCAACGCGCGTTTGCAGGCATGGTGGGACGAGTATCTGAAGTTCCCGACCCTGAAGGTCAGCTCGCCGGTGTTCATCGGCATCGGTGCGGACGACGGTCTCGCGCCGCTGGAGCTTTCGCTAGCAAAAGACGCCTGCGCAGCGGGCACCACGGTCGAGGCGCATCTGTACGCGGGTCGCGAGCATAACGGCACGGTCAACACGTCGCTGGAGGATTCGATACCTTTCGTCAGGAAAGTGCTGGCAGGCCAGACGGTTACGCCCGTGTGCTCGCCAGCCGAGCAGGAGCCGAAGTCCTGACGCCGCGCCGCGGGTTGCCGACGCGGCCTCCGGCGCACGATTGACGGTCACAAAAAAACCCTTGCGCGTCACTTTCAATGTGTGCAACATACATATATGCACGTTGCACACATTGAGGGATCCCCATGACGCAGCGCACAGAGAACCTGCTTGGCGTGCTCGCCCTGCTGGTCACAGACGAGATCAACGCGCAGCCCGCCGTGGCCGCGCTTGCGGGCCCCACTGCCCGCGCCATGCTCAACGCTGTCGGTCAATATCCCGACTCATCCATTGAAGTATTGCGCGAGGCGGTCGATCTGTCGCATCCGGCCGCGGTCCGCGCGGTCGCGGGCCTGGTGGACGCGGGGCTCGTCGAAAAGAAATCCGGCGAGGATAAACGTGCCGTCGCGCTTGCCTTGACTGCTTCGGGCAAGCGTGAAGCCAAACGTCTGCAAACCACACGCGACCGGATACTCCAACGCATCGTCGGGCAGCTCGACGAGCGCGAGCGCCATGTGCTCGAAAGCCTGCTGATCAAGATCCTGTGGAACGAAACCCGCGATCCGGCACACGCCATGCAACTGTGCCGCCTTTGCGACGACGGTCCTTGCCTGAAAGCCGGTTGCCCGGTCGAATGCCGCGAGCTGGGTCTGCCGATGCCCGCGCGGAGCAGCCCATGAATGCCGCCACGCCGGTGCGTTGGCCGGCGATCGCCGCGCTGACCTCGGTCTCGGCGCTTTCGCAGATTGGCCAGTTCGGCATCGGCTTCATGGTGCTGCCCGTCTGGTTGGCCCATCACGGTCTCGACGCCCCGCGCGCCGGCCTCTTCTCCGCGTCGCAATGGACCGGCATGCTGGCCGGCTTGTTAATCGCGCCGTGGCTGGTGGAACGCATCGGCGCGAAACGCACGGTATCGCTGGGTCTCGCCGCCACGATTGTCGCGTTCGCAACGATGAACGCGCTGTGGTGGCCGTTGTGGATCATACCTGGGCTATTGACCGGGCTCGGCATCGGTTTGCGCTGGATCGCCAATGAAACGTGGCTCTATCGGCTCGTGCCGGCTGAGTCGAGCGGACGGGTAGTGGGTATTCACGAGGCGCTGATCGCCAGCGCAGGCGTACTCGGCCCGGCATTGGCGGTATGGTGCACCGTCGACGCACGCGTCACGTTCGCGGCCGGCGCGGCCTTCACGTTTGCAGCGGCCGTTCCGCTGTGGCTGACCACGGCGGATGATGGGCGCCGCGCTGTTGAAACAACCCGGCCTGCGCAAAAAAGCAGAATCGGCAAAGGCGCCCCAATCGGCCCATTGGTGAGCCTCGGCATGGTGGTCGTCGCGGCAGGCGGGATCGGCGACGGCGCGCTCTACGGCCTCTTCCCGCTCTTTGCCGACGCCCACGGCCTCAATACCACGCAGACGGCCACGCTACTCACGCTATTCGGTGTCGGCGGCATGGCGTTGCAATTTCCGGTCGGCTGGTTTGCCGATCGCGCGGGCCTGGCCGCCACGGTGATCGTCTGCGCCGCGCTCAGCACGTTGGCGATCTGCGGTTTCGCGCTCGCCGCGCCCGCCTCATGGCTTGCTGACGCGAGCGCGCTGCTGCTCGGGGGCACGAACAGCGCGTACATTACGCTCGGCATGGTCGCGGCGGCATGCAGCGATAAGGCTGCGCTCACGCGCAACATGCGGCTGGTGTCGCTCACCTTCACCGCGAGTTCGATCGTGGGGCCGCTCATCGCCGGCTTCGCCATGAAGGCACGCGGGAGCGACATGCTGATGTGGCAACTGGCGATCATGAGTGGCGCGCTCGTTGCCTACACGCTCGGCTTGCGCGAAGGCCAGCGTCAACCCGATCGATCGTCGTCGATGGGCTGAGCCGGAGGTCCTCCAAGCCGATGATGCGTGATTAGCGTTCAGCGACCTTCCGCTGCCGCCACAGACACAACAGATCGCACGCGATATGCGCGGCGGCAATCGCCGTGATCTCGCTCTGGTCATAAGCAGGCGCCACTTCCACCACATCCGCGCCCACCAGATTCAACGCACCGAGCCCGCGCACGATGGCCAGCCCCTGTGCCGACGACAAGCCGCCCGCCACTGGCGTACCCGTGCCTGGCGCGAACGCCGGATCGAGACAGTCGATATCGAAGGTCAGATACGCGGGCCGTTCGCCGACAATCGACGTGATCCGCTCCACCGCCGCGCGCGTGCCATGTTCGTGGACCCATGCAGCATCGAGGATATTGATGCCCATAAAATCGTCGTTCCACGTGCGAATGCCGACTTGCACCGAGGTCTTCGGATCGATCAGACCGTCCTTCACCGCCTTGTAGAACATCGAGCCGTGATTCAGGCTGTCCGGGCTGTCGTCGGCCCAGGTATCGCAGTGGGCGTCGAAATGGATCAGCGAAAGCGGCTTGCCGTACTTCTCCGCATGCGCAATCAGCAGCGGATACGTAATGTAGTGATCGCCGCCGAGCGTCAGCATCTTCGCGTCCGAACGCAGAATCGTGCGCGCATGGTTGACGATCGATTCCTTGATCGTCATGGGATTGTGCGCGTCGAACCAGCAGTCGCCGTAGTCCGTCACGGCGAGATCGTCGAACGGATTGAAGCCCCACGGATACGGATGCAACTCGGACAATTGCACGCTCGCTGCACGCACTGCCGCCGGGCCGAGACGCGCGCCCGAACGGAAGGTGGTGGCCAGATCGAGCGGCACGCCGGAGACCACGACGTCGACGCCGTCGAGTTCACGGGTGTATTTGCGGCGCATGAACGACAACACACCCGCATAGGTGTTTTCGATCGACGAGCCATAGAGGGACGAACGACGGATCGCGCCGTCACCGTAGATAAGTTCAGTCATGGATGACCTGATACCTGATAAACATGCCGGTGCTGCACGCGAAGCTTCCTGGTAATGCATGCAACGTCCGGCCTCGGATTCATTGGGAACGCAGCGGCGTCTATGAGGCACGCCGCCGCGCTGGCTTGCGAATCCTTTAGCGCAGCCGCACCAGCGTGGACTTCAGCTCGGTGTACTTCTCCAACGCGTGCAACGACTTGTCACGGCCGTTGCCCGATTGCTTGTAACCGCCGAACGGGAAGTTCATGTCCCCGCCCTCGTCGTAGCAATTGACCCATACCGTACCGGCACGCAGCTTGCGCGACACTTCATGCGCGGTGGTCAGATTCGAGGTCCAAACAGCAGCGGCGAGACCATACTCGCTGTCGTTAGCGATCCTGATCGCTTCCTCAACCGTGTCGAAGGTAATCACCGACAACACCGGCCCAAAGATTTCCTCACGCGCCACTTTCGCGCCGGCAGCCGGGATCTCGAAGATGGTCGGTTCGATATAGAAGCCGCCGGTCTCCTGCTTGACGCGCGATCCACCCAGCAACAGCTTCGCTTCAGCGCGGCCCGCTTCGATATAGCCGAGCACGCGTTCAAGCTGCACGTTGTCGACGATCGCGCCCATCGAGGTTTTCGGATCGAGCGGGTTGCCCGGCGTATAACTGCGTGCGGCGGCGATCAGCTTATCGAGGAACACCTCCTTGATGTCGCGATGCACGAGCAGGCGCGAACCCGCCGTGCACATTTCGCCCATGTTGTAGAAAATCGCGCCGGCCGCCGCGTTCGCCGCACGGTCGAGGTCCGGGCAATCGGGCATCACGATGTTCGGCGACTTGCCGCCGAGTTCCAGCCAGACGCGTTTCAGGTTCGATTGGCCGGCGTACTGCATGATCAGCTTGCCGACGTTGGTCGAGCCGGTGAAGGCGAGACAGTCCACGTCCTGATGCAGCGCGAGCAGCTTGCCCGGCTCGCCAGCGCCCGGCACAACATTGAACACACCGGCCGGAATGCCCGCGTCCAGCGCGAGTTGAGCGAGGCGAATCGCGGTCAGCGGCGACTTCTCCGAAGGCTTGAGCACGACGCTGTTACCCGCGGCGAGCGCCGGGCCGAACTTCCACGACGCCATCAGGATCGGGAAATTCCACGGCACGACGGCCGCAACGACACCGATCGGCTCACGCGTGACGAGGCCCACCAGATGATGATCGGCCGGCGCGACTTCGCCGCCGACCTTGTCGATGGCTTCAGCGAACCATTCGACGCAATAGGCCGCGCCCGGCACGTCCACCGTGGTGGTGTCGGCGATCGGCTTACCCGCGTCCAGCGTTTCGAGCAGCGCGAGTTCGTCACTATGCTCGCGGATCGACGCGGCCCAACGCAATAGAATCGCCTTGCGCTTGCGCGGATTCAGGCCGGACCACACACCGGCGTCGAACGCGCGGCGCGCGGCTGCCACAGCGGCGTCGACATCGGCCGCGCCGCTGTCAGCGACCTTGGCGAGCAGCTTGCCGTCGATCGGGCTCAGGCAGTCGAACGTGCGGCCGCCTGCGGCGTCACGGTATTCGCCGTCGATAAACGCACGGCCTTCGATCGAAAGCGTAGCGGCTTTGTCTTGCCAGAATGCGAGAGATTGCTTGTCCATCAGGATGCCTCAATGTTATGCGCTCGACGCACGCCGGCATCGACTTCAGGCGGCATGAAACTGCGTCGCGGCGCGTTGGCGCGGAGTCTTTAGAACGTGGGCGGCGAATTGGCCGACACGATCTCGCAGAGATGCTCCGCGCTGGGATTGCGAAAACGATGCGGTAGACGGCTTTCGAAGTAGTAGCTGTCACCGGGGTCGAGCAGCCACGTGACGCCGTCCACCGTCAGTTCGATCTGACCGCTGACCACCACGCCGCCCTCGTGCCCCTCGTGCTCCAGCATCTCCGGCCCCGTATCCGACAGAGGCTGATACACCTCGCGCAGAATCCCCATGTTGCGGTCTTTGATACTGGAGCCCGCCAGATAGAACTCAATCGACTCGTTGCCGAGATTCGGCATGTCGGCGCGGCGCGACACGACGGAGCGTTCCACCTCGACTTCAAAGGTGAAGAACTCGGCGAGACTCATCGGTATGCATTCGAGCAGTTTCTTCAGCGAGCCGACCGACGGACTCACGCGGTTCTGTTCAATCAGAGAAATCGTGCCATTGGTGACCCCCGCCCGTTTCGCCAGCTCACGCTGGGACAGGCCATTTTTCTTACGGATGTATTGCAGGCGGGTCGCTACTTCTATAGACATCGCTGAATTCTCTGACATAGGAAACGATCGGGGCGCATGGGCTCGGGCAACGTGTGCCCGCGAGTGTTGAATATTCTAATCACTTTAATCTTCGCGCCGCTGGGGAAAACCCCTGTAAGGCTTCCGAAATTTAGTAACCGCAACGAATGTTCCCACACACAGCGATTCGAATGACACCCCCGGGAAAGCCCTGATAAATCTTTTATAAAAATGATTTGACGGCATTATTGGCTCGTATACGATGGTTCTCAGGCGGTCGTCATGCCGACGTCACGAAACACGAAGCTGTGTTTAGCGGCGCAGCGAATGAACTTCGCGACGGTAGCTCCGACCATCCCAACGTGCTGTTTCTTTAAACGCCCTAGCGTTTTTCGAGCAGACCGTTCAATAGACATTCGAGTGTAATCGTGAGAGTCCGAGGCCCTTTGGTGAGATGGAATCGTAGTCAGGCGAGTTGTCCTCGCGCTGACGGCGCCATCGCCGACGGCAGCAACGGCAGCCTTGCGTTCCGCCGCTTCCTGTCCGTCTTCACGATCCTGTCCCGCCGTTCAGTTCGACGTCACAACTCCATCTCCGCGCGCGCCTTCATTGCCGTACGTACGGACGAAGTCGCCTCGCTGCTGCCGTAGCGCCTCCCCCTTTATCGCTGTTCGATTCGTCCGTTTGCGCGTGCGCGCTCTTTCGAGCCATGCGTTCGTGCTTGTGCGGTGCTGTCTGCTGCCTGCACGTTTCATGCGAATCAGATCAGTTGCGCACCGCGACGGATCGAATCGAACAGCCTCCCTGATTACCACGCGCGGCGCGTTCCGTTGACGACGACCGCCTGCACTACCCCGGTGGTCTGACGCCTTGCGTCCGGCTGCGGAATCGTGCCGCGCTGTGTTTAACGTTGTTCATGCCGCATCCCGCGGGGAACACACACGTCTATTCGTTATGCGAAACAAACCCCTGGTCGGCATCAGCGCCGACAGAACGATGATGGGAGTCCACCCGTCGCACGTCACCGGCGAGAAGTACATCGCCGCGATCGTGGATGGCTCGCAGGCGCTGGCCATGTTGCTGCCGGCGCTCGGCGAGCGTCAGTCCACCGAGGACGTGCTGGATACCGTTGACGGCTTACTGTTTACCGGCAGCTATTCGAATGTCGAGCCGCACCGCTATGGTGGTCATCCGAGCGCGCCGGGCACGCTGCACGACGCCGCACGCGATGCGACGACGCTGCCGCTGCTGCGCGCGGCGATTGCCGCAGGCGTGCCGGTGTTGGCGGTATGCCGGGGCTTCCAGGAAATGAACGTGGTGTTCGGCGGGACGTTGCATCAAAGCGTTCACGCGGTGGCCGGCTTGAACGACCATCGCGAGAACAAGGAAGACGACCTCGACGTGCAATACGCACCGTCGCATTCGATCACGCTGACGCAGGGCGGCTTGTTGCAGCGCCTCGCGGGCGGCACGAATGAAGCGCGTGTGAATTCATTGCACGGTCAAGGCGTCGAGCGGTTGGGCGTGGGTCTGGTGGCAGAAGCCACCGCGCCGGACGGATTGATCGAAGCGGTGAGCGTGAAAAATGCGCGTGCCTTCGCGCTGGGTGTGCAGTGGCACCCGGAATGGAAGCATGCCAACGACGCGCTTTCCACCGCGATCTTTCGCGCCTTCGGCGACGCCTGCCGCGATCGAATGCGCACCAAGGCCGGCTATGGCGCGGCATCCGCCGCTGCCACGCATGCCTGAGCCGGTCGCGCACCAAAACTGAGAGAATAACCATGCATGAAATCGACGACTTCCTGAAGAAGAACCGCGTCACCGAAATCGAAGCGATCATTCCGGATATGGCCGGGATCGCACGCGGCAAGATCATTCCGCGCAGCAAGTTCGAATCCGGCGAGTCCATGCGCTTGCCGCAAGCGGTGATGATCCAGACCGTCACAGGGGACTATCCGGAAGACGGCACGCTCACCGGCGTCACCGACCCGGATATGGTGTGCGTTCCCGACGCCAGCACCATCCGCATGATTCCGTGGGCGGTCGACCCGACCGCCCAGGTCATTCACGATTGCGTTCACTTCGACGGCACGCCCGTCGCGATCTCGCCGCGCCGTGTGCTGCGCCGCGTGCTCGAACTCTACAAGGCCAAGGGCTGGAAGCCGGTCATCGCGCCCGAGCTCGAGTTCTATCTGGTCGACATGAACAAGGACCCGGATCTGCCGCTGCAACCGCCGATCGGCCGTACGGGCCGTCCGGAGACCGGCCGTCAGGCGTACTCGATCGAAGCCGTCAACGAGTTCGATCCGCTGTTCGAAGACATCTATGAATACTGCGAAGTGCAGGAACTGGAAGTCGACACGCTGATTCACGAAGTCGGCGCCGCGCAGATGGAAATCAACTTCATGCACGGCGACCCGCTGAAACTCGCCGACAGCGTGTTCCTGTTCAAGCGCACGGTGCGCGAAGCCGCGCTGCGTCACAAGATGTACGCGACCTTCATGGCCAAGCCGATGGAAGGCGAACCGGGCTCGGCGATGCACATGCACCAGAGCCTGGTGGACGAAGAAACTGGCCAGAACCTGTTCACCGGCCCGGACGGCAAGCCCACTTCGATGTTCACCGGCTATATCGCCGGTCTGCAAAAGTACACGCCGGCGCTGATGCCGATCTTCGCGCCGTACATCAACTCGTATCGCCGCCTGTCGCGCTTCATGGCTGCGCCGATCAATGTGGCGTGGGGTTACGACAACCGCACGGTGGGTTTCCGGATTCCGCATTCGGGGCCGGCCGCGCGCCGTATCGAAAACCGCATTCCGGGCGTGGACTGCAATCCGTATCTGGCGATCGCAGCAACGCTGGCGGCCGGCTATCTCGGCATGACGCAAAAACTGGAGCCGACCGAGCCGCTGCTCAGCGACGGCTATGAATTGCCCTACCAGTTGCCGCGCAATCTCGAAGAAGGGCTGACGCTGATGGGCGCGTGCGAACCGATGGCCGAGATTCTCGGCGAGAAATTCGTCAAGGCCTACCTCGCACTGAAAGAAACCGAATACGAAGCGTTTTTCCGCGTGATCAGCTCGTGGGAACGCCGTCATCTGTTGCTGCACGTCTAAGTCCGGGTCTCAAACCTTCGACCCAAAGACGTCACCCGCAATGGCAGAAAAACTGGAGGCAGTATGAGCTACAGAACAGAAGAAGTCGCTTACGTGCAACCGGCAGTCCTACCCGCCGCCCAGGCGCCGGCCGTAAAACGCAGCACCGCCGAATACCGCGCGCTCGACGCCGCGCACCACATCCATCCGTTTTCGGATATGGGCTCGCTCAATCGCACCGGCAGCCGCGTGATCGTCAAGGCACAGGGCGTGTACCTGTGGGATTCGGAAGACAACAAGATCATCGACGGCATGGCCGGCTTGTGGTGCGTGAACGTCGGGTATGGCCGCAAGGAACTGGCCGACGCAGCGTACCGGCAGATGCAGGAACTGCCCTTCTACAACACCTTCTTCAAGACGACGCACCCGCCGGTCATCGAACTGTCGGCCTTGCTTGCCGAACTCGCGCCGGAACCGTTCAACCACTTCTTCTATTGCAACAGCGGCTCGGAAGGCAACGACACCGTGCTGCGCATCGTCCATCAATACTGGGCGACGCAAGGCAAGCATTCGAAGAAGTTCGTGATCTCGCGCAAGAACGGCTATCACGGTTCGACGATCGCCGGCGGCACGCTGGGCGGCATGGGCTACATGCATGAACAGATGCCCTCGAAAGTCGAGAACATCGTGCATATCGACCAGCCGTATTTCTTCGGCGAAGCAGAAGGCAATCTGACGCCGGAAGAATTCGCCCTGGCCCGTGCGCAGCAACTCGAAGCGAAGATTCTCGAAATCGGCGCCGACAATGTGGCCGCGTTTATCGGTGAGCCTTTCCAGGGCGCCGGTGGTGTGATTTTCCCGGCCTCGACGTACTGGCCGGAAATCCAGCGTATCTGCCGCAAGTACGACATCCTGCTGGTCGCCGACGAAGTGATCGGCGGCTTCGGCCGGACCGGCGAATGGTTCGCGCATCAGCACTTCGGCTTCGAGCCGGATCTGATCACGCTGGCCAAGGGCCTGACGAGCGGCTATGTGCCGATGGGCGCGGTCGGCCTGCACGATCGCGTGGCCAAGGCGATCATCGAGCACGGCGACTTCAATCACGGCCTCACCTACTCCGGCCACCCGGTGGCCGCGGCAGTCGCGGTAGCCAATCTGAAACTGCTGCGCGACGAAAAGATCGTCGAGCGCGTCAAGACCGACACGGGTCCGTACTTCCAGAAGAAGCTGCGCGACACCTTCGCCAATCACCCGATCATCGGTGAAATCTCCGGCGCGGGTCTGGTCGCCGGTCTGCAACTCGCAGAAGACCCGAAAGCACGCAAGCGTTTTGCCAATGGTGGAGAAGTCGGCACGATCTGCCGCGACTTCTGCTTCAACGGCAACCTGATCATGCGCGCCACCGGCGACCGGATGCTGCTGTCGCCGCCGCTCGTGATCAACAAGCTGGAAATCGACGAGATCGTTGCGAAGGCCAAATACGCCATCGACGCGACCGCACAACAACTCGGAATTTCGTAACGGCAGTTCGTTCCGGCATGAGCACACCCACGATACGCGCTCATGCCGGTTCTTCACATCAAGGGAAAAAACCATGAGCGTTTGTCATCTTCGTCATGCGGTCGCGGGGGCCGCGCTTCTCGCCTTCACGGGTTTTGCGGCGTTGTCGGTTACGCCGGCCCTTGCGGCCGACACGGAACTGAATGTTTATAACTGGTCCGACTACATCGCGAAGGACACGATTCCGAACTTCGAGAAGCAGGACGGCATCAAGGTCAAGTACGACAACTACGATAGCGACGATACGTTGCAAGCCAAACTGCTCGCGGGCAGCTCCGGTTATGACATCGTGGTGCCGACGTCGAACTACATGGCCAAGCAGATTCAGGCCGGCGTGTATCAGAAGCTCGACAAGTCGAAGCTGCCGAACCTCGCGAACCTCGACCCCGTGTTGATGAAGATGATTACCGACGCCGATCCGGGCAACCAGTACGGTGTGCCCTGGGCTTACGGCACTGACGGTGTCGGCTACAACGTGCAAGCCGTGCAGAAGGCGCTCGGCGCCAATGCCCCGGTGGATAGCTGGGCCCTGGTGTTCGACCCGGCCAATCTGTCGAAGTTGAAGGGCTGCGGCGTGTCGTTCCTCGATCAACCCGTCGACGTCTTCGCTGCCGTGCTGCAATACATGCACAAGGATCCGAACAGCACCAACCCCGCTGACTATCAGGCCGCGTTCGAACTGCTGAAGAAAGTCCGTCCGTATATCACCCAGTTCAACTCGTCCGGCTACATCAACGACCTCGCCAACAACGACGTCTGCGTCGCGGTGGCATGGTCGGGTGACGTCGGCATCGCCAGCCGCCGCGCTGCCGAAGCCAAGCGTTCATACGATGTGAAATTCTCGAACGTCAAGGAAGGCGGTCTGCTGTGGTTCGACGTGATGGTGATCCCGAAAGACGCACCGCACCCTGAAGCCGCACTGAAGTGGATCAACTACATCGAAGATCCGAAGGTCAACGCTGCCATCACCAACGAAGTGTTCTACCCGACCGCGAACAAGGCCGCGCGCCAGTTCGTCACGCCGGCGGTCAGTCAGGACAAGACCGTTTATCCGGGCGATGACGTGTTGAGCAAGATGACACTAATGAAACCGATGCCGACCGATGTGCTGCGCCTTGAAAACCGTCTTTGGGCACAGCTTAAAACCGGTCATTGATTAAACCAAACTAAAAAGAATCGATCCCGCGCTCAGGGATCGCTCGAACCCTGAGCGCATGAATGGCAGTAACGGTAGTCAGCCTGCGCGCTTCTAGCGTCCCATCTGCGCGCAGTCCCCTGTTTTCTGGTCGCAGCGCATCTTGCGAGCCGCCTCCCGCGCCTCGTATGGAGACACTTGCGCCCGCGATCCGCAAGGAATGGTTACATCATGAACTCGACGACCTTAAAAAGCACGGCCGGCGCCGCCCAGACGGCCCGCCCCGCACCGACGACAAAATCGAAATCGGACGAATTCGTTCGCATTGAAAATGTCGTGAAGAAATTCGGCGACAGCACCGCTGTCGATAACGTCAACCTGAGCATTGCGAAGAACGAACTGTTCGCCCTGCTCGGCAGCTCCGGCTGCGGCAAGTCCACGCTCCTGCGCATGCTCGCAGGGCTCGAGACGGTGACGTCCGGCCGCATTTTCGTCGACGGCGAAGACCTCGCCGCGATGCCGCCGTACAAGCGGCCGGTCAACATGATGTTCCAGTCGTATGCGCTGTTCCCGCACATGACGGTCGAATCGAATATCGCTTTCGGTCTCAAGCAGGAAGGCACGCCGAAGAACGAGATCAAGGAGCGGGTTGCCGACGTGCTCAATCTCGTGCAGATGAGCAAATACGCGCAGCGCAAACCGCATCAGCTCTCTGGCGGCCAGCAGCAGCGTGTGGCGCTGGCCCGTTCGCTCGTCAAGCGCCCCAAGCTGCTGCTGCTCGACGAGCCGATGTCCGCGCTCGACAAACAGATCCGCCAGAAAACCCAGCTCGAGCTGGTCAACATCATCGACAAGGTCGACGTGACCTGCGTGATGGTGACACACGATCAGGAAGAAGCGATGACGATGGCCGGGCGCCTCGCCGTGATGAGCGAAGGCCGCATCGTGCAGATCGGCTCGCCCAGCCAGGTGTACGAATTCCCGAATAGCCGCTTCTCGGCGGAGTTCATCGGCTCGACCAACCTGTTCGAAGGCACCGTGGTCGCGGACGAACCGGATCACATCTTCGTCGAAAGCGAAGACCTCGAATCGCAAATCTACGTGAGCCATGGCATTACCGGTCCGCTCGGCATGCCGGTCGGCATCTCGGTGCGTCCGGAACGCGTGAAGGTGTCGCTCGACAAGCCGTCGACGCCGCACAACTGGGCGCGCGGCGTAGTGTCGGACGTCGCGTACATGGGCAGCTACTCGCTGTATCACGTGCGCCTGCCGAGCGGCAAGACCGTTGTGTCGAATCTCTCCAGCTCGCATCTGATGAGCGAAGGTGCGCCGTCCTATAACGACGACGTGTTCATCTACTGGTCGCCCGCTAGCGGCGTGGTGCTGACGCAATGAGCAATCCCACTACCTCCCCCGCGGCGCTCGGCGCGCCGTCCGGCAGCCGGTTGCTCGGCTCGCTGAAAAAACGCCTCTCGGCACTGGTACCATCGGGCCGCACGACCGTGATCGGCGTGCCGTTTCTGTGGCTCTTCGTGTTCTTCGCGTTGCCGTTCGTGCTGGTGCTGAAGATCAGCTTCGCCGATCTGCGCCTGGGCATTCCGCCGTACACGGATCTCGTGTCGGTCAAGGACGGCATGGTGCACTTCGCCATGCAGCTCGGTCACTACGCGTTCCTGCTGCAAGACGATCTGTACGTCGCCACGTACATCAGCTCGCTGAAGATGGCGGCGATCTCGACCTTCTTCTGCCTGATGATCGGCTATCCGATTGCGTACTACATCGCGCGCTCGGAACCGGCAAAGCGCAACCTGCTGATGATGGGCGTGATGTTGCCGTTCTGGACGTCGTTCCTGATCCGCGTCTATGCATGGATCGGCATCCTGAAGGATGACGGCCTGCTCAATCACACGCTGATGGCCATCGGCATGATTCATTCGCCGTTGCGCCTCTACCACACGGATATTGGCGTCTATATCGGCATGGTCTATTCGTACCTGCCGTTCATGGTGATGCCGCTCTACGCCCACCTGGTGAAGATGGATCTGACGCTGCTCGAAGCGGCCTACGACCTCGGTTGCAAACCGTGGACCGCGTTCACGCGCATCACCTTGCCGCTGTCGAAGAACGGGATTATCGCCGGCAGTCTGCTGGTGTTCATTCCGGCGGTCGGCGAGTACGTGATTCCTGAACTGCTCGGCGGCGCCGACACCCTGATGATCGGCCGCGTGATGTGGGATGAATTCTTCAACGATATGGACTGGCCGATGGCATCCGCTGTCACCGTCGCCATGGTTCTACTGCTGCTCGTGCCGATGGCCGTGTTCCAGTACTACCAGGTCAAGGAACTGGAGGGCGCAAAGTGATCAAGCCTAATAGAACGCTTTCCAATAGCGTGCTGACGTTCGGGTTTCTGTTTCTGTATATCCCGATCATCAGCCTGGTGGTGTATTCGTTCAACGAGTCGAAGCTCGTGACGGTCTGGTCCGGCTTTTCGCTCAAGTGGTATGGCGCCCTGCTGCAGGACGACGAACTGCTCAATGCCGCATGGCTGTCGCTGAAAATCGGTCTGCTGACCGCGTTTGCCTCCGTCGTGATCGGTACGTGGGCCGGCTTCGTGCTGGCCCGCTTCGGACGCTTTCGCGGCTTCACGCTGTTCGCCGGCATGATCAACGCGCCGCTCGTGATTCCTGAAGTGATCCAGGGCATCTCGCTGCTGCTGCTGTTCGTCGCGCTTGAACAGATGCTCGGCTGGCCGAAGGGCCGGGGCCTCTTCACGATCTGGATCGGCCACGTGATGCTGTGCGTGTCGTACGTGGCGATCATCGTGCAATCACGCGTGAAGGAGCTCAACAAGTCGCTCGAAGAAGCCGCGCTCGATCTCGGCGCCACGCCCTTCAAGGTGTTCTTCCTGATCACGCTGCCGCTGATCTCGCAGGCACTCATGTCCGGCTGGCTGTTGTCGTTCACGCTGTCTTTCGACGACCTCGTGCTCTCCGCGTTCCTGTCCGGTCCCGGCTCCACCACCCTGCCGCTCGTCGTGTTCTCGCGGGTGCGCCTCGGTCTGAATCCGGAAATGAATGCGCTCGCCACGATCTTCATCACCACGGTGACGATCGGCGTGATCGCCGTCAACCGCTGGATGCAGATACGCGAACGCAAGCGTAACCGCGATATGCAGATGGCTTTCGCCCTTGCCGAAGCTGCCGACCCTTTGCCGTCAGCACCCCAACAAGCCACCGCACGGAAATCGCTCGATACGGCGAGCGCATAAGAAGTCCTTTTGCAATACGACCAATAAGGAGAATTTGAATGAGAAAGAAGCTCATCTGTCTGTTGGTGGCGGGGAGTTTGCCAGGCTTTGCCATGGCAGATGCCACCAGCGACCAGATCAAGGCGCTGCAGGCCCAGCTCAACGCGCTGCAAAAGGAGGTGAAGCAGTTGAGGTCCGAGGTGGCGACCAAGCCTAAAGCGGCAGCGGCGACGACGGCGGCGCCTGCCCCGGCGGTGGCTGCTGCGCCGGTGGACATCTCTTCGCCGGATTACGGCAAGGCGCAGGCGACGCTGACCAACGATCAGGTCGATACGATGAAGCAGCAGCTCGCCAACCAGCAGTTGAAGGTCGATTCGCTGGTGGATGCGCAGAATACCGGTCCGATCGCGGGTCTGTCGGTGACGGGGTATATCGATCCGACCTACGTGTATAACCGCGATCTGAGCAGCTCGTCGTTCCTGTTCGCGAACCACGAAAGCAGCTACAACTACTTCAACAGCACGTTCGGCGACCTGTACCTCGACATCAAGAAGACCTTCGGTGTCGGCCCGATGGCGCCGTCGGCCGAAATCACCTTGATGCCGAACCGCGGCAACGGTATTACGCTGCTGCAGAATGAGCATGGCGAAATCGGCAACAACATTCTGAATACGGCCGTCGTGACCGTGCCGGTGACGGCAACGACGACCTTCGTAGCCGGTTTGATGCCAAGCTTCGGCGGCTACGAAGTGCAGCAGTCGAACCAGATGCTGACGCTCACGCACAACCTGCTGTATGACTTCTCCGACCCGGGCAGCTATGTCGGCGTCGGCGTGAACTACACGGGTGACAGCAGCAACTGGGCATGGAAGTTCATGCTGGGCAACGAACAGTACCGCACGTATGGCTCGGTGGTGCAGACGGGCACCAATGCGCTAGGCGACCCGATCACCAGCAGCAACAAAATCCCGACCTTCACGGCCCGCGTCGACTACACGTGGTCGAGCGCGCTGGATATTGGCGGTTCGTTCAATATCGGTCGTCAGACGCTCTCGGCCTCCACGCAGAACGTGAACGGCAACACGATTCCGGTGTACGGGGTGGGCGGTCAGGCCTCCAGCGCCTTCGGCACGTTCTTCTTCGGCGAAGCGGATATGGCCTACACGCTGGCTGACGTCCAGTACAACGCCGAAGTCGACTACGGCCAGCAGCAGAACGCCGCATTTAACGGCGGCCAGGCCCAGTGGTACGGCCTGTCGCTGCTCGCCCACCGCAAGTTCAGCTTGCCGGTGGTGGGCCGCATGGGCGCGACCGCCCGCTACGACGTGCTGGTCGACAGCAAGAACGGCGGCGGCGGCGGTGGCGTTGCGTTGAATCAGAACGGCATGGACACGGCTGACGGCTTTGGTATCGGCGCGGACTGTCTCGCCAATTCGAAGGCGAACGGCGGTCTTGGCTTCGAGTGCAAGGGCGCAGTCCATCAGGACGTTGCGCTCGACGTGTTGTTCTACCCGACCCAGCAGATCACGGTCAAGGTGGAATATCGCCACGACTGGGCGAACAAGCAGGTGTTCCTGAAGAACGACGGTTCGTACGGCAAGTCCAACGACATCCTCGCGACGCAGTTCATCTACTCGTTCTAAAACGACCCGCCTTATCGCGTGGCCCGGCTTCACCGCGGGCCACGCGCCAAGGCCTCTTCTGCATGCTCTGCCTATGCTCCGATTCTCAAACCAGCCTCACGTCGCCTCGTATTACGCAGCAACCGCTAACGACACCACACGCCATCCCCCGCTCGAAGAGACGCTCAATGTCGACGTCTGCGTGATCGGCGCGGGACTCACCGGTATTTCGACGGCTTTGAATCTCGCCGAACGCGGTCACTCGGTGGCGGTGCTTGAAGCATCGAAAGTCGGATGGGCCGCGAGCGGCCGCAACGGTGGCCAGTTGATCGGCGGTTTTGCCTGCGATATCGATACATTCGCGAAGTTCATGCCCGCGGATGACGTGAAGCGTGTTTGGGACATGGGGCTCGAAACCCTGGATATCGTCAAGGAGCGCGTCGCGAAGCATCAGATCGATTGCGATCTGACCATCGGGTATCTGACCGCGGCGAACAAGCCGCGCGATACGGATGCGCTGCAAAAATGGCGTGACGAAGCGCAACAGCGCTTCGGCTATGACCGCTACAGTTATGTCGACGCCGACGGCGTCGGCGAGTATGTTCAATCGCAGCGCTACCTCGGCGGATTATTCGACGCGGACAGCGGCCATCTGCACCCGCTGAATTACACGCTCGGTCTGGCGCGCGCGGCACGCGAGGCCGGCGTACAGATTTTCGAAGACAGTTGCGTCACGGCGTTGCGTGTGGAAAACGGCCGGCACGTGGCCGAAACCGCGCGCGGCAAGGTGAATGCGCAATTCGTCGTGCTCGCCTGCAATACCTATCTCGGCCAACTCGCGCCGGATCTCGCCAGCAAGATCATGCCGGTCGGCACCTACGTGATCGCCACCGAACCGCTCGACCCTGATCGCGCCGAAGCGCTGATGCCGGCGAAAGCGGCAGTGTGCGACAGCCGCTTCGTGCTGGACTATTTCCGGCCTGCGCCGGACAATCGCCTGCTGTGGGGCGGTAAAGTCAGCTACTCGAAGCTCGCGCCGCGCAATCTCGGTGAAGCGATGCGCCGCGATATGCTGAAAACCTTCCCGCAACTCGGCGATGTCAAAATCGACTATGCGTGGGGTGGTTTCGTTGACATCACCATGAATCGCGCGCCGCATTTCGGTCGGTTGTCGCCTACGGTGTACTTCGCACAAGGCTTCTCGGGGCACGGTGTCAACACCACCGGGCTCGCGGGCAAGCTGATTGCAGAAGCGATCGACGGCCAGGCAGCGCGCTTCGATCTGTTCGGCAAAATTCGGCACCGCGACTTCCCGGGCGGCGCTACACTGCGCACCCCTGCCCTCGTGCTTGCGATGGCCTGGTATCGAATGAAGGACCTGCTTTGATGAATGCTCCGACTCCTGGCTTTAACACCCTCGACCACCGCGCCGATGCGCTGATCGCCAACTCCTACTACGAAGCGAGCGCGGCCCGTCCGCTTGCCGACGATCCGATATTCGAGGGCACGCTGGAGGCCGACGTCTGCGTGATCGGTGCGGGCTTCTCAGGTTTGTCGGTGGCGCTGGAATGCCGGGCGCGCGGCTTGTCGGTGGTGGTGCTCGACGCGCATCGTCCCGGTTGGGGCGCATCGGGCCGCAACGGCGGACAGACGCTGGTCGGTTTCGCGAAAGACGAGATCATCGAACGGCAACTCGGGCTCGACGGCGCGCGCGCGGCGTGGGCCATGTCGGTAGAAGGCGTGGGCCTGGTGCGTGAGCGCATCGAACGCTATGGCATCGATTGCGATTTCACCGCCGGCTATCTGACGGTGGCGACCAAGCCGAAACGTGTGCCGGATTTGCGTTCGTGGATGGAATCGGCGTCGCAACGCTGGGGCTATACGAAGCTCTCTTGGCTCGATACCGATGAAGTGCGTTCACGCGTCGCTTCGCGACGCTATCTGGCTGGCGTCTACGATCCGTTTTCCGGGCATCTGCATCCGCTCAAATATTGCCTCGGCCTCGCCGACGCAGCACGTCGTGACGGTGCGCAACTGTTTGCGCATTCGCCGGTGGTCGAAGTCGTGCGAGGTGCGCGCCCTATCGTGCGTACCGCTCAGGGCGAAGTGCGGTGCCGTTTCGTCGCGGCGTGCGGTAACGCGACGATCGGCGAGGTATTGCCCGCGCCGGTGGCCGCGCGCATCGCGCCAATTGCGTCTTATATCGTCGCCACGGAGCCGCTCGGCAAAGCGCGCGCCGACGCGCTGATCAAAGGGCGCGAGGCGATTTGCGACAACAACTTCTTCCTCGATTACTTCCGCTTGTCCGCTGATCACCGCGTGCTATTCGGCGGACGCGCAAGTTCGACCGGCGCCTCGCCCGTGCAGCTCGGCGAAGAGATTCGAAAACGCATGATCGGCGTGTTCCCTCAACTCGGCGATGTGCGAATCGACTATGCGTGGGGCGGTTTTGTCGACGTGACCCGCAATCGCGCGCCCGATTTTGGCTCGATCGATCCGAACTACTTCTACGTGCAGGGATTTTCGGGGCACGGTGTGGCGTTGACCGGCATTGCCGGTCGTGTGATTGCCAAAGCGATGGCCGGTGAGACGGCCGCTTTCGATCTGTTCGCGCAACTGCGGCATGCGCGATTTCCAGGAGGACCGGCGTTGCGTGGGCCGGCGCTAGAACTGGGGATGATGTATCACCGGATTCTGGAGTTGTTCTAGGCGGTGTTCGGGCACCGCATTAACAGCGTGGTGCTCAGGTCGGCTTTGCAACAAAAAAAGGCGCGAGACTGATCGCTCAGCGACACGCCCCAACCTGGTACCCCTACCGCAATTGCTCTATCGAACGAGGAACCCGTATGTCAACGGGTCTCGTTCATCCACTATCCAATTGGCAAAACCGCATACGAAAGCTTTGCCTTCGACTTCCGGGATGACCGCCTTGAAATCACCCACGGTGGTTTCGCTCAGGACACGTCCTTTGAAAACGGTACCGATAATGGACTCGTTCACCAGCGTATCGTCTTTTCCGAGCTCCCCGCGCAGATAGAGCTGCGCAACCCGTCCGGCGGTTCCAGAGCCCGTGGGCGAACGGTCAACCTCACGGTCTGCAAAGATGCAACAGTTGGCTTGCGTGGAGCCCGCATGACGGGGCGCGTTAGCAATGATGGTCCCATAGATGTGGTTGATTTCAGGGATCTCCGGATGTTCAACCGGAAACGCCTCATTGGCGGCCGCTTTAACCTCCGTACCGAAACGGATAAG
Organism: Burkholderia sp. GAS332; assembly: GCA_900142905.1. Lineage (NCBI taxonomy): Bacteria > Pseudomonadati > Pseudomonadota > Betaproteobacteria > Burkholderiales > Burkholderiaceae > Burkholderia > Burkholderia sp. GAS332. The sequence continues at coordinate 1,047,170 of FSRV01000002.1, read as the reverse complement.
CTCTTCCACCGAGGACTCACGCACTTCGAGACCGTGTGGCTGCCCGTCCGTGTAGAAATAAAACGCACCGCCGAAGGCGATATCGCCAGTCACCGGGCCGAACGACGGCGTCTCAACCGTGACGTCCTTCTTCCAGATAAACGACGGCACGTTCACGAAGCGGACATTCCCTGCGTGCTCGCCGTCCCATTGAACGAACGCTTCAATGAAGCCACACGGCGCATCGATACCAATGCGCGTCTCCGGTATCTGACGCTGCACCCAGCCGAGTTCGACCGCTGCTGTAGACAGCGCAATGACGCCGTGCCCGCAGTGGTCGCTGTAACCCTCGTTGTGCAGGAAGATGATGCCGAAATCCGCGTTCGGACTCACCGGTTCCGTCAGGTACCCTCCGTACATATCGGCATGACCGCGAGGCTCGAACATCAGCGCCTTGCGAATATCGTCGGCGTTCTCCTTCAGCCACGCGCGTCGCTTGACGATCGTATCGCCAGGAAGACGCGGCAGGCCGCTGGTCACGATGCGGAATGCTTCGCCGCCGGTGTGGACTTCAACAGTCGAGATGGTGCGTGTGATTTTCATGTTTGCTTCATGAAGTCGGTGGGTGTGCGGTGTTGCTTTTACTCGCCGTACGGAACCGGCAAACCATTTTTGATGACGTACACGGTGGTCGGAGCGCCCTTGAGGTCACCATACTCGTCAAACGAATATGTCCCGGCGACTCCCTTGTAGTTTTCCTTCGCGAGTTGAGCGGTCAGCTTCGCCTTGTCGGTCGTCGTCCCCGCCTTCACCATAGCGTCGGCAAGCAACTTCACACCGTCGTAGTAGCTGACGGCGTAGACCTGCGTATCAATGTTGTAGGCAGCCTTGTACTTCTGCAGGAACGCGCGACCTGCCGCCGTCTTCTCAAGTGCGACACCGCCTTGTGCACAGTAGACGATAGACGCAGCATCGCCGGCGACCTTGCCCATATCAGCGGAGCAAATGCCATCGCCACCGAGCAGCTTTGCACGCAGTCCACGTTGACGCATCTGCTTTGCCATCGGGGCCCCCTGCGCGGCATAACCACCAAAGAAAATCACGTCCGGGTTCTTGGCCTTGATGGTGGTCAAAATCCCAAGAAAGTCGGTGGCGGTCGAATTGGTGAACTCCTGATCGACAATCTGGATACCGTTGGCCTTCGCCGTCTTGATGAACTGTTCCGCGACGCCCTGACCATAAGCGGTGCGGTCATCAATGACTGCTGCAGTCCGGGCCTTCAACGTCTTCGCAGCGAACTGTCCCATCGTGCCGCCGAGTTGTTCGTCGCTCGCGCCAATCCGGAAAATGTTCTTGAAGCCTTGCTTCGTCAGAGCCGGGTTAGAGGCGACCGGCAACATCGGCACTCCGCCAGCATTGAAGACTCGCGATGCGGGAATGGCTACGCCCGAGTTGTAGGGTCCGACGACGGCGACGACGCCGCTGTCAACAAGCTTCTGTGCAACCTGCACACCGATTTTCGGGTCCGCCTGGTCGTCTTCCGAATCCAGTTTGAAGGTGACCTTCTGTCCCGCAACTGTGACGCCGTCCTTGTTCAGTTCATCGACGGCGAGCCGAGCGCCATTCTCGTTGTCTTTGCCATTTGGTGCCTGAGGCCCCGTGAGAGGTGCCGAATGACCGATAGTGACCACGACCTGGGCACTTGAGGACAAGGTAAAACCAGCGGCCAGCAAGGTGGCCATTATTGTTGCGATGCGGCGCATTCCTGACTCCAATTGGCTGAAAGAGAAGCCAGATTATTGGAAATCTGGGGCACACACAATCTAAACACGGTCCGCCGCGAATGATGCTGGGAGGATATTGAGGGTAAACGGTGGGCGCGACCGATGCCGCGCGCCAGCAGCGCAAGTGCCTGCCGGCCGACGGAGCGTGCGGCGTGCTATCCAGGTTGGAGTAGAGCAGCAGGATCGCTCAACGACATCGCGAGCAAGCGGCTGGCTGGCTGGTGCAAACTTTATTGTCCGTGGTTAGTCATCGGCGCTGCGGCCCGAACATGCGTCCCAACGCGCGCCCAAGTTCCTTGACGACGGCATCGGCGGTCGGGCGGTGAAGCAGCGCGATATCCATGGTTTCAATCGCAGGCAGCCCGCTTTTCGGTGTCAGTACAGCGTGATCCGCCGTCACCGAGCGCGCGGGCAGAAGACTGATGCCGAGACCATCGGCAACGGCCGCCTGAATGCCGCTCAAACTCGAACTGATGAAACTCATCCGCCAACGGCGTCCGAGTCCTTCGATCGCGTTGGTCATGTCGTCGCGGTACAGCCCCCGCGGCGGAAACGCGACGATGGGAATCGGATCAAGCTGGAACGAAGGGTTCTTCGCACTGTCGATCCACCTCAATTGCTCCGGCCAGCACGCGACTGCCTCGCGGCTATTGCGCCGCTGCTTCACGAGGATCAGATCGAGGTCGCCGCGATCGTAGCTGGTGCCCACGTCGCGGCTCAATCCGCTGGTCACTTCCAGCTTCACCTGCGGATGCTTGCGGTTGAACGCGGCAAGCATATGGGTTGTCTGGCCGCCGACGAAATCTTCCGGTACACCCAGCCGGACAGTCAGGCCAACCGTCGCGCCCGACAGCGCCTCAATCATTTCATCGTTCAGCGCAAGCATCCGGCGCGCGTACGCGAGCAGCGTTTCGCCAGCGTCCGTCGGACTCACGTCACGACTGCCTCGCTCGAGGAGCTTGTGTCCTGCCATGTCCTCCAGGCGCCGCACTTTCTGGCTCACGGTGGACTGCGTGGAATGAAGCCGTGCGGAAGCCGCCGTAAAGGTGCCGCAATCGGCCACCATGACGATGGCCTTCAGCAGATCCAGATCGAATAGCGGGGTACGTGCTTTGGCGTTGGGTTTCATCGAACCTCCAGTCAGGCACCGCAGCGCCCTGATAACGGCATATATCTAACCAATAGTATTCGATTTTCAACTGATAGGCATTTGAACATTTAATTTTTGAATGTCGGGCGAGATGGATAACATCAAGTGCTGTCGATGCAGTGATTTCGGCGGCCTCGCAGTGGCCGGCCGCTCCGCTTCGACATCAGACAAAAAACTCGAATGTGGGCAAAGCGCGGCGCCACGCCGCCGTGCCAGCAGAAGAAGAAAAGCCCCACGACGAGACAAATACCCGGAGACAGGCATGAAGAAACCGCAGTTGCAGAACAGTTGGAGAAAACCGCTCGTGGGCATCGGCGCAGGCATGATGCTGGCGGGCACGGACGGAGGGATCCTATGAAACTCCGTATTCTGCTGGCCGCGCTGCCATTCATCGGCATCTATTCGGGTGGCACGCTCGCCGCCAGTACGCCGCTCCTGTTCGGCCTGCCGTTTCTGCTGGTGTGGAACCTGTTCTGGATGGCAGCAACGGCCGGCATCCTCGCCATCATCTATTACCTCGACAGCCGCGACGAAGCGGCACGCGCGAGCGAGCACACGGGAGACGGACAATGAATCCGGCCCTCGTCATCATCGTGCTGTTCGCCCTCTTCGCGCTGGCGGTCGGCCTGCACGCGCGTCGCGGCAAGACCTTCAGCCTGGAACAATGGGCCGTTGGCGGGCGCGGCTTCGGGTCGCTGCTGACCTTCCTGCTGATGGCAGGTGAGGCTTTCTCGACCTTCTCGTTTCTCGGCGCGAGCGGCTGGACCTACAGCAAAGGGGTACCGGCGTTCTACATCCTGTCGTACGGCTGCCTCGCGTACGTGCTCGGCTACTGGATGCTGCCCCTCATCTGGCGCTATGCAAAGGAACGCGGCCTCGTGTCGTTCGCCGATTATTTCGCGTCGAAGTACGACAGCCGCGCCATCGGCGTGCTGGTCTCGGTGGTCGCCGTCTTCGCGATGGTGTCGCTGCTGATCATCCAGTTACGCGGTCTCGGCATTATCGTCTCCGAGATGTCATATGGCCTGATTTCGCAGGAAACGGCCATCTGGATCAGCGCGACCCTGATGGTCCTGTACATGAGCGTCTCAGGCATCCACGGCTCGGCAAGCATTGCGATCTTCAAGGATGCGCTGATTCTCGGTCTCGCGATTTTTCTCGGCACCTACTTGCCGCTGCACTACTTTGGCGGCTTCGGCGAGATGTTCGCGCGCATCGACGCCGTTCATCCGGAACTTCTGCGCATGCCGGAACGCGGCTTCAATCTGAGCTGGTACAACTCGACTCTCCTGCTGACATCGCTTGGCTACTACTTGTATCCTCATGGTTTCACTGCCGTCTACGTGGCACGCGACGCGTCGGCGCTGCGCAAGAACACCATGCTGATGCCAATCTACCAGGTGTTGATCGCGTTTCTGTTCCTCGTCGGTTTCGCCGCGGTCCTGACCGTGCACGGGCTCGAAGGCGCGCAAACCGATCTCGCGCTGCTGCGGCTCGTCAAGCAGACTTTCCCGTCGTGGTTCGTCGGGATCGTCGGCGGCGCCGGTCTGCTCACGGCGCTCGTGCCAGGCTCGCTCATCATGCTCAATGCGTCGACGATGATCGCCCGCAACATCTACCGCGAAGGCTTCGCCCCGCAGGCGAGCGACCGGCAAGTCGGGCGCGTTGCGCGAATCGCGCTGCCCCTGTTCACGCTGGTCGTCGTCTACTTCGTGCTGCGTGGCGGTTCTAACTTCGTCGCCCTCGCGATCTTCTCGTCGAGCCTGCTGACGCAACTGGTCCCCATGCTCGCCTCGAGTTTCCTGAAGCGCCCCTTCGGCACGCGGGAAGCGGCGTTCGGCGGTATCTTTGCCGGCGGGATCGTGCTGGCGCTGGCGAACTGGCGCGGCATGACGCTGGCCACTGTTTTCCCGACCGCGCCCCTCGCCTTCACCTCCATCAATACGGGCCTCGTCGCGCTGTTCGCCAATGCCGTGGTGTTCATCGCGATCAGCGCCGCGCAGCGCGCCCGTATCGCCCCGTCCATCGAATCGGCATGACCCCTATGACTCGCTCTCTTCATCTCTCCAATGTCCGGCTGGCTGACGGCCAACCGGTTTCCGTTTCAATCGCCGATGGTCGCATCACGGCGCTCGGGCAGCATGTCGAAGCGCAAGCTGGCGCGCTGGCCGAAGACGGCGCCGGCGCATTGCTGCTGCCGGGTTTTGTCGAAGGGCACACTCACCTCGACAAAAGCAACTGGGGCCAGTCGTGGTATCGCAACGAGGTTGGACCCGCATTAACTGACCGGATCAACAACGAGCGCGAATGGCGCAAGACGTCGGGACACGATGCGGCCACCCAGTCGCTCGCACTGGCGCGGGCATTCGTGCAGGCAGGCACAACACGCCTGCGCACCCACGTCGACGTCGATACCGACGCGCAATTGCGTTACCTCGAAGGCGTGCTCAGTACGCGGCAGACGATGCGCGATGTGCTGGACATGCAGATCGTCGCGTTTCCCCAGTCGGGCATGTTGATCCGTCCCGGCACGGTCGAACTGCTCGGCAGCGCGCTCGCAGCAGGCGCCGACGTACTCGGCGCGCTCGATCCCGCTTTGATCGACGGCGATCCTGTCGCGTCGCTGAACGCGACCTTTGGGCTGGCGCAACGCTACAGCAAGCCGATCGACATCCATCTGCACGAACCCGGTGAAGTCGGCGCATTCACGCTGAAACTGCTGCTCGACCGCGTCGAGGCGATGGGCATGCAGGATCAGGTGGTCGTCAGCCACGCGTTTTGCCTCGGCGCACTACCGGAACGTGAACGCGACGCGCTGCTCGAGCGGATCGCGCATCTGCGCGTGGCGCTTCTGACCAGCGCGCCGCCGTCTCGCCCCGTTCCGCCGCTCAAGATTTGCAGGGACAAAGGCATCACGATCTTCGGCGGCAACGATGGCATTCGCGACACCTGGTCGCCGTATGGCGTGCCGGACATGCTCGAGCGCGCGATGCTGATCGGCATGCGCTACGACTTGCGGCGCGACGACGACCTCGCGATTGCCTTCGACTGCGTGAGCGACGCTGCCGCTCGAGGTTGCGGCTTTGCGGACTATGGCCTGCGCGTCGGCGCACGGGCGGACCTCGTGGTGGTCGATGCGGAATGCATCGCGCATGCCGTGGTTGCCCGGCCCAGACGCAAGCTGGTCATCGCAAACGGACGCATCGTCGTGCGCAACGGCGAACTGGTCGACGCTGTGTAACCGTGCGTGAGCACTTCACAAGAAAAATTTGCATATGAACGATAAGCAACAGGTCGACGTCCTGATCGAGCACGGCTGCGTGATCACAATCGATCCCGCACGCCGCGTCATCGAAGATGGCGCCGTGGCCATCAAGGGTGGTCGCATCGTCGCCGTCGGCGCAACCAGCGAGCTCGCACAGCAATACCAGGCGGACCGCGTGATCGACGCACGCCGCAAAGCGGTACTGCCAGGTCTGATCGACGCACATGCCCACGCCGGGCACGCGATGCTCAGGACGATTGGCGGCGCGAACGGCGATGCGTGGTCGGCGGCGTGCGAGGCGATCTATACGCGCGCATCGGACGAAACGTTCTGGGAAATGGAATCGCATCTCGCGGCACTGGAGCGCCTCAAGGCGGGCGTGACGACGGGCGTATCGCTGCTCGGCGGCGGGGACTCGATCATGCGCGTCGACGATCCCGTGTATGCGCGGCGTCACTGCGACGCGGTGGTCAGAACGGGCACCCGCTCGATCGTCGCGGTCGGCCCTTCGCGCCCACCCGAACCGCGCGCCTACACTCGGCACGGCGCGAACGGCAGCGTGACGCGCGAGGTCGATTTCGCGCAGATGGTCGAGGTTTGCAAAGAGATCATCGACACCTGCCATGGTGACGCCAACGGCCGCATCCAGATTGCGCTGACGCTGCCCGTCTATGCCCCGCAGCACTATCCCGAGCACGCGGAACACGAACAGGTCTTCCGGCTTCAGGCCGGGCGCTACACAGCGTTGGCCCGCGAACGCGGTCTAAGCCTGACGCAGGATGGTCATCGCGCCGGCTCGCTGGATTTTGCACATCGCGAACTGGGACTGCTGAACGCGAAGTCATTCATGTCGCACGCCATCGATCTCACCGCCGCGGACATCGCGGCGTGCGTCGAGACCGGCGCCTCGATCGTGCACAACCCAAGCGCGATCATGTCGATCATTGGACGTTGTCCTGTCCCGGAACTGATCGACGCCGGCGTCACGGTGGCGATCGGCTCGGACGGCGCGGCGCCCGACCGGGGCTACGACATGTTCCGCCATATGTGGCAATGCATGCACTACCACCGCCGTCATTTTCGTGACCCGGATGTCCTGCCGCACGGCAAGGTGCTCGAAATGGTCACTATCGACGCCGCCAAAGCGTTGTCGCTCGACGACCAACTCGGTTCGCTCGAAGTGGGCAAGCTGGCCGACATCATCCTGGTCGATCTGTTCAAGCCGCACCTCATGCCGATGAATATGCCCGTCCATCGCGTCACCTGCTTCGCGAATGCCGGCGACGTGTGCATGACGATGGTCGGCGGCAAAATCCTGATGGAGAACTACCGGGTGCTATCGGTGGACGAAGGAGACATACTCGAGCGCGTGTCGGTGGCCGCGGATCGCGCGTTCGACCGCGCGGGTCTGCGTCATCTGCTGGAAACGCCGCCAACGCTGTGGCAGCGTAGCCATTATTGAGGCCGGAGCGGTTTTATCGCGGTGCGTTGAGCGTCAACTTCATATGCCGGTTGACGTCCTTGTACAGGAGGTAGCGGAAACGGTCGGGTCCGCCGGCGTAGCAGGCTTGCGGGCAAAAGGCACGCAACCACATGAAGTCACCCGCCTCGACTTCGACCCAGTCCTGGTTCAAGCGATAAACCGCTTTACCTTCGAGCACATACAGGCCGTGTTCCATCACGTGGGTCTCGGCGAACGGAATCACGCCGCCAGGCTGGAACGTAACGATATTGACGTGCATATCGTGGCGCATGTCGTTCATGTCGACGAAGCGCGTCGTCACCCAGCGGCCATCGGTACCGGGCATCGGGATCGGCTCGATGTCCTGCTCGTTCGTCACGAAGGCCTCGGGCAGCGGCACGCCCTCAACGCGCTCATAGTGCTTGCGAATCCAGTGGAAACGGGCCGTGTCGCCGCTGCGATTGCGCAACGACCAATCCGTGCCGGGCGGAATAAACGCGTAGCCACCGGACTTGAGCACATGCGTGGCGCCGTGCAGCGTGACTTCGATTTCACCCTCGACGACGAAGAGCACGCCTTCGGCCTTATCGTCCTGTTCGGGACGCTCGCTGCCGCCGCCGGCACCGACTTCCATGATGTACTGCGCAAACGTCTCGGCAAATCCGGATAGCGGGCGCGCCAGTACCCACAGGCGGGTCTTTTCCCAGAACGGCAGATGGCTGGTGACGATATCCCGCATCACGCCTTTGGGAATGACCGCATACGCTTCGGTAAACATGGCGCGGTCTGTCAGCAGTTCGGTCTGGGCGGGATGACCGCCGTGAGGGGCATAGTAAGTGGTCCGTGACATTCGACACTCTCCTTGATCATTCACGTTGATGTTCCGGCTGCGGCACGCCATGTAGCGGCGTCCTGCCGGACGGTGGTTTCAGTCGACGATGCCAAGTCCTGGCGTCATGACCTTGAATTGCAGACGGGACGCATCGCCCCAGAATTGCCCGCTTCGGACAATGGCCCGATCGGCCGGGACAGCAGCGACGGCAGCAGCGGCGTTCGGCGCTTTCACGACAACGAAGCTCGCCTCGTTGCCGACCTTGAGTCCATAGCCGCTTTTCTCCAGCACCGCGGCGCCCGCATCGGTGGCCATGTGCAGCGCAACGCGCAGTTCTTCATCGGTATAGAAACCGGAGCGGTAACCCACCAGCATGGCTCTTTGCAACATGTCGCCGTTGCCATACGGCCACCATGCGTCCTGAACGTTGTCGTTACCGGTGAACACGCGCACACCGGCTGCGCGCAGTGGCAGGATCGGTGGAAACGCGCGGTCGCCCGGCGCATTCGTCATGATCGATACGCCGGCTTCCGCGAGCGCGACGGCTATACGATCGACCACCTCGGGCGCGACGTCGCCAAGCCCGTACGCGTGGCTCACCGATACTCGGCCGTTCAACCCCGATGCCTTGGTGCGCGCGGCAATGCGGTGCAATTGATCGATACCTTGCTGCCCCGGCTCATGGAGGTGAATATCGATTTTCACGCCGCGCTTTTCAGCAATGCCAAAGACAATGTCAAGCTGGCCTTCAGCGTCGCCATCCAGCGTTGTCGGGTCGATCCCGCCCACCACCTGCGCGCCTTCACGGGCTGCGGCATCGAGAATCTCCGCCGTGCCGGGACATGACACCACGCCCGCCTGCGGAAACGCGACGAGTTCGATATCCACGACGCCGCGCCACTTCTCACGCGCTTCCATGACGGCATGCAGGTTGGCCAGACCCGTCGTCGCGTCGACGTCGACATGACTGCGCATCGCGATGGTGCCGAACGAAGCGGCCTGGCGGATCAGCGCATCGGCGCGCTCGACGATAGGCGCGGCACTGGCCAGTTCCTGCTTTTCGATAGCGAGACGCTCACGCAGACTCGCGACATGACGATGAGGACGCCAGCGGTCGCCCACGAAGCTTTTATCCAGGTGAATATGTCCATCGACGAACCCGGGCACCACCAGGTGTCCTGCCAGATCGACGATCTCCGCGCCGCCGATCTCAGAACATTCCGGACCGATGCCGACAAACCGCCCCTCATGCACGGCGAGGTTGAGCGGGCTGCCGTCGGCGTCTACGGCATTGACGAATACGCGGTCGAACATGGTTCTGCCTATGCGAGTCAGGACGCATCCAACGCGCCCTGATCGGGTTGCGTTCGTCGCGCTGCATAGTCCTGTGTGGGGTGGATCGTTGCACCATATCGGACAGCCGCTGTATCCACAAATTAAATGTTGGAATGCCCTGTATCCATTTTCTAAATAGCTCGGCGCGAACACCCGTCAGCAATAGCTGCGCGATCCGACATTCCCACCTCCCTTCGGCGCGCCCGCCCCTCCTTGGCGTTTACCCTAAAATCTCACTTTGTTAACTATTTATCGATAAATTATCGTGTTAGATTTCGTCGCCTGCGGGCGATCAGGGCGCAGCGCCGACCGCTTTACTATTGCTGATCGTCGATACCATACTGTTGAACCTGTTCGTATTCCGCTTCAGAGGAGTCGCCGATGACTGTCCAGCTCACGCCCGAATTCGCGTCCAGATTCGCCAATCTCGCCCTCGCTCATCTCACGCGCGAGTATCCGAACAAGCTGACTCACTCGCTCGCCGGTCCGCAAGATGTGCAAGGCCCGCGCGCCTTGCATCCGATTTTTTACGGCAGCTACGACTGGCATTCGTGCGTGCATGGCTACTGGCTGATCCTGCATCTGCTCGACCGCTTTCCCGATCTGCCTGAAGCAGCGCGCATCGTCGCGGTGGTCGACGAGCACTTCACCGAAGCGAATGTGGCCGGTGAGCTTGCGTATCTCGACCTGGCGCACAATCGCGGTTTCGAGCGCCCGTATGGATGGGCATGGCTGCTCGCGCTGAGCGCGCAACTCCATTCGCTGAAACTATCGGAAGCCGCGCGCTGGTCCAAGGTTTTTGCGCCGCTTACCGAGACCTTTGTCGACCGCTTCGAGGAATTTTTGCCGAAGGCGACCTACCCGTTGCGCGTCGGTACGCACTTCAACATGGCATTCGCGCTCGCGCTCACGCTCGATTTCGCGCGGCAAACTTCGCGTGAATCGCTTGAGGCGCTGCTGGTGAATACGGCCGAGCGCTGGTTTCTGAACGACGTCGCTTGCCAGGCATGGGAGCCCGCCGGCGACGAGTTTTTGTCGCCTTCACTGATGGAAGCGGAGTTGATGCGGCGCGTGTTGCCACCCGCGCAATTCGTGGAATGGTTCAGGCGCTTTCTGCCGGATCTCGGCGCGAAGAAGCCCGCCACGCTGTTCGAACCCGTTACCGTGACCGATCGCACCGACGGCAAAATCGCTCACCTGGATGGCCTGAATCTGAGCCGCGCATGGTGCCAGCGGTCGCTGGCGCGCGCGCTGCCCGCCGGCGACGTGGGCCGGACCATCTTGTTCGATTCGGCCGAGCGTCATCTCCAGAGCGCACTGCCGCACGTGGCCGGTGACTATATGGGCGAACACTGGCTGGGCACATTCGCCACGCTCGCCCTGGAAGCGTAATTCAGCCGGCGGAGTCCGAGACTCCGCCGACTCCATGCATTACTGGCCGGTCAGCTTTTTAGGCTTCGGCGGCGTCTGAACCTTGTTGTACTGAAACTCGGGCGTCGCCTTCAAGGCATCTTTGGTCGCACCGGCCAGGTAGAAATTCCCCGAACGAATATCGAGCGCAGCGACGGGCACCGCTACGTCATGCGACGCCACGCCCAGGAATCCGCCGGCAGAGACGATGGCAGCGGACAGCGAGCCATCGGGCGCGACCACCAGGTCGCGAATCGTACCGATTTTCTCGTTCTGGTCGTTGTACACGGCCTTGCCGAGAATGCTCTTCTTCACACTCCAGCCGCTCAGCAGCGCGTTCGACTGCTCGACGGTGACGCTCAAGGGTTGCGTGCCGGCGACTTGCGCCTGCGCACCAAAACTGGTTGCAGCTACCGCGACCACAACAACAAGTTTGCTCAACGTCATATGCTTCACTCCGTTCTTAGTAGACTTGACCGGCACAGGCTCTGCGCCGAAGGAATCGCTGCAAAACGATCATACAGACTACGCGGCGCGACTGCATCCAGCCCGCCATGCGAATGAACCCAACACGCATCGCTGCCGCGGAGAAAGGTGCAGGACGCGGCCCAAAGCGCATAACGGTAAAATCAGGCTAGGCGATAACGCCCGTTTAGAGGTGGAAGTTTGACTGAGCTTGAACAGGGTTTCATTTTGACCCGACATTGGCGGGATACCCCCGCCGGCACGGAAGTGGATTTCTGGCTGGCAACCGACGGCGGGCCTCGTCACATCCGCCTGCGCCCGCAGCCTTCGGTGGCGTTCATTCCGGCCGAACACCGCGAGCGCGCCGAAACGATCCTGCGCCGTGAAGCGCCGCTCGATCTGCGTCCGCTCGACCTGTGCGACTTCCATCACCGGCCGGTGATGGGGCTTTACTGCCAGCAGTACCGGCAATTGACGGGCTTCGAGAAACGTCTGAAGCAAGGCGGCGTCGATGTCTACGAGGCCGACATTTTCCCGCCCGAGCGCTACATGATGGAGCGCTTCATCACCGCGCCGGTGTGGTTCGGCGGCGCTGCACAGCATGGCGGCCCGCTTCTGAACGGCGAATTGAAGCCGGCGACGAATTACCGTCCGCAGTTGAAGCTGGTGTCGCTCGATATCGAAACCAGCGCGCACGCCGAGCTCTATTCCATTGCGCTCGAAGGCTGCGGGCAGCGTCAGGTCTATATGCTGGGACCGCCGAACGGCGACGCTAGCGGTGTCGACTTCGACCTCGAATACTGCGACACCCGCGCCCAGTTGCTCGAAAAACTGAACACGTGGCTGGAGCGGCACGACCCCGACGCGATCATCGGCTGGAACCTCGTGCAGTTCGATCTGCGTGTGCTGCAGCAGCACGCCGAACAATATCGCGTGCCGCTGCGACTGGGCCGCGGCGGCACGGTGATGGAATGGCGCGAGCATGGCCACAAACAGAACCATTTCTTCGCGGGCGCCGCAGGAAGATTGATCATCGACGGGATCGAAGCGTTGCGCTCCGCAACGTGGAGCTTCCCCTCGTTCAGCCTTGAATATGTCTCGCGCTCGGTGTTGGGCGAAGGCAAGTCGATTGACAATCCGTACCAGCGCATGGATGAAATCCAGCGGCGCTTCGATGAGGACAAGCCCGCCCTGGCGAAGTACAACCTCAAGGATTGCGAGCTGGTCACACGCATCTTTGCGAAGACCGAGTTGCTGCATTTTCTGTTGGAGCGCGCGACGGTCACCGGCCTGCCTGCGGATCGGAGTGGCGGATCGGTCGCGGCGTTCACACATCTGTATATGCCGCGGATGCATCGGCAAGGCTACGTCGCGCCGAATCTCGGTGACGTAGCCGGTGCCGCGAGCCCTGGCGGTTTCGTGATGGACTCACGGCCCGGCCTCTACGATTCCGTGCTGGTGCTCGATTACAAGAGCCTGTACCCGTCGATCATCCGCACGTTTCTGATCGACCCGCTGGGTCTCGTGGAAGGCATGCTCAATCCCGGCGACGATCAATCGGTGCCGGGTTTTCTCGGTGCACGCTTCTCACGCACCCGCCATTGCTTGCCGTCGATCGTCGGCCAGGTGTGGCAAGCGCGCGAAACAGCCAAACGCGAGCACAACAAGCCGCTTTCGCAGGCGTTGAAGATCATCATGAACGCCTTTTACGGTGTGCTCGGCTCCACCGGCTGCCGGTTCTTCGACCCGCGTCTCGCATCGTCGATCACCATGCGCGGCCATGAAATCATGCACGCCACGCGTGAGCTGATCCAGACGCAAGGCTACGAGGTCATTTACGGCGACACGGATTCGACTTTCGTGTGGCTGAAGCACGCGCATAGCGAGGAAGAGGCGAGCCGCATTGGCCGCGCGCTCGTCGAGCATATCAACGCGTGGTGGAAGCAGAATCTGCAGGCGCGTTTCGGGCTCGACAGTGCGCTCGAACTGCAATTCGAGCGGCATTACGCGCGCTTTTTCATGCCAACGATTCGCGGCGCCGAGGAAGGCAGCAAGAAACGCTACGCAGGCTTGACCGTTCTGCCGGACGGCAGCGAGGACATCGTCTACAAAGGGCTCGAAACGGTGCGGACCGATTGGACGCCGCTCGCCCAGCAGTTTCAACAGGAGCTCTACCGGCGAATCTTCAAGCAACAGCCGTATCAGGATTACGTGCGCGACTACGTGCGCGATACGCTCGCCGGGAAACTGGACGACCAGCTCGTGTACCGCAAGCGGCTGCGCAGGCCGCTCAGCGAATACGAGCGCAACGTGCCGCCGCATGTGCGCGCGGCACGTGTGGCCGACGACTTCAACCGACAACAGGGACGGCCGTTGCAGTACCAGAACGGCGGCTGGATCAGCTACGTGATGACGACCGCCGGACCGGAACCGCTCGAAACCTTGCGCTCGGCGATCGACTACGAACACTATCTGACACGGCAGTTGCAGCCGGTCGCCGACGCGATTCTGCCGCTATTGCACGATGACTTTACGACTTTGACGTCGGGGCAGAAACAGTTGTTCTGACTTCAGTCGTTGTTGAATATGTTTCGCTGCTCAATACGAATGGCAATCCGCGTGAGCGCAGCACCCTGGCATGGGCCGTCGACGCACAAGCCGTCTTCGAACCGGAACATCGCGCTGTGATGCGCGCACATCAGCAGTTCGGCGTCGTAGGCCCAGAACGTGTTCGGCTCGTAGTTCAGCGGAATCGAAAAGTGCGGGCACAGGTTGCGATAAGCCCAGGCGTCGTCGCCCCGGCGCAACACGACGATGCCGGGTGCGCCGGTTTGCTCAGCGGCAATTTCCAGCGCGCCGCCATCGGGAATATCGTCGAGCGTGCACAGAAAGCCCGCTTGCGGTTGGGGACTCGCCGCATTCATGACGTGGCCTCCTCACGCGTGTCGTTGACTCAGCACGAAGTCGCGCTGGACTTCGAAGAATGGGCTCGGCAAATCCCATTCCTTCGCGTTAGCCGCGTTGTCGTTCACCACGTAGTCGATCACGAGCGACGGCTTCGCGCCGAACACCGCGTCAGATTCGACATAGGGGTCACCAGCGGAATACAGCGCGGTGGTGAGTGTTTCGTAGCCGGGTGCCTCGATCAGGAAGTGAACATGCGCGGGCCGCATCGGATGACGTCCGGTCGCCATCAGCATCTGTCCGACCGGGCCATCGGTCGGAATCGGATAGCTGGTGGGCTTGATGGTTCTGAACGCGTACTCGCCGTTCGGCCCCGAACGGAATTTGCCGCGCAGATTGCTCTCGGGCTGATCAGGGTCCTGGCCTTCGTACATGCCGTTGTTCGCCGTTTCCCATACCTCGATCAGCGCGCCAGCCACCGGCGCGCCATGCTCGTCGACGAGGCGCCCATGAATCAGCGCCGGCTCGCCTTCGGTGCGCGCGATGTTGGCGCCGAACGCTTCATCCTTTGCGCCTTCCCGATAGAACGGGCCAAGCAGGCTGCTCTCGGTGGTATCGCCGCCGCGCCCGTGGTTGATCGCATCGACCATGATCGACAGGCCGAGCGTGTCCGACAGCAGAATGAACTCCTGGCGGATGCCGCTGCACTTGTTGCCGGTCGCGGTCAGGAATTCGATGCCGCGGCGCCATTCGTCACCGGTCAGGTCGATCTCACTGGCAAAGGCATGCAGATGTTTGACCAGCGCCGTCATGATCTGCTTCAGACGGGGGTCGGTGCAGTTGGCGAAGATCTTGAGTACGTTCTGCGTCAAGGGATGGACAGTTTCGTCGTTCATGGTCGACCTCATGCGCGGTGGGGAGCCGACGGTGCATCGACGGAATCGGCCGATGCATCGTGCGGTGAATCTGAGCGTGAAGCGCCCGCGTCGGCAAACACGACGCGCCGCCCCACGGGGAACAGTTGCAGGCCGTAGCGGTGTGACACGAAGCCCCACAGCCCTTGCGGAAAGAACATCGTCACGACGATCGCCAGCGCGCCGAGTCCGATCAGATACCAGGTGCCGAAGTCGGAGAGGAACTGGTTCAGCAGGAAGAAGATCAGCGCGCCCACAATCGGTCCTTCGAGCGTGCCGAGACCGCCGATCATCACGATAAAAATACCGAACGCGGTCCAGTTCACCGAGAAGGCCGCGTCCGGCGAAATACGCAGGTTGCCGACGAAATACAGGCCGCCTGCCAACGCCGTGCCGCACGCGGACACCAGATAGACGAGCAAGCGCGCACGCTTCACATCGACGCCCTGACTGCTGGCCGCCACAGCGTTGTCGCGCATCGCGGTCAACGCGAGACCGGCTTTGGACCGCAGGAACAGATACAACAAGCCGATCGCCGCCGCGACAATAGCCAAAGCAAGCCATAACGTCAGCGATTCACGCAGCGCACGCGGCACGTCCTGCAGCGCGGTGAGGCTGGTGCCGGAGCCGCCGCCGAGTACCGACACGTTTGCCACCGTCAGCCGGAACACTTCCGCGATCACCCATGTGCCGATGGCGAAGTAACCGCCTTCCAGCCGGAACGCCACCAGCGAGACGGGAATCGCCACGACCGTTGCGATCACCGCCGCGATCGGCACCGCAACGAACGGCGAGATACCACAATAGTTCGCGAGAATCAGCATCCCGTAGCCGCCGATCCCGAAGAACGCCTGCTGCCCGATCGACACCATCCCGCCATAGCCCGCCAGCAGGTTCCACATCAACGCGAACACCAGGTACGACGCGAGTTGCACGAAGTCGCGCATCGCATCGCGCCCGGCCCACCATGGCGCGCTCGCCACCGCCACCGCGAGGATCAGCAGCACGATCATCGCGACGCGGCTCGCACGGGTCGCGCGCCGCACTTCGAAGCCCCCTATGGGCCGGTTCATATGCATCGTCATATCGCGCCTCTATGCGGTTTTGGGCAGCAAGCCCTGCGGCCGGGCCACCAGCACGCCAAGGAACACCACGTGGCCGAGCCAGATACCCCAGCCGGGATCGAAGTAAAAGCCCACCTGTTGCGCAATCCCGAGCGCCATGCCGCCGACGAAGGTGCCCCAGAACGAGCCCATCCCGCCGATGATTACCGCTTCGAATGCGTACAGCAGCAAGGCCGGGCCATCGGTCGGCGACACCGCAGTGCGCATCGAATACAACGCGGCGGCGACCGCGATCAGTACGAACGCGATGCCCATCGCAAGCGCATAGGTACGCCGATAAGAGACGCCCATCAGTTGCACGATCTCGCGGTCGTCGGAGGTGGCGCGAAACGCGCGGCCAAGCGGCGTGCGGCCGAACAGCCACTGCATGGCGAAGGCGAGCGCAACGGTCGCCACCAGCGTGACGAGCGGCAGATAGCCCAACGTCACGCCGCCGGCGAGCGTGATGCTCTGCGACTCGAAACTGCCCGTAGCGACCGAACGCGGATCGGCGGAGAACACCTGTTGCAGCACGTTCTGGATCACGATCGACAAGCCGAACGTCACGATCAGCGACGGCAAGGGATCGCGGCTGCTAACCCGGTTGAGAATCGTGTACTGCACCGCATAACCCGCGCAGAATGCGATTACGAGCAGCAACACCAGCGAGAGGGCGAGCGGCACATGCGCGTAGTTCGTCAAGGCGAACAGCACGAACGCCAGCAACACAATAAAGTCCCCGTGCGCGGTGTTGGTGAGCCGCATCACGCCGAACACCAGCGACTGGCCCATCGCGAAGAGCCCATACAGCGCGCCGAGCAGCACGCCCTGCACGACGATATTGATGAATGTGTTCATGCGACCGCTCCAAAATACGCTTGCGTGATCGCTTCGTCCGACACGTCGGCCGAAACACCCGCCAGCGACACGCGCCCTTCCTGGAAGCAATAGAAACGCGACGACACGCGGCGCGCCAGTTGCACGTCCTGCTCGACGACGATCGCGCTCATGCCGTCCGCGACAATCTCGGGCAATGCGGCATAGATCTCACGCACGATCACTGGCGCGAGGCCAAGCGAAAGTTCGTCGCACATCAGCAGATCGGGGTTGCTCATCAGCGCGCGGCCGATCGCCACCATCTGCTGCTGCCCGCCGGACAACGCAGTCGCCGCGTGATGACGCCGCTCCTGCAACGCCGGAAACAGCTTATAGACGCTTTGCAGATTCCAGCGCCCCGGCCGTTTGCAAAATGCGCCGAGCAGCAGGTTTTCTTCGACGCTCAGGCTCGCGAACAGGCGCCGCCCTTCCGGCACCAATGCAATGCCCTTGCCGACGATGCTCGCCGCCGCCGCGCCGCCGATCGCCTCGCCGCGATACAGGATCTGCCCGGCGGCACGCGGGCGCAGCAGGCCCGCCACCGATTTCAGGAAGGTCGACTTGCCCGCGCCGTTCGAGCCGATCAGCGCGATCACCTCGCCGGGCGCGACCGTCACGTCGATGCCGAACAGCGCCTGGAAGT
This sequence comes from Burkholderia sp. GAS332, assembly GCA_900142905.1. Lineage (NCBI taxonomy): Bacteria > Pseudomonadati > Pseudomonadota > Betaproteobacteria > Burkholderiales > Burkholderiaceae > Burkholderia > Burkholderia sp. GAS332. Next base: position 1,029,048 of record FSRV01000002.1, on the reverse strand, counting down.
CGCCGTAAAACGCGCTGAGCGCGTGTGTCTCCAGTAATGCCGACATGGTCATGCCTCCAGTCCGAGGTACACGCGCCGCACTTCCGGGTCGTCCATCACGGCGGCGGGCAGGCCCTCGGCGAGCCGTTTGCCGAAGTTGATGACGAGCAGCCGGTCGGCCACTGCGAGCAACGCGTGCACGACGTGTTCGATCCACACGATCGTCACGCCGCGCTCCTTGACGCGCTGAATCTCGTCGACGAGTTCGTGGGTTTCAGGTTCGGTCAGCCCGCCGGCGATCTCGTCGAGCAGCAGCAGTTTCGGTTGCGTGGCCAACGCGCGCGCCAGTTCGAGGCGCTTGCGGTCCAGCAGCCCCAGCGTGCCGGCCAACTGGTTGGCGCGCGCTTTGAGACCGGTGCGTTCGAGCACGTCGATGCAGACGTCGTACGCGGCATGCTCGGCCAGCTCACCGCCGAAGGTCGCGCCAACCAGCAGGTTCTCGAATACCGTCATGCCGCCGAACGGCCGCGGCACCTGATACGAGCGGCCGATCCCCGCCGCGCACCGGCGATGCGGCGGCAAGTGGTTCACATCCGCGCCGTCGAATTCGACGCTGCCCTGATCGGGCCGCACGTCGCCGCTGACGAGGTTGAACAGCGTAGTCTTGCCGGCGCCGTTCGGGCCGAGGATGCCGTAGGTTTCGCCGCGTTCGACTGCGAAGCTGATGTCGTCGGTCACCTGCAACGCGCCATAACGCTTCGACACGCTGGTGAGTCTGAGCACTGGGTTCATCACCGCTCTCCGATATGAAGTCACGCGATCAGCTTGAGCGGGCCGGACAGCGGCACGGTCGGCGCGAGCTGGTTATTGACGATGGCCAGATCGAATCGATGCTTCTGCCCTTTCACCCATTGCCCACCGACGAGCGGTGTTTTCGCAACGTTCTTCACCGGCCCGCTGCCCCACGCGACATGGCCGACCAGCGTATCGAGCTTCGTCGACGCCACGGCGTCGCGGATCGCTTCGTTCGAATCGACATCTTTCGCGCGCTTTAACGCGTCGACGGCGATTTCGAACAGCGCGTGCGCGAAGCCGATCGGCTGCGTCCATTGTTTCGAAGTCACACGCTCGTAGTCGTCCGCGACTTGCCGCGCGCTTTGTCCCGTCAACGACGACTTGAACGGATGCGACGGCGACCACCACACCTCGGTGGAGAGTCCATCGCCGAGATCGCCGAGCGCTTCGATCGAAGTGGGAAACAGCAGCGCCTTACCAATCGAAATGACTTTGGGCTTCAGGCCTTGCTGGCGTGCCTGAACGAGGAAGTTCTTCGCGTCGGGCGGAATCACAACACCGGTGACGATCTGCGCGTTCGCCTGCTTGAACGAGGAAATCTGCGCGGAGAAGTCCTGCGTCATGCTCTGGAAGCGACCCGGGTCCTTCAGCGTGAAGCCCTTTTGGGCGAGCACGGGCGGAAAGCCGAGTTTTGCGTCGCCCCAGGCGTTGCCGTCGCCATCGTTCGGGAACAGTCCGCCAACACTGTGATTGGTCTGCACCGATTGCCACATGCCGGTGTAGACGGCGATCACGTCCTCCAGGCCCCAGAAGAAGTGATAGGTGAAGCGGAAACCCTTCTTCGGATCGCCCTTTCTGCCGAAGAACCAAGGCTGCCACGGCACCACCGTCGACACGCAAGGCATCTCGTTCAACTCGCACATATCGCTGACGGGATTCGCGGTCTCGGGCGTGCCGGAGACGAGCATGATGTCGACCTTGTCCTTCAGGATCAGATCGTTGGCGACTTCGCCGGCGCGGTTCGGGTTCGACTGGCTGTCCTTGACGACGACCGACACCGGGTACGTTTTGCCGGCGATCACGATGCCGTTTTTCAGCACCGTCTGCATCTGCTGGATCGTGAAGCGGTCGGCTTCGCCGAACGGCGCGAGTGGGCCGGTTCGCGGCGATACGTAGCCGATTTTCAGCGTGCGCGGGCTGGCGGCGAAGACGAGCGGCGAGAACGCCGACGTTGACGCGGCGAGCGCGCCGCCTGCGGCGAGTGTGACGAAGCGGCGACGCTTCGCATCGAAGGAATGGCTGTTCATGGTTGTCTCCTGAATTTTTTTGTATGAGTGGGGGGCGTTCGCGCTAATCCGGCCGTCTGCCTTCGAAAGCAGCTTCCAGCAACGCACGTAGCGGCGTTCGCTCGACCGGCCGCGGATTCCAGTACGGGTTCTTCAACGCGAGATCGAGCGCGACGTCGAGATCGGTTGCGCTCACACCAATGTCTTTCAGTGCGGTGGGCGCGCCGTGATCACGGGCAAGATCGAACACGCCCTGCGCGGCATCGTCGGCGTCTAATGCGCGAGCGATGCGTTTCATCGCGTCGGGTGCGGCTTCTCGGTTATAGGCAAGCACATGCGGCAGCACGATCGTGTGCGTCTCCGCGTGCGGCAGATTGAACGTGCCGCCAAGCGTGTGACACAGCTTGTGATGCAACGCCATGCCGACGCTGCCAAGTACCGCGCCACAGAGCCAGGCGCCATAGAGGCAGTCGCCACGTGCAGCGAGATCGCCGGGCAGTTGCATGACGCGAGGCAGGCCCTGGCCGAGCGCACGGATGCCCTCTTCCGCCATCAGCGCGATGATCGGATTCGTGTCCTGCGCGTAGAGCCCTTCGGCCGCGTGCGCGATCGCATTGATGCCGCTCGTGAGCGACAACGCGGGAGGCAGCGACGTGGTCAGCGACGGGTCGTAAATCACCGTCTTCGGCAGCACACGCAGATCGCGACCGGTCTTCTTCACGCCACCCTCGGTGAGGCCGTAAATCGGCGTCATTTCGGAGCCCGCATAGGTGGTCGGAATCGCGATGATCGGCAGCGAGGTCTCGAGCGCGATCGCCTTGCCGAGACCCGTGGTCGAACCGCCGCCTATGGCAATCGCGCAATCGGCGCCGACCTGCGTGGCAAAGTCGCGGGCCGCGCGAGCGGTTTCGACTGGCACGTGCATCACCGCTTCGGCGTAGACGGCCGCCGCCCGCGAGCCGAGGCTTGCCGCCAGCGCTTCGGCCTGCGCACGCTGTTGCGGCGTGGACAGCACGATCGCCCGCGTAGCGCCGAGCAAACCGATCTCACGATCGAGTTGGTCGAGACTGCCCGCGCCGAAAATCACACGCGACGGCAGGCCGTTATAGATGAACGGTTCCATGGTGGTTCAGCGCGGGTAGTAAGGCGGAATCTGCGCGTCCACGTTGACCCAGACCGACTTGGGCTGCGTGTACTCGCGCATCGCTTCAAAACCCATCTCGCGGCCATAGCCGCTCGCGCCGACACCACCGAACGGTGAAGCGGGGCTCACGCGCTTGTAGCAGTTGATCCACACCATGCCGGCGCGAATCTCGCGAGCCACCAGGTGTGCGCGCTGCAGGTCGCGCGTCCAGAGACCCGCGCCGAGGCCGTACTCGGTGCCGTTGGCGATCGCGAGCGCCTCTTCATCGGTACGGAATGTCGTGACCGTCATGAACGGGCCGAACACCTCTTCCTGTGACACCCGATGCTCCGGCTTCGCTTCAACAATGGTCGGCTCGACGTAGCAACCGTTCGCCAGCGCGGCGTCGTCCGGCGCCTTGCCGCCTGCCAACACGCGACCACCCTGTTCACGCGCGACGTCGACAAACGACAGCACGCGGTCGCGGTGCTGACGCGAGGTGAGCGGCCCCATTTCGGTAAGCGGATCGAGCGGATTGCCGATCCGGATCGTGCGACTCAACGCGGTGAACTTTTCGAGCACTTCGTCGGCGATCGATTCATGCACGATCATCCGCGAGCCGGCAATGCACGCCTGCCCCTGGTTGTGGAAAATCGCGAACGCGGAACCTTGCACCACCGCGTCGATATTCGCGTCGCCGAACACGATGTTCGCGCCCTTGCCGCCGAGTTCGAGCTGCACCTTCTTCAGATTGCCGCTCGACGCCTGCACGATCTTGCGGCCCACGGCCGTCGAACCCGTGAAGGCGACCTTGCTGATCTCCGGATGCTCGGCAATGTACTGGCCGGCCACATGACCCAGGCCCGGCAGAATATTGACGACCCCGTCCGGGAACCCCACTTCGGCCATCAGTTCCGCAATGGCGAGGCTCGAGAGCGGCGTGAGTTCGGCGGGCTTCATGATCACGCAGTTGCCGGCGGCGAGCGCCGGCGCCATCTTCCAGCTCGTGAACATCAGCGGAAAATTCCACGGCACCACCTGCCCGACGATGCCGACCGGTTCGCGTGTCATGTAGTTCAGAAAGCCCTGTTCGACCGGAATCACCGAACCTTCGAACTTGTCGGCCATGCCGCCGAAGTACCGGAACGTCGCCGCGGTGCGCGGCACATCGAGATTGCGTGTGTCGCGAATCGGGTGGCCGGTATCGAGCGATTCGAGGCGCGCCAGCGCATCGGCATTCGCTTCGATCGCGTCGGCGAGTTTGAGCAGCAAGCGCCCCCGCTCCATCGCGGCGAGATTGCTCCACTTCGGAAACGCCGCTTTCGCCGCCGCCACGGCGCGGTCGACATCGGCGGGTCCGGCCATGGCGACGTCGGCGATCACCGAGTTGTCGTGCGGATTGAGAGAGGCGAGCGTTTCGCCGTTTGCAGCCGGCACGAAGCGGCCGCCGATGAAGAGTTGCGTTTGCATGTCAGTCCCGCGCAAGTAAAACTTTGGACGTGGCATTCCCCGCGGCGCCAGCGGTCTGGCGCCGTTCGATCGACGATCGGAGGGAATGTCGGGGGGTTAGATCTGGATCGGGTACGGCGGCAGTTCACCGCTTTCGTAGCGCTTCGGCAGATCGGGCGTGGCGTTCTCCCACACCAGCAGCATCGAACGCTTCTGCGAGTAGCCCTTGTGACGGATATCGGCCGGCATCGCGGCGATATCGCCCGCGTTCATCGTGATGCGGGCCCGCGGCTCGCCGCTGTCCTTGTCGCCCACATCCCAGATGATCTGGTCGGACAGTTGCAGGAACCACTCGACGCGGTCGTTGCCATGGAACACCGGCAGCACGAACTCCTCGGTAGTCGGACAGAACAGACTTTGCTGACACACGGAGGTGACCGACGGATTCCACGTCACGTCCGAGCGCGACAGGTACTTGAAGAGGCTGAACGCATGCAGCGTGTTCTCGAAGCCAGGCTCCGCGTGAATCTCCGGTTCGTCCTGGTCGACGTCGGCGAACTGGCGGTTGACCGGCAGGTCGTTGCGCAACGGCGAGTCGCCTTCGAGGCCCGGCATGCGTTTGGTGGCAATCCGCGTGCGCTCGATAGCCGCGATGTTGTCGCCATGTTTCGTGCCGAACGCGGAGCCGGTTTCTTCGGGCGCGGCGAACGGGTCGAAGCCTTCGTTGACCCAGTCCTTCAGGATCGCCTTGAAGGTCGCCATGATCAGCGGCGTATCGAACTGCTGCATGTGATCGACGCCCGCTTCCTTGAAACTCGCGTTGTACGCGCCGGCGTACATGTCGACCTTGCCGTAGTGATTGCGCGTGCCGATCACTTCGTCGAAATTGACCCAGCCGTAGAAGAAGCCCCACGCCACATCCCGCATCATGGCGCGCAGGAAATCGTCGGCGTGCATCTGGTGTGAGCGGATCTGGCCTTTGGCGGGCCATTTGACGGTGGCGAAATAGGCGTCGCGGCTGAATTCGAAATCGCCGAGGCGGAACACGCGATAGCCGGTGACCGTGTCGGCCTCGCTCGCGGTGACGCTTTGCAGGGTGCTGGTTTTGTCCATGATGGGCTCCAGGAGAGGATCGATCGTGTAGAGGAAATCAGTGGATGCAGATGTCGGCCCACTTCTCGACCGAATAGCGTCCGAGGATCGTCTGCACGAGCACCACGCCCTTCTTCACTGCTTCGAAGCGGTAAGCCGCGCCCGCGGGCAACAGCGCCTGGTGGCCGCGGCGCAGCCGCACATAACCCATCGACTGGCCCAACGGCTGGCCGTCGAGCCGCACGCTGCCTTCAGTCTGCGCGTCGACCAGCGGGCCATCCGAGGGTTTGATGAAATAGACGTCGATCTCGCCGTCGAGCACGACCGCGAATTCATCGTGCGACGCAGCAAACCACGGCGACGAACCTTCCGCGCGCAGCGTTTCAATCACGTACTTGAGATTCTTGCCGACGACGATTTTCTCGTAAGGCTCTGCGCGGCTCGCCACGTCGAACACGTTCGACATCGCGTAATGCTCCGGTTTGCCCTTGATGATTTCGATGGTGCCTTTACGATAGTTGTCCAGGCTGCCGAACCAGGTCTGTTGCATGTCATCCTCCAGTTGATCTATGAATCCACGAATGCGTTGCATGGATCGAAGATTAAGTGGCGGCAGGCGCAACAGCAATGCTCTGAGGGTCGGGAAACGCGAACCATGGGTGCTTCAAAATCACGCCAGGGGAACTACCTGGTGGAGAACCCGGGACAGCCTCCGGTGGCGCTCAGTCTTCGGCTAATTCCTCGCCGACGCTCTTGGTCTCGTCGTCCGGCGGGATAATGCCGAGCGCCCTGTCCCACTGCGGTTCGCGCAGATAGCGGGCGCGCAGGAAGTCGACGAAAGCCTTGACCTTGGTGGTCGAGCGGTGCGAGGCGGGATAGACCGCCGACAGCCACAGCGGTGGCGCTGCGTACTCCGGCAAGACCCGTTCAAGGCGATGCTCCAGCAGATCGGCGGCGGCGACCATGGTCGGCAGATAGACGACACCCGCACCGGCCCGCGCGAACTCGAGCAGCAGATGCACGCTATTGGTTTTCAGCACCGGATTCAGTGCGATTTCGAAGCACTCGTTGCCGCGCATTAACGGCCACTTGTCGCCCCAGGGGTAGTACGAGTAGCGGGCGAAATCGTGCCGCAGCAGGTCGAGCGGCGTGTCGATCAGCGGCTCTTCCTTCAGATAACCGGGCGCGGCGCACAAGACGCCACGCACGGGAAACAGACGTCGCTCCACCAGCAGATTCGACGCCGGCGGATAGATCTGCAACGCCAGATCGAAGCCTTCCTGAACCGGATCGATCACGCGGTCATTGACGGTCACGACGAACTCGACGCGCGGATACGCGGCGCGAAACTCGATCAGCGTTTGTGAAAAATGGCCCAGCGCAAAGCCCGGCAGCACGTGGATATTGAGCGTCCCGGCGAGCGCCTGCGGATCGCCGCGCGAGCGGCCGGACAGATCGTGGACCTTGTTGACCAGCTCAGCGCACTCACGGTAGTACGTCTCGCCGAGTTCCGACAGGCGCACCGCCCGCGTCGACCGATGAAAGAGCGGCACGCCGAAATGGTCTTCGAGCTGCTTGACGCGCGAGGTCACCACCGATTTGGCGACGCCCAGCTGGCGCGCGGCACCGGCGAAGCTCTGCGCTTCCGCCGCCCGCACGAACGCTTCCATCGACATGAATAGGTCCATCTTGTCTCCCTCGGTCACCGTGGCCGGCAGCCTGCCTTGTCAACGGCAAGTGTAGTCTGCTTCGGGAATCTGGACGCGGATGCGGCGGCGCGCCTTCTCGTCCGACCTATCGCGTATGGTTGTCGGCACTCATTGGCGCGAACGGAGCGTGAAGACGGTGCGAACAGGGCTATCGGTGTTTCCCCAATGCAGCTTGAGATCCGCGAGCGGGACAGCCTCTGTCGCGATCTGAAGTCCGGCGGGTACGGCCGCATTGAGCACTTCTTTTACCGCGTGCAGGAGGCGAGGCAAACTGACGCTACCGATTCCACTGCCCAGCAAGGTAATCGCAGTGGCGCGAAGCACGGCGCTCGGCAACACGATATCGGCACCGCTGATCGAACCGATCTGGACAAAGCGGACGGGATACGCCTCGGCCGATGCTTTTGCCGCAGCGATCAACAAGGACTGTGCGCTGGGTCCCCACAAGTAATCCAGTACGACGTCCACCCCCTGGCGAAACTGCAATTCGAAGGCACGGCTTAGACTGCCTTCGTCCTGTTCCAGCGAAATCGTGACATCGGCGCCGGCAAGCTTGAGCGATTCAAGGCTGGCCGGATTGCGACCTGTTGCAATGACTCTTCCTGCGCCGAGATACTTCGCGATCTGGACTGCTAGCCGTCCGGAGGCGCCCGTCGCACCATTGACCAGCACCGTTTCACCTGACACGAACCTGGCTCGCTCGGTGAGTGCCGCCCACGACGACATGCCCGGAATCGCGATCGCGGCCGCCGTGACGTCGTCAAGCGCATCGGGCAGCGGAATGCAGCTGGCTTCCGGCACAAGCGTGCGTTCCGCCATCGCGCCGAACGGCGCGTGCGGTGCGAAGAAATAGACCCGCTGCCCATCTTCGAGACGTCCCGTGCCATCAACGCCCGCAACGAACGGGAAGACGTGCGACGAAGAATAATGCGAGCCCGCTGCCCTGGAACGGGTGACCCGGCTTAACGCCGAAGCGGCGACGTCGATCAGATGATGGCCAGTCAGGGCATCGGGGCGATCGAAGTCTCCGTAAACGGGAGGCTGGCCCGCTTCTTTGACGACTGCAGCTTTCATGACAATTCCTTGGAGATAAGATCGAACTGAGGTCGCAATCAATGCGTGTCGAGCCACGTGCGCAGCGCAACATCGCGGATCTCGAGCACATCGAAGAAACCGATGGCGCGTAGTGCGGGCAATCCCTCGACGAGGTCGGCCTCGGCATGCGCGCGCGCCGCATCGCTTACGCCTTCATCGGTCCAGATGCGCGCATTGGCGAGAAAAGCCGCGACGGTGCCCTTGCGGATCGTCGTGCCGTTGAGGTCAATTTGATCGACGTGGTCGGGGAGAATCTGGTCTGCTCGCATCGCACTGCACTCCGGTCGTGATAAGAACGGATTCAGTGTAGCCGTGCAAACGCGGCCCGCCTCCGGTATAAAGGTCATTCCATACGGTGTTCCGGCCATGTCTTCATACCTCATTCGTCCCGATCTCGTGACCTCGCAGGAAGGTCCCTACCTCGCCGCGGCTGAACTAACGCAAAGCGAAGCGCGCGCGACGGCGTCACACAGCCATGCGCGCGGGCAGCTCATGGGGGCGCTGAGCGGCCTCGTCTCGGTCGGACTCGACAAGCAACAGTGGGTGGTTCCCGCGATACATGCGATCTGGATTCCGCCGCATTGTGTCCATTCCGTGCGTTCGTATGGCCCGTTCTCAGGGTGGAGCGTTTTTATCGCCGAAGAAAGGTGCGCGTCGCTACCTCGGGAGCCTCGTGCAATCAGGACGACGCCCTTGTTGCGCGAGGCCGTGCGACGCGCCGCGACCTGGCCGGGTGTCGAGCTCGACCCCGCGCAGGCGCGCATTGCAGGCGTCATCGTCGATGAACTGGCCGCAGCGAAAGCGGAATCGCTGGGGCTGCCGCGTCCCGACGATCCAAGGCTTGTCCGGATCACTGACGCGTTGGCCAGCGATCTTTCGGATCAGCGCCACCTCGATCAATGGGCCGCGTGGGCCGGTGTCGCACCCCGTACGCTGAGCCGCCGTTTTGTGGCGGAGACCGGCTTGACGTTCGCGCAATGGCGTCAGCAAGCCCGCCTGCTTCGCGCGCTGGAGCTTGTCGCGGACGACGTACCCGTGACGACGATTGCGCTTGAACTCGGATACGACAACGTCAGCGCGTTTATCGACATGTTTCGGCGAGTCATGGGGACGACGCCCGGGCGGTATGTGACCGCTTATGTGACACCGGAAAGTCCAGCCAATCAGACTGCGGTCTGATATTCCTGCATCGGCATCAACGTCCCGGCCATGCAGTGCGATAGCGGATTTGAAAGGATGGCGCGATATAGTAAGCGGCGTAAGCTAAGCACTATTCGCCTCGTCGCCACAGGCGACCCTCCGTTCCGAAATACACGCTCACATGAAGCTTTCACGTCGCGCATTGCTTGGCCGTAGTCTCGCCATCCCCTTGAGCCTCAGTCTGTCTCCCTTTATTTCGCCTCGCTCTGCCGTCGCCGCTGCTGCGGCGCCGTCTCTGGCCATCGTGATGAATTCCGGTGAGGCCAGCGTCTCGGTGATCGACATGGCGACGCACCAGGTCGTCCGTACCTTGCCCACGCTGCGCGAACCCAGTCACTGGGCACTGTCGCCGGACCGCAGCAAGCTCTATATCGCCGATGCCAGCGGCAACGCGCTGTTCATCGTCGATCCGCGCACGGGTACCGCGCTCGGCCAAAAGGTCATTGCCGATCCGTATCAACTCGGCTTTACGCCGGATCACAAGTATCTCGTCGTCAACGCACTCCGGCTCGACTATGTCGACGTCTATCGCGCCGACGACCTGACCCTGGCGAAGCGCTTCTCGCCCGGCTCAATGCCGAGCCACCTCGACTTTTCGCCGGATTCACGCTGGAGCTTCAACTCCATGCAGGGATCGGGCACCCTCGTGTCATTCGACTTGTCCACCATGGCGATACGCTGGAAGTCGAAAGTGGGCGCCACCCCCGCCGGTGTGCTTTGGCACAACGGCAAAGTGCTCGTTTGCGTGATGGGCAGCGATCATGTGGCCGAAGTCGACCCGGTCACCGGCGAGGTACTGCGGCGGGTTAAAACCGGCGTCGGACCACACAACGTGTTTCTCACGCCCGATGGCTCGACGCTCTACGTGACCAACCGCATCGGCGGGTCGCTGGTGGCGCTCGATCCTGTCACGTTTGCCCTGCGCCGCACCTATCCGTTCCACGCGGCGGGACCTGACGACATTAACGTCGCACCGGATGGCAAGCTGTGGATCACGTTGCGCTTTCGCGAGCAGGTCGCGGTACTGGATCCGGCCAGCGGCAACTACGAAACGATTAACGTCGGCCGTTCTCCGCACGGCATCTTCCTGAGCACCGAATTGAGCCGGCACGGCCTGATCACCGCGGAAACCTTGTAAAGCACATCATGCTTATATTCCTCGACAGGCTGTTTAACGCGCTCGCCGGCGAAATCGATCAGTATCTCGTCTTGCCGGTGCTCTACCACTTCGGTTGGATGCAGTGGGAAGAACTTTCGTTCGACTGGATGCTGATTTGCGTCTACGGGTTGTTCGCGGTCATCGTCACGTACGCGATCTGCTGGCCGCTGGAGGCATTCTTTCCGATCGAAAAGTGGGAAGACCGCAAGGCTGTGGTGGTCGACGCGTTCTATACGATTCTTAACCGCGTCGGCGTGTTGCCGATCGTCAGTTTCCTGCTGTTCTACCAGGCGCAGGTGGTGGTGAACGGTTTTGTGGTCAGCCACGGCTATATCCCACCGACGCTGGAAACACTCGTGCCGCCACTGCTCGGGCACCCCTTCATCACGTTCATCGCGTACGCGCTGATTCTGGATTGCGCGGACTACTGGCGTCATCGCCTGTCGCATTCATTCCGGAGCTGGTACGCGTTGCATGCGCTGCATCACGCTCAACGGCAGATGAGCTTCTGGTCTGACGACCGGAACCATCTGCTGGACGATCTGATTGCCGCGCTCTGGTTCGGCATCGTGGGCCTCGCGATCGGTATTCCGCCACTGCAATTTCCGCTGCTGTTTCTCGTCATGCGATTTATCGAAAGCCTGAGCCACGCCAACATCAAAATGTCCTTCGGCTGGCTCGGCGACAGACTGATCGTCTCGCCGCGCTTTCACCGGCTGCATCACGGTCTGCGCGCGGCGGGCCGCAATTCCTGCAACTACGGCGCCGTCTTCCCGATCTGGGACATTCTGTTCCGTACCGCGGACTTCTCCGATGAGTATCCGGCCACCGGCGACCGGCGCGCGCCGGAATCGATGGCCAGCGGCGGTTACGTCGCCCAACAACTGGGCGGCTTGCAGTACTTCCTCTCCGAGTTCCGGCAATCCTCCAACCGCGCACGCCGCAGTTCCTGACCCCACTTAGCCTGCTGGCAGTCCCGGGATGTTGACGCCGAAGGTCTGAAACAGCAGAACCAGATTAAGGACGAGGATAATCACCGTCCCCACGATCGCAGCGATGTCCGTCAACCGGTTGTTGGCGAACTCACCCATGATGTCTTTGCGGCGAGTGAACAGAACCAGGGCCACCATCGGGATCGGCAAGGCGAAGGAAAGCACGACCTGACTGAGCACCAGCGCCTGGGTTGCATTCACCCCGAGGCCGACCACCACAAAGGCCGGGATCATCGTCACGAGGCGCCGTACCCAGATCGGAATCCGGAAGCCGACGAAGCCCTGCATGATCATCTGGCCGGCCATCGTGCCGACAACCGAGCTGGAAATCCCTGAACTGATCAACGAGATAAGGAACACGGCCGCCGCGCCGGCGCCGAGCAGCGGCGTCAGGATATGGTAGGCCGTCTCAATCTCGGCGACGTCGCTGTGGCCGGCATGGAAGGCGGCACTCGCCATCATGACCATGGCCATGTTCACGAGGCCGGCAATGGAAAGCGCAATGATGACTTCCAGGTTCGAGAAGCGCAGCAGGGCACGGTGCTCGCGCGCGTTGCGTGCCGGCGCCCGGTCTTGCGTGAGGCCGGAATGCAGATAGATTGCGTGAGGCATGACGGTGGCGCCCACAATACCCACCGAGATGGTCAGCGCTTCGCCATTCGGTATTGAAGGCAGGATCGAGTGCAGCCCGGCCTGCCCCCACGAAACCGGCGCGATGAACATCTCAACCAGATAGCACAGGGCGATCACGGCAACGAGCGCACCGATGATGATTTCGATGGGCCGGAAGCCGCCTTTTTCAAAGACCAGGATGCCGTAAGTCACTACGGCGGTCACTGCCATACCCGCCATCAACGGCATTTTAAAAAGCAGCGCGAGACCGATTGCCCCGCCGAGGAATTCTGCCAGGTCAGTCGCCATCGCGGCGATTTCGCTCACCCCCCACATGACGTAGACGGCTTTTTGCGGCAACTGCTCCCGGCACATTTCGGCCAGATTGCGACCCGTGATGATGCCGAGCTTGGCAGACAGCGCCTGAAACAGCATCGCGATCAGGTTCGCCATCAGTACGACCCACAGCAGCGTATAGCCGAACCGGGAACCCGCCTGGATATTGGTCGCGAAATTGCCCGGATCCATGTAGGCAATGGAGGCGATCACAGCGGGTCCCGCGAACAGCAGCGCCGAGCGAAGCCCGCGCCGCTCGCCGGCCAATACGCCGCGAATCGCAGCCGTCGTGCGATCGGTGAGGGAACGTCGGGTGGTCAAGCTGGGCATGCACATCTCCGATAACCGTGCATTTTGCGTGTTACAAGTATCGCCAGCAAGAAAGAAACCTCAATGACGCGAGATAATGCGCGTCGCGGCAGGTCCATAAGTTCACTCCTTGTCTACCGCGACAATCGACTTTATTCCACGCTCAGTATATAAGCGAATCAAGCATAGCTTCGTCACGGCGAAAAGAGAAACTGGCGCGCTTGCGCCACCGTGAAAACTGGACAATAACCAGCAATGAGCACTGCATTGAACGACGACCTGCTACACACCGCCCTACCGCTAAGCCGCTTGTGGTCGCCGCCGGAGCCGCCGGTGCTCGCACCCGGCATCGTGCACAGTCGTTTCAGCGTGCAAGGCGACGCCCGTCAAAGCTTCCTGGCCTGGCAGGAGCGCATGAGTCCTGTCTACGACATCCAGCCGCCTTCAAAGCGGGCTGACGATACGTTCGACGCATCGCTGTCGCGTTACACGATCGACAATCTGAGCTTATTCGACTTTCGCACCGCACCCAACCTGGCCGTGCGGTCGTTGGGGCGGGTGTCGACCGAGAGCATTCGCGACCTCACCTTCAGCGTATACCTCGATGGGCAACCGGGGCAGTTCCTGGGCGGCAAGCCACAGCCCGATGCGCCGCACACCCCGCACGTGCCCGGTATCCTCGCGCTGGATATGGATCAGCCGTGCACAGTCCGGAGTTTTCACTCCCGCATACTGCTTCTTTTTGTGCCGCGCGCGCTGGTGGAAAAGTCGTTCCCTGATGCCGCCTCGCTGCATGGCCGCTGGGTTCACGCCACCACCCCGTTGACGCGCTTGCTGATCGAGCATCTGGTGGCGCTCAATCGACAAATCGTCGGGCTGGGCAAGCCGGAAGCGCGTCACTCCTTTCTCACCACGGTGGAACTGCTCGTCGCCGCGTTCAGCCGTCAAGCGGGCCTTTCCGGCAACGCTCGCGCGGCGGTACGGGCTGCCGTCTATGGACAGGTGCGCCGGTATGTCGAGGCCCATCTGCACGATCCGGATTTGTCGCCTGACAGCGTGCTGGCATCGCTGCATCTTTCGCGCGCCAGCGTGTACCGCATATTCGAGCACGAAGGCGGCCTTGCCGCTTATATCCGCAACCGCAGGCTGCGAATGGCGGCCGATGAACTGGTGCGCTATCCGCACCTGGAGGTGCAGGACATTGCCTACGGGTTGGGTTTCAACGATGCGTCGAGCTTTACGCGTGCATTCCGCCGGGCCTTCGACATTGCGCCCCGGGATTTGCACGCGTACGCGCCGTTGCTCCCGCGCGGACATGCAAGACAGGAGCGCTTCACCTAGCTGCCGGAAGATCTTCACCCGTGGAACGGATGTTGCTGCCGTAAGGCAACGGGAGGCGAAAATGGCACGGGTACTGTGGCAGATGCTTCGCGATGTGCAACAGCGATGAGCCACTGCAAGTCGCTGCCCTTTGCGGACCGAGGCTACCTTTGCCAGCGGGCGAGCAGGTACGAGTCCTCGTTGACTTTACGCGGCGCCGCCCGTAATGTGAAATTCCCTGCTGCGAGGCATGTCGCTCTGGCGCCTGTCTGTCGAACTCGTAGCATCCCGGCACCCCGACCTTCGAACTTTCTCTATTTCTCGAGCCGCTCTGTTAGCCATGGAAAGCAATCGCGCGCCCAGTCAAACTGATGCGCTCGCCCGCAGGCCTGTGCGCGCCGCAGATTATGCGGCCGAGAACCGCGCGCTTGTGGCACTCGCGCGAGTTCAGGCCGGCCCACGCTCCGAGTTTCTCCAGGCCATCGCGGATACGGCTCTGTCACTTTGCCATGCCGGTAGCGCGGGTATCAGTCTTGTTGAAGGAACAGGCGACAGCCGGGTCTTTCGATGGCTTGCCGCTACTGGACTTTGCGCCGACCTGCGCGGCAAAACGACCACTTGGGATGAGTGTCCGTGCGGCGTAACGCTTGAGTCGGGCGCTCCGCAGCTTTTCATCAACCCCCAGGTCCAGTTCCCTACCCTCCGCTTCCCCGGCGTGGATGTGCCTGAAGGGATCGTCGTTCCGATTCCGGCTGACAACGGAGAGCTAGGCGCCATCTGGGTCATGTCGCATGCAGAGGATTGCAGATTCGACCTGGAAGACGTCAGGTTGCTCTCGAATCTCGCCGTTTTCGCTGGTGCTGGTCTGACGATTGTCAATGCGCGCGACAGTGGTGAAGAGAGCGACCGACGTCACAACGAATTCATCGCCATGCTCAGTCACGAGCTGCGAAATCCGATGACGCCCATCGACGGCGCTATAAGTGCAGCAAAACGACTTTGCGCCGCAGACGAAAAAGCCGTCGAAGTGCTGACTATCGCTCAGCGCCAGATGAGGCATCTGCGCACGTTGGTCGATGACCTGCTCGACGCCGCCCGCCTGAAACATGGCAAGCTCGCTATCAAGCACAGCGACACGTCACTCAGCGACATTGCATTTGATGCCGTGACAGCCATCAGGCATCACATCGTATCCCGCAGGCACACGCTCAACATCACCGGGTTGGGCGAGCCCATCCCCGTGCGCGCTGACCATGTACGCTTGAGCCAGGTGCTGGGCAACCTCCTTTCGAACGCAGCGAAATATACGCCGGTCGGAGGCACCATCGAACTCAACGTCCGCGTCCAGCCAAACGACTCGCACGAAGCCTCACCCGGGCTGATCGTTATTGACGTTACCGACAACGGCATCGGTATCGATAGTGCGGTCCAGCCGCACGTCTTCGAGTTGTTCACGCAGTCTGCCCGCAGCCAGTCGCGTTCCGAAGGAGGCCTGGGAATAGGGCTGGCGGTGGCAAAGCGGATGGTCGAGCTTCACCACGGAACAATCTCAATCAAGAGTGATGGCCCGGGCAAAGGCACGGTTGTGACCCTTCGTTTGCCGATACTCCGGGCAACAACGGATACAGACGTAGCCGCCCCGTGCGCGAGCACTGCCGCTCCAGAGTCGGTGCGTCTCCTGCTCGTTGACGACAATCAGGACGCACTCAAGGCGCTCAGCGCGTTGCTCGAACTTGAGGGTCACGACGTGACTACGTCTGACAACGGGCGCGATGCCATACGGCTCATGTCTGAAAAGCATCCTGAGGTCGCAATTATCGACGTGGGCATGCCGGAGATGGATGGATTTGAGGTAGCGCGAGCGGTTCGACTTGAACCAAAACTCGACGGCATACTGCTCGTGGCGCTTACGGGCTATGCATCCGAATCCGACAAATCGAGGGCGCTGGCGGCCGGTTTCGATTTTCATCTGACCAAGCCCCTTTCGCTAGAGAAGCTGCAATACATCCTCGCGAATCGTGCCGACGGCATGTTGCGCGGCATTGTCTAAAATCGGAGCGCCCTGTGTCGCGCGTTTCAGGACTACCAAAATCGGTTGGACCTGGAGGGTGCGTAGGTCGGGAAGATTATGACGCAGCAGGCATAACTCGAAAGCGACATGAGCCCAGACAGGTTGGCAGGCATGGGTGTTGCGGAAAACCGGAATATCTCCGGGTTCTCGATATGTCTACCATCCTGCTCGTCGATGACGATGTGGATTCACTCTGGCTACTCCAGATTCTCCTGGTGGACCGCGGTTACCAGGTACTACGCGCGGAAGGCGGGGCGTCAGCCCTCGACAAAGCTGCGCAGTGCCTGCCCGATTTGATTGTCACGGACTGGAACATGCCAGGCATGGATGGGATTGCCTTGTGTGAACGGCTCAAGTGTTACCCCGCGCTTGCCCAGATACCTGTGGTCATGGCATCCGGCCGGGTCCCGCCAGAAGACAAATCCACGCTGTGGAATGTTTTTCTTTCCAAGCCCGTCGACATGGGTGCCTTGGGGGCCGCCATTGATTCACTGTTGGCGAAGCGTTTATCCGGTCCACAAATCCACATCAACGTGGCCTCTCCGCCAATTTCCCGATGGCAACCCATCCCCTCAAAACTTTGGGTGTAGTTGGCAGTATTCCAAGCTTTGACTGGCTGCGGAGTTCGGGAGAAAAAATTCCAGGGTCACCGTCCTCGGGAACGCCGCTTGCGCGCCCCTGTAGTACCTTTTTCGAAGGAGGTGAATCATGGGCTCAATCAACCCGCAAGGGGACACCCAACGTGGCGCTGACATCGTCGGCAGTGGCATGGGCGAAGGCCCCGGGCCGGACATCATGGCCGCAGCAACGCTCGATGGAAACAAGGTCATATCCTCCGACGGCGAACACGTTGGAAAAATTTCCGACATCATGCTTGACGTCAGGAACGGACGCATCGCCTATGCCGTGCTTTCTGAGGGCGGGTTCCTCGGAATGGGTGCTAACCTGCATGCCATCCCGTGGAGTGCTTTGACGCTCGACACGGACGAGAAGTGCTTCGTCGTCGACATTGCTGCACAGCGTCTCAAGGACGATCCGGGTTTCGATAAGGACCACTGGCCGATGATGGCGGATGCGAAGTGGGGAGAATCGACGTACAGCTACTACAACCGCCAGCCGTACTGGTTAGCGAGCCATGAACCGGTAGAAAACGACCCTGCCATCCGGCCGAGCGAGCACTAAAAAACGCCAGCGGGTAACGCGTGCCAGGCTGACGGCTCCTCAGTCGGTCTGGCGCCTACGACCGCGTCTTGAATCCCAACGAAGTCGCCTTAGCACGAAGATCCGCAAAGCGGTCCGCCGTCGGGTTGACAGCAAGTTGAGAATTATCGACGGAGGATACCGAGCTCGATGACGCGGGCGCCGACGCGCCCGAGCACAGGCCGCCGAACGGACCTTGAGCAACCGTGATTGCCGGCGTATCAGTGCGCGGCGCGTCGGTGAAGTCGAGCGCGTAAGCGAGATTGAAGGTCGCGGAATCGCTGCCGCGCACGCCGAGCGGCGCCAGCCCAAAGCGCCATTGCAGGAGCGCATGAATCGAACTCGGATCGAAGGGATAGCGCGTCACGGAGCCCGCGCGAACGCGCGGACCGAGGAGTGCCAGCGGCACGCGGAATCCGAGCCTTCCATCGTTGCCCAGCGCGAGTTCATTGTTGCTGATCGGCCGTATCGGTGGCACCACATGTTCGAGAAAGCCGCCCCATTCGTCATAGACGACGATCATCAACGTACGGCTCCAGTTCGGGCTCGTGCTCAGCGCGTTGTAGACCTGCGCGAGAAATGCTTCGCCGTTACGGATGTCCGCGTGTGGATGATCGTCGGCGGAAACGCCCTGCTCTTCTCCCGCGAACATCGGGTCGACCATGCAAAACGGCGGCAACGTACCCGCTGCGGCATTGGAGAGAAAGTCCGAAAACAGATGTGAGATGCCAAGATAGCGCGTGCCCCACAGCGCCGTGAACGGCACGTCGTGATAGTAGTAATTACAGCCGACATTCGCCGCACTCAAGTTGTCCCAGATCGTCGGCAGGGTGGACGTATCGACCGTGTCGTCGAGGCGATCGGTCGCCCCGCTGTGCAGATAGATCCGGTTGGGATAAGTGCTGGTCAGCACGCCACTGAAGTAAAAATCGCCGATCGTATAGCTTCCTGCAAGCGCATTGAAGAAGCCGAGATCCGCGGATGCGTAATAGCCGATAGGCAGCAGATCGCCTCGCACCTCGCTCGTATCGGGCGTCAGCAGCCATCCGTTCATTGCACCGGAAGCCAGTTGCGTCCGAGCGCCCTGATAACTGTGATTGGGATCCTGATAAGCGCACGCCTGGTAACCATACGACGGGTTCGCCGAGAGCAGGAACGGCGTCTGCGGCGTGCCGAATGCGTCCTTGAACTGCTGGTTCGCGGGCATCCCCTCGGCGCCGGGCACCCAGCTCAGGAAATGGTCGAAGGAGCGATTCTCCATCGTCACGAGCACGATGAAATCGATGCCGGAACTGGACGGCTCCGGCAAGACCGGACGCGCAAGGCTGTACCGATCGCCGCCGTCCGGTGAGGGAACATCGGCAATCGACGACGCAGGCGCGTTGCCGTTCGGGTTGCTCGAGCCGCCTGGGCCTCCACCGCCGCAACCCGTCAGCGCAACGCTGCCCGCAACCGCGGCGACGCCAGCGAGAAACCGGCGGCGGTCGTAGGGATGGCTTACCTTGTTCTGGTCGCCCATGGCAGATGTCTCCTTGACCGGCGGTCGGCGCCGTCGGTCCGTCCGTGTCTAACGTGCCGCGACGCGGTGTGTCGGCGGCGCAGGCGGACGCGTCGAAAGCAGCAAGAAACGCTCCCGGAATTGCGGGTGGTCGCCTGAGGGAACCGGGCTCGGCTCTTGCGCAGTATTTTTGGCGCGCTATCCCGATGCCGATTCTGTATCTGGCAAACAGGCGTGGATCAAATCAGGCGTGGACCAAACAGGCTTGGACCGCGGCTTTCACATTTGCGTCATTCCCCCCGCGGCCCGACCGCATTTACCTGAGGAGCAGACGATGGAAACGACTAAAAGCGAAGCAACGCTACGGGAAGTAACCGGCGACGTACAACAGGCCGCCGGTGAGCTGCTGGACGATGTCGGTGCGCAAGTCAGCGGAACAGCGAAGGTACTGAGTGGCAAAGCGCAGCGACTCTATGCCGACTTTGCGGAACTCGCACGCGAGTCTACTGTGGAGCGGCCACTGGCGGCCCTGGCGATTGCTGCCGGCGTGGGCTTCGTCCTTGGAGCGCTACACGCAGCCTATCGCTCGAGGCCCGATAACGTTCGGGGTGACTGAAGAGATCGGGAGTCAGGCTATGTCCGTCGTGCCCTTCGCGAAACCGAAGCGGTGCGCACGACAAGGCCTGGCGGGCTGCCACGGCTTTATCGCAACAAACCAGCTAGGGAGTGGCCGTGATGTCCATGCGTTCGAAAGTCACGAGGTGGCGAAACGTCGGCAGATTCTGCGTCGAACGCGCCACGGATTATGGCGAGCTCCTCGGTATCGAACTTGAGGAAACGAGGAGAAGTCTCGTCCGCGAGTTAAGCGCACTGATTGCGTTGGCCGTTGCCAGCCTTTTCACGCTTTCGTTTGTATGCATCGCGGTCATCGCAACGGCATGGGGAACGCCCTATTTTCTTCAGGTAGTGTGGGGCGTTGCCGCGATGTGGCTGCTTGTGTCCGTCGTCTCCCTGCTCATTGTTCGCGCCCAGAAACCTGGACGATCGCTTTATGTTCTGCAGCAGGAGATTCGCAGCGACCTCGATACGTTGAAGGAGGCACTCAAATGAGCCGCGCACCGACCGATCGGGAAGCCGAGACCGCCATCCTGCTGCGCATGGCCCAATCACGCGCGGCATTGCTCGTGGCGAACCGCCCTCCACCCTCTGTGCCAACCGTACGCGGGCAGACACGGTCTCCCGTAGCCAGCGTGATCGCTTTGCTGGAAGATGCACCGCGCGTCACACTTCTGCTGGCGCTGTGCGTTGGCACAATCGTCCTCGGACCTCGCAGGACGATCGGCATCGCCAGCCGTTCAGGGATCGCCGCATGGTTAGGTGGCACCGTGCGAAATGTCATTCGCAAGTCGGTGTAAGTGGCGCGCGCCGGTCCAGAGCCCTCCGTACAGTGCATTGCGTGCTTGATGCGGAAGCGTCCGTCCGCGTGATACCAAGGCCTGCCAGGTACACCGCTTGCGGTAATCATTTGGCATGAGCCGGACAAGCGATTTCCTCGATCGAGCGTGACATGAAAAATCCATGGACGAAAAAGAATCCCTTTCTCAGCATGTGGTTAAGCGGGGCCAATGCGGTGGCCGGCACAGCGCGTGGGAAAGCAACGGCAGCGGCGAAGCGTGGAACCACCGCTTTCTGGACCGCTGCGCTGGCACCGCCGAAACCAAAAAAGAAAAGGCGAACGCGACGGTAGCTCGAACGGGGGCGGCATGTTTGGCCGCGTAAGCAGCAGAGCGGACACCACTTGAGCGTCCAGGCTACCGCTCGAATGAAAGGGGAATGCCATGAACCTTCGCGTCGGATTTGAACTGGTCTTTGGATGCAGCCAGCCCACCCCCATGCTCCTCATGCTGCATACGCACGCTTCGCATGCCAATGAAGTGCTTGTGCCTGATCGCCTGCTGGTCGATCCACCGCTTCCGCTCACCCACTACTACGACGCATTCGGCAACTGTTGCAGCCGCCTTGTGACGCCGTCGCACGGCTTTCTGACGCTATCGAATCATGCGCTGCTCGACGTGGCCGGGCGCCCGGAGGTAGCGCCTCTGGACAGCTACCAGAGTCCCGTCGAACATCTGCCCGACGAGTGCTTGCAATTTCTGCTCGGAAGCCGGTATTGCGAGACCGACTTGTTGTCGAACACAGCGTGGCAGATGTTCGGCAACTCGCCGCTGGGACGACCACGGGTGCAGGCAATCTGCGACTATGTGCATCGCCATGTCGTTTTCGACTACCAGCAGGCGCGCCCGACGCGAACCGCGTTCGAGACCTGGCGCGAAGGCGTCGGCGTATGCCGCGATTACGCGCATCTGGCAGTCGCGTTGTGCCGCGCAATGAACATTCCTGCGCGCTATTGCAGTGGCTATATCAGCGATGTCGGTCTGCCGCCGCCGTACGCGCCGATGGATTTCTGCGCCTGGTTTGAAGCCTGGCTCGGGGGGCGCTGGCAGACCTTCGATCCGCGCAACAATGCGCCCCGGACGGGGCGCGTATTAATGGCGCGGGGACGTGACGCGGCCGACGTCGCGCTAAGTAATGCGTTCGGGCCCACGCCACTTGTGAAGTTCTCGGTTATCTGTGAGCCCGACGCGGGCACCGAATCCTTAGCGGGGCGCGCCGTTGCATCAACGCAGCAAGCCAGTCAGGCGACCAGCACCTCATGAATTGAAGTCTGAAACGCGCCGCCATTCATTGGACCACCGCCCGCCACGTGGATTGCGTCCGCGATCACTGCCGCCCCCATACCGTGGCGGGGCGTGAGCATCGTCGCGTAGGCTTCCCATGAGTCGCTGAGGGGATCGTAGGCTTCAGTCTGTCCGAAGACGCGCCGCGTGCCCTCGCCGCCCATGCAGAAGAACTTGCCGCGCCAAACCGCGCCGCCGTGGCCCGAACGAGGTGTCGGCATCGGCGCGCGTTCTTCCCACCTATCCGTTTTCGGGTCATAGCCGACGTGCATGCCCGTGTTGAAATCGAAGGTGTCCATCCGGCCACCCGCCACCAGCAGCGTGTCGGCTAGCAGCACAGCCGCGGCGTGGTCTCGCGGCCCCGGGATGGGCGCAAGGGTGTGCCACGTGTCAGTGCCAGGATCGTATGCTTCATGCCAGTCCACCGAGCGGGTATCGCGGCCGCCTATCGCGTGGATCTGTCCGTTCGCCGCCACGACGGAAATGGCGCCTCGCGAGCCGCGCGATAACGGACGGATGGCATGCCAGCGATTGTCGGCCGCGACGTAGGCGTAACAATCCGGCGTCGCGATGCGATTTTGCTCGACGAAGCCGCCCATGGCGTAGATCACGCCGTCCTGTGCCGTCACGCCGATATGGTTGGCACCGCGCGGAATCGGCGCCGCGTCAAGCCATACGCCGCGCGTGGCATCGAACACGTGATGATAGGCTCGTGCAACCTGGCCTGCGCCGTAACCGCCGATCACGTGCATGCGGTCTCCCACTGCCGTGGCCCACGCCATCTCGCTGCGCGGTAGCGGTAGCGCAGGCGCGCTGGTCCAAGTTCCAGGACGCGCGGCGACCGGTGCCGGTGAATACGTGAAACGCTGGGCGAATGCCTCAGGAGGCAACCGCGTCACGGCCGGGTCTTTCAGGTTTGCATACAAGCCGCCACGCTGGTCGACCTGCATCTGTTCCGCTGTCGGCATGGGTATCGGCGGCGCCGGGCTACCGTGCCCTTGGCCGGACGCCATGCGCGGTGCAAGGAAAACCGCGCCGCTGCCACAGCCGGCGAGTTCAAGAAATCTACGTCTCGCTAGTCCCATTGTTCACCTCACAGCGTCACATCGCTGAGTTCCCCGCGACCGCCGACGAACAGCACCGCCGGAAGTGTCACGAACCTATCAGGATCGTCGTTTGCTCGACGCTCCATATTGCCGGGCGATCGGCGGTATGTCACCGGCGTGCCCTGTGAGATTCGCAGCACGCCGATCTCGCCAGCGCGTTATTAGGAGCATGCCATGACTTCCCCCCAAAATCGGACTCCGAAACGGCTGCATCGGCGGGGAACTCGCCGGCCTCCGATGGGCCGCATGTCGTTCGCGATGACCCGCCACAATCGCCGCAGCGCCGCTCGCTACTCCGAGCAGCGGCAGTAGGCGGCGCGGGCCTGCTTTCGACCCGTATCGCGACAGCGCAAACGGACAGGTCACCCGAAGGCCAGCCAGCCAACCACGACCGCCAACCGGCGTTCGACCCGGCAAACCCGTCCACTACCGCCGATATTCTTGTGCAAACATTGCTCGCGTGGGACGTGGATCACGTGTTCGGCATGGTCGGCGACGGCATCAATCCGATTATCGAAGCTTTACGCGTCCGGCAGGACAAGATTCGCTTTATAGGCGTGCGGCACGAAGAAGCCGCTGCGTTCATGGCTTCAGGTTGGGCCAAAACAACGGGACGTCTAGGCGTCTGCCTCGCAACGACCGGCCCCGGCGCGGTGCACCTGATGAACGGACTTTACGACGCGCATTTCGACGGCGCCCCCGTGCTCGCCATCACCGGGCTGACGTTCCACGACCTGCTAGGTACGCGCTTTCAGCAGAGCGTGAATACGCCGGCCCTGATGCAGGACGTCGCACTTTACAACACGGCGGTCTCGGGTCCACGGCATGCGCTTGTCGTCACGGATATTGCGTGCCGCAGCGCGCTCGGGTCGCGTGGCGTCGCCCATCTGACCATCCCGAAAGACGTGCAGTCCATGCGTCTCGCCGACGATAAAGCGTCGCTGGAGAACCACGGCTTACGCACCTCGACCGCCTGGACTTCCCCTGCGCCCACGCCGTCGCTCGCTGACTTGCAGGCTGCGGCCGAGCTCATCAACGCTGGCAGGCGCGTCGCGATTCTCGCGGGCCAGGGCGCCCTCGGCGCGACGGTGGAACTGGAGCAGGTCGCCGGCCGGTTGAACGCGCCGGTCGCCAAAGCGCTACTGGGCCGATCCGCGCTGCCAGACGACTCGCCGTATTCAACCGGAGGCATCGGTCATCTCGGGACCGTCCCTTCCGAAGAGACGATGCACCGATGCGACACGGTCCTGATTATCGGTTCCACCATGCCCTGGGTTGATTCCTACCCGACGCCCGGCGCCGCGCGCGGCGTGCAGGTCGATACGAAAGCGGACCGCATCGGACTGCGCTATCCGGTGGAGGTCGGACTGGTCGGCGATGCAAAGGAGACGCTCCGCGCGCTGCTGCCCTTGCTGCGCCAGAAGGACGATGGCTTTCTTCGCGAGAGTCAGGCACGCGTGGCGCAATGGAATGCGTTGCTCGATCGGGTGGCCACGAGCGAGCGAATCCCCCTGCGACCGCAAAGTGTCATTCGTGCCATCAGCGACGCGCTCGCGCCGGATGCCATTGTGTGCCTGGATTGCGGAGCCAATACCCATTTCGCCGCCCGCTTTCTGGCGCTGCGCCGAGGGCAGCAACTGGTGGCCACCGGCATGCTCGCGACGATGGGGCCAGGGCTGCCGTTTTCGATCGCCGCGCAACTGGCGAACCCTGGCCGCCAAGTCGTGGCCATCGTCGGCGACGGCGGGTTTGCGATGTTGATGGCGGAACTGTCGACCGCGGTAAAGAATCGCCTGCCGGTAAAAGTGTTTGTCCTGCGAAACGACATGCTGGCTGAAGTGGTTTTCGAGCAGAAAGAGTTGGGAAATCCTCCCTATGGCTGCGAATTGGGTGGGATTGATTTTGCGGCGATCGCAGCCGCTTGCGGCGCGGAGGGATCACGCTGCACGCAGCCGGCTGCGCTGAAATCCTCGATAGAAGCTGTGCTGCGTGCGCCTGGGCCGGCCCTGCTCGAAATCCATGTGGATCCCGCGGAACCTATTTCGATGCCGGGCCAGTTGAAAGTCTAGTTTTCTCGTTTTCCGCCACCGGACTTCTTTCAGATTCGATTCCGAGGTGTCCTGACTAACCTGAGGCATGGGAATTGCGCGGAACGGAAGGCGGTTTCACACCTTCCTGTGCCAACAACCGCTTTCGTTTGAGGAGAATGCCATGCGAGTCGCGACGAGAGGAGTTTTGATTTCAGCAATGATTTTGGGTCTATACGGTACCGCCTACGCACAGGGCGCGGGCGGGGGTGCCGCCGGCGGTCAAGGTGGAACGGGGATGAGCAAGCCGAACGCAAACGGTTCAACCGAGACGGTGTCGGGCGCGTCCGGGGCGAACACGATGGCGCCTGCCGGCACCACCTCGCACAAGATGAAGCACAAAAAGCCTACCGCGGCCACGCCGGCTTCGGCCACCAATCCGGGATCGGGTGGCAGTTGAATGGTACGGATGGGCGATATCAGGTGGCCGCGTATTTTGCGGCTTCAGGGATAGCGAGCGGCCGCCTGTTAGCGCCTCTTGACTGCCGGAGAGGCCCGCGCTGTGTCGGGCTTCGCGCCCGGCTCCTGAGTCGCCTGCCTGATGGACGCGGTGATTTCCGAGCCAAACAGGAAAACAACCGCTGAAAAATACAGCCACATCATCAACACAGCAAGAGAGCCGGCCGCGCCGAATGAGTTTGCAGTACCAGCGTGGGCCAGGTAAAAACCGAACAGATGTCTGCCAACCGTGAAAAGAACCGATGCAATGGCGCCGCCCACAAGCGCATGACGAAAGCGCACCCTTGCATCCGGTAGCCATTTGATAAGGGCCGCAAATCCAATCGCCAATATCACCAGTCCGAAGACGGATTGACCTACCGCCGCGAGCACGACCAACCGGGAATCGCCAAAAACCGCGTAACCCGCGACCTGTATCGCCGCGTCCAGCACCAGCGAGACAACCAGCAGGAAGCCGAGGCCCATGACCATGCCGAAGGAAATCAGCCGGGTGCGCAGCAGAAGCGCGACACCTGCGATGCCCTTGGGCGACTCTGCGCGAAACACTACATCCAGAGCGGTATTAAGCGAAGAAAACGTGGCTGACGCACCGGTCGCCAGAAGGGCGATAGAAAGCCCTGCAGCAACGCCGCTGCCGCTCGCCCGGTGCGCGTGCTCGACGAGGGATTGCATCGCGCTCGCAGCATCGTTACCGAGAATGCCCTTGACCTGGTCAAACAGCCGCCCTTTGGCGGCGTCCTCACCAAAGAACCATCCTGCGACGGCGAGGACGATGAGAAGCGTGGGGGCGAGCGAAAAAGCCGAGTAGAAGCCGATGCTTGCGCTCATCATTGAGCAGCGGTCTTCCGAGAATTTTTCAATAGCGTTTCGCGCGATGGACATCAATGATGACTTGCGCGGCTTGGCTTGACTCCTCACTTGACGCAACATACCGAACCTCACGCTAACGCTGTCGGAAAGCTCGTAAAAAAGAGTCTGCGCAGACCCTTCGGTTTCACTCCGTGCCCAAGCTTCGGCCAACGTATGACCGGCACCCTCAGGGGCCGAGGTATCCAGGCAATCCCATTGCTGTTGTAGTCTTTGCAAGCTTGAGCGCTTGCTTTACCAGCGCCTGAAACTCGTCATCGCCGGCAGGTCGGTGCAGATTGCAACGAAAGAAATCGGCCCATCTAAATTCCTCTAGCGGAACACTGGTCTTCTGGTAGCCTCCCGCATCGCGCACCGACGCCGCCAAACTTCTAAAATCGTCGTCAGCGAGGTCCCATATGTGCGTCGGCATTTTGGAGAAGGAAGTGCGCTGGCCCTCGGCGTCATACGGATAGGTCCAACGGTTGTTCTCCATGGTCAGCCAGAAATCGGCGTGGGACAAGGATGACAGGTCTCTGACCAGAACGACAGGAACGGACGTGACCTTCACACGCCGTAGCGCTGTCGCGACGTGGTGGTGGTCAATCGCAAATGCGACACCGTTGAAGCCGAGCACGATGGGTATCGGCTTTTCAGCGATCGCCATGTCGAGCTCGTGGCCGGACAGCGCCCTGTATTCCTCTGCTTTGCGGCGGATTTCCCTCATGCCGTGCGTCATCTGCGTCGGCCGAAGGGCATCGATCTTCATCATTTTCATTTTCAGCTCCAAACCCACCAAGTCCGGAAAAGCCTGGACAACCACGTCATGGCTTGCGCCTCATTGGACATGGATGGCATGCGTCTCACCGCAAGAGGCGTGCCTTGGCAGGCTGGCGCTGACAGTCGCATTGCCGGGCGTTTATAGTTGCTTCCGATCGATTGAATTCCCGCCGTGGCCGCCCGCTGCCACACTAGTCACACTAGTGCAAATCGCTGGGGCCATCGCCCGAGGAAAGCACCTTGCCAGCGCTGTCCACAATTGCAACCGGCTCCGCGACCGCAGGCTCCCCGGTGATAAGCAGACTCGTCCTGTTGACCTGAGCGGCGAAGCCGCCAGATGCAAAATTCGTCATCTCCTCCAGGCGCTTCAGAAAATCTTCCGAGTGCACGCTCATCGCCGTAAAGAAGCGACTTGCCGTTTCTGCAGCGATGGTTTCCACATGCCGGCAGTATGCGAACGTCTTTTCACCAGCGGCCGACAATTGCTGTGTGTGCAGATCAATGAGCTCACTCGGTGTGCGGACAGACAGGGCCGCGTCCGTCAATGCCGCTTGCTCGGAGATTGACGTTTTGGCGGTCTGTACATTCAACTCGACAGATCTCTGGAAACCGACAAAGAGTTCGGTGGTGCAATCGAAGGCCGCTTCGACGGCAGTCGCGGATTGACGCAGGGCTAACGGATTCAGGGTAACGGGATACATAGAGGCTCCTTAATGGGGGGACGCGATTGCGTTCCTCCATTCGCAAGCCGCATACCCACCTCGCCGTTCAACTCTATTGGAAGAAACTTGAGCGACTGGCGCGAGACAGTGGAAGCGCGACCGTGCCAACGGCCGCGCTTCCACCGACACCATCAAACGGTCTGACCTGCGCCGAGGTCTGCCCCTGTCGTTGGATCCGAGGCCGCGTCCGATGCCGTTCTCGAAGCCATTGCCTGCAACACCTTTACGTCACGTTGCGATACATTGACCGTGGCCAATCCGTCCCCGCCATCGACGGCAGGCTCCGGGTCAGCGACGAACTCCCAGTCCGGGCCTTCGTTCCATGGCCCGCGCGTCGCATCACCACCTTGCGACATCTTGTAGTACACGCTGGTGTATTCCGGCACGCCAGGAAGCTTGCCCTGCGGAAAGTTTGGCTGGATCGAATGTAAAGCCTTCTCGAACGATTTCTGGTGGGCGATTTCTCGTGTCATCAGAAAGCCGAGCGTTTCCTTGATGCCCGGATCATCTGTCACGTTGATGAGGCGTTCATAAACAATCTTCGCGCGAGCCTCGGCGGCAATGTTCGAGCGCAAATCGGCCGTTGGATCGCCGATCGTGTCGACATAGGCAGCGCTCCACGGCACACCGGCCGAATTCGTAAGGGCCGGTCCCCCACCGTATAGCAATGCCGTCGTGTGGGAGTCGTTTCCTCCCCCCGTCATCGAACGATACAACTCCGCCTCGGCCTCCACGGCTTCGGCCAATTGGCCCTTTGCACTTTTGTTCAGCATGGCGACAATCGAGCCGACAATCTCCAGATGGCTCAATTCTTCGGTGGCGATATCGAACAACAGATCCTTGCGACCAGGATCATCTTCGCCAACAGCCTGGGTGAAGTACCGGCAGGCGGCACCGAGCTCGCCCTGAGGGCCACCGAATTGCTCGAGGAGCAGATTCGCAAGACCCGGATTCGGCGCAGCGACGCGCACGGTGTACTGAAGGCGTTTGTTATGAATGAACATGAGACTTCTCCGGTGACTGGCCGAAGCAAGCCCGTACAGGCGCAGATGTGGACCTTCGAGGTCCCTGTACCCGTCCAGAGTCGCCTACGACCATGGCTCAATCCGGACAGCGGCGCAATCCCATGATTGTCCGCACCCAACGATGGGCGCCCGGCTCTCAGAGCGAACGCTCTGGCAGATGCGCGGCGAGAGTGCCGCGCATGGCAACGCGTTGCCGATCATCATTCAGCATGCGCTGTGCCCACCGTGCAAATCCCGTGGCCTGGCTGGCCAAAGGCTACCGAGATATTTTCTCCAATTCGATACCCTTCGTCCGCGGCCCCATCAAACCAATCGCGAGCATCACGATCAGCATTGCACCGGCGATGAACACAAACACGCCGGTGGTGCCGAAGTGCTTCAACACCGCTGCAATCAGAAAGGCCGTGAAGATCGCGGAAAACCGACTCCACGAGTAGACAAAACCCACCGCGCGCGCACGAATGCTGGTCGGAAAAAGCTCGGTCTGGTAGGCATGGAAGCTATAGGAAATGATATTGCCCGCCAGCGTCAGACACACACCGAGGCTCACCAGCAATACCGCGCCGGACGCCTGGCTGAACCACAGCCCGCAGACGATATTCACAGCCGCCATCACGACAATGACCGTCTTCCGCTCAAAGCGGTCGCCGATGAACAGGCCAATTATCGGTCCGACGGGAGCGGCCAGTGCGATCACGCTCGAGTACATCAGGCTCGTGGTGATCGTAATGCCCTGCTTGATCAGCAGCGTCGGCACCCAGTTCGCAAAGCCGTAGAAGCCGACCGTCTGGAAAATATTGAAGATCGTCATCATCACCGTGCGGCTACGGTACGGCGGTATCCACATATCGCGGAAGCTGCCGCGCGGCGCGACCGGCACCGCTGGCGCCGGCGGCGGCAGTTCACGGCCGTACTCGCGGCGCACTTTAGCCTCGAGCTCGCTCATCACGCGATCGGCTTCGGCGAGACGCCCTTGCTGCGCGAGCCAACGCGGGCTTTCCGGCAACGCGCGCCGGATCCACCAGACAAACAGCGCACCGTGCGCGCCGATCAGCACCACCCAGCGCCAGCCGTCGAGTCCAAGCAGCGTGCGCGGCACCAGCAAGTAAGAGAGGAACGCGACCACCGGCACCGCCGTAAAACCGACGGCCTGTTCGCAGGCGAACGCGCGCCCGCGAATCTGCTTGGGTACCAGCTCGGAGATGTACGTGCCGATCGTCACCAGTTCGACGCCGATGCCGATCCCCGCCACGAAGCGCCAGAAGTTCAAACCGGTCGCCGTTTCCTGAAAGGCCATCACGACGTTGGCCGCCGTGTACCACAGCAGCGAATACGTGAACACGGCGCGGCGGCCGAAGCGATCCGCCAGAAAGCCGCAGGCGATCGTGCCGATGAACAGCCCGCTGAACAACGCGGCGATGAAACTCGCGACACCGGTCGAGCCGAACAGGCCGTGCGTCGTGGCGGTCAGCAGGCCGCTTTTGACGAGGCCCGGCGCGACATAGCCCGAGTACAGCAGGTCGTACAATTCGAAGAAGAAGCCGAGGCTCAGCAGCACTACCAGCTTCCAGATGGAGCGCGTGGCGGGCAGGCGGTCGAGGCGTGCGGAGATGCTGCCCGCGTCGAGTGGAACGGACGCCGCGGCAGTCGCGGCCGCCGCGGTTGCGGTTGCGGAAGACGCCGTGCCGCCGGCGCTGCGCGCGACGGACCCGGCGTGATCGGGGGATGCCATAGGGTTTGTCTCCTGGTGATTCTTATCATTCTGGCGATGCACGATGATGCTCGCCGGGCCCGGTCTTGTGCCGGTCTTTCGTACTTTCGCGTGTCACGCGCACCACGATGCCGGGCCTCAAGGTCCGGCCAGCATTCTAGCCGCGTGCGCGCTTCAATTGTTCGAAGGTGGTAATTTTTCCCGCCAACGCGCTCGCTGCAACGGTGTACGGGCTGGCGAGCCACACATTGCCTGGACCCGAGCGCCCGGGGAAATTGCGGTTGATCGCGCTGATCGTCACCTCGTTCGCATGGGCCGACTGCCCCGGTCCGCAATTCGCGCACGACCCGCAGCCGGGCATCACGAGCGTCACGCCCGCGCGCTCGAAAACCGGCAGATAGCCCTGGCGCTCGCAATACGCGCGCACGGCCATGGTGCCGAATTGCAGGAAAAGACGCGTGCCCTCGGGCACACGCATGCCCCGCTCCACGCCCCAGCGCAATACCTCGTGATAGAAGTCGAAGTCTTCGCGTTTGCCCGCCGTACATGAGCCGCCATACGCGATATCGATCGCGACGTCCTGCTCCAGCTGCGGCGCCGGCACGCCGTTGCCCGGATCGCCTGGACGCGCGAGCATCGGTTCGATGGCGGTAGCGTCGATGCGGATCGTGTCGCGATACGTGGCGCCTGGATCGCTTTTCATCCAGTTTTCAAGGGTGAAATCGACGCCACGGCGCTCCTTCAGAAACGCCACCGTGCGTTCGTCCGGTTCCACGATGCCCGTGAAGCCGCCCAGCTCGGCGACCATGTTGGTGAGCGTCGCGCGCTCGTCGATCGACATCGCGCGTACCGCCGCGCCGCCGTATTCGAACACGAGGCCGATCGCACCGCCCGAGCGGATCGCGTCCATCTGCAGCAGATACAGCACGACGTCCTTCGCTGTTACGCCGTCGCGCAAGCTGCCGTCGATTTCGATGCGCAGGGTCTCCGGCACTTTGCAGCGCACGTAGCCCGTCACCCAGCTATTGGCGATATCCGTTGCGCCCGCACCGAATGCGAGGCAGCCGAGCGCGCCCGAATGCGGCGTATGCGAATCGGTGCCGCACGCAACCTGCCCCGGCAACGCATACTGCTCGGCCATCAGCGCATGACAGATGCCTTCGGAACCCGGTGAGTTGTCGAGCGCGCCGTGCGAGCGCACCGGATAGTCGCGCGAGAATGACGTGTGCCCTTCCATCAGATTGGCGACGCCCGGCAGCAATCCGTCACGGACGTGCGGAATGCTTTGCGAGGCGAGCACCAGGTGATCCTGAAACGCGATGATGTGATCCGGCGCATGCAGCGGCGCGGGCTTGCCGAACGCGCGATGCATCAGATGCGCGCACATGCCGGTGAAGTAGTCGTGGCTGAAGCGCCAGTCGGCGGCGATGAACACACCGTCGCCGCGTTGCGCGCTTTCAACGCCAGGGTGAAGATGGCGCGCGATGATCTTCTCGACCAGCGTCTTCGGCTCGGTGGCGTTTGCGGTGTTTGCCGCGTTCGCCACGTCTGCGGTCTCCCGCATGCGCGGCGCGGGCCAGTCCGCAAACTTGCTGTACGCAAGCAACCCGCCGCTGCGAATGATCTGCTGGGTGAGCGCATCGCGCCCCTTGAGAAACTCGTCGATCGGCACCGCCTCTCCCGCGACCAAACGATCGAGCACGGAGAAATCCGTGGTCGTGAGGATGCCGATGTTGTCGCAATTCTGCTGATAGATACGCTCGAAACTCTCGGCGACGATCAAACGAATTCCCGCCGACAACTCCGCCAACGGGCTCGATTCGCGCGAAGAACCCTTGCCGTAGCGTTTGCCCGCCACGGTCACCTGGAAGCCGCCGGCCTTGATCGCATGGCGGCCTATCGGCATGCGCTCGCCCGCCTTGAAGCCGACGTAGGGATACTGGCCGAGGCGCTCGTCGTAAGTCAGCATGACGGTGACCGGTGTGATCTCGTCGGTGGAGACGTTATCGCGCAGCGCACCCGCGGTGGCGCGCGTGAAATTTTCGCCGGCGAGTTGGGCCTCGATCACCGCGGGGTCCTGGGACAGGTACAGCACGCGGCCGTCCAGACGAATCGTATCGCTCATGGTCAATCTCCTTGCGCTCACTATACGGCGCGCGTTGGCGATGCCGAAGTGCCGGTGTGGCAACGCAGACGTCTCGTTTGGAGAATGATGCGAGGCATCCCGCGGGCTAGGGCTTGCTGCCGAGGAACCCCACCAGCGCCGCCGCGCTAGCGCTTAACTGATCGCGCGACTTGAAGATCATGATGAGATGCCGCACCGCCCAGGCATCGCTCAAGGAGAGCAAACGCACGTCGAGCGTGTTCACATAGAGCAATGCCACCTGTTCAGGCACGATCGCTATCCCGAGGCCCGCGTGGACCATCCGGCATAACGCGTCAAGGCTGCTGACGCGGATCTTGACGTCGAGCTGCCGCCCCGCGCTGGCCGCCTGCTGCGCGAGAAGCTGCGTCAGCGCGCTCTCGCTGCGCAGGCCGACAAAGCTGTCATCGAGCAGCGCCTCGAACCCCACGCGCGACACGTTGGCGAGACGATGACCGCCCGGCACCAGCACCGCCAATCGGTCTTCCCGATACGGCACCTGCTCGAAGGCTTCACTGCCGGCCACCCGATTGCAGATGCCGAAATCCGCGCCGTGTTCATCGACGATACGCAGCACATCTGTGCTGTTCTCCTCTTCCAGTTCGATCGACACCTCCGGAAACACGCGCCCGAAGGCCGCTACGTCTTCCGGCAGAAACTGCACGATCGACGAGAGATTCGCCACCACCCGCACCCGGCCCTTCGCCCCCGACGAAAAGCGCGACAACTCGGCGCTCATCTGTTCGATGTTGCCGATGATAGCCAGCGCATAGCGCAGCACGGTCTCGCCGACCGGCGTCACCGTAATGCCGCGTGACTGGCGTTGAATCACCGGCAAGCCGATCAGCGCCTCGATCTCAGCGATACGCCGGCTCACCGCGGAAGACGCGATGAACTCGCGCTCAGCCGCGCGCGCGATGTTCTGCTCCTGGCAGACGGCGACGAACAGGCGCAGCGAGGTGAGGTCAAGCTTCTTGAGGAGGTTTTCCATGGGTGTCGCACTTCACATTGGGTCCAGACCCAACGCTAGCATATCGGCGATCATGGGCCTCATACCCTCTTCCGGTTGGATTCGGTTGATGCCGTCGACCCCGAGCTTGCCTGAACACCCGGTATACGTTTTCGTGCAGTCATTTGGGCATGACGGTAACCCGCCGTTTCTTTGCATGAGTGCATTAGTGTGACAACACCCGTGGTCATCCCTGTAAAATGGGTCGGGTACCACGGATAACGTAACGGCACATAGCGTACAACTTCCTTCGTGAAGCGCCCTACGTGACAGCGGGAGGCTGCCACGCCTCGGATCTTGCAGCGCTTGCAATTTTGCGGTCCCTGCCGACTCGGCATTGCCGACAGCGTCCGCAACCGCACCTTATAAAACCACCGTCGCTTCCTGGACGGGCTCATGACCACGGAACGAGCGGCTGCACGGGGCACTTTCATTCATGTACAAACTCAAACAGTATCATCCCGGCGTATTAGCAGTCCTCTCCAGTCAACTCGTTTGCCTGGCAGCGTTCGCATGGGAGACAAACGGTCTCACCCACAACAAGTGGGTGCAGGTGTTGTTGGGATTCAGCCTCCTGGCTGGCCTGATCCTGTCGCTAGGATTTTTCGGCACCTGGCTCAAGTTCAAAGACGAGGTCAAGTTGCACGTGTTTTTAAGTGCCAACCCGATCTATTCGGCGATTGCGATTGCCACCTTGGGAGAGGTGGCGACGATCTTACTGGTGCCACTGCGATAGAGATTTCGCTGGTTCTACACCGGCGTAGCGACTCGCGATTCGCTGCGCAAAAAGACAGGGGGCGAAAATGCACTTTCGCCCCCGACGTCGAAGAATAGCCCATCGCACCTGCCAGGGCTATTTCCGATACTTACTCGGCATGCAGCCTATTCGACGGCTTCGCCGTGCAGGCTCACATCCAGGCCCACGCGTTCATCTTCTTCCGACACGCGGATGCCCATCACCATGTCGATCACCTTCAGCAGGACGAAGCTCACCACGCCGCTGTAGATCAGCGTCGTCAGCACGCCCTTGGCTTGCAGGATCACGCTGCCGTCCGCGCCGCCGATGTCCTTGACCGCGAACACACCGGTCAGCAGCGCACCCACGATACCGCCGATGCAGTGCACGCCGAACGCGTCGAGCGAGTCGTCGTAACCGAGCTTGTGCTTGAGCCACGTAGCCGACCAGTAGCAGATCAGGCCTGCCGCGATGCCGATCACCAGCGAACCCGTCATACCGACGAAGCCCGAAGCCGGCGTAATCGCCACCAGACCTGCCACGGCGCCCGACACGATACCGAGTACCGACGGCTTACCCTTGGTGGCCCATTCGGCGAACATCCATGCGAGCGCTGCTGCTGCGGTTGCCACTTGCGTTGCGAACATCGCGAAACCGGCACGGCCGTCTGCCGCCACTGCCGAACCCGCGTTGAAGCCGAACCAGCCCACCCACAGCATGGCGCCACCGATCAGCGTGAGCGTCAGGTTGTGCGGCGCCATCGCTTCCTTGCCGTAGCCGACACGCTTGCCGAGCACCAGCGCGCAGACCAGCGCCGCGATACCGGCGTTGATGTGCACCACCGTGCCGCCCGCGAAGTCGAGGATGCCCGCGGCAGCCAGCCAGCCGGTCGGTTCCCAGACCATGTGCGCGATTGGCGAGTAGACGAGGATCGACCACAGCGTCATGAACACCAGCATCGCCGAGAACTTCATGCGATCAGCAAACGCGCCCGTGATCAGCGCCGGGGTAATGATCGCGAACGTCATCTGATAAACGACGTAGACCGTTTCCGGGATCGTCGGTGCAAGGTGGCTGACGGTCAGCGTCGTGGCCTTGTCGCCGTGGATGTAGTTCATGCCCGCCATGAAGAAGCGCGAGAAACCGCCGATGAACGAGTTGCCCGGCGTGAAGGCGAGGCTGTAGCCCACAATGACCCAGATGATCGACACCAGGCAGGTGATCGCGAAGCTTTGCATCAGGATCGCGAGCACGCTCTTCTTGCGGACCATGCCGCCGTAGAACAGCGCCAGACCCGGGATCGTCATGAACAGCACGAGCGCGGTGGAGGTCAGCATCCAGGCGGTGTCGCCCGAATTGATCTTCGACGAATCGACCGAGAACGGCGCGGTCGGCGCTGCCGGTGCGGCGGCAGCGGCTGCGGCCGATGCATCAGGTGCGGCTGCGGCGGTGGCAGCCGGCGCGGCGGACGCGTCAGCGGCCGGTGCCGACGCTGCGGTGGCTACGGGGGCGGAAGCATCGTCCGCGAGGGCGGCGCCGACACCGCCCGCGAGCAGTGAACCGGCCATCAGCATGGACATCAATAATTTGCGCATCTTCGTTTCCTCCTATCGCTACCGTTGCATTTACAGAGCGTCCGCGCCGGTCTCCCCGGTGCGAATCCGAATCACTTGTTCGATCGGCGTGACAAAAATCTTGCCGTCGCCAATCTTCCCGGTGCGTGCCGCGCGTTCGATCGCCTCGATCGCCTGCTCGACGATGTCGTCCGAGACAGCCACCTCGATCTTTACCTTCGGCAGGAAATCGACCACGTATTCGGCGCCCCGATACAGCTCCGTATGGCCCTTCTGACGGCCGAACCCTTTGACTTCCGTCACTGTGATGCCGGAGACGCCGATAGCCGACAAAGCTTCGCGCGCCTCATCGAGCTTGAACGGCTTGATGATCGCGGTAATGAGTTGCATGAAATCCCCTCTTCGATGGCGCAACCGGAGAGCCGACTCGTACGTCGGCCTTATGTCGATGGAGCGGAGCAACTAGAGCAACTGTCATGCCAGTTGTTTGCGGAGACTCATCGAGAGAAAACGCAGAGAGATGGGATATGCATGAGCGCGGCAGCAATCGAAGGCGTTCCACGCGGGGAGCATCGGACATGCGCCCGACGGAAAATCGATGAGCCGAACCAGATGTTGCGGGGCCTTCTATACGCCGACCTGAAGCGCGGATCGATACTTGCACAACTGATTTGCACCACGAATAGGCTTGAGTGGGTCGAAGCGACCCAATAGGGTGCGCCCACGCCGGGATTCGTGGCATCAGCCACTTCGGCTAAAGCAGCGCGTAAATTCAGGCAACTCAGCTTGCCTCTGATTCCTTGCGAATCGAAAGCTGCCCGAACGTTCGCGTCCGCCGAGGCGGAGCGGCCCATCGGTTGCCTCAGGCTTGGGGGCATGACTGCGAAACGGTGCAGCGCTTGCGCGCGCCTCGCGGCGTTGGTCAATGCAAGGGGCGCACAAGATTGTGCGACCCTTGCTATCAGCCGTGGTAGTAGCCGTCGACCACGGAGTTTTGCAGCATGCCGTCGACATACACACCGACGGGGTCGCCGTCGGCGGAGGTGAGTATCGAACCACCGGACACGCCGGGGAGTTTCATTCGGCCGCCTTGAATCTCGGCCATCTCTTCGTGATCGAGTTCCACGGATTTGTCGAGATCGTGGATGTTCAACGTGTTCATGATGTGTCTCCTTGAACAGAACGGTTGCAGGGGTGTCAAGCGGCCGGTCGCTTGCGGTACACCTTGCAGGTGTCATGCCATCCGGGCTTGGTCCGCACGAGGGCCGCCGCAGCGCGATGCGCGACGACGTGAGTTGGGCTGCGACCGTCATGTGGGCACGCGGTGTCGGCAAGCAACTGACAGGTGGTCGCCCGCGTTGTCTTGAGCCGCCGGTTATCGGTTGTGGCGACCGTTGTCGCACGTCATTGGCGTGGCGGTCATGCCTGCGCCGCTGGCTGCCGCCGGGCAAATCCATGAAGCCGCTCACGCGCGCCGCGTTGAATACGATCGTGAAAGGGATTTTCCTCGGCGCTGCGGAACTCAACGGGCAACGAATGACCGTTCACGCGAATGGCGAATGAGTCTTGCCGACCCACAACTGCCGGTCGCGTCCGCGCGCCTTCAACGGCCGCTTGCGAGGTGCTGCGGCCATTCATTTTTCTAGTCCGTGCGGCAGCATGTCGGGGCGGACGTTGAACGAACGAGGCTCGGTGACCGTTCAACGATCCGGTCCAGTCATTAGTCACACGGCCAGATCGAAGGGCAGCAAAGGCAACTTGTCTTCCCGGACATGGGTAACCAATGTTGCTCAAATCAAGCTGCAATCAAGCCGCGGGCTACGTATGGAAGCTCGCCGAGACGTACGCCTTGACTACGCCACTCGCGAAATGACACGATCCGACGCTAAAACTCAGGTCCCCTTCCACAGATTCAAATATCCAATGACGCGCGCATAAGCAAACTTAAGGCGGTTCAAATTATCATTTGCAGCCCTCAACTGGGCTCCGACCGCGTTGATCACGGCTTGTTGCGCGCTCATACTCTGCTCGAAGGTCCGGTTCGCCAGGTCAGCGCCTGCCTGAGCAACTTTGCTGTTAAGCGTTTGAAGCTGATTGCCCAGATCGATGACGCGCTGATTTCCCGAGTTGATCTGGGCCGTCAAATCATCTGCCGTCTGTTTAAGCCGCTTTCGTGCATCGTTACAACCTGGTAGAAGCGGCGGACAGATCACTTGCGCTCCCATGTTGTTCAACTGGTTTTGAATCTGTGCATATTGATTGGATAGTGAGCCCACGCTCCGGCGGATGCTCGCGCTTTCCTGTTTAAGTTGACTGATTTGTTGGTTCAGCGATCCCGCTGCAATGTCGTGTGCGGATTGGAGTGCCGCACTTGCCTGAGCATAAAGTTGCTCCGCCTGGTCATACTTTGACTGCAGTTCGGCGGCTGCCTGACTCGCAGCACTAAGCAGCGTATTGAGCGGATCAACATATCTTTCGAAAACTGAAATTAGCTCATTTGCCAGATTCTGGCGAACTCGCATCTTGTTGTAGAGCGAACCCAGAAAGACACAGTCCCACCCCATGCTGTGCTCTACGCCCAATTGATCGGTCGTACCTGTCTCCCACCTCCAGACAACGGGCGGAACGAGCCGATCGCGCAGCGGCGGATCATCCATCGCGGGGCAAACTTGGAGGATCGAATTCTTGACCGACTCGGTCGGTCCGTTGTAAAGCAGGCTGTAGAACGGGTTCCAGCTCTGCCGGTCAAAAATCGTCTTTGCACGTTGATGCAGGACAATCGGGTCGGTCGTCAGAACAGGTGAGTCAGGAAACACCGCGAGATGTGCTGCATCAGGTGGCAGCGGTGGCAGGTTGCTCAGGGAAAGAGATGGGTTGTTGATAACCATTCTTAGCAACACGCGTACTGCTTCGAGATGCAAAGGAAAATTAGTTGCGACAAAATAGGCGTCCGCCTGGTCTTTAATTTGTGGCGGCACAACTATCGGGGTTCCTGGTGCAGCAACAACTGGAAACCCAGCCGCGCCTGGCGCGGCAAGTGCAGCTGTACCGAGGGCCGTGAATTCGGCTTCAAGCAAATCGTCGCTTTGAAGCGCTCTTGTCATGAGCTTGCCCGTCTGCGTATCAGTGGTGCGCGCCATCAGATCATAATCAGGCGAATCCTGAACGGGAATTAACACGCACATGTTTGATACATACCCGAAAAGCGGCTTGGGTAGCTTTGACTCGCCGTCCAGAACCGCGCCGTGTTTGTCTCTCGCAACGCACGCGGTGTCATAGCGGCAATATCGCGGCCAAGGAAAGCTCTTGCACGGAGCGGGATGTTCGATGTCCGCATCTTTACAGATCTGGGTGGACCTCCCAGCCGATTCCATCGCACCGTACCATCTGCGCAAGGCCGCATAGTCTTTTGCGTGAATCACGTAAAGCATTGCGCCCAAACCGTGGTCACGCGAGAAAGCGTTGACGCACTCCTCACAGTACCCTGAGTCTGGCAGGTTCGTATGATGCGGACACCAGTTCTCGACCACCCATCGCCTACGGGGGGATCGAACCCACATGCCTGAACCCGCGTCCTGTGCCTGCTTCACCGAACGGCAGCCCTCTTCGACGCCGGCCGCGCACAGCAATCCGGAAAACAGCGTGGTATCCGCATCGTCGCATTGTGTTGATATCGCTGAGGCTGGTGACGCTGGCTTGAGCAGGCAGTGCTTTACATCTGACGGATCGCATAAAGGTTTTGACGGAAAAGGCGAATAATCCGCTTTCCCCTCACACGTATAGGCGTTCTGCGGAATTTGCCACCAGTTGATCAGGGCGGGTGGGATTTCGCTACCGATATGACTGATCGGCCATCCTGGTACTGCGCGCGCGAAATCGTCCCAGCTGGTCGCCAGAGCTGACCGGGAAGAGTCGGCACAGATCAGAGCAAGTAAAACCAGACGAGCGAACGCCTTAATCCAGATCCTCGCGGTTTCAAGATAGCCCCTCCTTTGACAGACCATGATCTCCTCCCTCGTCGTGCCCGGCTTTCTTTGATGGATTCCGATGCAATGACCGTTCAGATCAACGGCAAACCCTGTCAGCAAACCTTGACTAGCACGATAAACAATCCGGGCAGCACTAGTCTTTACGCACGCGCCCCGAACGCTGTACGTGCATGTGCGATCGGGTTGCCCGAAAGCTCGTTGAATTGACTATGTCAGTTCGTCTTACTTACCTATGGCCAATCAATCGCGCGAAGGCAATCCGTGACCCATTCGCCAGCCGTACCCGTGATGGGAACATAAACCTGTGTATCAGCCGATTGTTGATAGAAAACATCGTTGTCATTCTCAGCACACTGTGCGCTTTGCCCTGGTCCGATCACAATCTCCACTCCAACCTTCAGGCGGCACTGGGTGACGCGATCGAGGCGACTCCAGCTTGGACAGATCTCATTTCTTCTTCGATAGTTATCTCTAGGCCCTGCTGGCGGATTGAATGTCCACCAGCTTCCATACTGGCCGAAGGCCTTGCTCGAGTCCCATACCCTGTACACGGTGATTGGTTGTGTAACCGTGAATGCCTTTCCCGCACACACGCCCCCTTTGCCCGAACGGCCAACTGCCCGCCCAATCAGAACGGGATCATCTATCGGCTCCAGTCCGTAGGGGGGCTCAATCGAACCAACGCACACGCTCTGCCCCGCACTCAGCGCGTTCGCCTCGCCCAGGGGAGGCTGCGACGTAGAACAACCCGTGAGAACGTATAGTGCAGCGCACAGCAGGCATATTCGCCTTAAAACATACTCGTTGTTCAGTTCTCGACAGTTACTGTACCAATGAAATCCGTCCGGTTTCTTCATGGTCATCCAACCATATATGTGTGAATACAGGAAAAACCTGATCAAGGCAGCTCGGGTACCGTTTCACTAGGCAGGCAGGCATGGTCAACGTGTATAGTAATCCTTATAGATTACGTAAATAAAAAGACCGATATCAGGTTAGAAATGACGTGACGGTATCGCGTCGCGCATCTCTCATCTTTTGCCCGTCTTCACAATGACGCAGGAACGCGTTGTGTTGCGATATTCGCTTTACTGCTTCGACAAACATGTACCGATATACGTCGAGAAGCCGCAACACCCTCCACTCCAACTGCTCATCTGAAAGTATTTTGCAACCCGATTGGCACCGCATTGTGCCGAAAGCCAGTCTTGAAGACCAATGTGGTCTCTCGGATCGATACGCGGACCCGGCCATGAGACGTTGCTATCCCCTTCACTAAACGTCAGAACTGACGCAACAGCGGCATTGTCCAGTCTTTGCGAGTAGATGTCGCGCTGACTGATGGCGGCATCTCGCTGACTGATCGCGTCAGCTTTTGCGTCGTTAGCATTCTTGATCTGTCGGTTTAAATCGGCGATTTGAGATGACGCATCGCTTGAGAGTGCAGGTCCTAATGCATTGTCTTCCGGAACAGAAATAGAATATGGTCCCTCAGCCCCCGCTTTGGATATCGAAACCACAATCTGCGTTGCAGGATAGAAGTCCTTCCCCGTATAGTGAATCGGGATCCGCTCGCATTGGATCGTGAAGTCATTAGTGGCATTCATTCGCGGAGTTCGCGGCGAAAATGCGAGCGGATTTCCGTTTCCAAAGCTGGTGGAACTGCACGAAACCTGTGCCGCAATGAAGCTCACCCGATCGATGGAGGCAACGGTGTTCTTATCGAGGTAACGTCCAAATATAACAACGAATCGTGGTGCCGTATAAGTGTGCGTGACCACGAGCCCATTTGTCTCCAACAATCGGCACTGGTTAAAATTCTTTTGCGCCTGATCAGCCGATGTCCGTGCGTAAAGCTGTTCACTCGAGTAGAAACCATTCTGCGCAAATCCCGTTTTACAGAATTGCTCTATTTTTTGCTCGTCGGTTGCGTTATCGAGTCCAACGGTAAAAGGTATCGACTCGACGATTACGCTCGCTTGGAGCCCAAAGTCCTGCTTATCGAACTCGCCCGTGGCGCTGCAATATTTCTGATAGGCAAGCGAATTTTCGACCTGAATCTTATCGTCTATGCTTATGTTAGATAAGGCATTCTGATAAGCATCAGCACATGAACTTGGTTGAATAGGTAGTTGTGCACTGCAGAGTTCGCAAAACGAAAAGGCGACGCAGAGCAATCCGACTTTTATCAGATGTTTCATGGCCCCACCTCTTTGTTATTGCCTGCTTCGTAGACTGCTGACGAAGCGAAGTATATGACGCAATTGCCCAAATTCAAGGAAGCCAAGGAAAGGATGGGAGGGGTGTCGTTTTTACAAATTCATTTAATAAAAATGACATGATGTAAGCTTCCCGCCTGAATCCGCGTCGACATCGTAGAACGGTTAGTACGTAAGCTTCGTGCAAACCTTGGCGACGCAATTGCGTTGCAAGTATTGGAACATTTACTAGCCTAGCTAGGCACAGCGCGGTCAACCCTGATGGCAGCCCGCTTCCGGTATAAAAAACACCTTGAGCTTCGAGTCTTTTTCGCCTACGGTACTTTTGGAAATATGCCTAGGCCAGCCGCACTCGGGTTGCTAGAGAATAAGTGAGGAATAAATGAACGCCAACTGGCAGGCTGCAGCCGCGATTATCACGGCACTAGGAATACTAACCAATGCGTGGACGGCTTGGCGACTTCAACAGGACACGTCACGACAGAAACGCCGCAGCGATCTAATCCCAGTTTGGAAGGAAATGCTGGCGATTAGTCGAATTGATTCATTGAAACCTGATCCTGAGCAGGTCCGGATAGCACTTAACCTTCTCGCATTGATTTCCCAGTGTTACGCACTCGACATCGTTGAAAAAAACGTTTTAAAGGAGATTTTTGGATCGGTCTTCGTTTCCGTATATAAGGACATCGCGGCTATAAATAATCCCATCACTATCGGAGTTACCACGCAACCAGGCCGAGATTTTCTAAACGACGAGAAAAGAATAGCAAATCTTTACAACCAGTGGTCTACTAGCTAGGAGATATGCATGACCGACAACACTGGAAGTCTAGCTCAGGTAATCGAAGAAGCCGTATTGGGCTTTCTCTCCAACCACGGGAACCCAAAAACATCAATTCGCGTGCTCGTATCAGACGGCCGTACACTTTTGACTGACCATAAGGTTCCTGCCATCCCGTCTGAAGAATTACTTTTTGTGCAGATCCCGAACGACTGGATAAAGACCATGCATCTATATCCAAAGTCTCCTAGTGGGAGCACCGGCGTGACCTCGTTTGCATGCCCGCATTGCGGTGGCGCGATCAAGTACAGCAAGTGAAGAATGAAGAAAAGATTTGTTGAATACAACACTGATGACGACCCCATCTTACATTATTCACCTACAAGGAGAATTCCATGGGCGCCATTAGGTTCTATCTAAACGT
Source organism: Burkholderia sp. GAS332 (assembly GCA_900142905.1). Taxonomy (NCBI): domain Bacteria; kingdom Pseudomonadati; phylum Pseudomonadota; class Betaproteobacteria; order Burkholderiales; family Burkholderiaceae; genus Burkholderia; species Burkholderia sp. GAS332. Next base: position 985,474 of record FSRV01000002.1, on the reverse strand, counting down.
CTGCGAAACGATGCAGCGCCATGTAGAGTTAGAAGGGCACGCTGTCAATTACGTGTTACTCATCTCCGAATAGAGCGCGACACGAATTCCGGGTCCGCTTCATCGTAACGATCGATTCGGAAGATTCTTGTGACGGTCGCTATGCAATAGCTCGCAATACGCTTTCAAACAACTTTTAATCGCGAGGTTGCAAAGTGAGAAACTCTTTGAAAGCATGGACACTCGCCACGGCCGCCGCGATTCTCTTGCTGTGCGGCTGTTCTGATTTGAGGCAAGCAATTAATTCAAAATTCCCACCTGTCGATGAAGATCAGCAACGAATGGCCGCCATTAATTCGACGGCTACGGCTTTTTCTGCTGTGACTGCACCCACTGTCGCTGCGGAAATTCAGCTCGCAGATGTGAACACAGTTCTGCAGAAAGTTGATCTCTCGACCAAATTCGGGGTCACTGGCTTAAGTATCGTTGGAGATCAGCAGCTTTTGAAGATTACTCTAGCCTTTCATCATCGGTTTGTTGAGAGTGACGCTGGAGACAATAAGACATTGCAGCAGTTCATCACCACATTTAAGCCAGACGTCTCTGGCTCAATGGTAATTCTCGCAGGACTCAAGAATCCCGATGTCAATACAATCAATCTGGCCAACGTGCCCGCAATGGATCTTCAGCTGTTGCCAGCGATCTCTAGCCTGAGCCTCACTGACATCAAGCTATTGGGTGAGTATAAAGTCGACAACATCGTTCAACCGCTCGTAGACATCCTGAATGATTTCAAGGGGAACATCTCTGGTGCTATCGCTCGGAACAAGGTCTCCACGATTTCCATTCCGGAGGTCGTGACAAAGCCCATAGACCTGAGCAGTTCATTCTCATTCAAGATCAATGGCCAAATTGTCAACGGGACCGTGAGCGCGAAACCCATCGGTATTCCGTACGAGATGACCGGCGTGGCATGGAGAATCTCATCAGGCCAGATCACAGTTCTAATCCAGGTCTTACCGAAATCTGACGTCCCCTCTCCAGCACAGCCGGGATCTCTGACAACATTCAAGGATATCGACAATCATGTAAATGAATTACTGGCGTCAAACTTCGACGTTTCGACTCCAGCAACCGGTGAACTGGTTGCAGTAAATAAGAGTCTGGTAGCCGGTGCGCTTGGTAGTGCAGTCGACGAAGCTACGCCGTGTGCCGCGTTTTCAGCGCCTTCTCTCAAGGTGCCTCCGTATTCTAAAATGATAAGCATCGCCCCATCCACCGCCAATTGTAGACAGGATCCAACCAATTGCGACATTCACTGTTCCAATAACCCGGACACTAAAAGTTGTGGGGGAAATTTCATCTCAAAGAAAGTTTGCCAGGCCGGGAAGGACGCCGTAAACGCCCGGATAGCTTCGGAGTACGCTGCCTGTCTGGCAGCAGCTGGGGCGAAAAAGACAACATGTCTGGCTACACAAGGGGTGGCGCTCGCTGGTTGTCAAGCTATAAAACAATCCTTCAATACCGTGATCGCTGGAGAGGTAGGAAATGTTTCCGCGCAAGTGTCCGGTAGCGCCAATGCGCAATTGTGCCTCTCGCACCTAGAAGTGAGCGATGATTTCAGCAGTACCAACATTGCCATGACGGCCTCTGGCACGACGAAGGTGAGCGCGTCTTTTGGGTTCGATCCGCGCAGAATCGTCGGCCGCGCGCTGTGCTATCTGCCGGCCACCGCTGCAAACAATTTGACCGCTAACCTGAATGCTCCTCGGTGGAACGTATCTTCGCCAATCACCATCAAGCAGGACGGTGACGAAACCTATCTGTACTACGACATCGAAGGTGGCGATGTGAGTTTTGAATTTTCCCCCAGTCTATTTAGCCTATTATCTAGCGACCTTCAACACATCGCGCTGAAATGTCCAATTGCCGGGTTCGCAGATCAGGTGATTGACATTCTTGGTTACGCTGCGGACATACCCAATGGGTTCTCCATTGCGACACCGACCATTGCCGGCTCCCAGGTTATTTCTCTGCCGAAATTGAGTATAGGCGACGAAAAGGTGGCTCTGAGATTGCAGCAGCCAACCAGTAAAGCACTCGTGTTGTCAGGAAAGATGCAATAGACGGCGCTAACGTTCGTCTAGGTGATTGAGTAACCAACGGCCCAATCCACGCATTACTGCAGCCCCAAACCACCCAGCTGATGAACCTACTCATGTGCAGACATGTTGGTCGAAAAGATTGGGCAAAGCTGTTTTATGAGCGTCGCCTCAGGCCGATGAAGGAGCGCTCGTCTTGACGGTCGGATGGACGGTTCCGGGGCGGAGCCGACGTTTGAACGTCCGACCGACGACATATGTGAACGGCAGCTTGTGGCCGGTCACCGCCTGTCGTCGATCGGCGGCACGCGGCCTACTTCGGCCTTTGGATCACCATCAACCAACGACAAATATCGAATCGATGTCGATCGTTCCAAGGGGCTGGCTGTTCGGAGAAGATCCGTCGATTACAGTTCACCGGCTACCGACAGCCCTGAACTTCCGCACTACTCATCGCCGGATAGCCTGCGAGATTCACGCACAAGCCAGTCGTGGAACTGTTGTATCTTTCGCGACGAACGGTCAGCCGCGCGATAACAGAAGAAGTGGGTCTCTCGTTCGATAGGCCTGTATAACCCTTCCCCCACGATAACGAGTTCGCCGCTCGCGAGTTCCCGCTCGGCAAAACGCACACTTTCCAGCGCCACGCCGAGTCCATCAACCGCTGCAGCAAGCACCAAGGCCGCACGGTCGAACGACGGTTGCGGCCTATCCGGCATCTTCAGGCTGTTCTCTCTAAACCAATCGCGCCAACGCACCGGATTGAGCTTCGATTCGATCAGCGTGAGCTTGGCGATGTCCTCCCGCTGGAACCTATCGCCTACAAGCCTCGGTGACGCCAGAGGCGCGATCCTCTCTGCGCCAAGCGCCTCCACGACGACGCCCGCCTGGGCTCGCACCGACCCGTACGCTATCGCGACGTCCAGTTCCCCCTCCTTCAGCATATTGACCGGTTCAGCGCTCGACGACATCCGGATAGTCAAGCCTGGATACTCCCGCATGAAGGCCGGCAGACGCGGGCCCAGCCATTTGGATGCAAAGCTGGGCGTGCAGTGAACCGAAAGCGACTCGGCGGCGGTCTTCGGTGAAAGATCCCTGCACGCCTCTTCGATCATGTCGAATGCCGGCGAAAGCGTCGCCAGCAACCGCCTCCCCGAATCGGTCAACTCGACCCGGCGGTTGCTGCGGGTAAACAACCGGGTATCGAAATACTCCTCCAGGCTGCGCACCTGATGGCTTATCGCAGAGGGCGTCAGATGCAACTCTTCGGCGGCTAGCAAAAAACTTTGCAGCCGGGCAGCGGCCTCGAACGCCCGCAACGACTGAAGTGATGGCAGCTTGCGCATAAGTTTTCGAGTGAAATAGATTCATCTTTTCGTGAAAACTCGTCGTTTGTCAACTTTTCCCTGCCCGCCCATCATCGCTTCTAACAAGCCGGCACACAAAGATGACGGCCCCCCCACAACGGCCTGGCAGGACGGCCGGTCATCAGGAGGAGACGATGTCTCAAGCATCCACACCGCTGCCTCAGCGTTCATTCGAGTTCGCTGCGCTGAACGAATCTGCTGTCTATGCCAAGGTCGCATGGCGCTTGATCCCGTTTCTGTTTCTCTGTTACGTCGCGGCTTACCTCGACCGTGTCAACGTGGGCTTCGCCAAGCTTCAGATGCTGTCCGATCTGGGTTTCAGCGAAACGGTTTACGGTCTCGGGGCGGGTGTCTTTTTCATTGGCTACTTCCTGTTTGAAGTGCCCAGCAACATCATTCTTCATAAGGTAGGTGCGCGCCTTTGGATTGCGCGGGTGATGATCACGTGGGGATTGATATCGGGCGCGATGATGTTCGTCAAAACGCCCACGATGTTTTATGTCATGAGGTTCGCGCTCGGGCTCGCGGAAGCGGGACTGTTCCCCGGCGTCATCCTCTATCTGACGTACTGGTTCCCGTCCGAGCGCCGCGGCAAGATCACGGCCCTGTTCATGACCGGCATTCCGATGTCCGGCGTCATTGGCGGTCCGCTGTCAGGCTGGATTTTGCATGCCTTGTCCGGTGCCCATGGACTGGCCGGTTGGCAATGGTTGTTCCTCCTGGAGGCGCTGCCGTCCCTCGCCATGGGCATCGCCGTGATCGCTTATCTGGACAACGGAATCGAGCGTGCCAAATGGCTCTCGGCATCGGAAAAGGCGATGCTCGTGAGGAACATTGCGGCTGACAGCAACCAGGCTCAGTCGCACTCGCTGCGCGACGGATTTACGAAGCCGATTGTCTGGCTGCTCAGCGGCATCTATTTTTTCTTCATCATGGGACTCTACGGCGTTGGCTTCTGGCTGCCGACGCTGATCAAAGGATCAGGTGTCACTGAGCCGCTGCTTATCGGTCTACTCACCACTTTGCCGTATGCGGCGGCGGCAATCGCGATGGTCGTGGTCGGACGCAGTTCCGACAAACGACGGGAGCGCCGCTGGCACGTGACCGTACCGGGTCTGATCGGCACCGTTGGCTGGCTGGTCAGCGTCTCCACCGGCCATACGAGCATCGCGCTCTCGATGGCGGCGCTCACCGTCGCAACAGTCGGCGTCATGGTCACCTTGTCACAGTTCTGGTGCCTGCCTACGGCTGTACTCACTGGCGCGGCTGCCGCCACGGGCGTCGCCGTTGTCAATTCCGTGGGCAATCTGGCCGGCTTCGTCAGCCCCTATGCGATCGGCTGGATCGTCGACAAAACCCATTCAACCGACCTCGGCGTGTACACGCTCGCCGGGTGTCTCGCGGTCGGCGGATTGCTTGCGCTGACCTTGCCGAAACGCCTCTTCAATCGTTAAAGCTCAACTGACTCGCAAAGGAGAAATCATGTCGGACACCATTGAACACAACGCGGTCCAACCTGCGAAGAAAAAGCGCATCTCCCTCTATCAGCCGAAGCAGGAAGGCTTGAAGTTTCCGGAGATCCCTGAGTTCGCGACGTTTGCCGAGGAGCGCTTGTATCGTCAAAAACATCTTGTCGCTGCCTGCCGGGCGTTTGCATTACACCATTTCGACTATGGCTTCGCAGGCCATCTGACGGTGCGCGATCCAGAACATGCGGAGCTGTACTGGACGAATCCGATGTGTGTCCATTTCTCGGAGGTCAAGCTGACCAATCTCATTCTGGCGGACCACAAAGGCAAAGTCGTCGAGGGAAACTACGCGATTAACCAGGCAGGGTTCGTCCTGCATGCCGCCGTGCATGAAGCGCATCCGGATATCGTGGCAATGTGCCACGCTCATACGGTGTACGGCACCGCGTGGGCATCGACGGGTCGCAAGCTCGATCCAATCTCGCAGGACGCAGCCGTCTTCTTCGAAGACCATGTCGTGATCGACGACGAGGCGGGACAAGTCGCCGTCGAAGAGGAAGCGGGCTGTTCGGTCGCGGGGTGGTTCAAGGATGTGCGCGCGGCGATACACAAGAATCACGGCTTGCTGACGGCCAGCCGGCATAGCATCGACGAAGCGGCGTTCTGGTTTATTGCCCTCGAACGCGTGTGCCAGCAACAGTTGCTGGTTGAAGCGACAGGCATCACCCCGACGCTGGTGACGCCGGAACGCGCGCGCTACAGTCGCGAGCATGTGGGTAGCCCGTTCATCGGCTGGCTGCATTTCCAAACGATTTACGATCAGTTGGTGGCGCAGCAACCGGACATGTTCGAGTAAATCCGAGGCTTGGCAAACAGCGTTCGCCAAGCCGGTGAATGATTGATTGCGGTCTACGTGAGCGGACACCATTCGCGCCAACCATCAATCGTGCCTTCACGACGTGGAGAGAGTCGTAGAATAGTGCTGTGAATCCTTTTTCCGGCGCCCTCCTCGAGCGCCGGACCGGCAACGGTTAGCTCGCCCAACGAGTCGAACCGGTGCCTGGCGGTCCCGAACCGATAAGCCGCGTCTACGAGGTCGAGCCGGTCGATCATGCGTTTAAGGAGGCAACATGAACGCAGTGTGCCCGCTGCACGGGCCAACGACAATCATCCGCACGAATGCCTACGGATTTCCGGTCTATGCGTGCTGCTGCGACGACGTGACCGATGTGACGCCTCCGGATGCGTGTACGAGGGCACCGACGCAACGCGGACGTGATCCGCAACCTGAACAACCGAAAACGCAGAAAGAATGATACTGACCATCAAGCCCGCTGCCTATGTGGTGACCAGCAGTCCGTAGTTGTGGACCGGCTGCGGCACGAGGTCGGACAGGTTTGTCAGCGTGTCGATGCCGACAAGGCGATAGGAGGACAGGTCATGAAAACGCACTACGCTGTTGCGTTGGCAATGCTGGCGGGCATCGGCATTGGCGCGGCCGCAGTCCAAACTCTCCACGCGCAGGTTAAGCCTGCCGCTCTACTACATCACTGAAATTGACGTGACGGACCCGGTGGGGTTCGCAACGTGTCTGAATAAAACGACGGCCACACATAGTGCGCTTTGCATCAGCCCGGTGAATTGTCCTTGACGTAGCGGAGATAGTGCGGCGCCCACATATAGTCCGCAATACGCGCATCGACACCCGACTCGTCAGTAAAGGTGGCCACGCCATCCCGTTGCGCCTGCCGGGCCACCACTTTTGCTACCGCAATGCCCACCTCGCGCAACTGGCTCACCTGCGGCAAGAGCCTTCCTTTCGGGTCGGTCACCGTCGGCGACATGGCAGCGACCGCCTTGCCCGCCACCATGAACATGGCGTCCGTTACACGTTTCGCTCCCACGGCCAGAATGCCGAGCCCCATGCCAGGGAAAATGTATGAGTTGTTGGTCTGGTTGTTGGCTATTTCCACACCGTTCCAGGTGACGGGCTTAAACGGGCTGCCTGTGCCAACCAGGGCCCGCCCGTCCGTCCACGTGACGAGTTGCTCCAGCGTCGCCTCGCTGCGCGATGTCGGATTCGACAGCGGGAAAATGACCGGCTGCTGAACATGCTGGGCCATCAAACGGATCGCCGGCTCCGTGAAAGCGCCAAATTGACCCGACACACCGATCAGCACCGTCGGGTGCGCATTCGCGACCACATCGAATAAGCCGATCTTGCCTGGCACCTCAGTCTTCCAGTTGGCAACCGCCGCCTGGCTCTGCACGAATGGCCTCTGCCAGGTCGTGATGCCCGGCATCCCGTCGACCAGAAGCCCGTCGCGATCGATCGCATAGAAGCAGCTGCGCGCCTCCGCCTCACTGGCACCCGCCTCGATCATAGCCCGGAGCACCAGCGAGACGATGCCGCAGCCGGCGGAACCGGCGCCAAGCAGGGCGACGCGCTGCTCGGTCAGCGGTATGCCGGTGACGTTGATGGCCGCGAGAAGCGTCGCCAGCGCGACCGACGCGGTACTCTGAATATCGTCGTTGAAGGTGCAGAGCCGATCGCGATAGCGTTCAAGCAACGGCCCGGCGTGGTAGCCCGCAAAATCTTCCCACTGGAGAAGCACATCCGGCCACCGCTCCATCACAGCGGTCACAAACGCATCGACAAAGTCATCGTATTCGGCACCCGTCACACGCTCGTGCCGCCATCCCATATAGAGCGGGTCGTTCAGCCGTTCCTGACTGTTAGTGCCGACATCGAGCAGGATGGGCAGTGTCTCTTCCGGATGAATTCCCGCGCATCCGACATACAGGGCCAGTTTGCCGATCGAGATTCCCATCCCGCCGGCCCCCTGATCGCCGAGCCCAAGAATCCGTTCGCCATCGGTCACAACGATGGCGCGCACCTGATCGAAGTGGCTGTCGGCAAGAATGTCACGAATCCGGTGTTTATTGGCGTAGCTCAGAAACAGTCCGCGCGGCCTACGCCAGATTTCACTAAAGCGCTGGCACCCTTCACCGACGGTCGGCGTATAGACAATGGGCAACAGCTCTTCGAGGTTGTTGACGAGCACGGAATAGAAGAGCGTCTCATTGGTGTCCTGCAGGTCCCGAAGATACGCGTAGCGTTCAAAGTCGGTTTCGTAACTGCGTAGTACCTTGATCCGTCGTTCAGCTTGGTCTTCCAGCGTGCCGATATGAGGCGGAAGCAGGCCATGCAAGTGGAACAGATCGCGCTCATCCTCGGTAAAGGCGGTTCCCTTGTTCAGTCTGGGCTGATAGATCAGGTCATAGCTCATCAGTGCCGTCGCAAGGGTCCCTGCGACATCAGACGCTTTTTCCATGACGTACTCCTGCGTAATGTTGGATCAGGGTTAGATCATTCAAAGTCCGCTACCCGGAGAACAAGCCAATCAGGATGGCTTCCGTTCCGATCCCCAGGGCCGTGCTGAGCAGGATCGTCGACGTCGCGTCAGCAGTATAGGTCTTGTTCTTTAATGCAAACATGGCGGCTGCGGTCGCAGTCGGAACTGCTCCAGTGATAATGGCCTGATGCGCGGGATCGCCTGTCAGCTTGAAAAGCAAAACGCCCAACAGCATCATGGCCGGCATAAGAAAATTCTTGATGCCAATATTCGTCAGGACTTCGACGTTGATCTGAAATTTCTCTCCGTAAAGCATCAAACCAAGCGCGAACAACGAGGTGCCCCCGGACGCCTTTCCGATCAGATCTACCGCTGAAAGTACAGGTGTCGGGAGTTTCACGCGGCAAAAGCTTAAGACGACACCGAAGATTGGGAGGAAGACGATCGGATTGAGAGCCGCCCCCCAAAGGCTGCGGCCAAGGACGTGCACGGCGTCCTTCCAGCCGTGCCCCCCGTCCTGCTTGTCCGACAAGCGCGTCAAAACAATCGTCAAAGGCAACATCAAGATACTGGTAACCAGGTTGCCGACGAGAACAACCAGGAACCCTCGTGGGCCAAACATGGCTGCCAGGATTGGCGCACCGAAATACGCCATGTCAGGATAGCCGCACACCAGTGCCTGCATGGTGGCGGTACGCAGGTCGTGCTTAAACACAAAGCTCCCCACCGCAAGGGCGATCAGATAGCTGCCCATCAAGCCAAATGTCAGGCACAGTGCCAGACCTGGGTCAATGATCTTGTCCGCTGGGGTGGTGGCCGCCGCGTAAAACAGCGCAAACGGCAGCGCAAAACGGATAACCAGTGTGGCCAGCACCCCGGCATCCTCGTGCTTCAAGAGACCCATTCTGGCCGACATCCATCCAAGAGCGATGGCCAATGCGACCGGCAGGAGTCCGTTCAGGATCGTTTCAATCACGGGATTAACCTCTTAGTTTAGGTGCCAGTTCACAAAAACCATGCGAGACCGCTTACGTTCTCGGCGAGCTGTTAACCGTGGCCATCTGGACTGATCGCTGACGGCATACGTCCTGAAAGTGCGCCGCTTTTCCGGCTAACTCAATCACCTGAATGGGGGGTAGATGCGTCGACTGCAGGCATGCTTGAAGTAGCGTAGGTGACCGTAGGCGAAAGACAAGTGTCACGCGGCATTGCTTCACCGACTTTGGCTGGGGTACACGAGTTGCCGACAACGCGACAGCCACAATCCGTTGGTTGGGCGAAGCCGCTCGAGTCTCAATGTGGACGTTGAAAAGAAAAGCGGGACGCATACGCGTCCCGCTTTTCTTTTCCACTTGTGCTTCGCTTACGCGTCCAGATAAGCCGCTTCGCCATGCAACTCGGCATCGAGCCCCTGCTGCTCAGCGGCTGCATCGACCTTAACGGGTGTCACGCGGTTGATCAGCCATAACATGCCCCACGTGAACACGAACGCCCAGACGCCGGACACGGCCACCGCCACACATTGCTTAACGAAGAAAGCGCCGCCACCCAACAGCAGGCCATCCGCGCCATTCGGATTCCACGCCTTCGACGCGAACACGCCGAGCAGAACGGTACCGACGAGGCCACCCACGCCATGCACGCCCCACACGTCGAGCGCATCATCGAGGCCGAGCCGGTTTTTCAGCGCAACAGCGTAATAACAGATCACACCAGCGGAGATCCCGATGATCGCCGCTGTGCTCAACGACACATAGCCGGCTGCGGGCGTGATGGTCGCGAGGCCGGCGACCGAACCGGTCAGCAAGCCGATGAACTTCGGCTGCCGCGCGTTGGCCCATTCGATCAGCAGCCACGTAATGGCCGCGAACGAAGCGGCGACGTCAGTGTTAAGGAACGACGAAGCCGTGATGGCGTCGACACGCAGCTCAGAGCCGGCGTTAAAGCCATACCAGCCGAACCACAGCAGGCCCGTGCCGAGCGCGATCAACGGCACGTTGTGCGGCTTGTGCGTGACGGTCTGACGGCGCCCCACATACAACACCGACGCCAGCGCGGCGAATCCGGCAGTATTGTGGACCACAATGCCGCCCGCATAATCGAGCACGCCCCACTTCGCGAACAGTCCATCCGGACTCCATACCATGTGCACGAACGGGAAATACACGAGTACCAGCCAGCCGGTCAGAAACAGGAAGTACGCTTTGAACGTCACGCGGTTGGTGAACGCACCTGTAATCAGCGCCGGCGTGATGATTGCGAACATCATCTGATAGGCGACGTGGACCACCAGCGGAATGCCCGCATCGTTGCCCGTGTACATGGTTTGCAGCGTAATGCCGCGCAGGAACGCATAGTAGGTCGGGTCGCCGATGATGCCGTGCCAGCTTGGCCCGAAGCACATCGAGTAGCCGAACGCGAACCACAGCACGGTAGTCCATGCGAGCGAGATGAAGCTCTGCATCATGATCGCCAGCACGTTCTTGCGTTCGACGAGGCCGCCGTAGAAAAACGCGAGACCCGGCGTCATCAGCATGACGAGGCTCGCACAGAGCAGCATGAAAGCGGTGTTGCCGACGTTAATCGGCATGGTTGCGGGAAGCACAGCTTGTCTCCTTGATGGTCGTCGTGATGTGTGCCCCCGGCGGCGCGTGGCACTGGCGTCGAAAAGAGCCTTTCAGCGCGTAATTAGCTTGCAATTTGTAGGGTTTGTCTGTTTTCGCGCGTTTGCAGCAGGCGAAAAGTAGTCCCGCGCCGGGAGCGGCGCAATACGGCTGGTCGATATAGTGGGATTCACGTGACCCGTATGGCCATCTCAGGCCCCTGCCGCCAACCGCTCGCGACCGTCAGCGTGCCGTAAGCGCGGGTAAACCACGTCCATCCGACCGGCCGCTTGAGCCTGGCCAAACACCGGGTATTTCATCGGCTCCGCTGACAATCGGTCTCCTGCCGAGAATTCGCTGGGGTCCTGGCCTTCGCCCCGCCGTCGCACGAAGTCGACCGGCCTCTGATCGCCAACCCTCCGCAAAAACGTCGCTTTTTCGCGTCAGTTTCACGTTGCTCCCCTCGCCCCTCCAGCAGGCCACACAGCCTGAAAAACACCTATGATTTAAAAGCGATTTTTCCAAAACGGTGGCATTTAATCACTTCACGAAACAGCTTATTGTAAAAAAGTAAAAAGACTTTGGAACCGGTTCCATTTACCATGGCGCCGAAATTAGACGACTGCCCGTGGGCCGCTATGGCGCACTCCCATCTCGTTACGAAGAACAATATGGCTCAATCTCCTCTCACCTCCCGCCGCGGCTTCTTACGCACGGCCATCGCGCTGGTTCCCGCCGGGACCCTCGCCGGCTGCGAAGTCAAGCAGTCGGCTACGACCGCTCCGGGTTCGGACGGCGCCGCCTCCGCGGGCCAGGCTTCCGGCGTCGACTACAAGCCGCATTTCTTCGACGCGAAGGAATGGGCATTCATCCACGCGGCGGTCGACCGCCTAATCCCATCGGATAGCGAAGGCCCGGGCGCAGTCGAAGCCGGCGTGCCTGAATTCATCGATCGGCAGATGGACACGCCCTACGCGCACGGCGCGCTCTGGTACATGCAGGGGCCGTTCCAGCAAGGCGCGCCGGAACTCGGCTACCAGCTGAAGCTCGTGCCGCGCGATCTGTACCGGCTCGGCATCGCCGCAGTGAACGCCTACTGCACGAAGACCTACTCGCATCCGTTCGACGCCCTCGACGCGCCCACGCGCGACACGGTGCTCGCTGCGCTGGAGACAGAAAAGATCGATCTCGCGGACGTCCCGGCTGGCGTCTTCTTCGGCCAGTTGCTGCAAAACACCCGCGAAGGCTACTTCTGCGACCCGATCCACGGCGGCAATCGCGACATGGGCAGTTGGAAGATGATTGGCTTCCCCGGCGCGCGCGCCGATTTCATGGACTTCGTCAACCAGAACGGCCAGGCCTATCCGTATGGCCCCGTGTCGATCGAAGGAAAGCGCACCTGATGACCACACAAACCAAACCGCACGTCGACGCGGTGATCGTCGGCTTCGGCTGGACCGGCGCGATCCTCGCGAAGGAACTCACCGAGGCAGGCCTCAACGTGGTCGCGCTCGAACGCGGCGAGTATCGCGACACCTATCCGGACGGCGCGTATCCAAACACGATCGATGAGCTGACCTACAACATCCGCAAGAAGCTGTTCCTCGATCTCTCCAAGACCACCGTGTCGATCCGTCATAACATCGGCGAGACGGCGCTGCCCTATCGGCAGCTTGCCGCGTTTCTGCCGGGCGAAGGCGTCGGCGGCGCGGGGTTGCATTGGTCGGGCGTGCATTTCCGCATCACACCGGAAGAGTTGCGCCTGAAGAGCCACTACGAGGAACGCTACGGCAAGCGCTTCATTCCCGAAGGCATGACGATCCAGGATTACGGCGTCAGCTATGAAGAACTCGAACCGCATTTCGACTTCGCCGAGAAAGTGTTCGGCACCTCGGGCCAGGCTTATAAGGTCAACGGCAAGGTGGTCGGCGACGGCAACGTGTTCGAAGCGCCGCGCAGCGACAACTTCCCGCTCGCCGCGCAGTTGAACACGTATTCAGCCGAGCGCTTCGGCAAGGCCGCGCGCGAGCTGGGGCTGCACCCGTACCGCCTGCCTTCGGCGAATACCTCGGGTCCGTACACGAACCCGTACGGCGTGCAGATGGGGCCGTGCAACTTCTGCGGATTCTGCAGCGGCTACGCGTGCTACATGTACTCGAAGGCATCGCCGAATCTGAATATCCTGCCGGCGCTGAAGCAGTCGCTGAACTTCGAACTGCGTTCGCGCTGCCACGTGCTGCGCGTCGAACTCGACGACACGAAAAAACGCGCCAAGGGCGTGACGTATGTCGATCCGGCAGGCAACGAAGTGTTTCAGCCCGCCGATCTCGTGATCGTCGCGGCGTTCCAGTATCACAACGTCCATCTGCTTCTGCTGTCGGGCATCGGCAAGCCGTACGACCCGATCTCGGGCGAAGGCGTGGTCGGCCGGAATTTCGCGTATCAGAACCTCTCGACGATCACCGCGTTCTTCGACAAAGACACCTTCACCAATCCGTTCATCGGCGCGGGCGGCAACGGCGTCGCCGTGGACGACTTCAATGCCGACAACTTCGATCACGGTCCGCTCGGCTTTGTCGGTGGCTCGCCGTTGTGGGTGAATCAGGCCGGCACCAAGCCGATCAGCGGCATCGCGACCCCTGCCGGCACGCCGAACTGGGGCGTGGACTGGAAGAAATCGGTGAAGGACCACTACGCGCATACGATTTCGATGGATGCGCACGGCTCCAACATGTCGTATCGCGACGTGTTCCTCGACCTCGATCCGACCTATCGCGATTCATACGGTCAGCCGCTGTTGCGCATGACCTTCGACTGGAAGGACAACGACATCAAGATGGCGCAATACGTGACCGGACAGATGCACAAGATCGCGCAGCAGATGGGACCGAAGTCCATCGGCGTCTATACGCGCGAATTCGGCGCGCACTTCGATTCGCGCCGCTATCAGACGACTCACCTCGTCGGTGGCGCGATTATGGGCACTGATCCGAAGACGAGTGTGCTGAACCGTTATCTGCAAAGCTGGGACGTGCACAACGTGTTCGTGATGGGCGCGTCAGCGTTTCCGCAAGGCATCGGCTACAACCCGACCGGCCTTGTCGCCGCGCTGGCCTATTGGTCGGCGCGGGCGATTCGCACGCAGTATCTGAAGAACCCGGGGCCGCTGGTGAGCGTATGAAGAAGAAGATCGATATCCAACGCCTGGGGCAGGCGTTCAAACGCGTGGGCGCAGCGTCCTTCTGCGTGGCGGCTGCCTTGTCCGCTCCGCTCGCCGCGCAAGCAGCAACACCCCAACCTCAATCCGACGCGGCGTTGATCGCGCACGGCGAATACCTCGCGCGCGCGGGTGACTGCATCGCCTGTCACTCGACGCCATCGGGCAAGCCCTTCGCGGGCGGCCTGAAGTTCGACACGCCGATCGGTGCGATCTACTCGACCAACATCACACCCGATCGCAATACCGGCCTCGGCTCATGGACCTTCGCGCAGTTCGATCGCGCGGTGCGTGCTGGCGTGCGGCCGAACGGCGACACGCTGTATCCGGCCATGCCGTACCCGTCGTATGCGCGGTTGAGCGAAGACGATATGCACGCGCTGTATGCGTACTTCACGCAAGGGGTCGCGCCGGTGAATCAGGCGAACCGTGCGGTCGATATCGTCTGGCCGCTGTCGATGCGCTGGCCGCTCGGTATCTGGCGTTACCTGTTTGCGCCTGATCCAGTCACGTTCGACGCGAAGCACTATGCCGATCCGGTCGTCGCACGCGGCGCGTACCTCGTGCAAGGCCTCGGCCACTGCGGCGCCTGCCACACACCGCGCGCAGTCACGATGCAGGAGCGCGCATTGAGCGATCTCGACGGCACCGCGTTTCTCGCGGGCGGCGCGGCGATCGACGGCTGGGTTCCGTCGAGCCTGCGCGGCAATCCGCGCACTGGCATCGGTTCGTGGAGCGAAGCCGATATCGTGCAATTCCTGAAGACCGGACGCACGCAGCACAGCGCGGCATTCGGCGGCATGACGGACGTCGTGCAGCACAGCATGCAGCACATGAGCGATGCCGATCTCACCGCAATCGCGCGCTACTTGAAGACGCTGCCGTCGACCGATCCGAAGGAAACAGCGTACGTGTACGACGATACGGCCGCTCACGCCCTGCGTACCGGCGACGCCACGGCGCCCGGCGCCGCCGTGTACCGCGACAACTGCACCGCCTGCCACCGCAGCGATGGCCGCGGCTACACGCGTGTGTTCCCGGCACTGGGCGGCAATCCGGTCGTGCAAGGCAAGGACGCGACCTCGCTGATTCATGTGCTGCTGACCGGCAGCACGCTCGAAGGCACGAAGACCGCGCCGTCCCCGTTCACGATGCCGGCCTTCGGTTGGCGCCTGAACGATCAGGAAGTCGCCGACGTGACGAACTTCGTGCGCAATAGCTGGGGCAACACCGGTTCGACGGTTAGCGCGACGGATGTCGCCAAGGTCCGCAAGACCGTCACGGTGCCTGTACCCGAGATGCCGCCCGGTGCTTCACTCAGCCATTAAATCAGCGCACTAAAATCGCGCCGGCCCTTGCAACGCGTCCGTAGTCAGGACGAGTAACAAGGGCCGCGCAAACCACTTCCCCCGCTTCACGCAATCTGCTCCGTTGTTCAGGAGCGGACTGCGTGCGCGCGGAAAAAAGAGAGATCGCCATGCAGGCGACTTGAGATAGACGATCCAACCGGGTTATAAAACGATGAAAAAGCAATTGCTTGCTGCACCCCTGCTGTTGTCCTTCGCCGGCATCGCGTCCGCGCAGAGCTCCGTCATGCTGTACGGTATCGTCGATGCGGGTATCACGTATCGCAGCAACGAGCGCACCGGTTCCACCGGCGCCTACACGGGACACTCGAACGTCGCGCTGACGAGCGGCAACCTCTCCGGTAGCCGCTTCGGCATCAAGGGCCAAGAAGATCTCGGCGGCGGCTGGAAAGCCCTGTTCCTCCTTGAAGACGGCTTTGACATCACGAACGGCAAGACGGGCCAGAACGGTGGCCTGTTCGGCCGTCAGGCGTTCGTCGGCATCGGCAGCCAGCAATACGGCACGGTCACGCTCGGCCGTCAGTACACGTCGCTGAACGACTTCGTCGCGCCGGTTGCGCCGGTCGCCATGGTCGGCGGCTACGGCGCGCATCCGGGCGACATCGACGATCTCGACCAGACCGCGCGCGTCAACAACTCGATCAAGTACACGAGCGCGAACTACTCGGGCTTTACGTTCGGCGCGCTGTATGGCTTCGGCGGTCAACCGGGCAGCCTGAAACAGCAGAACACCTGGAGCGTGGGTGCCGCGTACGGCAACGGCCCGCTGCATGTGGGCGTCGGCTACGAGCGTTCGGATAACAGCAAGAGCGGGACGCAAGACACGACCTATGGCAAATGGAGCGGCACGGACGACGGCCTGTTCAATTCGTCGATCAATGAAGGTTATGCGAGCGCACAGTCGCAACAGATCATTGCGGCAGGCGCCACGTATGATTTCGGACCGGCCATCGTTGGTGTGAACTACAGCAATGTGCAATACCGCTCCGGTGCCGATTCGTTGTTCAACGGGCATGCGACGTTCAATGTCGCGGGTGTGTTCGGACAGTGGACGATCCGCCCGGCCGTGCAACTGTTCGCGGGCTATAGCTATACACGTGGTGGCGAAGTGGAAGGTGTGGATGAGCGCGCGCAGTATCACAACGTGACGCTCGGCGCGCAGTACAACTTCTCGAAGCGTTCAACGATCTATCTGATGGGCGGTTATCAGCACGCCTCCGGTGTCACGCTGGATGCGCTCGGCAATCCGGTCGCGGCGACGGCGTCGGTCAGCGACAAGGGCAACGGCCACTCGTCGGACGCGCAGTCGCAGGCGATCGTCAGCATTGGTTTGCGGCACCGGTTCTGATGAGGCTATGCGGCGCCGGCGCGGTTGGCTGGCGCCACTGTCCTGAACGCCGTGCTGGAATGCGTCAGCGCTGTCCAGGCTCGATTGCGGCGTCCGGCAGAGGATTGATGAGAAACCAGCGGTAACGATTGGCTTTTATCTGGCCCTCAGTGCTGTTGCGGGACCGCGTTGATCATCTCAAGATGAAGCGCTTCGGTCTCGTCGTCCGCGGGGAACATGCATTCGATACGCAGTTCCTGCGCCGCGACGGTTTGCGGCGTGCCCACGGTGGCGACCATTGAAAAGTAGTTCAGGACCTTGCCGTCCTTGACGAAGCCGATGGGGATCACCGGCATGGCTGCAGCAGCGGTCCCGGCTCCCAAGCTGCGCTGAGAAGACTTCAGATCAGCCTGCACATCCGGATAAGCACGCAGCGCGGCAAGCAGTTCGTGCGTCTGATCGTCGACCACGCGGCCGACCGACTCCCGATAGACACGCTGAATCAGGCTATTCGCCACCGCTTGCCAATCGGCAACGAAAGGACGCATCCCATCCGGATCGAAAATCAGATGCAGCATGTTGCGCGGCCCCTTGCGCGCGGCCATATCGATGAAACAATTGAAAAAGCGCGGCGCGGATTCGTTGGTCAGCAGCACGTTCCAGTGGCGGTCCATGACGAGCGCGGGAAACGGCTCGTGTTGGCGCAACATACGCCCAAGCGCTGTCGTGACGCTCTGCATTTCCTGTGCGTTCCATGCACCGTCGGCATAAATCGGCGCGTAGCCTGCGGCCAGTAACAGCGTGTTGCGCTCGCGCAGCGGAATGTCGAGCGTTTGCGCGATATCCATCAGCATCTGACGGCTCGGCACGCTGCGGCCGCTTTCGATAAAACTGATGTGCCGCTGGGAGACGCCCGCGTTGAACGACAAGTCCAACTGGCTGATGCCGCGCATGTCTCTCCAGTGACGCAACAACGCGCCGAGATCGTTCGGCGGCGTCTTCCTTTCGGGATTCGCAGGATTCATCGCTCTCTTTGTCCACAAGTCGGTACAGATCAGCTTGGGTGACCGGTGGCGCCGGCGCATCGTGGATATCTGGCGCCAACCGGTCGTTCGAACCGCGCCGGTCAGCATACTCCCTCACGCTGACCGGCTCCTTCCAGACGGGATCTACGCCTTCCAGACGTATTCCTGGAACGGCGCTTCCAGAGGCGGTTGAGTGATGTTGCCGGCGTAGTTCGTAATCGTCGAAGCGGCCAGTGCCGTGAGAACCTCGAGCACCTGATCCTGACGGAAGCCGGCCTCGACAAACTGGTTCACGTCATGGTCATTCAAGTGTCCGCGCTTCTCGATGGCCGTTTTCGTCAAGGTCGAGAGTGCCGCATGCTTGCGATCGGCAGGCGTGCGGCCGTCGCGAATCGCGTCGACATCGGCGGGTGAAAGCCCCTCTTTCAGCGCGAGCGCGGTGTGGAATGCAACAGCCCATGAACATGCGTTGGTCACCGCGTTAGTCAACAACAGCGTCTGTACCTGCGCTTCCGTGAAGGTACCTGAATGAACTTTCTGGAAGATGCCGATGAAGCCGCCGATCAGTACCGGCGATTCGGCCATCGCTCCCGCGATGTTGGGAATAAGGCCGAAATTTTGCTCGAGCTGCCGCAGCACCGGCTTGGACTGCTCGGGTGCGGATTCAATCGTATGAATGTGAAACGTCGACATGGTGTGTCCTCGATCATGAACGCCGCTCGGGATGAGCTGTGCGATGACCGAAGATTAGGCGTGAGGAAGAGGCTCGCCAATTACCTCGGATGTAATAGGTTTGCGTCTTCCTGGTACCGGCAAGAAGCGCCGCCAGGCGAGTGCCGCCCAGGGGCGCGCCGCCTTAGACGGCGTCCGGCACCCTGCGCGTTTTCAGAAACGCTTCGAGTGTTTCGCCCCGCATGCTGGCGTACATGCCGAGATTCGTGATCTTCACCACGCGCGCGAATTTCTCGAGAACGAAGAAACATACGCCATACCGGATCAAGCCGATCCAGTCCGCGTTGTCGACGAGCACGCGCTCTTCCACGGTCAGACTCGCGGCGTCGTAGGCGGCGGTCCGGTTCTCCAGCCAGAGCGTGCGAGCCGGTGCTTCGCGCATCTGCCAGAAGAAGCGGTTCAGGCGCATCGCCTTCATACTCTGGCGGATATCGAACGGATACGTGCCCGTCAGTTCTTCGACGCCGATCAGTTGTGGGTTCATTGCGCCACCTCATCTTCGTAGAGGGTCACGGCCATCGCGGTGCTCGTCGCCAGGTAATAGTTGCGATGCAGCTCACGAACCTTCGGCCCCAGCGCACCGCGCATCGCCAGCCACATGATCGTCTCCACACTCTCCGCGCCGCCGAGGCGCACGTAGTCGACATGTTTCATCGCGGCAAGACGCTGCGGGTCATGAACGATCAGATCGAGGAATTCCATGTCCCAATCGGTGTTGTTGAAACCGCTGCGCTCGCCGTGGACCTGGTGAGACAGCCCGCCGGTGCCGACCACCACGACACTCAGATCCTGCTCGAACGACTCGATCGCGCGGCGCAGCGCCTGACCGAGGCGGTAGCAGCGGTTCGCCGTGGGCAGTGGATATTGCAGCACGTTGACTTCCATCGGCACGAGCGACATCGGCCAGCCGCCGTCATGCGGCAACATCAGCGAGAGCGGTGAATTGCATCCGTGATCGAGCGCACGATCCTGAAAAATCGTCAGATCGAACTCGTCGTTGACGAGCTGTTCCGCGATATGGATAGCCAGATCGGGATGGCCGGCGATGTCCGGCAGCGGGCGCTTGCCCGCGCCCTCGTCGGCGAACGCATGATTGGCCGACACCCCTAACGCGAAAGTCGGATAGCAATCGAAGAAGAAGCTATTGGCGTGGTCGTTGTAGAACATGACCATCACGTCCGGCTTACGCTCGGCGAGCCACTTGGCCACCGGTTCGTAGCCTTTGAAGAGCGGCGCCCACGCGGGATCGTTCTGCTTGCCCTTGTCGTACGCCATGCCGATAGTGGGCACATGCGACGTGCCGATTCCACCAATGATCCTTGCCATCTCTCGTTGCCTTCCCCTGCTTCGTGCTGTGCGCCAAGCGCGCGCCAATCGGATAGGCCGCCACTGCAACCCTCCTCGGATACGACAATAGGGATCGTGCAGGTTTGCGGAAAGTACGGGTAAACCACATCCACACCGGTTAAATTGCTCGCAAGCGCCCTCATCGGCTATGACCGGCGCGCCGATAGGCGCTGGAAGCCGCACCAGATATAGACCTTGGGGTATCCCGGGTAGGCGTTCCGCGTCCCGGCCCACCCTCCCGACTATCCGCATACGATAAACAAAACAGATGGCCATGAAACGAAGTCGCAACCCGCCCGTCGAGCGTGGTGCGAGACTTGATGCGTCGCTATACTGGATGGCGTCAAATGAGTCGAGACCCATGAACGAGATCACCCGGCACACGATCATGAGCGTGTTAAACATCCGCCAGCCAGCGCGTCGCCATCCGTGAGCAACAAAGAACTTCTCAACCTGGCGCAACTGCGCGCATTTCGACTCGTGGCCGAGATGGGCAGCGCAACGCGTGCAGCGGCGGCGCTGTTTCGCGCCCAGTCGGCTGTGACTCGTTCGATTCAGGAACTGGAGTCGGCACTCGGCGAGCCGCTCTTCGATCGAAGCCCCTCGGGCATGCTCCCAACGCCGGTTGGCCGCGCGGTGCTGCAGCGTTGCGAGCGCATCTTCGCCGAACTGGAAGAACTCGCGCAGTGGTGTTCGGCGAAACAGGCACGTCGCCGGCCGGCAACAGAAGGCGCGCTGCCGGCGTATCTGCTCAACACCCGGCGGCTTCAACTATTCATCGCATTGGCGCGTCATCGGCATATGCCGAGTGCGGCGAAGACGTTCGGCATCAGTCAGCCGGCCGTGAGCACCGCGATACGGGTGCTGGAAAGCGGCTCCGGTTTGAGTCTGTTCCATCGCAGCCCGCGCGGGATCCTGCTTACCACGGAGGGCGAAACATTCCTGCTTCACGTGCGTCGCGTGCTGAACGAACTACGGCATGTGCCCGACGATATCGCCGCCTTGCACGGCAAGATTCAGGGTGCGGTGACGGTGGGCGCGTTGCCGCTCGGGCGCACGCTGCTCCTGCCCAAGGCGATCGCGCGAATGACCGCGGCGCATCCAGGCGTGAGGGTCGTGACGGACGAGAGCGCCTACGAGGCGCTGGTCGCGAACCTGCGCGCGGGCGACATCGACTTCATTCTCGGCGCGCTGCGCGACAACGACGCCAGCAGCGGCCTGAAGAACGAACGGCTGATGTCGGAGGATATGGTGGTTCTGGTGCGCCACGATCACCCGCTCACTCGCGCGCGTGATCTGAGCATCATGGATTTGCGCGACGCGCAGTGGGTCATGCCGCGCAGCAATGCGCCGGCGCGCGCACTGTTCGAAGCGCAATTCAAGCGAATGAAAGTGAAGCCGCCTATGCCCACGGTTGAGACAGCCGACCTTGCGGTGATTCGCGGGCTGCTGGTCGGCTCGGACATGATTGCAGCGCTGTCGGCGCAGCAGTTGCACTATGAGGTTCAATCCGGTCAGCTCGCGGTACTCGACGTGCAGTTGCACAACACCCGGCGCGACATAGGACTGACCATGCGGGCGGCGGGTACGCCCTCACCCGCCGCGCGTGCGTTGATCGATGCGATCCGTCTGTCAGTTGTCGATGCCACGCGGACGATTAGTATCGCCGCCAAATAGTCGCTGCGTGCGTGGAGCGCCTGGCGCATCGCAATACCGGGCGTTGCTCCAGTGCGGCCAGTAGTGACGGTGATCCAGTTGTCCAAGCCGCTTTCGACGCATCTGCTCCCGGTAATAATGAGCGGCGACGAACACGGGTGCCATCGCCAGCACGAACGAACCCACTACGATTCCCACTGCATCACTCATCGCAACCTCCATTACAGAACTATCGGCTCACTGCAGGTGTTGCCCCCCGTTGATTGCAATGTTGGCCCCGGTCACGAAACCCGCGTCGCGCGAGCACAGGTACAGCACGAGTGCCGCGACCTCGTCGGGTTGTCCGAGCCGGCCGACCGGAATCTGCGGAATGATCTTCGTCTCGCGGATCTCCTCGGGCACCGCCATCACCATCTTCGTCGCGATATAGCCGGGCGAGATCGTGTTGACGGTGACGCCTTTCTTCGCCACCTCGAGCGCCAGCGATTTCGTGAAGCCATGCATGCCGGCCTTCGCCGCCGCATAGTTGGTCTGGCCGAAGCCGCCCTTGGAGCCGATGATCGACGCCACGTTGATGATGCGGCCCCAGCCACGCTCGACCATGCTGTCGCACACCGGCTTCGTCATGTTGAACACCGAATCGAGGTTGGTGCGGATGACCGCGTCCCAATTGATCTTGTCGAGCTTCTTGAAGCTGGCGTCTCGCGTGATGCCGGCGTTGTTGATCAGAATGTCGACCGGTCCGACTTCCGTTCTGATTTTCGCCATGCATCTTTCACACGAGTCGTAGTCGGCGACGTCGACCGTGTAGGCGAGGAATTGCCGTCCCTGTGCCTCCATCCGGCCGAGCCACTCGTCCGCACCGGTGTTGCCCGGCGAACAGGTGACCACGACCGCATACCCGGCGTCATGCAGCTTGATGCTGATCGCTTCGCCAAGTCCGCCCGTTCCACCCGTCACCACTGCGATCTGCTTTGCCATCGAATCGTCCTCATAAAAGCTGGACTGTCAGTCCATAAAGTGGATGCTGGAATCCTGCTTTCTTTCATACTTATAAGGAATCCTTCATATATTACATAAACCTCACCACGGGCATTGCTGCCCGTGTCAGTTTATCGCTTCGCGCCCGTGCCTACTGGAGCCTGCTCGGCGTTGTTTCGCACGGCCTTTGATGTGGTGGCGGTGACCGCATCAAAATTACTTTCGGCAGCCTGCACGGCCTGTTGCCCCGTTTTCTGCAGCGTTTCGACCAGGGTCGTGGTGGCGGCAATCGCGGATTTCCATGCAGCGATCGCGGCTTCGGAACCTGCGGGCGAATGCTTCGCCGCTTCCTCGACGAGTACCTGCACGCGATCGTTATACCGCTCGTAGTACGTCTGTGTGAGTTGCGTGACTTCAGCCTGGGTGGTCGAGGCGATGTCGAACACTTGCCGGCCGTATGACAACGATTTTTCCGCGAAGGGTGCGGTGAAACCGGCTTGCAGCGTGAACCATTGCTGCGGTTCCGTCGTGCCGGGCACCTTCGTCAGGTTCTCTTGCGCCTCGGCCAGCGTGGCCTTGACGACTTGCAGGTTCAGCGCGACCAGTTTTTCGACGCCTTCAAAGATCTTTCCGGTCACGCCGAAGTACGCGTCGACGTTGGCCTTCGCGGCAGCAATATGTTCGGGACTCAAAAGAGTCATTGTGGAATTCCTCAAAATTCGGTCCGACGCGCGAAGCCCCGATCGGACGGGTGTGTTGCGGCGGATCGCGATGGTGGATAAATCAAAGCGGATGTCGCGGAGGCTTAGCGCATCCGGGCAACCGCCTTGAGAATGGAATCGCCTTCGCTTGTGATCCGAGGACATGAGCGTCCCGACGCGAGGTTTTCCAGTGATATGAGTTGCCGCTCGAGCAGGGCATCGAGCTCGGCGCGGCCCAGTTCAATCTGGTCCGGCGCGTTCTTGATGAGCATTAAGGTAGCAAATTCATGGGGACTCAGCATATCGTCTCCTCGATTTAGTCTATCTGCGCGGAAGTATCAATTACCCCCTCCAGCGTGAATGCCCGGCAAATATTTCTGCCGTCTCCGTAGAGTGATCATTCGAGAAATCGCCTTACGGTGACGCCATCATAACTGTTAAATATTCGATTGCAATATGCAGGATGCGTTTTATTCAAGCAGCCGTTTCGTCTGCTTAATTCTGTTTCGTCTGCTGAATATCAGCGCATCGGATGGCCGCGCGGCGCCCTCCCACAACACCGTCACCGACCCCGAAGATGCCCGCCTGGCATGACCGACACGCCGATCCGACCAACGCACCCATTTCTGAATTCATGACTTAATTAACAACATCAATTCAATTTGATTTCAATGGGCTTGTTTATATTTGAATATTGTATTTACAGACCGACCCTTTACCGCACGCACGCATACTACGACTTTGCGAAAGATTTATTACATGTACACGTTATTTTTCGCAATAGTTATAATTACGATCCGGACGGAAAAGGCTTCTGACATATTTATCGCACGTGGCTGTCTTGCGCGCCACACTCGTACCCGCGCCCGCCTCAGAACAGATGATGTATCCCGCTCAGAAACACAGTCTGCCGTCCACCTGACGCCGCGCCGATCCCAAGCGTATTGGCCACCGCCCCACCACCCGCGGTCTCGACCATCAGGTCCGCGTAGACTTGCGTCGCCTTCGACAGCGAATACACGTTGGCCACGGTGAACTGAGTCCAGCGTCGCCCCGCGAGCGTCGCGGTCCACGCCCCCGCCGCGATTTCCTCCGCAGGTGTCAAGCGGACGTTGACGCCGCCGTCGACGGTACGAAAGCGCTCGCTGCCGCCGTCCGACTGGATCCGCACATCCGTGGCGAGCGCATGCAGCGTCACGCGCTCAAAGCGATACGCGCCACCGATCCCCATGTCGCGCACCTGTTTCGCGTTGAAGGTTGCGCCGGGCGCGAGTGTCTGTCCTTCGAACGAAGTCAGACCGAGTCCATTGGACAATGGCAGCAAACGGTCGTGGTACTCGGAATACACCGCCACCAGTTTGAGCGGCCCATTCGTATAGTTAGCGCCGAAGCTGATGGTCCGTCCATTCGTATTGCTGGCAGACGCGCCGGGAAATCCATAGAGCGCGCCAAAACTCAGTCCGCTGTAGTTCGCGCTCTTCCATTTCACCGTGCTCGACAACTGCACCGGCAAGGTGCTTCCGAGGCCATCTAGATTGCCGGGGTGGAACGCGGAGAAGTCGCCAAGCAGTTGACCGGTCGACACCGAGCCGAGCCAATCGAAATTCCAGTCGGTCTGCCGGCCGAGCGTCACCGTGCCGAACATCGGATCGGACATCCCTACGTAGGCCTGACGATTAAAGAAAGTACTGCTGCTGGCGGACGCACCGGTCGTCGTAACAAAACCGCTTTCGAGCCGGAACACGACCGACCTGCCCGCGCCGATATCTTCGACGCCCTGGAAGCCGAAGCGGTCGGCCTGGAAGGTGCCCTGCTCAGCGATATAAGCATGCGCGCCGTGCAGGTTACTCACGTAGCCGAGGCCCGCATCGAGACTTCCGTACAACGTGACACTGCTCTGGGCATTGGCAGCGGTAGGAACGGCGAGCGCAGCCAGGCACGCGACGACCGTCGCGCGGAAAGCGAAATGGGTTTTCATGAAGTGTGAGTTGAAGCGTTCGAGGGAGGACTGCGAGGACGTGCGTTAAAAGTTAAAGAAAGGCCGAGTTCAGGTTGTCTGAATCTTCTCTGCCGGCCTGAGGCGCCATGGACCGAACACCAGATTGACGACGATTGCAGCGAGTGTCCCCGCCGCCATACCATTACCCAATACGATCTGCAAATAGCTGGGGAACGAGGCATACACATTGGGGACCAGAATCGGTATCAGCCCCACCACGAGCGCGGCGGCGAGCGTGTACTGATTACCGCGCGCATGCAGATCGACCTTGCCGAGCAGGTTGACGCCCATCACACCGATCATCGCGAACACAATCAGCGCCGTGCCGCCCACCACCGGTGCGGGAATCGCGTAAGCGAAGCGCCCGAGCGGCGCAAACAGCGCGATGACCATCAGCATCGCACCGGCCGTCGCGGTCACATAGCGCGAGCGCACGCCGGTGGTCTGTACGACGCCGATGTTCTCCGCGCTGGTGATGATGAGCGAGGTGCCCAGCAGCGAACCGAGCAGCGACGCCACCGCATCGCCGCGAATGGTCTTCGGCACATCGCGGCGCATGTCGATCTTCTTGCCGGTGATCTCGCCGACGGCGACCGTCTGCCCCGTTGCCTCGGCCATCGAGATGACACTGAAGATCAGCATCGGCAGTGCGGCGAGCACGTCGAAGCGCGGCATGCCGAAGGGCAGCAGCGTCGGCAGCGTGAAGAGTGGGCCGGCCCACATGCCGCCTGCCGGCATCAGCCCGGCTGCCCAGCCTGCACACGTGCCGATCGCGAGACCGATCAGCACGGCAAGCCGCCCCGCCGTGCCCTTGAAGAGACGCGCCACGGCCAGCGTGGCCACGATCGTGAGCAGCGCGAGGCCAAGCGACTGCGGCCGCGCGAAGCCTGGCGTTCCCGGCTGGCCGACGACGATGCCGGCGTAGATCTTGATGAGACTCACCGAGACGAGCAGCAGCATCGTTCCCACCACCACACGCGGAAAAAACCGCAGGCAGCGCGCGAATACCGGCAGCACGAGCCAGTAGAACAGGCTGGTGAGAATCGCCGCCCCCGCGGCGGTGCGCAGATCCGTCTGCGTGGCGATGACGGCGAACAGCATGGCGGGCGCGCCGCCCGGCACCATCACGAACGGCAGACGTGCACCGATCGACCCCACCCCGAGCGATTGCAGCAGCGTGCCGGCGCCGCAGGCAAAGAAAGTCGCGCCGATCAGGTGGACGGTCAAATCCGATGAGAGCGACAACATCCTCGACACCAGAAAAACCGCGGTGACGGGCGAAGCCGCCATCGACAGGACATGCTGCAAGCCGAACAGCACGAGCTGCCACGCGGGCAAGCGTGAGTCGACGCTATGGGTGGCTGGGTCTGGATTCACGTTACCCCCGAGGGTTCGAAAACGCGGCGTTCAGGCGCGCAGCCACGGCAACTGCTCGCGGCTGTAGCGGAAGGTCTGGAAGACGCTGTTCAACTGGCCGGGGCCGGTTTTGCGCGCCGCTTCGTCCGGGTACTCGCCGAACCAGGGAATCACGTATTCCCACACCACCTCGCCCGCGGGCGTCACTTCGAAGAGCCGGCCGGTCGCCGACTCGGTGACGTGCGTGTTGCCGTTCGCGAGCCGCTGCGCGTTGCCCATGAAGGCGCTGTAGAACGCATTCACCATGTCGTCGGCGTACGACCAGACCACCTCGTTGTTCGAGGGATCGATCTCGAGCACGCGAGAGAAAGCCACGTGCGCGCCGGTGCGGAAATTGCCGTTGTCGAACGTGAGGATGTTGCCGTTGGCCAGCGCGACAGGTGCGTGCTGATGCGACACCACGCTCGGCGGAATATGCATCGTGACGCCGCCGGTCTTGCGGTCGACAGCGATGATGCCCGACGTGGTGCGCAGACTCATCAGCACCTCGCCCTTCGCATTCACGCCGAGCCCGTTCACGAGCGGCCAGTGATACCGGCCGAAGCCGGGCGCGATCGGAAAGTCCTCGGGCTTCAGGTGCTCCCACGCCTTCCATTCCCACACCAGCTCGCCCGCGCGATTCACTTCGCGGATCACGTCGGCATACATGACTTCTTCAGGACCGTGCGCCGTGCCACCCGGCACGCGCTCGGCAAAACCCGCCGGCACGGGCGCGCACGCGGCGTAAAGCAGATTGCCGTTGGCGAGCCACTGCGCGTCATGGTGATGCGCCGGATCTTCGTAATGCCAGACCACCTCGCCTTCAGGGGTGACTTCGGAGAAATCGCCGCCATGCCACATCGACCACGGCGCGTAACGGTTTTCCGATTTCGCGTGGCTGCCGTTGTAGCCGAGATTGCCGTTGGCAAGAATCACAGCGTGGCGTCCGGCCCGCACCGGCATCTTCCACTCGTGAACGACTGTGCCGTCGATATCGATGAGATAGACGTGGCCGCCTGCCGTTTGCGGTGCAATCAGCGTATACCCGCCGAATGAAACCCTGGGGTCGTGGGCGATGAGACCGACGCCGCGGCGCCGTTGAGTAATTTGATCGACTGTCGTGGTCACGGTTCGCTCCGTTAAGATGATGAAGCGAAATCTAGGCTATCCGACCCGTCAATAAAACCTGATTATTCTTTACGGCCCGTATGGAAAAACTATACGGTCAATTTATGCGTCCAATATCGCAGACATTCCGTTGTTTCGACGAAGTTGTCAGGCGCGGTTCGATCCGCAAAGCGGCCGACTCGCTGCACCTGACCGCTGCCGCGGTGCACCAGCAAATCCTCAACCTGGAAGAGCAAGTCGGCTCGCCGCTCTTCGACCGTTTGCCGCGCGGCATGCAACTCACCACGGCCGGCGAAATCATCATTGCTGCGGTGCGGCGCGGGCAGCGCGATTTCGATAACGCGATGACTCAGGTGGAAGACCTGCGCTCGCTGCGTCGCGGACATATCAACCTGGCGGTGTCGCCTTCGTCGGCCGAGCAGTTGGTGCCGGACGCCATTCAGGCGGCGATGACAAGCTATCCGGGGGTGACTTACAGCGTGCGCTCGGGCAATGGCGAAAGCATCCTCAAATGGGTGGAGACCGGCGAAGCGGACATCGGCTATGGGCTGCGTCGCAAGCCGCCGCCAGGTGTAGTAGAAGTGCGCGCTTTCTCGCAGCACCTCGGGCTCGTCACGCCGCCTGGGCATCCGCTGACCAAACTCGGCAAGCGGCCCCGACTGCGCGACTGTCTCGACTACCCACTCATCCTCATGACACCGGATACGGAGCTGCGGGCCATGGTGGATCAGATCGACCATCGGGAGCAACGCAAAGCACGTCCGCTAGTGGAAACGAGTTCGGTTTCGATGGTGCGCCGGCTTATCGCGGACGATGTCGGTATCGGCTTCCTGATTGCGGAGAACGTGGCGGAGGACGTGACGCAACGCAAGCTCGCGTGGACGCCGCTCGCCGATGCCGGCGCGAAGTCGTTCAGTTGTCTTTATCAACGATCTGACCTGACCACGACCGTCGCAATGAGCATGTTCCTGCAGTTCCTCGGCCACGCGATCGAGGCGACCGAGAGCCAGTTCCACGCTTCGGCGCAAGCGGGCCGCAAGCGTGGGCAGCGGGTCAAATGAGGAATCGGAAGACATTCAATTCCGGGCGGCTTTGAGGCTTGGCGCTATACTTTGTCCTCCCCTCATAGCAGCACGACCCACGACTCCACCATGGAACACGTCACCTTCAGGATCGCGGTATTCGCCGATCTTCCTGCCATCATCGGCCTGTTGGCGGACGACAAGCTTGGCAGCCAGCGCGAGACGGTGAGCAACCCGCCGGATGAACACTATGTGGCCGCGTTCAAGGCCATTGAAGCGGACTCGAATCAGCGCCTCGTTGTTGCCGTCGACGGGGAGGCCGTGATCGGCACACTGCAACTGTCGTTCATACCCGGCATCGCTCGCCGAGGTGCATGGCGCGGGCAGATCGAAGCCGTTCGGATCGCAGGAGCGTACCGCAGCACGGGCATCGGCCAGCACATGTTCGAATGGGCAATTGCCGAATGCAAATCACGCGGCTGCGCAATCGTGCAACTCACAACCGACAAGGGCCGCCCGGACGCGCACCGGTTCTATGAAAAACTCGGCTTCGTTGCGAGTCACGAGGGTTACAAAATTATTTTTTAGCGCTGCAGAATCCGGTGGTATCCGCAGCGGAGAATCGCTCCACACACGCCTGTCTCACCCGCTCAACCGTCACGGACCAGCCTTCGCCCGCCGCCCGGCGGAACAGCCGCAACGCGTCCGGATACCACGGCGAATCGCTGCGCTCGTGCATCCAGCGCCAGTCGATGTCTTTCTCCGGCAGCATCACCCAGCACGGTTTGCCCAGCGATGCGGCCAGATGCGCCATGGACGTATCCACGCAAATCACGAGATCGAGTTGCGCGATGATCGCGGCACTGTCCGAGAAATCGTTCACCGCCGAACCGAGCTCAAGCAGCGACTGACCGGCGGGCGGGTTGTGCGCCTCGTCCTCGCCCTGGCCTTTTTGCAGGCTCACAAAGCTCAGCGCCGGCACGCTCCAGAGCGGCGCGAGCGTGGCCAGCGTGGGTATCGACCGGTTCGCATCGTTATGGTGTTTCGCATTGCCCTTCCAGACCAGCCCGATTTTGCGGCCACGCGCCATGGTCTCGAGCATCGGCCGCCACTTTTCGACGAGCGACGGCTCAGCCACGAGGCGAACCGCGCGCGGAATCGTGTCCACCGTCGTGCGCAAGTGCATGGGCGCGCTCAACAGACTAGTCCAGCAGTCGTAGGTGGAGGCGGCCACGCGAGCCAGTGCCGCGTTGTGATCGAGCACGGCATCGACACCCTCCACCGACGCCATCAACCTGTGTAAAGCCGGCGCACACGCAAAGGCGATATGCGCGGCCCCTTGCGCCTTGAGCAGGGGGAAATAGCGGCTGAATTGAACCATATCGCCGAGCCCGTCTTCCTGCCAGACCAGCAGGGACTTGCCGGCGAGCGTGTCGCCCTGCCACTGCGGACAGTTCAACATGGCGTGCGTCTTCTGATGCACGAAACCCGGCTGTTGGTAACGGCACTCATACAAGCGCCAGCCCTCTTCGAACCGGCCCATGCCGAGCATCAAAACGGCCAGACCGAATCGGGCCTCGCGGTAGTCGGGGCGTAACGCGAGCGCCCGAAGGTAAGCGGCTTCGGCTTCAGGCAGCCGCTTGAGTTGAGCCAGCGCGGTCGCGAGGTTGTAGTGCGCCTCGGCCATGTCGGGACGGAGCGCGAGCGCTTGCGCGAAGGCCTCGAGGGCTTCGGGAAAACGGTCGAGCAGACGAAGCACGCCGCCAAGATTGTTGTGTGCCTGGACGATGTCGGGTCGAAAGCGAAGCGCCTCCCGGTAAGCCATTTCGGCCTCGGGCAGACGTTCGAGGTTGGACAGTGCGAGGCCGAGGTTGTAGTGCGCCTCCGCATAGTCCGGGCGATGCGAGATGGCGGCCCGGTAGGCCGCTTCAGCTTCGGGCAGACGCTTGAGATCGGCCAGCACCGCACCCAGATTGAGGTGCGCCTCCGCGTAGTCCGGGCGAATGGCCAGCGCGAGCCGGCAAGCCAGTTCGGCTTCAGGCAGGCGATGCGCGGCCTTCAGCGCGCCGCCGAGGTTATTGAGCGCCTCGGGATACTGGGGCTTGATGGTCAGCGCCTGCCGGTACGCGGCGTCCGCGTCGGCAACACGGCCGAGTTCCATGAGCACGTTGCCCAGGTTGTTGTGCGCCTCGGCATGGTGCGGCAGCCCGATCAGCGCCTGGCGATAGGCCACTTCGGCTTCTTGCAGCCGGCGCAGTTCGTGCAACACGATGGCCCGGTTGTAGTGCGCGTGGGGGTAGTCGGGGCAGATCGCGACTGCCTGACGATACGCCGCCTCCGCCTCGTCCTTGTAGCCCATTCCGTGGAGCACGGTGCCCAGATTGTGATGCGCGTCGGCTTGACCGGGCCGCAGCGCGACCAGTTGCCGATAGACCGCCTTGGCGGCCGACAGACGCCCGTCCGATTTGAGCAGCATGCCGAGACTGCTATATACCTCAGCGTAGCCGGGTTTGACGCGCAGACATTGGCGCCAATAGTTTTCCGCGTCCGGAAGAATGCGCAAGCCGTACGAACAGGCCCCCGCAATATTCAACGTGTCGGCCCGAGCGTCGTCCGCGACGTCGGCCTGCGCCTCGAGGATCGGCTTCACCAACGACCAGGCCTCGGCGAATTGGCCCGCTGAGCAGAGCGACGCTGCCCGCTGATTGATGTCGGTTATCGAGGATGCGGGCATCGGCGTGGATGTCATGAGTCGTGTTAGCTGGGGTCGACGGCGTGAAGGCCGGATCAATCGCGTGTTTCGCGCCCTGTGCGGTACCTCACGTCTCTGCGCATCTGCGCAGGTGGGTCGAAGCGCCGACAGGGAAAGCGGGACATGTACCACGCAGCTTACGGGAAACGGTCGCGCGCTAACGCCCGGAAATGAGCGGGTTTCGGGCTTCTAATCCACCGCTATAAACGGAATCACACGAGAAAAGAATGCGCGGCAATGCTAGAATCGCCCGCGTCTTTACGTTCACCCAACATGACTCCACGCTCCCGCAACCGCATGACCGCATGGCTTGGCCTGATCGCCATGTGGCTCGTCGTGTTCGCGCCGGTCGTGAGTCAGATGCTGGTATCGAACCGCGCGCACGAGCCCTACGCCGCGCTCTGTTCGGCGCTACAACCACCCAACCAGAGCCTCGCGAGCCAGTCCACGCCGGCCAGCCCGGCGCCGGTCCATCTCAGCCACGACGACGCCTTCGGCGCATGCGGCTACTGCCATCTGCTCGAACATCACGTCGCCATGCCGAGCGTCGCGGCCGTCGAACCGCCCGCCGCGCTCGCGCTGGCGGGCACCGCGCCGCCCGCCCTCTCCACCCGCTTCACGCCGCTCGGCGCGTTCCCGTCCGGACGCCCAAGAGACCCGCCAGCCGTTTCCTGATCGCTGTTGTTCCTGATCGCGCATCTTGTCGCACCCGTTGAGGGGGCGCGCGATCGCCTGTTCAATGCATCAAGGAAACGTTCATGTTCAACTTCGCTCTGCGAAGGCTGCCCTTTTGCGCCCGCCGCGGCGCTCGGCGTATTGCATCCGGTCGGCGGCCGCTGTCGGTTTTTCCCGCTTGTCTTCCGGCCCTGGTTCCGGCGTTCGTGCCGGCATTTATCGCCTCCCCGGCTCACGCGGATAGCGCGCCCGCCGAAGCCACGCTTCCTGCTGTCAGCGTCAGCGCCAATGCCGTCGCCGCGCCACGCGCCGTCGACCCTAACCTGCCGGCCTCAGTCGAGACCGTGACGCGCGACCAGTTCGACAACTGGAACGTCGTCAACACCGAAGACGTGCTGAAGTACATGCCGAACCTTGCCGTGCGCAAGCGCTTTATCGGCGATCTGAATTCGATCATCGCCGTACGCGGCACCAGCAACACGCAGAGCGCGCGCGGTCTCGTCTATGCGGACGGCCTGCTGCTCAGCAATCTGCTCGGCAACAGTTATTCGTTTCCGCCGCGCTGGTCGATGGTGTTTCCCGACGAGATCCAGCAAGTCGACGTGATCTATGGACCGTTTTCCGCGCTCTATCCGGGCAATTCGCTGGGCGCCACGGTACTGATCAGCACCCGCATGCCGACGAAGTTCGAAGCCGATGCGGACGTCAAAGCCTTCACCCAGCATTTCAGCCTGTTCGGCGTGAATCAGAACTTCAACGGCAGCGAAGCGAGCGCTTCGATCGGCGACCGGATCGGGAAGTTCTCGTATTTCCTCGGTGTGAATCACCTGGAGAACACGAGCCAGCCGCTTCAATTCGCCACGCTCGCCAAGTCCAGCACGCCCGCGAAGGCCGGTGACACGCCGGTGACCGGGGCGACCTTCTATAACAACCAGACCAATACACCGACCGCGGTGCTCGGCGTGAACGGCGAAGGGATCGAACACACGGTGCAGGACCAGTTCAAGCTGAAGATGCAGTACGACTTCACGCCGACACTGCAGGCTGCCTTCACGGTCGGTTACTGGCACCAGACCTATAACAGCGCGACGTCGAGTTTCCTGCGCGACGCGAACGGCAACCCTGTATACAGCGGCAAGGTCGCGATCGGCGGCTACGAGTACACGATTCCGGCCGCCGCCCTCGCCCCGAGTCTCGGCCACAGCGAGAACTGGCTATACGGGCTCACGCTCAAGACCCGCAACGCCACCGGCTGGAACGGCGAAGCAGTTGCTTCGTACTATGACATCGGCAATAGCGTGGCGCGCACGGCGAATTCAGGTGCGCCGGGCAACGGCCCCGGCACGGTGATCTTCGGCGACGGCACCGGCTGGAAAACGCTAGATCTGCGCACCACCTACACGCCCGTCACGCCGCAAGCGGGGTTGACGAATCACGCGTTGAGCTTCGGCTATCACTACGACAACTACTTCCTCGACAACGAGAGTTACAACACGCTGAACTGGCGCGACGGCTCGGCCACGTCGTTTGCGAATGCGTTCAAGGGCAAGACGCAGACCCAGGCGCTGTACGCGCAGGATGCGTGGCGCTTTCTGCCGCGCTGGAAACTGGTCTACGGCGTACGGTACGAAGACTGGCAAGCCTACGGCGGTTCGCAGGCGCTGCCCGGCAAGGCCATTCCGTACAGCGACGCGAACCAGCATCACTTCTCGCCGAAGGCCTCGTTGTCGTTCGATGTCACCGACGATCTGATCTTGCGCGCCTCCATTGGCCGCGCCTATCGGTTTCCGACCGTGGGTGAGCTGTTCCAGGGGCAAATCAACGGCTCGTCGATCATCAACAACAATCCGAATCTGAAGCCTGAAGACGATCTCTCGAAAGAGCTGACCGCCGAATGGGCACACTGGAACGGCGTGTTCCGCTTCTCGCTGTTTCAGGACGACGTGAAGAACACGATCTTCAGTCAGACCGATACGACTGTGATTCCGAACGTGACGAACTTCCAGAACATCGGCAAGGTGCGCTCGCGTGGCGTCGAAACCAGCTACTCGGGACAGGATGTGTTGGTACGCGGTCTCGATCTGCTGGGGAGCGTGGCGTACACCCAGTCGAAGATCCTCGCGAATGCGCAGAACCCGGCAACCGTCGGCAAGTACTTCTATCGGATTCCGCTGTGGCGCGTCAATCTCGCCGCAACGTATCACATCGACGAACGCGCGGCGCTCACGCTCGCCGCACGCTACTCCGGCCGCCAATACAACACGCTCACTAATACCGACACGAATCCCGATGTATTCGGCGGCACCAGTTCGTACACGGTGGTAGATGCGAAGTTTACGTTCAAGCCGACCAAGCTGAGCGAGGTCGGCATCGGCGTGGACAACCTGTTCGACGAGCGCTACTTCGTCTATCACCCGTATCCGGGCCGCACGTTCTACGTCGAAGCGAAGCTGCGCATGTGAAGACGCGATTGGCATGTGTGGTTTGCGCTCGCCAGGTGTGCGCCCGGTGTGCGTCTGGTGTGCGCCTCGCACTCAAGGCACTGGCGAGTTGCAAACCAACACGTGCATCGCTGCGCAAACCGATCGACCCATTTTTGCTTCAGGAGGATTGAATGTCCACCACGACCGCTCAACGCACGACCTCGGCAACGGCTGCTGCGAACGCCGGCTACCGGACGCTCTGGCGCTGGCACTTTTACGCGGGCCTCTTTGTGATGCCGTTTCTGGTGGTGCTTGCGATCACCGGCACGCTGTATTGCTTCCAGCCACAGATCGAGCCGCTGCTTTACCCGCATCGGTTGATCGTCGAACCGCAAGCCACACCCAGGCTGACTGAAGACGCCTTGCTTGCCAAAGCCCGCGCGTCGATGCCGGCCGATGCGCGCGCGGTGACGGCCCCGATCGCGAGCGCACCGGATCGCAGCACCGAGTTCATCTTTCGCCTCGCTGGCGGTGAAAAACAGAGTGTCTATCTGAACCCGTACAGCGGCGAAGTATTGGGCACGCTGAGCGTCGAGCACCGCTTCATGCAGGTGGACCGCATGCTTCACCGCAAGCTGCTGCTCGGCAAACCCGGTGAATTGCTGATGGAGTTGGCCGCGTGCTGGACGCTGGTGATGATCGGCACCGGCGTCGCACTCTGGTGGCCGCGCGAGAAAACCACCGCACGCGCGGCGCTGGTGCCACGGTTCTCGCTACAAGGTCGCGCGCTGTGGAAGAACCTGCACGCCGTGATGGGTATCTGGCTTGCGCTCGGCGCACTCGTATTCGTGCTGAGCGGTCTGCCGTGGACGGGTTCATGGGGTAAGCAGTTCAAGGCGCTCGCGACCGCCGCCAATCTTGGCGCGCCGCCGGGATCGTGGGGCGGCTTGCCGTTGCGCTCTGTATTGCCAGGCATGCATGGCGGTGAGCATGCGGGCACTGCGGATGCGCGTGCCGAAACACAATCGGCCCGCGGCTTCCACGCATCAAACGATGAGCACGAAGCGCACGCTAGCCACGATGAGCACGGTGAACACGCTGAGCACAGCGCCCACGAAGCGAACATGGATTCGATGCCGGGCATGGTGATGGACGACCTGCCGTTGCCGCTCA
Organism: Burkholderia sp. GAS332; assembly: GCA_900142905.1. Taxonomy (NCBI): domain Bacteria; kingdom Pseudomonadati; phylum Pseudomonadota; class Betaproteobacteria; order Burkholderiales; family Burkholderiaceae; genus Burkholderia; species Burkholderia sp. GAS332. The sequence goes on along the minus strand of FSRV01000002.1, from coordinate 949,678 downwards.
CACCATGGGCGGTCGGCAACATCCCCGTACCGCAATCCGCCGAAGCACACGCAGCGCAAGCGCTGCCCCTCGGACGCATCGTTGCGCTCGTCGCCTCGCTCGGTGTCTCGAGCGGCTACGACATCGTGCTGCCCACGTCCGCTACGGGCGTCTACACCGTCTCGTACTTTCCCGTCGATCCGAAAGACGAACGCACGCTGTACATCGACCAATACAGCGGCGCGGTGCTGAAGGACATCCGCTATGGCGACTACGGCGCTGTGTCGAAGGCCGTGTCGTACGGGACGTCCTTGCACATGGGCCGCTACTTCGGCGTCGCCAATCAGATTCTCTGCGCCGTGATTTCGCTTGGGCTGGCGGGGATGGCCGTGACCGGCTGCGTGATGTGGTGGAAACGGCGGCCGCAGCGCTCGCTCGGCGCCCCCTCGCGCGAGCGCGCCGCGCCGCCGATGCGTGGCTGGAAAACCGGCCTCGTTCTGCTCGGCATCGTTTTCCCATTGATGGGCGTCACGCTGCTCGCGGTGTGGCTCGCCGACCGCACGATTTTTGCCCGCGCCACGCGGCAACCTGCTTAGGCAGCCCGCCTAAGCAGCCCGCTTATGCCACCCGCTTAACGCTTCATTCCCGCTGTCAAAACCAAGGAGCCACATCATGAAGACATCACGCAACCTTCTACTCGCCGCCTTGCTGTGCGGATCATCCATTCAGGCATTCGCCGGCGCTGCGGCAAACGGTCAGACAGCGGCAAGCGTATCGGACTGCTGGATCCGCGCCTTGCCGGGCGATCTGCCATCGGGCGGCTATTTCAAGGCAAGCAATTCCGGCGACCAACCGGTCAATCTCGTCGGGGTCAGCGCCGACGCTTTCGGCATGGCCATGCTGCATCAGACGCAAAGCCAGGGCAGCACGTCGTCGATGGCGATGGTCAATCAGGTCGCGGTGCCCGCGCACGGCTCGCTCGTCTTTGCGCCGGGCAACTATCACGTGATGCTGGAGCATCCGAAACAACCGCTCAAGATCGGCACGACGATCCAGCTGACGTTCTCGTTCAGCAACGGCGAGAAAGTCACCGCCGCTTGCGCCGTAAAAAGCGCGGGTACGATGAGCCAGTAACATACTGGACAGGCCATGTCGCAAGCTTAAAATCGGTTTACAAACGGTCCCGGTGCTGCGAATCAAGCACAACGCATCCGCCCCGAGCCAGCCCATGGCAGAACAACAGTCGAAGTGGTGCGGCGATCCACCGCCGCTTACTCAGGAGAATCAGAATGAACTCAAAACTTAGCCGGCCAGCCTTGATCGCCGCGGCCCTCGCAGGACTCGCGGCCACCGGCATCAGCGCCGCGCATGCTGACGACAAGGTTCAATGTTTTGGCATCGCCAAGGCCGGTCAGAACGACTGTGCGAGCAAGACCGGCGTGCATGACTGCGCCGGAGAAGCCAAGGTCGACAACGATAAAGGCGACTTCAAGACCGTCCCGAAAGCAGCCTGCGAGAAGATGGGCGGCAAGATCGACGAACAGCATTCCTGATGCCAAAGCGGCGTTCCAGCGCAACTCGAGGCCTTTGATGCATCCCTTCGCCCCTTCCGCCGGCGCGCCACCGGGCATCGGTATCGGGTTGCGCCATGCCCACTACCGCGACTTCCTCAGCGCTACGCCGGCGGTCGACTGGATCGAGGTGCACAGTGAAAACTATTTCGGCGACGGTGGCTTTGACCTGCACGTGCTCGACACCGTGCGGCGCGACTTGCCCGTCAGTTTGCATGGGGTCGGCCTCGGCCTTGGCTCGGCGAACCCACTCGACCTCGATCACGTTGCGAAGCTCAAACGTCTGATCAAGCGGATCGAGCCGGCGGTCGTCTCTGAACATCTTTGTTGGGGCGCGACGTCATCCGGCCATCTGAACGATCTTTTGCCGATGCCCTTGACCGAGGCGGCGCTGGCGCTGCTCGCTTCGCGTGTCAGCGCATTGCAGGACGCACTGGGCCGGCCAGTTCTGCTGGAAAACGTCTCCACTTACGTTCGATTCCGCGACGATCAGTACGGCGAGACGGCATTCCTCGCCGAGCTCGCATCCCGCACGCGTTGCGGTGTATTGCTCGACGTGAACAACCTGTATGTGAACCAATGCAATCATGGAGAGGACGCCGTCGCGGCCATGAACGCGCTGGCGATCGGCACGATTGGCGAGATTCATCTTGCGGGTCACCGTGTGACGGACATTGCGGTCATCGACGATCACGGCTCGCGTGTCGCCAACGAAGTCTGGGCGCTGTATGAATACGCCCTCCAGCGGTTCGGCACGATACCGGCACTGATCGAGTGGGACACCGATATACCGGCGTTAAGCGTCGTGCTCGATGAAGCCGGCCGCGCCCGTGATATTCAGGCAAGCGTTCACGCCAGGCGATCGGCCATCCCTCCTTCGACTCAACACGGCGCCGGCGATGCTCACGCCGCTTGAGTCACTGCAGCGCATGTTTGCCGAATCGCTGGAGGGCGAACAACGACCTGTGCTTTCGCGGCTGCAATGCCCGGCGCGCGAAGCCGATCGCGCGCAAGCTCGCGCCGACAGCCCTGCATGTACCATTGAACAAGCACCCGGCTCCAACGGCAGCGGCAACGGCAACGGCAACAAACTCACAGACAACCTGCGCCAGCGCGTCGACCTCTATCGGAGCAGCATTCGCGCCCATTGGCGGACTGCGCTCGCGAGCGCCTACCCCGTCTTGCAAGACCTGCTCGGCGAAGCCTACTTCGATACGCTGTCAGTGGCTTACGCGCAAGCGTACCCATCGCAGAGCGGCGACCTCAATCGCTTCGGCGCAGCGCTACCGGCTTTCATCGAAACCTACGAACAGGGGCCCCGTTTCCGCTATCTCTCCGACCTCGCGCGTCTCGAATGGTCGCTGCATCTCGCCTACTTTGCCGCGGATGCCAACGTGCTTACGCAGGCGGAATGGGCCGCCACCCGCCCCGAAGACCTGCTCGATGCAAAACTGGCCGTGCATCCCGCCTGCGCCCTCATCGCCTCGCACTATGCGATCGCCGAGATCTGGACTGTGCATCAGGCCGGGGGCGCTTTTCCGGCAGATCTCGAGTCACCGACCTATGCACTGGTTGTGCGGCCACAATGGCGCCCGCACCTACTCGTTCAATGCGCCGCCGCGCATGCGGCCTTCGACGCGTTGCAACGCGGAACAACGCTCAATGAAGCGCTCGACCAGGCATTCGCAATCGATGCCGAATTCGATTTCACGTCCCAGTGGCGTGCGTGGATTACGGCCTCGGCAATTACAGGTTTCCAGCCCGCTACGCAGTCCCCCCAACCTACGGTTGCGCCGGCACCTTAACGACCTGCCGATGCTGTCCATTCAGCGGGGTGTCGATTGCATTCGACAACCCGTTTGAGCGCGCGACATGCAACCGTTGCGGTGCTGACCGGCCCGTCAAAGGCTTGCGGTGACGCAATGCCCGCCTTTCCGCCTTCCCGCCTCACCGCTTTGCCGCCATTGCACACACCGCTCGTTTATGATAACTTTTGCTCAATTATGATCGTTTTGCAATCGAGCAAGGTGACGTCATGCAACGAACGCGACAAGACGCAGTGGACGGGCTTCTGCCCGTGGAACGGGAACACCTGATTCTGGAACGGCTGCGGGCGCAGGGCCGCGTACTGGCATCCGAACTCGCAGCTGAACTCCAGACATCCGAACACACGGTGCGCCGTCACTTGCGCGAGCTGGCCGATCAGGGCCATTGCAAACGCGTCTACGGCGGCGCCCTGCTGATCTCGCCGTCCGCCAAAAGCGCAGCGGTCCGCATGCACGAAGCCGTGGACCGCAAGGCCTGTCTCGCCACCACCGCGGCGTCGATCGTCCGGCCAAAGCAGATCATTCTGCTGGACACCGGGTCGACCAACGTCGCGATTGCCGCGGCCTTGCCGGACAACGCGGATCTCACCGTCGTGACGAACTCGCCTGAGGCGTGTGCGCGGCTCCTGAATCGGCCGGGGTTCGACATCATTCTCATCGGCGGGCGCATCGCTCAGCACGCGGCCGGCTCGACCGGCGCCACGGCTTTGCTGCAGATCCAGCAGATCAAGCCCGATCTTTGCTTCCTGGGCACGTGCGCATTCGATCCGGACGAAGGGGTCGCCGCGTGCGAGGCCGAAGAGGCCGAACTCAAACGGGCGATGGTCAAAGCCAGCAGCCAGATCGCCATTGCCCTGACATCGGAAAAGCTGATGACCGCCGCGCCGTTTTTCGTGGCGCCGGCTGACGCCGTGGACTATCTGTTTGTCGAAGCGGATGTGACAGCCGAGCGGCGCGCCCAGCTCGAAGCAGTCTGCGACAACGTGATGGTGGCGCGCTCATGAAGTCACTCGTTCAACCGGTCAGTACACCGTTCATGAAGCCGCTCAAGGAGCGTGTGGCCACTCTCGGCGTGTTTCTCGCCAACGGCTTCGGGATTGGCGCCTGGGCGGTCGAAGTACCGCGCATCAAGGAAAACCTGGCCCTTAGCGACACCTCGTTGGGCATCGCGTTATTCGCCTTTGCGCTAGGCGCCATCGTCGCGATGCCGCTGGCGGGACAGTTGGCGCCGCGCTTCGGCAGCGGCCGGGCCACCGCGCTGCTCGGCGCGGCGTTTGTCGTGGCGCTGCCGCTTCCCGCCTTCGCGCCGAACCTGGCCACGCTGTTCATCGCGCTCCTCGCACTGGGTGCGGCGAACGGCGCGCTTGACGTGTCGATGAACGGCCACGCCAGCACGATCGAAACGCAATGGAAGTCGCCGATCATGTCGTCGTTTCACGCGTCGTGGAGTGCGGGCGGCCTGCTCGGCGCGGCAACCGGCGCCATGCTCCAGAAAGGCGGCTTCGGCGTGATCGGCGGTCTCGTCCTGCCGGACGTGCTCATCGCCGCCCTCATTGCCGCCGCCGCAGCGCTCGCGTTGCGCGACCTCGGTCCGCGGGCGGCCGCCGCCTCCAACGGATTTGCATGGCCCAGTGCCGCTGTGATGAAACTGGCGATGCTCGCGTTCCTGTGCATGATGGTGGAAGGCGCGGTCGCCGACTGGAGCGCGGTGTACCTGCGCTCAGCCTTGAACGAAGAGGCCAGTGTCGCGGCAGTCGGCTATTCCGCGTTTGCATTCTCGATGGCCGCCTGCCGCCTTGTCGGCGACGTCTCCGTGCGACGCTTCGGCTCGAGCAAGGTAGTCGGCCTCGGCGGTCTGCTGGCGGTGGCCGGGTTCGCGCTGGTGTTGAGCCTGCCGACCGTGTTCACGGCCTGCGCGGGCTTCGCGATGGTCGGCGTCGGCCTCGCGAATATCGTTCCGGTCATTTTCAGTGCGGCGGGCCGCTCGACCGTCACGCCGGCTGTCGGCGTGTCGATGGCGGCCACGGCGGGCTATGCCGGTTTCCTGATCGGCCCGCCCCTGATCGGATTCGGCGCGGGCTTGCTCGGCTTGCGCCTTGCGTTATGCGTGCTCGTCGTCGCCACCCTGATCGTTTGCCTGCTGGGCGGCAAAGCGGTGCGCAGCGCGAGGCTGGCCTAGATCAGGCCCGGCATGCGAGCGCAGCGGCCAGCTCAGCGCGCCGAGCAGCGAACGCGGTTGCGCGCCGTCGTCCAGACCCGTGGCCGGCCATTCGTGCTTCGCCGGCACCCATAACGTGCCGAACAGGTGGTCCCACAGCGGCAGCAATTGCGTGAAGTTGTGGTCGAAATGCTCGGCGCGGTTCGAGTGATGCAGGCGGTGGTATTGCGGATTGTTGACCCACGTCGTGAAACGGCCCAGGTCGACGCGCAGGTTCATATGCGCGAAGTAATTGCCGAACATGAAAATGATCGTGGTCACACCGAGGATCCACGGCTCGACCTTGAATAGCACGCCCACCACCGGATAAAGCAGGCAGCCCTTGATGAGCACTTCGAACCAGTGATGCCGCAGTGTTACCGTGACATTGAACTCGGCCGCGCTATGGTGCAGCGAATGCAGTTTCCACAGCACCGGCCATGCATGCTGTAAGCGGTGAAATGCATATTCGAGCAGATCGAACGTCAATAGCATGATCACGATGGAGGCCAATGCACCCCATCCCCGCGAGGCCAGCACGACCCAGCCACCGCCAACCGCATTGACGATCGCGACACTGGTCATCGCCATCAGCGGCCGCATGGCTTCCGCGAGCGCCAGATACAGGGCGGCGTAGACGAGGTTAAAACGCTTCCCGGCGCGCGATTGCAATAACTCGGCCGGCCAGCGCCGCTCCAGCACCACGCCCACGGTCATCATCACCAGAACGAGCACGCAACCCTGCAGCCAGCGGCTCGCATGGTCCAGCAGTTCGGCAAACGGGCTCGACGCAAACATGTGATTCCCCGGTCAATACGGTGCGCTCAATCGCTCAGCCACCCGACCTGGCGGCCATGATCGGAAACAGTCGGCTCACGGCGCAGATCGTCTACGAACCAATCAGCACGGCCGGAAGCGTCGGGAAAATGAAAAACATCAGACGAAAGCGCGGCTTTAACGCGATCTTCGCAGTCTGTTCCGCAGCACGCAAGTCCCGTTTGGTGCGCAGCTTCTCGGTATAAACACGTAGCGACCAACATGGCGCGATTCGCCACGCGTTCACGGGTTTTGCGACTCAATATTCCACGAGGATGGTGACGCGGCGATTCGCGGCGCGCGCTGCCGCATCGTCGCCGATGATCAGGGGGAAATTGTCCGCCCGGCCGATGGCGGCCATTCTGTGAGGTTCGATTCCTTTGTCCGCGAAGAATCGAACCACAGCACCGGCCCGCGCCGACGACAGCTCCCAGTTGGATTCGTATTTCGCGGTCGAAATCGGCACACTGTCCGTGTGTCCCTCGACGAGGATGTTGTTCTTTGACCGGTCGCGCAGCACCCCGGCGATCTGCTCCAACACCCCAGCAGATTCCGGCAACAGATGCGCGTCGCCCGAGTTAAAGAGCACCTTCGCGTTGATGGCGATTTCCACGCCCTGTGAGGCATTCGAAATCGTAATCTGCCGGTTATCCTGAAGCGGCGCCAGCAATGAAAGAAGCTGCCGCCTTGCGGCATCGGGCGCGCCAGGCACGGCGACCGGTGCGTGAGCGCTGCCGGCGGCCGTCTCCGTTTTCATCTCATGGCGCTCGAGCATCTTTATTTCGAGCTCGCGGTTTTTCGCCAACTCCAGCGCATAAAGCGCAAGGAATAACACCATCAGCGTGGTGACGAGGTCCGCATAGGAAATCAGCCAGCGCCCGGACTGCGCCTCGTCATCGCCGTCGCTGCCGTCATCGTGCTGCTGATAGCCGGTTTTGTTTGTGGCTAGGCGCCGGTTACCCGAAGAACTGTTCATGGTCGAAACGTCTGCTTCCGAATTGCGTTTGAATGGGCGCCTGGCGAGTTTTTGCCAACCGGTCGAGACCCGCTTCGAGACCAGCTTCAAGACCCGCCTCGAGGCCGGCTTCGAGGTCCGTTAGCCGAGCAACTCAGCCGATCTTTCCCGGATGTCGCCCGCGAGCCGGGTTTCGATCGTGTGGGGCGACTCCTTGCGCGATATCGCAAGCAGGCCATCGAGGTACAAACGCCTGAAGCGCAATTCGCTATCCACCTGCGCCCTGATCTTTCCGTACAAGGGCAGAAACACCAGGTTCGCCAACGCGAGACCGTACAGCGTGGCCACAAAGGCAACGGCAATCCCTTGCCCGAGTTGCGCCGGCTCGAGCATATGGCCGGTGACCTGAATCAGGCCGAGTACCGCCCCCAGAATGCCGAACGTCGGCGCATAACCACCCGCCTGCTGCCATATCCGCGCAGCCGCCATATGGTTGCGCTCATAGGCATCCAGCTCCCGCTGCAAGGCGTCTTCGAGCACGGCAGTCGACACACCATTGGCCAGCAGCTCCAGGCCTCGTTTGGCAAACGGATTGATGCCGCCCGCCTCGATCGACTCGAACACGAGCATGCCGTTCACCTTCGCCTGATCGCCCCACTCGAGCAGCACCGACAAGCTTTCCCGGTCGACCTGCCGCGCTTTCACAAAAGCGAGGCGCAACTGCTTCAAGCCGTCATAAAACCTGGCCCACGTGTTCTGGATCATCACCGCGCCGAAGGTGCCGCCCACCACGATGACGAGTGCCTCCAGCTGGAACAGCGAAGTGAAATGCCCACCTTCGAGCGAGAAACCAGCCACGATGGCCGTCACGCCGAACAGGGCGCCGAATAGCGTCAAAAGATCCATACATCCTCTCGAGCGGCCGTCCTGGTCATCGGAGCGGACCTGAACGCGGCCCGCTGCCCGACCACCAGGTGTCAGGCATTCACATTGGAAAGCGGCGCAGCATTGGCTGCCGGGGATTTGATCGCGCGCACGGTCTCGATGAATCGCTCTTCGATCTCGGCAACCTCGAGCGGATCGATCTTGATCTCACGCCGCATGACCCACGACACCTCCTTCTTGCGCGCCTCGGTCATCACCGAGAACAAACGATCGGAGACCGGTTCGCCCGTCACGGCGGCGAGCAACTTCGCGAGGTCATAGGTGTCGAAAGCGCTCACGGCTTCGAACAAGGTTCGCTGGTCGACAAACTCCAGATCGTCCAGCGACTTCAGCTCGCTTGCACCACGGGCATTGCGCCGGGAAAAATACGTGATGCCCTTTTCCTCGACGTAATTCAATACCTTGGTCTTGCGAAACGCGAAGATGTCTTCAGCGATTTCCGCATGCGAGAGCTTGTTGAGAATCAGATTCTTCTCGACGCCGATCAGGGCTTCCAGGTCGGCCAGTTCGATCAGCTCCAGTTCGCTGGTGATTGAAACGTCGAGATCGTGGTCCGCCACCTGCTGGGCCCGTTCCGTGATCCGCACGGGATCGAAGGTCACGAGCTGGCGGCCGGCTGCGCCGTCTTGCGCCGAATAGCGCGCAGACATCGTGCTCACACGATCGGAGCGGCCCGGTTCGAGCGTCACGAGGTTGAGTCTTTCCATGCGCTTGAGCATCGCCATCACGTGCGGACGGGAATGGCCGGCAATCGCATGGCACTTCTTGATGACTTCCGGCAGCGGCACCGAGCACTCCTCCCCTTGAGTGCGGCGCGCGCGTCCGTCCAGCCGGTCTGCGTTCTCGGTCCCCGCCATCAGCGACAGAACATGCGCGTACGAGAGAACACCCGGCAGAAAATCCGCATGCGTATTGGTGGCAAGGACATCGTCCTTCTTCTTCACGCGTCGAATCATGGTGCGTACGATATGGCGCAGCAGCGGCGATACGCGTTCGAGCTCATCCTCCACGACCTTGGCTGCAATGACGGTCAATTGGCAGAAGCTCAGGGCTTTCGCGGTGTGCGCGCGTGGCTCCGCCGGCAACAACGACGCTTCGCCAAAAAACTCGCCCTTGCCGAGGGTGGCGAGGATGACTTTCTTTTCGTCGCATTGGGTGGAGATTTCGACTTTGCCATCTGCGATCACGTAGATGACGGCGTCGCCCGCGAAGCCTTCCGAATAGATGACTTCGCCCGGAGCCGCTGAGCGCGACCATGGCGATCGTTGTTGATTCAAGATTCATTCTCCCCGAAGAGCTATTGCCTCGTGCATCCCGCGCCTTCGTAAGGCACGGGTAAGCGCGATGGTCCTGACTTATTGGCTGGATAACGACATGCAAAACGCAAATCTTTAACCTGACAAATCGTCAGACCAATAGCTGCAACGGCGCAAACGTTTGGCGAACCAATCGCTGTGACTACACCTCGCCTTCACTACGCTCGCTGCCTTCAATACCGTCCTTGCCCTCGTGTGGCGCGTCGGCCACCTCGATCCCATAGCGCTTGAGCTTTGCGTAAAGCAGTTGCCGGTTTACATTGAGCCGACGTGCGGCGTCGGTGCGGTTGTTGCCGCTATGTTTTAACGCGCGGCGAATCAGCATTTCCTCGAGCCGTGCCAGCGCCGAGGGCAGGTCTTCGTCCGGCCAGTCGAGCACGGGACCCTGCCGCGAGCGCACATCGTCGAGGAACGCCAGGTCGGTCGCGTGAATGTATTCGCCGCGCACCATCACCGCGGCTCGCTCCATCGCATTCTTGAGTTCGCGCGCATTGCCGGGCCAGCCATAGCGAATCAGATGCGCCGCTGCGTCGGCGGACAGGCGCTTACCCGCGGTCGCACGATTCAGGAAATACTCGGCGAGCGGCACGATGTCAGCGATCCTTTCGGACAGCGGCGGCAAGTGGATGGGCACCACATGCAGCCGGTAGAAAAGATCTTCGCGAAACGTGCCGTCACGCACGCAGCGGACAAGATCGCGATGAGTCGCCGCGATCACGCGCACCTTGACGGGAACCGGCCTGCCGCCCACCGGCACGACGACGCGCTCCTGCAACGCGCGCAGGATCTTCGCCTGCATGGCAATGTCCATGTCGCCGATCTCGTCGAGAAACAGGGTGCCGCATTCGGCTTGGCGGAACGCCCCGTCGCGATCGGCGCTCGCACCGGTGAATGCGCCGCGGACGTGACCGAAGAGTTCGCTTTCCAGCAGATCGGCGGGAATCGCTGCGCAATTGACTGCAATGAATGGCCCGCGATTGCGCTGCCCGTGTTCGTGAATCGCGCGCGCGACGACTTCTTTTCCGGTTCCCGTATCACCCGTGATCAACACCGTGGCGTCGCTATCGGCGAGCACGCCGATCGTCTTCTGAACGGTCCGCATCGCCTCGCTCGAGCCGATCAGCGCCTCGGATTCCGTCGCGCAGACACCCCCGCCAGATTCCACGACGCTGTCCAGCATGCGCTGCAGAACCTCGGCAAGATCGGCGCGGCCAATCGGCTTGGTCAGATGATCGAAGGCGCCAAGACGCATGGCTTCGATCGTATTGGACGCCGTCGCGTGAGCCGTCAACACGGTCACCGGGGGCGCACCGGTGCGCTCGCGCATGCGGCGCAGCACCTCGATTCCGTCGATGCCGGGCATGCGCAAGTCGAGGATCATGGCGTTGACGGCCTCGGTGTCGAGCAAGTCGAGCGCCAGCATGCCGTTGGCGGCCATGCACGCGCTATGGCCCAGGTCGATGACCACTTCGGCGAGTGCATCGCGCATTGTCGCGTCGTCGTCGACGATCAGGATGTGGGCCATGGCAAGATAATCTCGAAAGAGGTTCCGTTGTCCGTCAATTCAAAACGCGCCGAGCCGCCGTGTGCTTCAGCCACTTCACGCACGATCGACAGGCCTAAACCCGTTCCATCGGGCCGCCCGGTCACGAACGGCTCGAACAGATGATCCCGAATGGCCTCGGGCGGGCCCACACCCCGATCGTGCACGGATAAGACTAGCGCATCCGTGCGGTGCACCGCGGCGACGTCGATCCGGCTGCCTTCCGGCGCCGCATTGATCGCGTTCAGAATCAGATTATCCATCGCGCGCTGCAGTTGGTCCGGATCGAAACGTGCCTCCTCAGGGTCGGCCGTGCAGGCAAGCGTCACCTGCTTCGCTGCCGCACGCTCGGTATGCTGCGCAATACATGCGTCGAGAAACGCGCCGACGTCGATCCACTCGCGCTTGGGTTCGTCATGTTCAGTAATGCTCAACAGCCGGCGCACCAGGGCATCGAGTCGCTCGATCTCGCCAAGGATCACGCGCAACGCCTGGGGCTGACGCTCGGCCCCGCCGGCCACTGCGCTCTCGGCTTTCAGACGCATCGCCGCGATGGGATTGCGGATCTCATGCGCGACCCCGGCCGCGACCCGGCCGATCGCGGCGAGGCGCTCGGCGGTCGCCATCTGCCGCGCGAGCTGGTCGCCACGCTGCCGCGCAGCGGAGAGCCGGCGCCCGGCCTCGTTCAACGCCAGCACGATGCGATCCAGCTCGCGTTCGCGCGTGGCCGGCAGCACCGGCAGATCGGCGACGTCGTAGGTATTGAGCGCCGCCTCGATCTGCGAGACATGGCGCGACCAGGTCATCGTCAGGTGCGTCAACAAGGCCGCGGCAACCAGCACCGTGACGAGCAGCACGGCTTGCCCCGCCATCATCTGATAGTAGCTGCTGCCCGCGAACGTGAAGGTCCACGTCATCGTCCACGCGGTCAGGTGCGGGACCGGCCCCGGCAGCGGACAGGCCGCGATCAGCAGGGTTCGGGAGAGCACGCCGTAACGGTTGCTGGCCGCGCGGTCGCTGCTCGACGCGGCGGCATTGGTGGCGCGGATGCGCGGCAACTCGCCGCCGGGCGGATCGGTGCGTGGGGTGGCGCCCTCGTAGGTCGGAAAGGCGTAGGCCACCGAGCCCATGTCGCCCTGCCAGATGCCGCCTTGCACGCCCGGCCGGTTGCGCAGCGCGCCTTGCACCAGCGCGTTCAGGCGGGCGCGCTCGGCGGCATTGTCGGGCGAGGACGAGAGCCCCGTCAGATCGGCGCCATGCAGGCGGTACGCGGCGGCAATCGATTCGCAGGCGCGGCTGTTCTCAGCCGCCGCCTGGCCGACCCGCGCCGCCGCCGACTGATGGAACAGCCCGATCATCAAAGTGGCCGTCGCGCCTGCGGCGACCACCAGCAGCACGAGCAGCACGATCAGACGGCCGCGTAACGATCGAAGCATGAGGGTCCTGGTGTGTTCGGGCATTGCACATCGACAAGACGATCTGATGCGAATGGTATGCCAGGCTGAACCGGACCGGCATGACACCGGCCGGCAGCCCGCCCCGCCGCAGCCGTCGCGCTGACGCGACGCGCAGGTCCAATGAAAGCGCGCGCCGGATTGTCGTGCCCGGTTGTCGTGATTTGCGACAGTGCGCGTCACAAATCACGACAACGCCGGACCTATCTCTCGAGCACCAGGCCCGGCGCATCGGTGCCACTCACCTGGCATAGTCGTTGCAAATCCTGGCACGCAGCCTCTCGATGGCGGCACACCCCCGCTTTCGCGAACGAGGCGCGCATGCAAAGACACCATCTGAACTGGACCGCGGCCGTAGTGATCGTGTTGCTGGCCGTAGTGGCGGTCTGGTTTTTTCACTTCCGGCATCCCGTGCAAAAAGCACCGGCTACGCCGCGTGGTACCCCTGTTTCGGCCGTCGCCGCGAGACTGGCCGACGTGCCCGTGTACATCGATTCGCTCGGCACCGTGACGCCGACGCGAACCGTGACGGTGATCACCCAGGTCAACGGCATACTCGATTCGGTCGACTTCAAGGAAGGCCAGTTCGTCCATCGAGGCCAGGTGATCGCGCGCATCGATTCGCGCGCGCTGGAGGCGCAGCTCGTGCAGGCGCAAGGCACGCTAACGCATGACAAGGCCGCGCTCGCCAATGCGCAACTCGACTTGCAACGCTACCGTCAGTTGATCAAGGTCGGCTCGATCACCCAGCAGACGCTCGATACCCAGGTGGCGACCGTCAACGAAGATCAGGGCACGGTCGTCTCCGATACCGGCAATGTGAAGAACCTGCAGGTGCAGGTGAGTTATTGCACGATCACGTCGCCCGTGGACGGCGTGGTGGGTTTGCGCCTCGTCGATCCGGGCAACTACGTGACGACCGCCAGCACCACCGGCGTCGCGGTCATCACGCAGTTGCAGCCGGCCACCGTGGTGTACGCGGTGCCCGAAGACTATCTCGGCCAGATCCGTCAGGCGATGTCGCGCGGCGCCGTCGCGGTGCTCGCCTATGACCGCGACAAGAAGACCCTGCTGGCGCGGGGCAGCTTGCTTGCCGTCGACAACCAGGTGGACACCTCCACCGGCACGATCAAGGTCAAGGCTGAGTTCCCGCAGTCCGGCGACGCGTTGTTCCCGAATCAGTTCGTCAACGCTCGCATGCAGGCGGATACGTTGAATCAGATCCCCGTGATCCCCACGGCGGCGATCCAGCACGGCACCAATGGCGACTTCGTATTCGTGGTCGGTACCGGCGGCAAGGTGGCACTGCGCAATGTGAAGGCCGGCCCGGTCAGCGGCGACAACACCGCGATTCTCGACGGCGGCGTCAAGGCCGGCGAGCGGGTGGTGACCGACGGCGCCGACAAGCTCGACAACGGCTCGATGGTGCGCGTGGTGGCGGCTGCTGCACCGGCACGGCCATCCGCGGCATCGGCCGCCACGGCTTCGCCAGCCTCGTCCGCTGCGGCCGCGTCCTGGGTCACGGCCCATTAGCGGGCGGCCTTCATGAACATTTCCCGCCCTTTCATCGAGCGGCCGATCGCGACTTCGCTGTTGATGATCGCCGTGCTGCTCGCCGGTCTGCTCGGTTATCACCTGTTGCCGGTCTCCGCACTGCCGGAGGTCGACTACCCGACGATCCAGGTCTACACGCAGTATCCAGGGGCGAGCCCCGATGTGGTCAGCTCGTCGATCACAGCGCCGCTCGAAGTCCAGCTCGGCGAAATGGCGGGACTGAAAACCATGAACTCGACGAGTTCGAACGGCGTCTCGGTCATCACGCTCGAGTTCGATCTCTCGCTTTCCCTCGATGTCGCCGAACAGGAAGTGCAAGCGGCCATCAACGCGTCCGCCAGCTTTCTGCCGACCAACCTGCCCTATCCGCCGGTCTACAGCAAGGTCAATCCGGCGGACGCGCCAGTACTCACGCTGTCGCTCACCTCGAACGTGCTGCCGCTCACCCGGATCGAAGATCTTGCCGATACCCGCCTCGCGCAGAAGATTTCGCAGATCTCCGGCGTCGGCCTCGTGACGATCAGCGGCGGCCAGCGGCCGGCTGTGCGTATCGCCGCCAATTCGGGCGCGCTCAATTCGTTGGGCCTCTCGCTCGACGATGTGCGCACCGCCCTTGGCAACGCCAACGTCAATCAGGCGAAAGGCAATCTCGACGGTAAATATCAGGCCTACTCAATTGGCGCGAACGACCAGTTGCAGACTGCCGACCAGTACCCCGACGTGATCCTCGCCTACAAGAACGGTGCGCCGATCCGCCTCGCCCAGGTCGCCACGTCGGTCGAGGCGGCCGAAGACGTTCAGCAGGCGGCGTGGACGAACAGCACGCCATCGATCGTGCTGAACATCCAGCGGCAACCGGGCGCCAACGTGATCGCCGTGGTCGATCGCGTGCAGAAACTGCTGCCGCAGTTGCGCGCTAGCTTGCCGGGCACGCTGAAAGTCGCCGTGCTGACCGACCGCACGCAAACGATCCGCGCCTCCGTCACCGACGTCGAATACGAACTCGCGGTGGCGGTCGCGCTGGTCGTGATGGTCATTTTCATCTTTCTGCGCAAACTGGCCGCGACGATCATACCCGCCGTGACCGTGCCGCTCTCGCTGATCGGCACGCTCGCGGTAGCGTATGGGCTCGGCTTTTCGCTGAACAACCTGACGCTGATGTCGCTCACCGTCGCGACCGGCTTCGTGGTCGACGACGCCATCGTGATGATCGAGAACATCACGCGCTATATCGAGGCGGGCGACAAGCCGCTCGAAGCCGCTTTGAAAGGCTCGAAGCAGATCGGCTTCACGATCATCTCGCTGTCGGTCTCGCTGATCGCGGTGATGATTCCGCTGCTCTTCATGGGCGATGTGGTGGGCCGGCTGTTCCGTGAATTCGCGCTGACGCTCGCGATTGCAATCGTGATCTCGGCCGTCGTATCGCTCACCCTCACGCCGATGATGTGCTCGCGCATGTTCAAGGAGCATGAGGCGGAACATCGCGTCGATTTCTTCGATCGCGTGAATCGCCGCTACGGGCAAAGCCTCGGCTGGGTGCTGGCGCATCGCGGCCTGACGCTGCTGTCGGTGGCGCTCACGGCGGCCCTGACCTTTCTGGTGTTGCTGCTGATGCCCAAGGGCTTCTTCCCGGAACAGGACACCGGTCTGATCGAAGGCATCTCGCAAGCCGCGCCGACCATCTCGTTTCCGTACATGGTCCAGAAACAGCAGCAATTGGTCAGCGATCTGCTGAAAGACCCGGCGGTGGAAAGTCTGTCTTCGTTTGTCGGCATCAACCAGACCAGCCCGACGCTCAACCAGGGCACCGTGCTGATCAACCTGAAGGACAAAGGCGATCGCGATAGCAGCACCGCAGTGATCCGGCGCCTCGCGGACGCCACCGGCAGTCTCGCCGGCATGCGGCTGTTCCTGCATCCCGTGCAGGATCTGACGCTCGACGACACGATCTCGACCACCAGCTACCGCGTCGGCCTGCAGGCCACCGAGCCGGCCGTGCTCGATCAATGGACCGGCAAGCTGATCGCCGCGCTCCGGCAAGACCCGGCGTTTGCCGATGTGCAAAGCCAGGCGCTGCAGCAAGGCAACCAGATTCAGCTGACCTTCGACCGCGCCACCGCCTCGCGTCTCGGCATCACGCCGCAAGCCATCGACGACGTGCTATACGACGCCTTCGGCCAGCGCCAGGTCTCCACCATCTATACGCAGCTCAACCAGTATCACGTCGTGCTGGTGGCGGACAAGACCTCCGGCGATCCGTCCGACCTGCTCGCGGGCCTCTACGTGGACACGGCCTCGGGCGACGTGGCGCCGCTCGCCAGCATGGCGACGATGAAGCTGATCCACGCGCCGGTGACGATCAACCGTCAGGGTCAATTCCCGTATGCCGACGTCTCGTTCAATCTGCAACCCGGCTACACGCTCGGCACCGCGGTCTCGCGGCTCACCGACATCGAGCAGCAGATCGGCCTGCCGATGACGGTGAAGGCTTCGCTGGAAGGCGCGGCGGCGACCTTCCAGTCGTCGCTGTCCAACGAAGCGTTTCTGGTGGGCGCCGCCATCATCGTCGTGTATCTGATGCTCGGCGTGCTATACGAAAGCTTCATCCATCCGGTGACGATCCTGTCGACGTTGCCCTCGGCGGCCCTCGGCGCGCTGCTGGCGCTGGTCATCACGGGCACCCAGTTCGACATCATCGGGTTGATCGGCATCGTGCTCCTGATCGGCATTGTGATGAAGAACGCGATCATGATGATCGACTTCGCCCTCGAACTGGAGCGCCACGACAAGCTGCCCGCCGTCGAGGCGATTCGCCGCGCCGCCGAACTGCGTTTCAGACCGATCCTGATGACCACCATGGCCTCATTGTTCGGCGCCGTGCCGCTTGCGTTCGGCACCGGCATGGGTTCGGAGTTGCGGCATCCGCTCGGTATCGCGATCATCGGCGGGTTGATCATCAGTCAATTGCTGACCCTGTTCTCCACGCCTGTGATGTATCTGGCGATGCATCGCGTCGAAGACCACTTCAGCAAGCGCAAGCCGGCCCCTGCGGAGTCGTGAGCGATGAACCTCTCCGAACCGTTCATCCAGCGCCCCGTCGCGACCACGCTGCTGGCAATCGGCATCGCGCTGTTCGGGGCGCTCGCATTTAAACTGCTGCCCGTCGCGCCGCTGCCCGAAGTGGATTTCCCCACCATCAGCGTGCAGGCGACCTTGCCCGGCGCCGATCCGGACACCGTCGCCACGTCCGTCGCAACGCCGCTGGAGCGCCAGTTCGGGCAGATCTCCGGCATCACGCAGATGACCTCGGTGAGCTCGCTGGGCGCCACGCGCATCACGATGCAGTTCGACCTGGACCGCAATATCGACGGCGCGGCACGCGACGTGCAAGCCGCCATCAACGCGGCGCGCACCAACCTGCCGGCGAACCTCGACGGCAACCCGACCTACCGCAAGGTCAATCCCGCCGATGCGCCGATCCTGATCGTCAGCCTCACGTCCGACTCGGCGACCCGCGGCCAACTCTACGATGCCGCCTCCACCGTCCTGCAACAGAAGCTGCTGGAGACGCCGGGCGTCGGCGATGTCTCGGTGGGCGGCGGCGCCCTGCCCGCGGTGCGGATCGAACTGAACCCGGATC
Source organism: Burkholderia sp. GAS332 (assembly GCA_900142905.1). Lineage (NCBI taxonomy): Bacteria > Pseudomonadati > Pseudomonadota > Betaproteobacteria > Burkholderiales > Burkholderiaceae > Burkholderia > Burkholderia sp. GAS332. Next base: position 931,882 of record FSRV01000002.1, on the reverse strand, counting down.
GCGTGAACCACTATGGCATCAGTCTCGAACAGATCCGCACCACCATCGAGAACGCCAACGTCGATCTACCGAAGGGCTCGACGGCGGTGGGCGGCGTCAAGTACACCATCGGCGCCAACGACATGTTGTACAACGCGCCGGACTACGCACCGCTGATCGTCAAACAGAGTGGTAACGACGTGGTGCATATCTCCGATCTGGGCTACGTGCGCGAGGACGTCGAAAATCTCGAGAACTATGGCTTGTCGAATGGCAAGCCGGCGGTGCTGCTGATCGTCTACAAGCAGCCGGGGGCGAACGTCATCGACACCGTCAACAACGTGAAGGCCGCGCTGCCGTTTCTGGAAGCGTCGATCCTGCCGACCATCGAGCTCAACATCCTGATGGACCGCACCACGACGATCCGCGCGTCGCTGCTGGAAGTGGAGATCACGCTGGTGATCTCGGTGCTGCTCGTCACGGCCGTCACGTTCGTTTTTTTCCGCAGCTGGCGCACCACGCTCGTGCCGGCGATAGTCGTGCCGCTTTCGCTGCTCGGCACCTTCGGCGTGATGTACTTTCTCGGCTTCAGCCTGAACAACCTCTCGCTGATGGCGCTGACCATCTCGACCGGCTTCGTGGTCGACGACGCGATCGTGGTGGTCGAAAACATCATGCGCCACCTGGAGCGCGGCGAGCCGCCGATGCTGGCCGCGCTCAACGGCGCGCGCGAAGTCGGCTTCACGGTGCTGACGATCAGCGTCTCGCTGATCGCGGTGTTCATTCCGTTGCTACTGATGGGCGGCATCGTCGGGCGGCTGTTTCGCGAGTTCTCGGTGTCGCTTTCGGTGGCGATCATCATCTCGATGCTGATCTCGCTCACCGTCACACCGATGCTCTCGAGCATCGCGTTGCGCAGCAGCGGCACCGCCCATGAAGAGACCGAGTACCCCGACTCGCGCTTTCACCGCTTCTACGGCCGCACGCTCGGCTGGGTGATTCTCCATCCGGTCTTGATGGGCATCGTCACGATTCTGGTGCTGGCGCTCAACGTACTGCTGTACATCGTCGTACCGAAGGGATTTTTCCCGCAGGAGGATACCGGGCGGCTGATCGGCCAGATCCAGGCTTCGCAAAGCATTTCGTACCACGCGATGCAGCAGAAATTCCTCAGGATCAACCAACTGGTTCTGAAGAATCCGAACGTGCAAGCGGTGGGCGGTTTCGTGGGCGGCACCAATCCGGTCAATACCGCCTTGCTGTTCGTGACGCTCAAGCCGCTCGGCCCGCGCAAGGCGACGGCCGACCAGGTGATCGCCCAGTTGCGCCGCACGCTGGGCGATATTCCCGGCGCGCGGCTGTACTTGCAGTCGGCTCAGGACATCACCGTGGGCGGGCGGCAAAGCGGCGCGCAATACCAGTTCACCATGACCGCCGACGAGCAGACCGATCTCGACAAGTGGGTGCCCGAGGTGGTCGCCGCGATGCAAAAGCTGCCGATCCTGCAGGACATCAACACCGACCAGCAGGACAACAGCATGCAGGCGAGCGTCGACGTGAATCGCGACGCAGCCGCGCGCCTCGGCGTGAACTTCGATTCGATCGACCAGGGCCTGTACGACGCCTTCGGTCAACGCCAGGTATCGACCATCTATAAGCCGGCGAACCAGTATCACGTGGTGATGGAGCTCGCGCCCGAGTACTGGACCGATCCCGCGGCGTTGAAGGGCATCTATGTGCCGGCCGGTGCGCCAGCGACGTCGAGCAGCGGCTCGACCGGCAGCGGCACCTCGAGCGCGGCGAGTGTCGCGACGTCGGCAAGCGCGGCCTCGGCGGCCGCTGCCGCAGCGAGCGCGGCGGCCGTGGCCGGCCCTGGCAGCCAGACGGTCACGCCCTCGACCGCGGTGCTGTCAAACGGCAACGCGCTGGTGCCGCTGTCGGCGATCGCGCATTTCTCGATCGGCAGGACCGCGATCTCGATCAATCACCAGGGTACCTTCCCGGCCGTCACCGCCTCGTTCAATCTCGGTCCGGGCGCGTCGATCGGCCAGGCCACCCAGCAGGTCGACGACGCCGTCGCGCAGTTACGCATGCCGGCCAGCATCGTCGGCAGTTTTGCGGGGACCGCCCAGGTGTTTCAGCAATCGGTGTCGGACGAACCGATCCTGATCATGGCGGCCTTGATGACGGTGTATATCGTGCTCGGCATGCTCTACGAGAACCTGATCCACCCGCTGACGATCCTCTCCACCCTGCCCTCGGCGGGCGTCGGCGCGTTGATCGCGCTCCTCGTGACGAATACCGAGTTGTCGATCATCGCGCTGGTCGGCGTGATCCTGCTGATCGGTATCGTCAAGAAGAACGCGATCATCATGATCGACTTTGCCATCACCGAGGAACGCCAGTCCAATTTGCCGGCGAAACAGGCTATTACGCGCGCCTGTCTGATCCGCTTCCGGCCGATCATGATGACCACCAGCGCGGCGATCCTCGGCGCGATACCGCTCGTGTTCGGCTCCGGTTACGGGTCCGAATTCCGCAAGCCGCTCGGCATTTCGATTATCGGCGGCCTGCTTTTCAGCCAGATGCTCACGCTCTATACGACGCCGGTCATCTATCTGTGGCTCGACCGGGTCCATCGGCGCATGCGGCGCCACAAGAAGGACGCACGATCATGAAGACGAGGCCATTGTTTGAGCTGGTGGGTTCCGTGATGTTTCCGGCAACTTATCTGGCGACGTATCCGGTGACGTATCTCGTGACGTATCCGGCGACGTGTTCGGTTACGCATTCGATTACGTCCTCGGCTACGTCTCCTGTTCCCTATCGGCACCGCCCGCGCCGCGCGCGCCTCACGCAGCGTGCCTGGCGCTGCGCCTGCATCGCGCTTGCCTCGCTGTGCGTCGCGGGCTGCGCCGTCGGCCCGGATTACAACAAGCCGACCGTGGCGATACCGGCAACCTTCAAGGAAGGCGTGAACTGGCAACGCGCAGAGGCCGATCCGCAAGCGTCGCTCTCGAGCACCTGGTGGCTCATGTATCAGGACGATATGCTCACGCAACTGATCGGGCAATCGCTCAAAGCCAATCAATCGATCGCCGCGGCAGAAGCCGCCTACCGACTCGCGCAGGCCACCGTCGACGCCAACCGCGCAAGCCTCTTTCCGGTCGTCACGGCGGGCCTGTCCGCCACGCGCAGCGGCACCGGCCCCGCAGCGGCCAGCAGCGGCATCAGCAACACGACCGGCAGCACGACGGCGGGCGTGCGCAACTCGGTCAGCGTGATCGCAACGGCAAGCTGGGAGCCTGACCTGTGGGGCGAAATCCGGCGCGAGATCGAGTCGGCCAAAGCGAGCGCGCAGGCCAGCGACGCCCAGTTGGCCGGCGAGCGCCTGTCGATCGCCGCGAGCGTCGCGGCCGATTACTTTGCGCTGCGCCAGGCCGATCTGGATATCGCCTCGCTCAAGCAGCAGCAAAGCATTGATGAACGCATTCTGGAGATCACGCGCGTGGCGTTCCTGCAAGGCACCGCGTCGAACGACGACGTGCTGACCGCGCAGGACACATTAGAGGTCGTGGTGGCCGATCTGCAGAGTACCGAAACGTCGCGCGAGCAGGACGAACATGCGATTGCGGTGTTGATCGGCCAGCCGCCGGCCGGCTTTTCCGTGGCGCCGAAGCTCGACTACGTCTTCGCCAATCCGCAGGTACCGCTCGCCTTGCCGTCGCAACTGCTCGAGCGGCGCTACGACGTGGTCAGCGCCGAACGTACCGCCGCATCGGCGAACGCAAAAATCGGCGTGGCCGAGGCCGCCTTCTTCCCGGTGCTCGATCTCACCGCGGAGGGGGGATTCGAGCACAACATGTTCGCGCATCTGTTCTCGTTGCCGAGCCGCGTGTGGACGCTGGGCCCCGATCTCGCCGCGACGATCTTCGACGGCGGCGCACGCAGCGCGGCGGTGCGTGAAGCACGCGCAACCTATGACGAGGACGTGGCGACCTATCGCGGCGCTGTGCTGACGGCGTTTCAGAATGTCGAGGACAGTCTGTCATCGATCAATCATCTCCAGCAGCAGACGCAGGCTTTCGACAACATTTACCAGCGTAACCAGCAGTTGTTTGCCAGCGAACGCGCGCAATTGCTGGCCGGCACGGCGAGCGAGGAAAACGTGCTGACGCAGCAGCTCACCTTGCTGCAGGCTGAGCAATCGCTCAAGGATAGTCAGTCGCTGTTGACGCAAGGCAGCGTCGCGCTGATCAAGAATCTGGGGGGCGGCTGGCAGTGGGATGAAAGCCGGCAGGCAGCGGTCAATGCCGAAGAAGCAAAACCGGATGCCACGCCGCCGCGTTAAAACACCCCGCGCTTCGTGCGCGGTCCTGCGGGTCAGGCGAGCCCGCCTTTGAGCCAGCGCTGCGCTCAGCCCCCTGCGCCCATGCGCAACCGTTCCAGTAGTTCACGGCCCTGGCGGGTCAGTTGCAGCGTCGATCCTTGCGGATCACGCTGCCGTATTTCCACGAGCTCGTAATGGCGTAAGGCCAGTACATCCGGATCGAAAGCTTCCAGGCGTTTGTTCGTGTCGCCAAGCAGCATGAGTGTCGCAAGTTCGTGGTGGCTGAGCATCCGGTACCTCCATTGATCGATACATGAGCGATGGAAGCATCCTAGACACCTGACACTACAGTTTGGCTACGGTTGTGTTTCCGTGGATTACCTGCAGTGCTGTAAGCGTCGGCGGCAAACCGCTGCCGCGCCTTGCGGCAGAGGCCGTGCGCGAAGTGCGTGGGTAAAGAGGCGCAACACTTTCCGCACGGCCCGTAATTGGGGTCTGCGTCTCGGCCACGGGACCGGCGAGTCAGGTCTGTCGCCGGTCATGCCGTCATTCAGTCTTACAAGTCCCCTTAAGCGTTCATTGTGGCAGTGCGGCAGGACCCAGACCGTCGGCTCAAAGCGTCGTGAGCGCTTCGGTAATCGAAAGAAAGCGCTCGACGTCGCTGGGTGCATGACAGTGCAGCGGCGAAATCCGCACCGCGCCCGCGAGATTGAACGACTTCAGCATCCGTCCGGAATACAGGCTCGACGCGATCCGTTCGTAGACGATCACGCCACGTTTTTCGTATTCGCGCACGGCGTCGGTGGGGCTCAGGTCCGTGAAACCGATACCGAGGATCAGGTCTCGCTGCGTCAGATCGGCGTGATCCCAGAATACGTCGACGCCGTCGAGCCGCCGCAGACCGCGCCGCCCGCCGTGACCGTCGAGCAGCGCCGCCAGCAGCGCGCGCTCATGCAACTCGATGCGTTTCATCCCCTCCACGAAAAGCGCCCGGCGCGTATCGGCATCGCTGAATTGAGCACCGATCCACGTCACGTACTCGACAATCTCGGTCACGACCGCAAACTGCGCGGGTGCCGGGCTGCCAAGTTCCCACACGCCTGCCTGTTTCGCGTCGAGACGGTGATGCGGCAAAACGGCCACGCGCGGCGACAGCCAGGAAATCCCGGAGCCGCGGCAGCAAAAAAACTTATACGGCGCGAAATTGATACCGTCGACCGGCGTTTTCTGGAGGTCGATGACACCATGCGGTGCGTGCTGGACTGCATCCACGACGATGAAGAGTCCGGGCTTTTTCTCTCTCGCGCGTTCAACGAGCGTCGCGATGTCGAACTTCGCGCCGGAAATATTTGATGCAGCCATGACGCTGAGTAGCGCGGTGTCCGCGTCGATCAACGACAGAATCGCCTCCACGTCCACCCCGCCCGTCTCCGGATTGCTGGGCGCAACACGCAAGGACTTGCCTGTGCGTTGTGCGTAGTACGTCATCGCGTCGAACGAAGACGGATGCTCCAGGATCGTCGTGACGGCATTGGTGCCCGGCACGTTCTCCATGATCGCGCGCACCATGTCGAACATCGCGCCCGACGCGGTCAGCGACGTGTAGATGCTGCCGTCACGCGCGTTGAGGATCGTGCGGATATCCGCCTCGCCGCGCGCCTGAACGTCCTGCAGATGGCGTGCGCGCGCGTGGATGCGCTCCGGGCAATCGGGCAGCGCGTCGATTCGCGCGAACGCGTCGACGGCCGCCTTGAGGCGGAACGAGCCGCCCGCGTTGTCGAAGAAGAGTCGCTCCTGCCCGTCGATGTCGTGGTCGACATGATGGAACCGGGTTTTGATCTCCTCCATCAACGACGCGGGAAAAAACTGGCCTTGGCTACTGCTCATCTGAATGCTCCTGATCTTTTTGCTAAATGATTGTCGTGCTGCGAACTGTGCCTGCTCAAGCGTCGAGCGACGCGAGATACGCTTTGCCCTTCTGCGCGTCGTACTGGCCTTCCCACTTCGCGATGACGAGCGGCGCAAGCGCGTTGCCCACCACGTTGAGCGCGGTACGTCCCATGTCCATCACACGGTCCACGCCGGCGATAAAAGCGAGCCCTTCGAGCGGCAGCCCCGCGCTTGCCAGCGTCGCGAGAAGAATCACGAACATAAAGCCCGGCACGCCGGCCGCGCCCTTGGACGTCACGACCATCGTCAATACAAGGACCAACTGTTCCTGCCAGCCGAGATGAATGCCATACAGTTGCGCGACGAACAGCGTGCCGATGCCGAGGTAGATTGAAGCGCCGTCGAGATTGAACGTATAGCCGGTCGGCACGACAAAGGTCGCGATGCTCTTCGGCACGCCGTAGTCTTCCATCTTCTTCATCAGTTGCGGCAGTACCGTTGCCGAGCTGCAGGTCGAGAACGCGATGATCAGCTCGTCCTTGATGACCCGCAGCAGCGTGAAGATACGAAAGCCAAACAGCCGGGCCGTGATGCCGAGCACGACGAGCACAAACAGGACGATCGCGAGGTACGTGACGGCCACCAGCTTGAGCAGCGGCAGCAGCGACCCGAATCCGAAGCTCGCAACGGTCACCGCGATCAACGCGCACACACCGATCGGCGCGTAATGCATCACCATGTTCGTCACTTTGAACATCGCTTCCGCGACGCCCTTGAGCATGGCGATCACCGGCTTGCGGAATTCTTCCGGGACCGACTGCAGGCCGAGGCCGAACAGGACCGAAAAGAAGATCACCGGGAGCAGGTCGCCTTTCGCCATCGAAGCGAGGATATTGTCCGGAATCACGCCGAGCAGGAGGGCCATCAATCCGTGATGGCCCTGCACCTGCTGGGTCATCTGCTGATAGCGGGAAATGTCGGTATTGCCGAGTTGCGACATATCCGTGCCCACGCCAGGCTGCAGCACGTTGCCGAGCACAAGGCCGAGCAGGATCGCGATCGTGGTAATCACCTCGAAGTACACCAGCGTCTTCAAGCCGATGCGCCCGAGCGATTTGCCGTCTCCCACGCCGGCAATCCCGACCACCATGCTGGTGAATACGATCGGCACGACAATCATCTTGATCAGCTTGATGAAGATGTCGCCGGCGGGCTGTAACAGCCCAGAAATGGTCGCGTCCCGCATCTGCGGGAAGTGGTTCAGCACAAGTCCCATTCCGATCCCGATGACGAGACCGATCAGTATCTGCCACGCGAGGCCGACACGCGGTTTGCGCGCGATGTGATTGACAGGCGGGCTTTCGACGACGGTATCCATGCTCTCTCCAGATTAGGGACGGGGCGATGGATGAACCTTAAGCAGCCGAAATAAGTAAAAAAAGCGATTTTTTTATATGAGAAACTATCTCTTTATCTCATGTGAAGGATGGCGCGATGCTGACGTTCAAGCAGATGGAAGCGCTGTACTGGATCGTTCAGCTCGGCTCGTTCGAAGCGGCTTCGAGCCGGCTCAACACCACGCAATCGGCCGTATCGAAGCGAATTCAGGAGCTCGAGCGCGCCTTCGATCTGACGGTATTCGACCGCGCGCACCGCAGCGCAAGGCTGACCCAGAAAGGCGCTGAGTTCTTCGCCTACGCGAAAGAGTTGCTCGAACGGCGCGACCAGATCGTCGAGCGGATCAGCTCAAAAGAGGCGCTGGTGCGGCAGGTCCGCATCGGGGTGACTGAACTGACCGCGCTGACGTGGCTGCCTCGCCTGATCGGCGCGATTCAGGCCGCGTATCCGAAGGTTGTCGTCGAAGCCGAGGTGGATCTGAACGCGACGCTGCGCGACCGGCTCGCCGACGACACGATCGACATCATCGTCGTTCCACAAATCCACAGCACCGAGCCCTTCGCGATGACGAAGGTCGGTGAAGTGGATAACGCGTGGATGTGTGCGCCTGCACTGGCGCCGAAGAAGGCTGCTATTTCGCTCGCCGAGATTGCGCAATTTCCGCTGATCCTGCAGGGCGGTTTGTCTGGAACGGGCTTTATCTATAGCCGTTTTCTACAGGAGCACGGGGTCAGCATGCAAAGGATTCTCGCGAGCAACAGTCTGATCGCGCAAATCGGACTGACGCTGTCGGGGCTCGGCGTCAGCTATCTGCCGAAGGCGTGCCTGAACCATATGGTCACACGCGGCGCGCTCGGTATGATTCAGACGCGACCGGCGCTGCCGCCCGTTTCATACGTCGCGCTGCACCGGGCGGAACAGCCGCACTCGCTCAATGCTGAGATCGCACGGCTCGCAGCGCAGTGTTGCGATTTCAGTTCGAACCTGCTCGATCCGGGCCGGGTCTGAGCAAGACCGCGGCCCCGAGCGAGACCTCCACCCTTCTCAGGCTGCGCTACATAGCCAAGTTCAAGGTAGTGGCCCATGTCGTAGTAGCCACCCGGCACACCCGCCTTGATCAGCTGTTCGGCCAAATCGACCGTTTCCTTGGCAGGGTACGGCGATGAGGCGGAACCCTGCGAAACGAGTTGCTGAAGGTTGCTGTTGACCGGTTCTTGCTACTGAGCCCAGCGGCAACCGTCCGGGCAGGCTGACCGGCTTCCATGCAGTGACCGCTTCCGCCGGCTCCAGTTTCGAAGCTGCTGCTTTCGTGCCTGGCAGCGGCAGGCCGGTCGCCGGGTCGAGGCTCTTCGCCTTGCTCAGGCGTTCGATCAGTTCGTCTGACGGCTTGGGTGGCGGTACTGCTGCATCCTGTTCTTTCTGCCACTGGAACGTACCGTCCCACGGTGGCAGCCTGGCCGGGGGCAGTGGCACGATCTGGTCGATGTCCGGCACCTTCGGGTTGCGACCTTCGTTGGAGATGAGGAATTTCCAGATCAGTTCGTAACGCCGTGCGCGCTCCGCGTCATAGGCGAGCCCCATGTAATTCAGCAATTCAGACGGCGGGGGGCCATTAAAGCCGCCTTTCAGAGCCCAGGCTGACAGCGTATTGCCGGCTTGCCCCCCCTTCTGGAACGCCTTGACCGCTTCAGGGTACAGCTTGTCAGTTTTCAGATCGATGCCCAACTTACTGGCGGCGTCGCCATACCCCTGGTCGGTTGCGCACTGGCGCATCTGTCGGGCTATCCCCGGGGCTTTGTCGAGTGGCGAAAGCAGTTCGCCGATATATGCCTGTGCCTCGGGGCTGCCCAGGTCGGCCGCCTTGCGGAAATAGCGACGGGATTTATCAGCGTCCTGCTTCACGCCATAGCCGAGTTCGAGGTAGTGGCCCATGTCGTAGTAGCCACCCGGCACGCCTGCCTTGATTAACTGTTCGGCCAGATCGACCGTTTCCGTGGCGGAGTGCGGCGACGAGGCGAAACCCTGCGAAACGAGTTGCTGAAGGTTGCTGTTGGCCTTGTAATGGCCGTGCGCCGCAGCGATCCGGTAATAGCGCGCCACCTCGTTGAAATCCTTCGGCCCATTCTGTTTTTCCAGATACCGGCCGTATTTAAAAAGCGCGTCCGCCTGCGGGTCCAACGGTGGCAGGTGATCGGATTCATGCACGCAGGTGAAAGCGAGATTGACGCGCACGGCGCTCATGTCATATTGGGAGAGCACCTGGTCTTCCTTGTTGGAACAACCGCACAGCAGCAACGCGAAAGCAATTGTCAGAATGGCTCTATTCATGGATCAGTCCAGTCGGAGACGGCTATTTGACGTGCTCATGAAGCCAACGAGCGAGGCGTACGCCCCCCGGTCCTTTCTTCTGGTTGTCCGCGTTCTGATTGATGATGTTGTCCCGCTGTTTAAATGCTTCAGTCGGGTCATCCACGTCGATGCTGTGCACATGTTCCGCATCACGCCGCGCCAAGGTGGTACTGATGCAGGTGCCATGTAACCTCGACCGTCTGCTCGCGCATCCCCAGCATGCGGTCCAGCAGTGCCAGCCTGCGCGGCAGTTGCACGACGAGCGAAGGCATGGGCGCGCCCCTGCGAATCCACCGTTCATCGCCGTTCACGGCGAGCCCTTTTCCAAAGGTCACCACATGCCATGCGCCGTCTTCAGGACAGGGCTGACCGGTTCTTGCTACTGAGCCCAGCGGCAACCGTCCGGGTAGGCTGACCGGCTTCCATGCAGTGGCCGCTTCCGCCGGCTCCGGTTTCGAAGTCGTCGCTTTCGTGCCCGGCAGTGGCAGGCCGGTCGCCGGGTCGAGGCTCTTCGCCTTGCTCAGGCGTTCGATCAGTTCGTCTGACGGCTTGGGTGGCGGTACTGCTGCATCCTGTTCTTTCTGCCACTGGAACGTACCGTCCCACGGTGGCAGCCTGGCCGGAGGCAGCGGCACGATCTGGTCGATGTCCGGCACCTTCGGGTTGCGACCTTCGTTGGAGTCGATGAACTTGCCAATCAGCCGGTAGCGCCGGGAGCGCTCAGGATCATAGGGGAGCGCAAGGTAATTAAGTTGATCCGAGGCGGCCGGCCCATTGAAGCCGTATTCCAAGAAGGACGCTGATAGCGCATCCCCAACTCCCACCCCCTTCTGGAACGCCTTGACGGCTTCGGGGTACAGCTTGTACCCCTGCAGGCTGATACCTAATGTATTGGCCGCATCGCCATAGCCCTGGTCGGTTGCGCACTGGCGCATCTGCCGCGCAATCACCGGGGCTTTATCCAGAGGCGCAAGCAGTTCGCCGATATATGCCTGTGCCTCGGGGCTGCCCAGGTCGGCCGCCTTGCGGAAGTAGCGACGGGATTTATCAGCGTCCTGCTTCACGCCATAGCCCAGTTCGAGGTAGTGGCCCATGTCGTAGTAGCCACCGGGCACACCTGCGTTGATCAGCTGTCCGGCCAGATCGACCGTTTCCGTGGCGGGGTGCGACGACGAGGCCGAACCCTGCGAAACGAGTTGCTGGAGGTTGCTGTTGGCCTTGTAATGGCCGTGCGCCGCCGCGATCCGGTAATAGCGCGCTACCTCGTTGAAATCCTTTGGCCCGTTCTGTTTTTCCAGATACCGGCCGTATTTAAAAAGCACGTCCGCCTGCGGGTCCAACGGTGGCAGGTGTTCGGCTTCATGCACGCAGGTGAAAGCGAGATTGGCGCGCACGGCGCTCATGTCATATTGGGAGGGCACCTGGTCTTCCTTGTTGGAACAGCCGCACAGCAGCGACGCGAAAGCAATTGTCAGGATGGCTCTTTGCATGCATCAGTCCAGTCGCTGACGGCTATTTGACGTGCTCATGAAGCCAATCAACGAGGCATAAGGGGGCCGGCCATTTGTCTGATTGTCAGCATTCCGCTTGATGATCCTCTCCCACTGTTTAAATGCCTCAGCCGGGTCATCCTGGACTCCCTTACCGCCCGTATGGATGTTCCACAATCGCCGGCGCAACGGCTGCGTCACACCCATATGCTCATGGCAGATATTCAGTTCGCTATCGACCTCCATACTGCGGCGATTGATGTTCGCCGAGCCATGCGTCAGGAACACATCGTCAACGATCATGATCTTGCTATGCACATAGATGGGCATCCATGCACCGGGCGGCGAGTCCGGCGCGACCAGCGTGCACACGTGGATTTTCAGCCCCGGGATTACCGTTGGAAGTATGGTTTTGCTCTTATCCTCGTTGTCGTGTATCTGCTGCTGTAACGCCGCCACCTTGGCCTGCGCGGCAGCCTGCGCCTGCTGCGCCGCCAGTTTCGCCTGAGGACCGGCCGCGTTTCGCATCTGCGTGCCTGCTATCGTCGCCTGCCCTTGTGCGTCCGTCAGTTGGGCGCCCAGCGCATCGGCTTCCTCCCGTCTCGCTACCACGGGCATGGTGTCCGACCGGCCAAGACTCGCCAGCATGTCATAGGTCGTCCCAGTTCCCAGCCCCACCGCTTCCTTGCTGGAATTCGTCACCACAAACAGGTGAATCGACCCGTCCTTACCAGGATCACGTCCCCATTCAACATGCCGTCTGGCAATTTCCGTGATTTGCGTGGCAAGCTCCTGCCACCGGAAATACTGGTTTTCAATGTAGATGAACCGGGCCGCGTTGCGGACCGCCTGAAGGTAAAGCGACTTGATGTTGCGCACACCTTCCTGCAACTGCGTGCGGTTGATCTGCGCCATGACCGGCATCCCCATGCCCGCCCGCACCTTCAGTTGTGCCGCAAGCGGCTTGCGCCTGGTGAGCAGGTCTTCGTTCGCGTCCCGTTGCCAGGCACGGCAGAAATTCACGTTCAGATGCTCCAGGATCGGACCGGTCACCATGGCTGACATGTCCTGCCGGGGCGTTTCACCATTGCGCCCCACATTTGGCGCCTTTTTCACGTAGCTGTGTCCGTCGTCATCCCAGTAGGCGTCCAGCGTGTTATGCCCCATCACAAAACCGACCGCCTGCTCTGGCGCTTCATAGTCGATCAGTACCATCTTCTGGTGATGCGAGGGTTCCGCGCCATAGGCCCCCACAGCCGACAGCGTCGATCCGGAACCGGCACGACGCATCAGATTCTCGCGGTACATGATTTCTTTGCGATCAGCCATCGAAAAATCCCGCGTGACCAGTTCAATGCCGATGTCCTTGAGCGGCGAACCGATCAGCGAATCCTGACTAAGCCCTGGTCCGTTGATTGACGACGCCAGCGGATTGCGGGCCGGCCCGCCCGCGCGCGTGCCGCTCGAAGGGGAAAGCCGGGCCCGCTGGTACCACTGCCAGTCATACGCAAGCTGTGCATGATCTTCGTTCTGCGACATGAACCGCGCAGCGCTGTACTCCGGCATCTGGGCTTCGCTAAACTGCGCCACTAACGCCTTGTCCAGCCAGCACAATATCCGCACCTTGACGTGGTCCCGCTGGGCCTTAAGGATCAGCAGATCGCCGATACGCATCGACTTGCCGCCGTCGCGCCGGAAATACATCGACGGCTGAAAACCCCAGCAGACGATATCAACCGTGTGTTTTGCGGCAAGGATCGCATCGTAGAGGGCGCCGAACGCTTCCTTGCCGTTGACCAGTGGTTCGTAGGACGCTGTCAGCGGATGGAATTCGGCTGGCCCTTCGGGCGCAATATCGACGAACCAGGGCAAGCAGACCGTCGCCGATGAGGTTTTGCTCAGCGCAATGGGCGTGACGATGTTGGACGGATTAGCCAGGATTATTCTCCAGATGACGTATCGGACGACGCGTCGAGCAGATCGCTGTATTGCTGCCGGTGCAACGCGCGATCTCCCGCAGGGGTGATGTCCTGCGCCGAGTTCTTTTCGTGAAACTGGAAGCCCTGATTCGTAAGTTGGCCATTCGTCGGGTCACCCTGGTATTCGTCGGCCACCGGGATTGCGTGCGCGACACCGCCTGGCAGTTCCAGCGTGTACTTCCGGGTAGTGACGTGGTGATCGACCAGAAGCTGACCCGTCGAATCGAACACCCCCTGTTTCACGAGCGCGCCCTCGGCAAAGAGCTTGTACGGCATGCCTGCCGGTATGCCGCCTGGCGATGCCGGCGACGCCGCCGCATTAAGCATCAGGGGCGTCGTCGGCAGGCCCGCCAATCCCGGATGATTGAGGTTCAAGGGGACGTTGTACGATTGCGCCCCCTGTTTCTGGATCGTGATCACCTTGACGAACAGATCGAGCGGGCCGCCGAGCGTGATGTTGCCGTCCTTCAGTTGTATGAAGGCACCCCCACACTCCAGAATCAGTTCTTTCGCGGCGGCAATCTCGACCTTCCCGTTGACGCTTGATATCGTCACGTCCTTGTCGGCGAGCAGCGACATGGCATCGCTCTGCGCCTGGATCTCCACTGGCCCCTTGCCCGCAAACACCTTGATGCCCAGCTTCTGTGCGAATATCGACACGAGTTCACCGGCCGCCACCGTGACGCGCTTCACCGCGCTCACGTCGACATTCCCGCCCGCCACCGCCGAGATGTTGTCCTGCGCGGCAACCTGCACGCCGCGCCCCGACACAATGCCGATTGACGCCGGCGCGCTTACCAGTAAGCCCGGGGCTTTCAACCCGTCCAGTTCGTCGTTGACCTGCTTCTGCGCGTCCGTATCCGCGGGCACGGCCTTCGCAGTCGTGACTGAGGCTGCCAGCGCCTTCGCGATTTCCAATGCACGCTCGAGCTGCGCGATTGTCGCCTGCATGTCCAGTTGCTGGCCGGCTGCCTTTGGCTGGTCGTGCGCCGAGAAATACAGCCCCTTGCCGGCACGCAGTGCGCCCCAGGAGGACGTACGCAGTTCGAACCCCTCACCGCGCTTCTGCTTCCTCGAATCGACCAGATACCCGAGATTCAACTGGCTCTTGCCCGAATGCTCGGTGGAGAGCTTGATGCTCTCGTAGCCCTTCCAGTCCTCCATGCGCAGCTTGTTGTTCGCCTGGGTACGGATCAAGTTGCGCGAGAGCCACCGGTCCTGATTCGTGATCAGGTCTATGGCCTGGCTGTGGTGATGGAACTGGGAGATATACGGCTTGTTGGGGTCTCCATCCCTGAATTCCAGCACTGCTTCGTCACCATGCAGCGCCGGGAAGTGGAACCCCGTCTGCAGGCGTCCCGCGAAGGGTTTCGCGAGCCGCAACGGCACGCTTTCGCCTCCCAGATTCCATTCATCGAAATCCAGATCGAAGCGCACCGTGTAGTAGCCCTGCTGCGTCAGGTACGCGTACTCGTAGTTGCTGGGCGACGTTACCCGCGCGCTCAGCGTGCCGGTGATCTTTGGCCACGTATCCTCTTCGAGCTTCAGCCGAAAACGCCGGTCTGCCGGGATCGCCCTGTAGCTGTTGCGGTACGCCTGATCACGCGCTCCGGTATGCGTGACCTCGATAACCAACTGGCCGTTGGGCGCGTCCGACAGATCCTCGTCCATGTGCAGGATGCGCGCCGGGCGCAGGTCGAGCACGTTGCTCTCACCTTCGTAGATGACCTGCCACGCAATCGCCGCCTCATGGCGCAACTGCGCTTCCCACTTCGCGCCGTCCTGGTCAAGGTGATGCGTGCCGTAGATGTACGGCTGCCCATACGTCGTTGTGTCCTTCTTCGCAACGTTCGCGTCCGCCCTGAACCGCTCCCATGCCAGATCGGGGTTGTAATCGGCCACCATGATCGACTGCGGCACCGTATCAGCATGCATCGCCAGCGCGAAGATCGATTCAATCCCGACCTCCAGTCCGGCCTTCTCGCGGTACGGCACCTTCAGTTCCGGCGTATAGAGATAGTGGTCCACGTCGTCCGCGAATACGATCACGTCGCCGTGCTTGCCCTGCACAAAGTAGCAATAGATCCCTTCTTTCTGCATCAGGATCTGGATATACGCCAGATCGGTCGTCTGGTACTGGAAACGGAACGCGTGCTGCGGATACTGGCGGCGCAGGTTGAAGACAAACTGGTGGCCCTTGAATCCGTGGCGGCGCAGGATCGTTTCCATGATCTGCGGCGAGGCCCGTTGCTGGTAGATACGGCTGGCCCGCACCAATCCCAGCCGCGCTATGTGCGCCTCGACCACGATCCGGTAGCTGCTGAAGTCCTTCGTCGTCTTCGTCCTGCTGAAGCGCGTGATACAGCCCGCGAACACGCGCGGCTCGCTGCCGTCTGCCGGATCGATCGTGAAGGTGGCGTCACGATTGAGATAGTCCCCTCGAGCAAGGCTCTCGGGGTGCGTAAGCTCGATGGTGATCCGGTACGGCTCGCCCATGCGCTCAATCGCCTTGAACGACACCACCGACAGTTCCCGGCCGTTGGCCGGCCCAGTCACGTCCAGAAAATACGATTGCCGCCCGGTCAGGGCTGTCAGGCTATTCGCGTACTTCTCTATGGCCCCAGGCAGATCCGTCATCGTCTCTTTATCTCCTCGCACAACAGCCTGCGAACACATAATCAGCATAGCTAATTAGAATGTCGCAGATACATTTTGGGGACGACGGTAACCGCTTTAGTGTCTTCTGTGAAGAGCGTTTCGAGTTTTTTTGCGATTTTACAAAAAATACCAATTCACATATTTCAAGATGGAAATGCCGTGCTATTTATTATTTAATATATTTGCTGTACTAATTTATATAGCCATATTAAAACAGTACCGAATGCTTGATCCACTCAAGAAGGCGATACCTGAAGCGAACGACACTCGCCAGAAGCTTCTGAAGGCAAAGCGGGATTGAAGCTGACAGAATTCCAATGAAAGGATATCAACGATGAAAATGATGGCAGTCAAGGGCAACGCGACCACGACGGGCGGCGTCGTGCTCGACGGCGACAGTACTTTTCTTGACGTTGGAAAGGGGTTTGCCCGTCATCTGGGTCTGGCGTCATGCGGTCGATGCGGCAAGAATGGGCAAATGCTCGGTACAGCTGGAACATTGGGTGTCGGCAACACGCGCGGCGTCTGCGACGGCGACATCGTCATGTGCGCTTGCCCGCAAGGGACAAATCGGGTTATCGCACGCTCAACCATGTACTACGGCGAATAACCATCTCGCATTGTCTTGACGCACCCACAAGAGGACACCTGTTGTAGGACTGTTAGCGTGAGCCGCACCTGCGCCCTCTCCCATCTGAATGACTTTCGATAGCGCGTACGGGTTCAGCAGGCGTTACTGATGCTGTCGCAGCGGCGTGACGTTGATTGAGCACATCCTGCAGGCCGGCATCCGCAATTGACGGATACTTCTTCACGGTTCAATCAAATCCGCCGTAAGCGACTCACGACGGCCGTGGGCGACTTTCACGCGCGTATCGACGATGGTTGGTCTAACGGAGGGATCAAGCGAGACACTGTCCGCGATCTCCGATCACGGCCCCCGATTAACCCGTGTCAAGCAGGTAAAACGAGTCCCCCACGGCTGAAGCATCAAATCGGCGACAGCGATTTTGGATCTTCCTGCCCTGCCCGTTTTCAGTCCGCGCTATCCACTTCCGCGCGCGTCGGGATCGACGGCTGCGCACCAGCGCGCGTGACGGAAATCGAAGCCGCGCGTTGCGCGAGGCTGATCGCGCCTTCCAACGGTTGCCGGGCGGCAAGTTGCGCGGCAAAGACGCCGATGAAGGTGTCCCCAGCCGCGGTCGTATCCACCGCCCGCACCTGCGGCGCCGAAAAATGCGTGCCTTCGCCCCCTTCCGGCAACAGATAAGCCCCTTGCGCACCGAGCGTGACGATCACGTTACGGGCGCCGCCACGTTGCAACTCCAGCGCGGCCCTTCTCGCGCCGCTTTGCGATTCGACCGGCAGGCCGGCGAGTATCGCGGCCTCGACCTCGTTCGGCACGAGATAGTCGACAAGAGGCAGCCATTCCGCGGGGAGCGGACCGGTTGCCGGCGCCGGGTTCAGCACGGTGGTCTTGCCCAGCCGCCGGGCGAGCGCGAGTGTCGCGTGGACAGAATCCCAAGGCGTTTCCAGTTGGCAGACCACAACGTCGCTGGCCTTGATCGCCGCTTCGTGACGCGCGACGCTCTCCGGCGTGAGTTCGCCGTTACTGCCCGCGACCACCACGATCGTGTTCTGTCCGTCGTCCGACACGGTCACCATCGCAACGCCGGTCGGCTGTGCCGGGTCGACCTCGATACCCGCGCAGTCGATCCCCTCCACTTCCAGATCCTTGACGCGCTGAGCCCCGTTCGCATCCTTCCCCACGCGTCCGACCATCGCCACACGCGCGCCGATCCGCGCGGCCGCCACCGCCTGGTTGCCGCCCTTACCGCCCGCAACCTGCGAGAACGCCTGTCCGCTGATCGTCTCGCCAGGCCGCGGCAAATGCGGTGCGCGGGCGACCAGGTCGGTATTGATACTGCCTACCACGAGCACGCGGCCCTGCTTCACTTCTTTCGACACTCTCACTCTCCTGCTGACCATCCACGAATGGCCGTTAATGGTCAATTCATGCGGCGCGACGCCGGCTTCTATACGTATCCAGCACGACGGCCACGACAATCACCGCCCCCGTGATAATGCGCTTGGTCGGCTCGGTCGCTCCGATCTGGGCGAGACCCGCGGCCAGCACCGAGATGATCAGTACGCCAAAGAACGTGCTGATCACCGAGCCTCGCCCGCCCATCAAGCTCGTGCCACCGATCACGACGGCCGCGATCACCTGCAATTCGATGCCCTGCCCGGCGTTCGGGTCCGCGGCCTCAAGGCGCGAGATCTGGAACAGGGAAGCCAGACCGGCCAGCAGGCCCATCAGCGCGAAGACCGCCACCTTGTACGGCCGCGGGTTGACGCCCGCAAGGCGCACCGCTTCCTCGTTGGTGCCGATGCCAATCAGATAACGCCCGAACACCGTGCGGGTCAGTACAAACTGCGCCACGATCATGACAACGATGGCAATCAGGAACGCCGGAGAAATGCCGAACGCAATCGGGTTGGACAGGAAATCGAACGCATCGCCGATATAGGCCGTGCGGGAGTTGGTCAGTTGATACGCGAGACCGCGGGCCGCCTCGAGCACGCCGAGCGACACGATAAACGACGGAATCCGCCAGGCCACGGTAATCATGCCGGTCACGCAGCCCGTCAAGGCCGCCCCCGCCATGCCGAGCAAGGCGGCGGGCAAGGCCGGCCAGTGCCACTGCAAAGCCGCGACGCTCGTGAGCGCCGCGCCGAGCGCCAGCACGGAACCGACCGACAGATCGATCCCCGCGATGATGAGCACGAAGGTCATGCCGATCGACATCACGACAAGATCGGGAATCTGGTTCGCGATCGTGCTGAAGGTGTCGTAGCTCAGGAAGTGCGAACTCAGCAGCGAGAACAGGACGATCATCCCGAAGAGCGCGCCGAGCAGGCCAAGGTAGTTCGAGAATCCAAGGCGCGTGCCGATCGGCTTCGCGTCTTTGGGCGGTTCGTTCTTCAACGTAGGCAGGCTGGTTGGTGCGGTCATGCTTCAATACTCCACAGATTTTGTGTCGGGCGCCGGGGTGTCGGGCGCTTTTGCGTGGGGCACCCCTGCGTCAGGTTCGATCGGATCGTGCAGCAGCGCGTCGCGTTTCGTGTAGCCCGCGAACGCCGCTGCAAGCAGCGCGTCCTGGGTCCAGCTTCCGCGCTCGAACATGCCTGTCATCCGTCCTGCCGACATCACCCCGATCCGGTCGCAAATCGACATCAACTCGCGCAGATCGCTCGACACCACCACCAACGCGCGGCCTTCCCGTGCGAGCGCGCCCATCAAGGCATAGATATCGAATTTCGCCCCGACGTCGATGCCGCGTGTGGGCTCGTCGAACAGCAACACCGTGCAATCGCGCGCGAGCCAGCGGCCAATCACCACCTTCTGCTGGTTGCCGCCGGAGAGCTCGGACACCGGCTGCGACGGCCCCGAACTGCGGATGCTCATCGCGTCGATCTGTTTGCGCGCCAGCGCCGCCTCGCGCCGGGCGTCCACCACACCCTTACTCGACACCGCGCTCAAATGGCCGAGCGAGATATTGGCGGCAATGGGTTGCGTCAACAGGAGGCCCTCGCCCTTGCGATCCTCCGTAATCAGCGCGATGCCGTTCTTCACGGCGTCCGATGGCGATGAGACCTTCACGGACTCGAGCGGGCCGCCGCCCTGTGCAATCGATACCGTGCCGGCATCCGCGCGATCGGCGCCGTAGATGAGCCGCATCAGTTCCGTACGGCCCGCGCCGATCAGACCGCTGATGCCGAAAATCTCCCCTGCCTTCACCTCGAAGGACACATCGCGGACGGCCGGCTCGCGGGTCATCCCGGTCACCTTGAGCGCCACGTTGCCGATGCGCCGCTCGCCGAGATCGATCCGCTCGCCGATATCGCGCCCGACCATCAGCGTGACCAGGCGGTCGGCCGACAGATTCGCCATCTCGTCGACATGCACCAGCCGCCCGTCGCGCAGCACGGCTGCGCGCCGCGCGATACGCTTCAATTCTTCCAGCCGGTGCGAGATGTACACCAGCGCCACGCCGCGCGCCTTGAGCCGCTCGACCTGCTCGAACAGCAGGTCCACCTCGCGGGCGGTCAGCATCGCTGTGGGTTCGTCAAGAATCAGCACGCGGCAATCGCCGATCAGATTGCGCGCGATCTCGACCATCTGTTGATGCCCGATGCCCAGCGTGCCCACCAGCGTATCGGGGTGGATCGCGTCGAGCCCGACTTGCGCCATGGCATGGTGGGCATCCTCACGCAATTTGGCGCGGTCGATCCAGCCGAACATACCGCGCTGCGGCAAACGGTTCAGGAACAGGTTCTCCGCCACTGAGAGGGTCGGCAGAAGGTTCAACTCCTGCATGACCATGCGCACGCCGAGCGCCTCGGCGTCCTTGCGGCTGGCCGGCGTGTAAGCCGCGCCGCCCAGCGTCATCGAACCGGTCGTCGGCGTGACGAGACCGCCGATGATCTTGGACAAGGTGCTCTTGCCCGCGCCGTTTTCGCCGGTCAGCGCCAGCACCTCGCCCGCGTAAAGGTCCAGCGAGATATCGGCGAGCACAGGCCCGGCGTAGGTCTTGCCGATGTCGTGAACAGTCAGCACGGGCGGGGCATCGGTCAAGGATAGGATGGGAGTCGACATCAGATTGGTAAAGCGGGACAAAGATCAGGCGGCGTGGCCGGTCATGCGACACGGGCCACGCGGTAGCCAGTCTTACTTGGTGACCAGATCGACAGGCGTTTCGACGACGCCCGACAATTCCGACTGCTTCTTGTGTTCGGCGAGTGCCTTAAGCGCCGTGTCGATACCGAACACAGCCTGTTTGGCGGCGTACTGATTGGCCGTGGCGAGAACGCGGCCGTCGGCGAGCATCGGCTTGATGGCATCGATGTCGTCGTAGCCCACCACCTGTATCTTGCCGGCCTTGCCTGCCGCGCGTACGGCCGAGACCGCACCGATTGCCATGTTGTCATTGCCGCACAGCAGCGCCTTGACGTCCGGGTTGGCATTGAGAATCTGGCTCGCCACGGAGTTGCCCTTGTCGATTTCCCACTCACCCGATTGCAGCGAGACGACCTTCATGCCGCCCGTCGCCATGGCCTGCTTGAAGCCGGCCGTGCGTTGCTGCGCGTTGGTGGTCGTCGAGACGCCTTCAATAATGGCGACGTTGTCGCCCGACTTCAGGTGCTTGGCCAGGTAGTCGCCGACCTTCAGCGCGCCCTTCGCGTTATCCGGGCCGACGAACGGGATGTTCAGGTCTTTCGACTTGAGCACCTCCGGATCCAGCTGGTTATCGATGTTGACCACGATAATGCCGGCGTCGACCGCTTTCTTGAGAACCGGCACCAGCGCCTTGGAATCGGCCGGTGCGATCACGAGTGCGTCGACCTTGGACACGATCATCTGCTCGACGATGCGGATCTGGTTAGCCGTATCGGTTTCGTCCTTGATGCCGTTCGTGACGAGATCGAACTTCGTGGGATTCTGCTTCTGATAGTTTTTCGCGCCGGTTTCCATGGTCAGGAAAAACTCGTTCGCCAACGACTTCATCACCAAGGCGACTTTCGGCTTGTGTGCGGCCTGAGCGAACGCGGCGGGCATCGGCAGAATCGACACTGCGAGGAAGGCTGCGCTGGCTACGATGGCGCGACGCCGCGCCGGTTGGAAATGACGAATCATTGATGTCTCCGTATCGCTCGTTCGGTCTACGTACTGATAGCCGTTGAGTCGCGTGATGGGTAGGTTGGTTCGCCACACCTGCCACCGGCTGCCCTTGAAACCCTCAGGTTTCTTTGCCAGATGCCGGGACGAGTATGGCCAGGTCCAATGCTATCCTCGCCATCCACGTTATGCTATGCCTAATTTCAAAATCGAGCGTTTCAAAAATGGAACACGTAGACTGGGACGACCTACGGATTCTCGTGGAAATCGCACGCGGCGGGACCATGCGAGCGGCCGCGGCGGCCTGCGATCTGAGCGCGCCGACCCTGTCGCGCCGCCTGACCGAGCTTGAACGGCGGCTAGGCGAACCGCTGATCGACCGGGTGCCCTCAGGCTGCACGGTCACGGCCTTCGGCGCGCGCGTGCTGGCCTGGGCCGAGCAGATGGAAGATCTCGCCCACCAGATCGAGCGCGCCGCGGACGTGACCGGCGGCGCAGGCGCGCACGGCACGGTGCGGATCAACGCCGTCGAATGGCCGTCTTACATTTTGCTTAAGCTGCTCGGTTCGTTCCAGGAGCGGCTGCCCGGCCTCGCCATCGAAGTGCTGACTTCACGGCGGCCGTATAGCCTTGCCCGCCGCGAAGCGGACATCGCGCTGTGGTCCGAATGCCCCGACGAGGGCGACCTGTATGTCCGGCGCATCGGCAGGATCCGCTTTGGGCTGTTTGGTTCGCGCGACTACTATCTGCGCCACAAGGTGGCGATCACGAGGAAGGAGTGGGACAAGCTGTCGTTCGTCGGGTATGACGACCGGCAGCCGGATCATCCAGCCACGCAATGGCTGAAAACCCTGCCCGGCGCCCCAGCGCCTTCGCTTCGAAGCAGCTATGGCATGGGCGTATTCGACGGCGTGCTGGGCGGTTCCGGGCTCGGCGTGCTTGCCCAACTCGCCGGCGACACGACGAGCGATCTGGTCTGCATCGAAAAGCACATCAAGGCGCTCGACCAGGACGTGTGGATGGTGCTGCATCCCGCCCTGCGCGACAGCGAGCGCATCCGGACCGTGGCCAATCTCATCGCCGAGATCTTCCGGTAGCACCGGGCCCGGGCGCCGGTGGGGGCGAGCGGCACCACGTGGTACGACACCGTACCGACTGCACCGGTGAACAGGCGCACCCTCGACTCGTCTCACAGCACACCGGCAAACCGGCAAACCGGCAAACCGCTTCACGTTACCCGCGCCGCGTCACGCTGCATCATCGGCTGGCATGAAGGCGCGACGGCGACCGAACCGGCGGCGCCCACGACCATCTGACGGACGATTACGGCCTCGCCGGCCATAGAGGAGCCCCCGGCCATGGACACGCTGCCCCGCGAGCCGGTCAAGCAGCCGAATCGCCCGAAATTGCTTCAGGTGATGGGACCCGGCCTCATTACCGGCGCCTCGGACGACGACCCAAGTGGCATCGCCACCTATTCGCAGGTCGGCGCGCAGTTCGGCTATGGCCTCGCGTGGACCTTGCTGTTCAGCTACCCGCTCATGGCCGCGATCCAGGAGATCAGTGCGCGCATCGGGCGCGTCACCGGTTGCGGCATTGCCGGCAATTTGCAGCGGCACTATCCGCGTTGGCTTTCCACCAGCGTCGTCAGTCTGCTGCTGATTGCGAACATCATCAATCTGGGCGCCGATCTCGGCGCGATGGGCGCGGCGCTCAAGCTGTTGATCTCGGGCCCCGCGTTGCTCTATGTCTGCGGTTTCGGCTTGCTCACGGTAATGCTCGAAGTTTTCACGCGTTACGCTCGCTATGTATCGATACTCAAATGGCTGTGCCTGTCGCTCTTCAGCTACGTGATCTGCGCCTTCGTCGTCAAAGTGCCGTGGGACCAGGTGGGCTGGGCGGTGATCTGGCCGCCGCTTTCGGTTAAGCCGGATTACATCGTGGCCATCGTGGCGGTCATGGGTACGACCATCAGCCCTTACCTGTTTTTCTGGCAAGCCGAACAGGAAGTCGAAGACGAACTCGAGCGGCCCGGTGCCCATCCGCTCACTCACGCGCCGTGGGAAGCCCCTGCCGAGTTCACGCGAATCCGCATCGATACCTATCTCGGCATGGCGCTGTCGAATACCATCGCGTTCTTCATCGTCGTGACCACTGCGGCGACCTTGCATGCTCACGGGCTCAACGATATCCAGACCTCGGCCCAGGCGGCGGAAGCGCTGCGAGCGGTCGCGGGACCGCTCACGTTTGTCATATTTGCGGCCGGCATCATCGGCACCGGTTTGTTGACGCTGCCGGTACTGGCCGGCTCGGGTGCCTACGCGGTGGGCGAACTGTTCGCGTGGCGGGTCGGGCTTGCCCGCCTGCCGCTGCAGGCAAAGGCGTTCTATGGCGTGATCGCCGCGGCGACCGCAATCGGCGTCGGTTTGAACTTCACCTCGATCGACCCGGTCAAGGCACTGTTCTGGAGCGCGGTGCTCAACGGGGTGGTCGCCGTGCCGGTCATGATCGTCATGATGCATCTGTCGATGCGTACCAGCATCATGTCGCGCTTCACGTTGCCGTTGGTGCTGCGTGTCCTCGGCTGGGTGGCAACCGGTGTGATGGCGGCGACGGTGATCGCGATGATTGTCGCGTGGATTGCGCCATGAGCCCTGTTTTCGCGCCTGGAAGGCGCTGGCAGGCGAACAGGCGACAACGATCTGCCTCTATCGTCCAAGCAGCTGTGCGCGCAAGACTTCGATTTGATCGAGCAGATCGAGTGCGAGCGCAATGCCCGCAGCGTTGATCTCGAGATCGTGCGCGAGGTGCCGGGCAGTTCGGCCACGGCGCAATGACGACCCGTCAAAGCGCGGTGCATCCGTGCTGCCGGGGTATTTCGGCTCAATGACGCCCTGATCGATCCACGACGCCAACTGCGCTTCCGAGGCGCCGGTTGCCCGGCTCAACTCGATCAGTGTGAACTCCACCTGCTCTTCGACGATCAGACATTCCAACCATGCTGTGCGCGATTCGTTCATGACGGATCCCCTGAAAAATGCTTGCGAGGTTCGAAGCTGAACGCTTGCCGCATCGTCTCGTAGGCCGCGCGTGCCTGATCGCTGTCGGCAGGCGGCAGAACGACGTTCAGTTGCGCATAGAGGTCACCCGGCGTGCCGGACGGACCGCTGGCTGGGATGCCCATGCCTCGCAGGCGCAACCGGCGACCGCCGGCCGAGTTCTGTGGCACCGTCATTTCCACCGCGCCATCGGGCGTGGGCACCGTGATCCGCGCGCCCAACGCGGCCTCCCACGGGGCGACCGGCACATCGATCGTCACGTCGCGGCCGTCGACGCGAAAACGGCCATGCTCGTGAAAGTGAATCTCCAGATAGAGGTCTCCTGCGCGCCCGTCGCCAAAGCCAGTGCCGCCCTGGCCGGCCAGCCGCAAATGCTGGCCACCGTAGACGCCCTTTGGAATGGAGACGTTCAGCGTCCGTGAGTTCAGCGTGACGTGACCACTTGCGTCGAGCACCGGCATCTCCAGCGAAATGGAACGCTGTGCCCCGCGATAGGCTTCTTCCAGATCGATGAAAACCTTGGCATGGTGATCCTGGCCGGGCGCTGCATAGCGCTCGTCGCCGTAAGCCGCCTCCTGATGCTGGCCCATTCCCTCATTGCGGCCCGCGCCGGACGCACGGCGCCTGCGTCCCGGCGAGGCACGGCCACCGTCCGCATGGACTCCGCGAAACAGCGCTTCGAAGAATTCTCCGAAGCGTGCGTCTTCGCCCGCTTGGCCCTCCGCGCCGTTGAATTCGAAGCCTTCGTCCCACTGCGGCGGCGGCTGGAACTCCTCGCCGTTGCGCCACTGACTGCCCATCCGGTCGTAGGCCGCGCGCTTCTCCGTGTCTTTGAGCACGCTGTAGGCTTCGCCGACTTCCTTGAACTGCGCCTCGGCGTCGTCGAGTTTGCTGAGGTCAGGGTGATATTTGCGGGCGAGCTTGCGGTAGGCCCGTCTGATGTCGTCCTGGGTCGCACTGCGCGGCAATGCCAGAGCTTCGTAATAGTCTTTGTATTTCATGTCGACAACCTGGCGATAGAAGGCGCGCAGCCGCTCAATTCAGCGGCACGGCTGCGGGTTGCACGCGAGGCGCAGCATCAACCGATGCCAGGCCGCTGCGGCGCACGTGCCCGGAGGTCACGAAGGAACGGACAGGAGGAACTAGAGGACTTCCATAACTACGTTGCGCGCGAGGCCAGTGAAAGTCGGTACGGTGCCGTACCGCACTTTCAGATGAAAGAAACCGCGACAAGTGACAGTGTGCGCGCCGGATATTTGGAAGTCCGTACGGTGGCGGACGGCTTTAGCGTCTGCAAAGGCATAACATGGGCTGAAGACACGCAAACGGCTCAGCGCGCTCACGCTCGCATCGGCATCACCCGAAGGTCCTGCATGTGGGGGGCGCATAGATGTTGATGAGCCACCGCCGGCAACCACCGCTGTGAGGAGCAAATAATCATGGCCATTCCCACCACCCTCTACAAAGGGCACGAGTTACGTGCGTACGCCCGCCAGCAATTCCCGCTCTTCGGTGACCCGTATGCGAAAGGGCCGAGGCGTTTTTCATCGGTCGTGCGGATCGACACGGTTCCTTCGAGCGAGACTGAAGCGCGACGCTATACAACGGTATTCGACGCGGTGAGTCCCAGCACTTTCAACGATGCGATCGATCTTGCGATGCAGTTCGGCAAAGACATTGTCGATGGCAAGGTTCAGGCTGCGGCGCTCTGAGCACACCCCAACTGGACCCGCGGGTCCTGCCGCACACACGTCGAGGTCGACATGTATAAGCACATTCTGGTAGCAATCGATGGCAGCGAGACGTCCGAACACGCATTCGACGCCGCTTTGCAACTTGCACACGAAAGCGGTGCGCAATTGCAACCGCTCTACGTCGTCGACAACCCACTGATGGCGTACGACGCCTTTGGCTACGATCCGACGATCCTGCGTGACGCGTTCGTGGAAGAAGGTCAGCGATTAATGGCGGACGCCCTGGCCCGCATGAAACATGAAAACGTGACCGGCACGCCGCGGATGGTGGACGTCGCGCCGATCGGCGAGGATATTTCGGAGCGCATCCGCATCACGGCGAACGAATTCAATGCGGACCTGCTGGTGCTCGGCACGCACGGCCGGCGTGGCTTCAAGCGCTTGTTCCTCGGCAGTGTCGCCGAGCGCGTGGTGCGCAGTGCGTGCTGTCCGGTGTTGCTGGTGCCAAGCCGGCAGACGCAAACCACGCTCGTAGAGTCAGCCAAACCGGGGCACGCCGACGTTACCGCCGCGATGGTTGAGACGCCGCGCTAGAAACCGGGAGCGCTCACCCTCGGCGATCGGCAGGGCGCGACGATCGCCTTGAGGGCATGCGCTTGAGCATGCCCCCCCTGCCATCACTTAGTGACTTCAATTAGCGACTTCAATCGCATCTCATCCCATGAGCACGCCGCAGATCCGCTCCGCCCACGCCCCGCTGATGCCGGGAAGCGGCGCGTTGCTGCCCAAGCCAACGCCTGTCGCCGAGACCGGCCTCGTGCATATTGCTCCCGGGTTGCTCGGTAAAGCATCGCGGTTGCGCCCGCTCATGTTCTGGATCGTCGGACTGATGGGCTTTCTCGCCGTCATTCTGGTGGTGCTGCACCTCGGCTCGCTGCAAAAAATGGCCGAACTGATGCGCTCGGCGCATCCCGGCTGGATGCTGGTCGCGCTTGCGGTTCAGTCCGGCACCTATGTCAGCGCGGCGTTCGTATGGCGCGAGGCGTTGCGCCAGGCCGGACATCCCCTGTCGCTACGCACCCTGATTCCACTCGGCATCGCCAAGGTCTTTACCGATCAGGTACTGCCAAGCGGCGGCATCAGCGGCACGATGCTCGTGGTGCGCGGCCTGACCGGCCGGCGCGTCCCTGCCGGGATCGCGATGGCCGCCATGCTGGTCGGCATGGTGTCGTACGACATCGCTTACCTGTTCGTGGTGCTCGCAAGCACCGGCGTGCTGTGGCTTCAGCATCGGCTGAACGTGGCGCTGATCGCCGGCGTGGCGATCTTCGTGGTCGTGACGGTGGCGGTGCCGGCTGCCGTGCTGGGACTCAAAAAATGGGGCCAACGTGCGCCGATCGCGTGGCTCAGCAAGTGCCTGGGCGTCACTGCGCTGCTTCAGGAGTTGACCGACGCGCCTACCCACCTGCTGCGCAGCCCGCGCCTGCTGTTGCAGACAGTGGGATTGCAACTGGCCATCTTCGTATTCGATGCCTTGACGCTCTGGCTTGCGTTCAACGCGATCGGCGAAGTGCCGCCGCTTTGGGTCGTGTTCGTGAGCTTCATCATCGCGTCGATGGTAGCCACTATCGGTCCCATTCCGGTCGGCTTGGGGACCTTCGAAGCCACCTCGGTGGGGATGCTGAGTTTGCTTGGCGTCTCAGTGGAAGCGGCGCTCGCCGCCACGCTCCTGTTGCGCGCCCTGACGTTCTGGCTGCCGATGTTGCCCGGCATCTGGTTGGCACGCCGTGAAATACGGCGCCGTTAGGCGGCGCAAATCGTACTCGAGGTCGTCAGGCCCACCCACGACATGCCTTCTTTCAAACCATCCAGCACGGCCTCCTGCGGCGTGCTGAAGTTTCGATCGTGCGTGAATTCACGCACGACCACGCCATCCGGCGCGGCAACGCTCGTGCCAATCAGACAACCAAACTCAGTGCCGCTTGCGCGTGCGCAAGCCGTGACCGTCCAGCCGTCGCCGTCCACTTTTCCTGACACGTTCATGACCTTTTGCCTCGCGCATAGTCAACGCGGTTAGTGTTCGACACCCGCGGTTTGCACACCGCCTAACTGATCTTCAGGTGCGCAAACACGGGAATTTTGGCTGCGGCGAGCACGAAAGCGAAGACCACGGTCGCCGCTAATACTCCACCAATCAATACCGGCGACAGTGCCGCCATCGCGATTCCGCCAATCGCAAGACCGGCGGCGATCAGCACATCGGCAACCGACGATGCGACCATCCACACGCTTGGCCGCATGCCCCACATGCGCCGCCGATGTCGAATTGCGTACAGCGTGGCCTGCCCGCCGAACACGAGGACCACAAAGGTCAGCGTGCGCAAGGCATCGATATTCAGGCCCATCGCAAACTTGCCGATAGCAAGCGCGCCACTGCAAAACGCCACCAGGGCAACGCCGATGAACACACCGACCACGGTCAGATTCGAAATGCGCCAGGCATTGGGCGACGGGGACGGTTCGACGCGATCGGTCGTGAGCGACATCGCGAGGAAGTCACCCGCGATCATCAGAATCACCATCAGCAGTGGCGTCAGAATCGCATGACCGGTTACCAGCAGACCGATCACCAGCAGAAAGGCAGTCGCGATCTTCTTGAGGATTGAATTCAGCGTGTACGTGAGGATGCGCTGGAACGTCAGGCGCCCTTCCTTGACAGCGGTAACAATCCCGCCGAGACCCGCTTCGGTGAGCACCATGCCCGCCGCCGATTTGGCGACATCCGTCGCCGTCGAGACCGCGATGCCGATCTGCGCCTGGCGCAGCGCGGGCGCGTCGTTGGCGCCGTCGCCGCACATGCCGACGGTGTGGCCGGTTTGCTGGAAAGCCTTGACGAGTTTGTATTTGTCTTCGGGCAGGACACCGGCAAACACAGCGAATGACTGCGGCTCAACCCGATCGGGAACGCTACCGGGTGGGCAAATCGGACCGGTGAGGCCGATTGCCTGTGCGACGATCGCGGCCGTGGCCGGCGCATCGCCCGATACCATCACCACCCGCACCCCGAGTCCGTGCAACTCCTTGATGAACGCCGCCGAGTCGGCGCGCGGCGGGTCGCTCAGCGCGACGAGGCCAACCAGTTGCAATGCATCGGCCGCACCTGCCGCCACCGCCAATACACGCAGGCCTTGATCTTCGAGTTCTGCCGTCCGTGCCTGCGCCGTCGGCGACGCTTGCGACAGCGAGATGACGACCGCAGAGGCCCCCTTGACGACGCGCCGGATCCCGCCGGAAGGATCGCTCACGCTCGCTTCGGAGGTCCTGGTCGACGGATCGAACGGTTTGAGCGCGACCAGTTTCAGCACGCCGGCTTCGGTACCATGCGCAAGATGCGCCGCCGCGTCGCGAATCGCCTTGTCGACGGGATCCTGGCTGCCTTCAGCGCTCGCCAGCGCCGCCAACGTGAGCACATGGCCTATGTCGAAACCGGGCATCGGCGCGACCGTGCTCACACTCAGCGCATTGCAGGTTAGCGTGCCGGTTTTGTCGGAACACAGCACGTCCATGGTGCCGGCCTCGTCGACGGCGGACAGGCGCGTCGACAACACACCCTGCGCCGCGAGCGCACGCGCGCCGAGCGCGGCCGAGAGCGTGAAGGTAGCCGGCAGTGCAACGGGGATAGACGCCAGCACGGCCGTCAGGATCAGCGGCACGATGTCGGCGAGCGGCATATGCAGATATAACGCGTAGCCCACCAGAAAGGCGATCACGGCCACGCTGAATGCGGCGAGATTGCGGACCACCAGCAACACGGCCTTTTGCTGCGAACTCGCCACATGCGCGGTACGGACCAGCTCCGCTGTCCGGCCGAATCGCGTGTTCGCGCCGGTGGCGGTCACGAGCGCCAATGCCTCGCCGCGCCGCACCAGCGCGCCGGCGAACGTCCGCGTACCGGAGGTTGCTTCAACCGGCACGGATTCACCCGTCAGCATCGAATGGTCCAGCAGCGCGTTGCCGGACACGATCCGCATGTCTGCCGCCACCACGCCGCCGAGCGAGAGTTTGACGACATCGCCCTTGACCAGATCCGCGGCCGGGACGATCGACCATATCCCGTCGCGCAGTACGGAGGCATTCATGGCGAGGCGCAACTTCAATGCGGCCAGCGTCGCCTGTGCCCGGCTCTCCTGCAAAACGCCTAGAACGGCGTTGAACACCAGCAGTCCGGCAATGATCCCTGCTTCGACGAAGCGGCCGAGCACGCATTGCAAGATCGCGGCGGCTTCAAGCATCCACGGCACCGGCGCCCAGAATTTCGCGAGCACCATGCGCCACGTGCTCGCCGACGTGTCGGGGAGCACATTTGTGCCCGACTCGGCACGCCTGCGGCGCACTTCAGTGCTGCTCAGACCAGTCTTGATCGCTACATCCGGCTGGCTTGCCGCTTCAATGATCGGCACGGGCACTACTGCAGACGTCACATTCACTCCCCTGTGTCAAAACAATCTGCAGCCGACCCGACGTCCCTTTGGACAATCAGAGCGCCACAGCATGCCGGCTAAGTATCCGTGGATCGCCGACCGGCAGAACCACCCGACCGTGCACCTCGTTGATCACGTCGGCTGCGGACAGATAGAACGCAAGCGCTGCAGTGAGGAGCCCCATATAACCGCCCGCCATCCGCACCAGACCTGAACCCGTCCACTCTCCTCCAGCCAGTAGGCCGAAGGTGATCCAGAGCGCCAGAAAGACGAACTGCAGCGCGCGAGGCGAGCGAAAAGTGGCCAACCACATATAGAACGTGAAGACACCCCAGAGGAACAGATACCAGCCGACGAACGTGGGCGGCACCTTGTCGTGCAGAAAGAGCACGAACAATGCAAACGACCACCAGAACGCGGCGTAACTCAGAAAGGCCGTCGCACCGAAGGTATTACCGCGGGGCAACTCCATCATCCCTGCAATGGCCTGCGCGGTCCCACCGTAGGCGAGCGCGCAGGCGAGCACGAGGCCCATCGACTCGCCAGAAAACCAGCCGGCGTTGATCATGCTCAGCAGCCACGTTGTCAATGCAAAGCCGGCGAGACCCAGTGGCGCGGGGTTCGCAAATGTGGTTCGGATCGGTGCGCTGGCCATGGCCTGCTCCTGAAGATAAAAAATGTCCCGGCAATCTCGCGCTCTTCGCGAAACATCACCCGAGCTGATCGAGAATCGCCGGATTTTCCAGCGTGGATACGTCCTGGGTAATTTCTTCGCCGGCCGCCAACGAGCGCAGCAAGCGGCGCATGATCTTGCCCGAGCGCGTTTTCGGCAGGTTCTCGCCGAAGCGGATTTCTTTGGGCTTTGCGATCGGGCCGATCTCCTTGCCGACCCAATTGCGCAACTCGGTCGCGATTCTGATAGCCTGATCGCCGGTTGGCCGCTCGCCCTTCAACACCACGAACGCGACGACGACTTCGCCGGTCGTCTCGTCGGCACGGCCGACGACCGCGGCTTCCGCCACCAGCGGGTTCGCGACGAGCGCCGACTCGATCTCCATCGTGCCGAGCCGGTGACCCGATACGTTGAGCACATCGTCGATACGGCCGGTAATCGTGAAGTAGCCGGTTTCCTCGTCACGCACCGCGCCGTCACCGGCGAGGTACAGCTTGCCGCCGAGATCTTCAGGGAAGTAACTCTTCTTGTAGCGCTCCGGATCGCCCCAGACGCCGCGCAGCATCGACGGCCATGGCCGTTTCACGACGAGAATGCCGCCCTGCCCGTTCGGCACGTCCTGCCCGGTTTCGTCGACGATCGCGGCCATGATGCCCGGCAGCGGCAGCGTGCACGAACCCGGCACCAGTGGCGTGGCGCCGGGCATCGGCGCGATCATGTGGCCACCCGTTTCCGTTTGCCACCAGGTGTCGATGACAGGGCAATGGCTATGGCCGACGTGTTCGTAAAACCACGTCCACGCGGCCGGGTTGATCGGCTCGCCGACTGTGCCGAGCAGACGCAAGGTCGACAGGTCGTAACGGTCCGGATGAACTTTGGGGTCGGACTCGGCCAGCTTGATGAGCGAACGGATCGCGGTCGGTGCGGTGTAGAACACCGTCACGCGGTGTTTCGCGATCATCTCCCAGAAGCGGCCCGCGTTCGGATAGGTCGGCACACCTTCGAACACAACCTGGGTCGCGCCGATCGCCGTCGGGCCATACGCGATATAGCTGTGGCCGGTAATCCAGCCGATGTCGGCGGTACACCAGAATACGTCGCTGCGCTTCGCGTCGAAGGTCCACTTCATGGTCTGCGCGGCCCACATCAGGAAGCCGCCCGTGCTGTGCTGCACCCCCTTCGGCACACCCGTCGAACCGGACGTATAGAGAATGAAGAGCGGATGTTCCGCGCCGACCCATTCCGGCTCGCACGTGTCTGCTGCGGCTTGCGTGAGCTCATGCATCCACAGGTCGCGTCCTTCGTGCCACGCGACCTTGCCGCCCGTGCGCCGATAGACGATGACGCTTTTTACCGCTTCGCAGCCGCCCATCGCAAGAGCCTCGTCCGCGATGTTCTTCAACGGAAGCGCTTTGCCGCCGCGCATCTGTTCATCGCAGGTGACCAGCGCGATCGCGCCCACGTTAACCATCCGCTCATTGAGCGATTTCGACGAAAAACCGCCGAACACGACGGAATGCGTCGCGCCGATGCGCGCGCACGCCTGCATCGCCACGATGCCTTCAATCGACATCGGCATGTAAATCACCACGCGGTCGCCTTTCTTCACGCCGCGGGTTCGCAAGGCGTTGGCAAAGCGGCTCACCCGTTCGAGCAACTGCCGGTAGGTAACGTGCGTGACGGTGCCGTCGTCCGCTTCGAAGATCACCGCGACGTGCTCGCCGTTGCCGGCTTCGACGTGGCGGTCGAGGCAGTTGTACGACGCATTGAGGGTGCCGTCGTTGAACCATTCATAGAACGGCGCGCGCGATTCATCGAGAACCGTAGAAAACGGCTTTTTCCACTCGAGCGTCTCGCGCGCGAGACGGGCCCAGAATCCGGCGTAGTCACGTTCAGCCTCGGCGACCAGCGCGCGGTAGGCATCCATGCCGGAGATCGCGGCGTAAGCCGCCACACTGGCGTGAGGAAGGAAGGCTTGCGGCTCCTCCAGAATCGAATCGGTGGTGGACATTTTGTGTTCCTTGCACGCTTTCGTGCGTGCTTGATGGATGTGTCGAGCAAATCGCGGCGCCTCTGCTGCGCCGGGCGTGACAAGGCATTCCCCATGATCGGCTCGATCACGCGGTTGGCCGCTCCGGGCGTTTTTTCAATCGGGATGGCGCACAAATCGGTCAGAGAAGCCCTGTCGCGCGAAGCTGCTTCATTCGCGGTGACGGAGAAACGCAGGGGGCTTGCGATGACGGTGCTCGCGTGGGAGGAGAAAGTCGGTACGGTGGCGTACGGGGTTGGCCGGCGCAACCGGGTACAGCGTTGCTAGACTGATGATTCGGAAATGGGCATGACATTCGCGCTCGTGCCCAATCAGGTGAGCCGGATCCGCTTCACGCCGGCCAGCATCATTTCGCGACGTTATTTTTCCATTCATCGCAATTCGATAGCGTATGACCGGCGCGCCGACGAAGATAGCGTCACAGCAGGTTCACAGCGGCACGTTCCGGACACGAAATACCCATGCACACACTTCTGACCCAGCCCCGATGGCTTTTGCGAACATTACGGGTAACGATCCCGACCACGGTCGGCTGCGCGTGGCTCTACAGCACGATCTATCGTGAGTCCTTCGCCGAAGATCTCGTTTATGCATTTTTCGTGGTGTCTTTCACCCAGGCCCTGGTAGCGGCAGGACGTCACGGCCTGGTGTACTGGCTGCGCAAGCGCTTTCCCGAGAGCTTCGACGCCCAGGGAAACTGGCCCGGCTGGGGATTGATGGCGCCGTGGATCATTGCCTCTGTGATCGTAAGCTACTTCGCAGGCGTGGCGATCGGCGATCTGCTCACTGACACGCGCCGCCCGCCGATGGCGATTGCTCACGACACCCGAACGGTCCTGCTAAGCATAGGCGTGGCCTTGGTTCCGGCGATCTGCATCAATTATTTCCTCTATGCGCGAGGTCGCATCGCGGCAATGGAACTGCGCACGCAAGCGGCATTGCGCACCGCAGCGGAAAACCGGCTGAAACTGCTGGAGTCTCAACTTGAGCCGCATATGTTGTTCAACACGCTTGCGAATCTGCGTGTGCTGATCGGTCATGACGCAGCGCGCGCCCAAGGGATGCTCGACCATGTAATCGCCTATCTGCGCGCCACGCTCGAAGCCTCGCGCACCGGCTTGCATCCGGTCGCGTCCGAGTTCGAACGCATCTCCGACTATCTCGCGCTGATGCAGATCCGCATGGGCTCACGGTTGAATGTCCGTCTCGAACTGCCTGCGGACCTCGCAGAGCTACCGCTGCCGCCTCTGCTTCTGCAACCGCTGGTCGAAAATGCGATCAAGCATGGCCTCGAACCGAAGGTGAAAGGCGGACGCGTCGAGGTCACGGCCATGCGCCAGGGTGCCTCCCTGGTACTCAGCGTGCGCGACACAGGCGCCGGGCTCGACGCGCTGCCGGAGCATGGCTCCCGGTTTGGATTGCAACAGGTCCGTGAGCGGCTTGCAGCGCTGTATGGCCCGGCTGGCCGACTCGAACTGACGCCGGCAACCGACGAGGAAGGCGGTACTCTCGCCATCGTGACGCTTCCGTACCCCAAGGTGAACCCATCATGAAAACCACAGCATTAATTGCGGAAGACGAAGCGTTACTGGCCGCAGACCTGCAAGCCGAATTGCTCAAGCTTTGGCCCGATCTGGAAATTGTCGCCAGCGTGGGCGACGGTGAAGCCGCAGTCGAGCAAGCCCTGAACTTGCAGCCTGATGTGCTGTTCCTCGATATCCGCATGCCGGGTATGACCGGCATGGAGTGCGCTCAGGCGCTCGCCGAGGACTGGCCCGAAAACGGCAAGCGTTTTCCACTGATCGTGTTCGTCACCGCCTACGACCAGTATGCGCTGCAGGCGTTCGAGCGTGCCGCCTTCGACTATGTGCTGAAGCCCGTGCAGCCCGAGCGCCTGGCGAAAACCTGCGCACGTCTGCAGGAACGTTTGCAGGACAGGACGACGCCGACAACTGCAGTGTCCCCGCTGGATGCCATAGTCGATCAGATGCGCGAGCTGCTCGCCGCAGGGCGGCCGGAATCGCCGCACAGGATGTCGGCCAATACGCCGCTGCGCCTCATTCAGGCGAGCGCCGGCAACACGATCACGATGATCCCGATCGACGATGTCGTCTACTTCGAAGCAGCCGACAAGTATGTTCGCGTCGTGACGGCTGAGCGTGAGCATCTGATCCGGACCTCGTTGCGGGAACTCCTGCAACAACTCGATCCGCAACGGTTCTGGCAAATCCACCGTGGCGCGGTCGTACGCTGCGACGCCATAGACACCGCTCAGCGGGACGAATCGGGAAAACTCACGCTGACGTTGCGAGGCAATCCGACCCGGCTGGTTGTTAGCCGTTTGTATGCCGATCTATTCAGGGGAATGTAAGGTTCACGCCCTTCCTCGGGGCTGCAAAAAAAATGGAATAAGCAGCAACTCGACGTGTTTGCCCTTACATAGACAGCAACAAACAGACGGTCCACGAGCGAAAGCAGAAGCGCTTCTGCGCGGCTCCAGCAGCACGTGGATCACTCAGGTGGACAAGTAAAGCCGCAGTTTTTCAATCACATAGATAGTTAGATTCAATCACCATCAATTAGGCATCCAAAATGAAACGCAACCTTGCTATGACTCTTTCGATGATTCTCCTTGCATCGGCCGGCGCAGTCACCCAGGCTTCGGCACAGGAAAAGACCCGCGCCGAAGTGCGCCAGGAACTGGTTCAGGCAGAAGCCAACGGCTCACGCCTCGTGACCGACACGTCGTACCCCGAGATCAACCCGATCTTCTCGCAACAGGCCGCGCGCATGAAGGTGAGCATGAGTGGTGAGGGTCCAGCGATGTCGGGTTCGACAGCGGCAGGCCAACGCTCCTCCAATACGCCCACCCATTCTGCAGGCGCGGCGATGACGGCGTGTGTCGGCCCTGCAGGATTCTGCACACCGTACTTCGGCAGCTAAAGCATTCTCCCTTTCCAGGCAACCGTTTCCCCTCGATTCATTACACTCACAGGAAGACTGTCAATCATGAACAAGACTCTCGTTTGTATCGCTCTCGCCGCCAGCGCATTGGCCGCTCCCGCTCTGAGCTTCGCGCAATCGAATGCGCCGGTGACCCGCGCCGAAGTCCGCGCCGATTTGGTTCGTGTCGAACAGGCGGGTTACAACCCGTCACGCGGCGACGATGCCGACTATCCGGCCGACATCCAGGCTGCTGAAGCAAAGATCGCGGCGCATGGCGATCAGCCGATGGCGCAGCAGGGCTATGGCGGCGTAGCGCACTACGGCAGTTCGTCGTCCGGCGCGCCCACGCGTGTGACGACGCCCGCTTCCTGCGTGGGTCCCGTCAGTTTCTGCGATCCCTTCTTCGGTAGCTGAACAGTGGCGCAAGGGGTTCTGATTCGCATCAAACATGAACAGTACTCCTACTATTTTTAAAGAACTAATCGATCTTCTCTCAATACCTCTACCCATCTCAACGCATAACGGAGTGTGTCATGAAAGTTTTGCCTATCGTCGCCGCAGCCTTGTCATTGTCGGCCAGTCTTTTCGCGTCTACCGGTGCGATGGCACAGGACGCCCAGCCACAGCATGCCCCGGTCCACAATATCGTGCTCGTGCACGGCGCGTGGGTGGACGGATCAGGCTGGAAACCGGTCTATGACCGGCTGACCAAAGACGGCTACCACGTCACCATCGTGCAGGAGCCGCTGAGCTCGCTCGAAGACGACGTCGCCGCAACCAAACGCGTTCTCGACCAGCAGAATGGCCCGACGATCCTCGTAGCACACAGCTACGGCGGCTCGGTCATCACTGAGGCCGGCGTGCATCCGAACGTCGTCGGCCTGGTGTACGTGGCCGCGCACGCGCCGGCCGTCGGCGAAGATGAAAGCACGCTCGGCAAAGGCATGCCGAGCTACACGTCAAAGCAAGCGGGCGCCATCATGAAAACCGGCGACGGCTACACGTACCTGAATCCTGCGGATTTCCCGAGCGATTTCGCCGCCGATCTGCCGCTTAAAGAAGCCCAGTTCGAATCGCATGCGCAAATCCTGACCGCCGCGAAGGTCTTCTCGACGCCGATGACCGTGGCCGCGTGGACCACCAAGCCAAGCTGGGGCATCGTCGCGGCCGACGACAAGATCATCAATCCCGACCTCGAACGCTGGTACTACGCGCGTGCGCATAGTCACACAACCGTACTCGCCGGCGCGAGCCATTCGGTCTATGAGTCGCGTCCGAAAGAAGTCGCCGCGGTGATCGAAGACGCGGCAAAACATGCTCAGTTGTGAGTGGGCCGATGCGTAGGCCGTCGAGTCGGTGGCGACGGCCCATGCTCTCGTCGAAATCGCGCGCCAGCATTCCTACCAGGATTTCGCCGAACTGCGCGTCAACGCACTACTCGTCCCTCATCAGCCCTCAGCCGTCGACCGGAAGGTGTTCACCGACACGCGTGTCTTCGTCTACCCGCAGCAGCCGCCCTGCATTGGCGATCACGATAAACGTGCCGAGGTTATGCAAGAGCGCGATCCAGACGGCCCCGAGCACGCCCGTCGCGGCCAGCACGATCACGGCGACGGTCCATGCCAACCCGATCGCGGCATTGACCGTTGCCGTCTGTAGGCACCGCCGCCCAAGCCTCACGCACGTCGCAATGCGGCGCAGATCGTCGCCGAGCAGCACGACATCCGCCGACGCCACCGCGATGTCGATGCCCCGCTCCCCCATGGCAATGCTGGTGGGACCTGCCTTGATCGCGAGGACATCGTTCAAGCCGTCGCCGACGACCAGCGGGTGATAACCGGCCGCCATTTCGCGCACCACGTAGTCGAGCTTGTCGTGCGGCAAAGCCTGCGCCACCACGACGCCAATGCCGGTTTGCGCCGCCAGCTTGCGCGCCACCGGTTCGCGATCGCCGGTCAGAAGCGTCTGGCGCGTCAGCCCCAGTTCGCGCAATTCCTCCAGCGCACTCTGCGCCTCCACGCGCATCGCATCGGCGAACCCGAACCATGCAAGGAAGCGGCCGTTCAGCGCAAGACCAACACAAGGTCCTTCGATCGCGCGGCGCGGTTCCGGGAGCACCGGTATGTGCTCCGCGAGCAAACCGGCGCGGCCGAGCACGGCCACCCCGTCAGGCGTCTCGGCGACGATACCCAAGCCTCTCAGTTCGCGTGCGTGTTCGAACGGCACGCGTTCGAATCCGGCCGACTGGACGTCGGCCACGTAACGCACCAGCGCCCGGCTCACCGGATGCGCACTGCTGCCGCCGAGCCGGGAAGCGAGTTCAAGCACCACCGCAACGTCGACACCCGGCTCCAGCAACACGTCCTCGACGCGCAATTCGCCATACGTCAGTGTGCCGGTCTTGTCGATCACCAGCGAATCGATCTGCGCGAACTTGTCAAGGAACGCCGCGCTCCGGAACAGGATGCCGTGCCGTGCCGCCACCGCGATCCCGGCAATCGCCGTGGAGGGTGCAGCGAGCACGAGCGCGCACGGACACGCCGCGACGATCACGGCCAGCATCGCCGATGCGTTCGCCGAGACGAACCACACAATCGCGGCAATCAGCAGGACGAGGCAGAGATAACCGCCCATGTAGCGTTCGAGTATCTGCGTGATCGGGGGCTTGGCCTGCTCCGCGCGTTGCATCAGCTCGATGATCTTGCCGAGCGTCGACTGCTTGCCCGCATGCGTGACCTCGATACGCAACGGACCGTCCAGGTTCATCGCGCCACCGAATACGGCAGCGCCCGCTTCGACGTCGAGCGGCACCGACTCGCCGGTAATCGGACCATTGTCGACGCTGGACTGCCCGTGCAGCACGACGCCATCGGCGGGAATTCGCGCGCCGGCTACGACTTCGATCTGATCCGCGGCCCGCACCGCGTCATACGGCACTTCTTCGATCGAGCCGTCGGCGTTGACCCGCCGCACCTTGCCCGAGGTCAGCCTGCCGAGCGCCCTGATCGCCTCTTGCGAGCCGAGCACGCTGCGCTCTTCAAGCGCATGGCCGAACGTCATGACAATCGGCAGAAGCGCGGCCGTCGTCATGTCCCCCACGGCCCACGCCGCCAGCATCGCGAGCGCGATCAGACGATCGGTGACGCCGTGCAGACTGGGCGACTTCAGACTTCGCCATGCACTCGCAAAAACCGGCCCGGCGACGACGAGCGACGCGAGTCCCGCCAGCACTTGCGCAATCACTTCATCAGCCGACGCGACGTAATGCCATGCGGTCGACAACACGAGCAGGCCGCCGGCCAGTAGCGCGAGCGCAATCTGTCGCGTGACCGCACGCTGCTCCCATGCCGACAAGGCAATCGCCGGACGATTAGGCGTACGATCCGCTTCGTCCGCCGGCGCGGCGTCGTCGTGCGTGTGCAGGGTGTGCCCGGCTCTCGCGCTCATTGAGCATTCCCCGGCAGAATAAGATTTGACGTGTTGTGCGGGTCGACGGTCGTCACGCGCGCCGCTTTCGACAGGATCGCCTGAACACGCTCCCGATACACGCGCGCGAGGAGACCAGGATCGCTGTTGGTCCGCAACGGCACCTCCAGTTGCTGAATGGTCAAGGTTTTAGCCTGCGCGGACGTCACCCGTTCCACCGCACTCGCCTGCGCGTTCTGCACGATCCGGTCGGCATCCTGCTGCGCGTCCTGGCGTATTTTTTCAGCGGAGGTGCGCGCCTCGGCCATGCTGCGCTCGGCGACCTGCAACGAGGTCAGCACCGAGTTGAACGCACTAACGGCGGCGGCCGGGAACGACGCTTCGACGTCCACGCGTGCGACTTCGACGCCGAGTCCCGCATGTTGCGCGTCGAGCTGGCGCAAATGCCGCGCGATCTCCTGCGCGAGATCGCCGCGTAATCGCTCGCGCTTGATCGCGACCTGCTGATCGGCGGACAGCAGTTCGGGGCGCGCGACCAGAATCGCATCCAGATCGCGTTTCGCCACGACATCCACCGCCGACGCGGACACGATGCGCTCGAGCGCCGCATCGAGCCGGTCTTTTTGCAGCACATAGGCATAGGGATCGACGACGCGGTAGTACAGCGTCGCGCGCAACTGCAACACGCCGTTGTCGCCCGTGAGGACGTAACCGGAACCGGCCAGCGCATCGGGCAGCAACGCAACTTGCGGCAACGCGTCGGGCGGCGCAGTGGCGCCGGCGTCCACCGCGTTCGCCGCGGCCGGCGAGCCCGGCGGCGCATCCGGCGTCCCACTGGTTACGGCCGGGGCATCCGCCGGTCCCTGCGTGAGGGGCGGGAGTTGCGCCACATTGGCGTCGGCTTCACGCGCGCGCGGATCACGTTCGAGCGACTGAATGCGTTGCTCTAGGACGCGCGCACTACCGGGCACGAGCAGCGTCGTCTCGAACGGACGCGGCCAGGCAATCAGCAAGCCCGCGTCCTGTGTGCGGACGAACGCGCCGAAGCGCAACACGACCGCCCGGCTATCGGGGGGGATGCGCCGGATATTCGACCCCGCCCACGCGCACGCAGCCAGCACGGCGACGACGACCACGAACCAGAACGAGAGCCGCACTGCCTGAGCGCCGGGCCCCAGCGGCGGCAAGTCGGCGTCCGTGCTCATCGCGTGGACCTGGTTTTTTTCGCCGCCGGCCCGGCGCCCGTGCCGGCCTGTGACGACGACTCCGGCTTCAGGTCCGTCGGACCCTGTACCAGCGCCTGGAACGGCGCCGCATCGGTGCGCAGAATCAGGTTCGTGTTGGCACTGACGACCGTGTCGAGCGTATCGAGCGAACGCAGCATGGTGTACAGACGCGGATTGCCCGCATAGGTGTTGCCGTAGATCGCGGCGGCATCCTTGCGCGACTGCGCTTCGATCTCCGCCGCTTTGACGTTCGCGTCGGCGACCGCAAGCCGCGCGTCGCGATCCGCATCAGAACGAATCTGAGCCGCTTCCCGATTGCCGTCGGCCGTGCGCTGCGCGGCGACGGTCTCGCGTTCGGCGCTCATCCGGCCAACCGTCGCCTCCAGCGTCACGGCCGGCAACGTCAATCGCTCCAGACCAACCTGGACGACGTGCACGCCATAGGCCGAATACAGTTGCGCGTCGATCTGGCTGCGCAAGGCGTCTTCGAAAGCGGAGATACGCACCTTGGAAGGATCCGTGTTCACCAGCGACGCGAGATCGAAACCGGCAGATGTGGTTTGCAACGAGGAACCGAGCAGAGAGCGGATCTGCTGCGCGGCTTCGTCGGGCTGGTTGCCCACGGCGCGCACGAAACGGCGTACGTCGTTCGGGTCCGCCGCCACGCGCCACGCGACATAGGCCTGCACGATGATCCGCAAGCCGTCGCGCGTGCCCACGTCCTGCAATCCGCTCGACGTGGTGTGCAAGCGCAGGTCGACCGGCACGGCCGCTTCGATCGGCGCGGGCAGACGCCACCCGAGGCCGGGCTCGAGCAGCACACGCACGGGTTGCCCGAAGCGCGTGATCACCGCGGCTTCGCCCGCGCGCACCGAAATGAAACTCGCCACGGTGATCGCGACGATCACGCACAGCAGCGCAAGCAGCACGCGCAGAAAAAACGGACCGCCGCGCCCGGTCTGTCCATCGCCGTGATCGTGGTGATGGTGGTGCCCGTGGCCATCGGCATGCGAATGAAGCAAACTCATAAAGTCACCCTGAAAACAGCCTCTGCGACGTTCGACGCGCGCACCCGCCTGTCTCTGCTGTGCACGTCAGTTGCCGACCCGGACGCCAGCGAGATCGCCGGCAGCCAATGCGCGCAGATCGATGGTGGCGCGCCGGTCGGCGACCAGCCGATCGTCGATCACCGTGATACGCGCGTTCTGCAAGCCCTGCTGCAAGCGGCGCAAGTAGTACTCGAAGGCAAACGCAGGTCCACCGAGCCGGTAAGCCACCATGTCGGCCTCGAAATCGATCTGCTGCACCCGCGCTGTCGCCACCGTCTTACCCGCGTCCGCGCTTGCCCCGGCGACTTTGGCCAGCGCCTGCTGCTGCGCATTGCCCAACGCTTGCGCCGCGAAGCCATGCGCTAGCGCGACGCTTGCCTGGGCCCGAATCTGCGCCGCCTGCACGTCGTGATAAGCCGCTGCCGCACCTGCGGGCGGGTGCACGCTCTCGATCACGACCGCCACGACGTCGATACCGCTCATCAGCCGGTCGAGTTGCTGCTGCACGGCGCGTTGCACGCTCTCCGCCATGGCGGTCTGGCTCGTCTCCAGCAAGGATTGCAACGTATGCGATGCCAGGTAATGCACCACCTCGCGGTTGGCGATCGAGCGGACTGTGGTTTCCGGATCGACAGACCGGTATAGCGCGGCGCGCGCGGCCGCATCGCTCAGGCCCACGCGATAATCGAGCCGCACGTCAGCGTTGACGATCTGAAAGTTCTGCTGTTCGCCGGTCGCGCCGGCAATCACCTGAGTCGTCTCCCACGGGTGCTGCACATCCCAGAGACGATTCAACTGTTCCGGCGTCGGCCCGTCGGCGGGCGCGGAGGGCGCCGCGACGCTGCTGTCGTCCGCCCCACCCGATACGATGAGCTGATGCACGGCGCCGTTATCGACAATGCGCGCCCGGCCGAAAGGCCAGGGAATGCCGGCATGCAGGCCAGGCTGCCAGACCGCAACGGGCGCACCGAAACGTTCATAGACCGCGCGCTGATCCGGACCGAGCACGACGACGGACGTCAGAAGCCAGGCACAGACCAGCATCGTTGCGACGGTGGCAGGCAACAGCCGCACGAAGCTGCGTAACACCCAGTTCTGCCGCAGATCGATGCCGTACCGGCCGTGCAGCTCGGCGCCCAGCGTCGACAACGGTGAGCGGCCGACACTCAGCATCCCCGCGAGCACGCTCGACGGGACCTGCGCCGTATGCGAGCCGGCGCGCGGCGGGAAAAACCACCGGATGAGCACGCGCAACATCAATTCGACCGCGATGGCCGCAGTGAATATCGCCACGGCATGGACCAGCAGATCGAGCGTCGTATGCATGTAGACGAACCACGCCGCCGATACCACCGCGGCAAGCGCGCACAGCAGCACGACGCGCAACATCCCCGCCAGCGACGCCGACCGTGAGGCACGCGCGTGCTGTGCATCGTGTGTATAGAAGCGTTCGACGACGAGTGTGAGGAAGGCAAGCACCAGCGCCGTTGCACCGCATGCTATGACCAGCGACGGCGAGACCATCGCGTGAAGGAGCGCGGCGGGCGGAAACGGCTTCAAGGCCTTCACGGCGATCGCCACGGAAAGACCTGTGCAGATGAGCACGGCCCACGGTTGCCAGCGGATCGCGCGGCCCTCTAGCTTCAAGTCCTCTGCATCGGGATCCTGCCGGATGATCTGCCAGATGAACATGAAGGCGCGCTTCCAGCCCGGCCCCTCCGCGCCCCCCGCTGACCTGCGCGCGGACAACGGACTCCAGAGCGTGACGGCGAGCACGTTCAGGCATGCGCTCGCCAATACCGCGCACCAGCGCGAATCAGCGGGTAAGCTGCGCGAGAAAAAACTCAGCGCGCCAAGCACGGCCGCCAGCGCCGCAGCTGCCCATCCCAGCAGCAAAACTTCGTCACGTCCGGTCAGCCGCTCATCCGATGCTTCCTTCTCGCGTCCGACCTGGTCCGACATCAGGAATCCCTACGAATGAGTTACAAATCGAATAATTGGCCTTCGCCCCCGAGGCTACCGCAACCATCTGCGAGCCGCAATTTAACGCGCCGGGAGGGGAAACTCAAGTTGGACGTGTCGGGAAAATTCGTGTTGCATAAGCAGGGTGAAATGCGAGCGCCACGCCTCACGCGCACCACGAAAATGAAAGGGTTTGGAA
Organism: Burkholderia sp. GAS332; assembly: GCA_900142905.1. Classification (NCBI taxonomy): domain Bacteria; kingdom Pseudomonadati; phylum Pseudomonadota; class Betaproteobacteria; order Burkholderiales; family Burkholderiaceae; genus Burkholderia; species Burkholderia sp. GAS332. The sequence goes on along the minus strand of FSRV01000002.1, from coordinate 887,364 downwards.
AGGCAACCACCCGTCCTTTCCTGTGACTTATCCATCGAGGACATTCCTTCCTGAAGAACACCGTCCACTGTGCCGCTTTACCCAATGCTCACACGAGCAAGGTCAAGGTATCGAACAGCGCAAGATCTTCTTTCTTTGCCGATCGCGCGTGTTTGCGGATCACTTGCATGAGACATTCGATAAAGCAGTGGGCCGCGCCGCCGAGCGTGCTGTTTCGGCGCGTGACAATGCTCAGTTGTCGGGCATCGAACTTCTCTTTCAGCGCCAGCGCCACCAGTTGACCTTGAAACAACGGAGCCGTCTGGAGGACGGTTGGGCACCATGTGCACATGTCGGCGCGCTCAACCAGCATTTGCAGTGTGCCTAGCGACTGTGCCCGCACAATGCGGTTCGCTTCGATCTGCGCGCCATGGCGCGTGAACAGATAGTCGATCAGCGCGTCCTGACCGTCGGGCGCGAAATTCAGTGTCCAGTCCTGATCCAGTAGATCGTGAATCGAACGGCAGTGCTGACGCGGATGCCCCCGGCGAACCATCACCGCCGTCTCGTAGTTCAACACCGGTTCGCAGGAAAACTCCTGCGTGCTAGTAGACGGATGCAACTGTCCGATCACGAAATCCATGTCGCCTGTGCGTAACAGCGGTTGCGCGACGGCCATCAGACTCTCGAACAGTTCCAACTGAATGTCGGGCATGCGCTTGCGAAACAGCAAGACCGTCTCAGCCAGAAACGTCAACGTGATCCACGGTGTCACACCGACGCTCAGCCTGCCCTCCGCCCGGCCGCGCAATCTCGCCAGGTCGTTCTGCGCGTGCGCCAACTGATTAAGGACCAGTCTCGCGTGCGTGAGCAGCGCCTTGCCATATTCGGTAAAGCTGATTCCTTCAGGCGCGCGTATCAGCAAGGGCAGTTGCTCGGTGGCCTCGAGTTCGCGCAGCGCACGGGTGACTGCGGCCTGAGAAATCCCCAATGAGCGCGCGGCCGCTCTGATGCTGCCCGCTTCCGCACTCGCGACTAACGCCTGCAGTTGATGAATCTTCACGAAACCACCCCGACAACTAATTGTTGTCAGCATAACAAAACTGCAGCTTCACCCTCGAAATTTAGCTGAATAGCATTCGATCCAACCAGTGCAGACCGTTGCGACGCCCGACACGCAAACGGCCGGGCGCGACGACCGGGTCTGTCCGCTCATCAAAGGACTTCATCGATGGTTCAAGACTTCGTTTTGCCCGGCATCGCCGCCATTCAAGAGGAAATGATCGGCTTACGCCGCCGTATTCACGCGTACCCGGAACTTGGCTTTCAGGAGGTCGCAACCAGCGAGCTTGTCGCCGAATGCCTGAGCAAGTGGGGCTATCAGGTCACGCGCGCCGTCGGTAAGACCGGCGTGGTGGGCACACTACGGAACGGGCATGGGCCGTCTCTGGGATTGCGCGCCGATATGGACGCGCTTCCCATCCACGAAACGACGGGCTTGCCCCATGCCAGCAGGAACGAAGGCGTCATGCACGCATGCGGCCACGACGGGCATACTGCCACGCTGCTGGCAGCAGCCAAGTACCTGTCCGAAACACGAGCGTTCTCCGGCACGCTGAACCTGATTTTCCAACCCGCTGAAGAAGGCCTCGGCGGTGCACAAAAGATGATGGAAGACGGCCTCTTCCAGCGCTTTCCGTGCGACGCTGTATACGCTCTCCACAACGTTCCGGGGTATCCGGCGGGTCATCTGGGCTTCTTTAGCGGCGCATTCATGGCTTCAGCCGACACCGTCACCGTGCGCGTGGTGGGTCGCGGCGGACACGGTGCCGTGCCAGACAAGGCGATTGATCCGATCGTCGTCTGCGCGTCGATCGTGACCGCGCTGCAGAGTATCGTGTCACGTAATGTGAGCCCGCGCGATCTGGCTATCATCAGCGTCGGCTCGATTCATGCGGGCGTCGTGTCGAATGTGATCCCGTCGTCGGCGCAGATGCTGTTGACCGTCCGGGCGCTGGCGCCGGATGTGCGCGACCTGCTCGAGCGCAGGATTTGCGAACTCGTGCACGGGCAAGCGGCAAGTTTCGGCGCGCACGCGGAGATCGATTACGTCCGCTGTCATCCGGTGCTGATCAATCATCGTACGGAAACCGACTTCGCGCGCCGGGTGGCGGCGGACTGGCTCGGCGCACGATCCATCATCGACGACCTCGAACCCTTCACCGCCAGCGAAGACTTTGCATTCATGCTCGAACAATGCCCGGGCAGCTACCTCGTGATCGGCAATGGCGACGGCGAACGCAGTTGCGCACTACACCACTCCGGCTACGATTTTAATGATGACTGTCTGGCAGTGGGCGCCACCTATTGGGTCAAGCTGACCGAACGCTTTCTGGCAACACCTGTTCATAGGGAACACAAGTAGTTCAACAACGACGTTGAGGAGAAACACACGTGAAGAAGACACTTGCAGCAATCTCGTTCGGTTTGATGGCACTGTCCGGTGCCGCCAATGCTGCCGACTGGTCCGGCAAGGAAATCAAGCTGGCGGTTGACCCGACTTACCCGCCGCTGGAGTACAAGACGCCAGACGGAAAGCTGACCGGCTTTGGCGTGGACATCGCCAACGCGCTCTGTGCCGAGCTTCATGCGCGCTGCGTATGGGTCGAAACCAGCTTCGACGGCATGATCCCTGGCCTGCTGGCGAGAAAATTCGATGCGATCTCGTCTTCGATGACTATCACGCCCAAGCGCATGCAGCAGATCGCGTTCACGAACAAGATTTCCAATGCACCGGCACGACTGGTCGTCAAGCGCAACTCCGATCTGCTGCCGACTGCGGCTTCGCTAAAGGGGAAACGTGTCGGTGTCGAACAGGGTTCGAGCCAGGAAGACTACGCCAAGGCAGAGTGGCAACCGGCGGGCGTGCAGATCGTCTCGTACCAGAATCAGGATCAGGTCTACACGGACCTGTTAGCGGGACGGCTCGATGCGGCATTTCAGGCATCGATCGAAGCGAACGACGGTTTTCTCAAGAAGCCTGAGGGCAAGGACTACAAGTTTGCCGGCCCGGCTTTGGACGATCCGAAGTATTTCGGTCTCGGCGATGGTCTTGGTCTTCGCAAGCAGGACGTCGCGCTGCGCGATGCGTTCAATCAGGCACTGGCTGCCATCCTGGCGAATGGGACTTACGCAAAGATCAACCGGAAGTACTTCGACTTCGACATCTACGGCGCGAAGTGAGCCGGACCTGAGCGCTTTGCCGCTCTATTTACGACTCCGGTAGATCTCAGGTTGGGTCGACAGCAATCGAATAGAAAAATATCTCATATATTCAGGATGACGAATTGAATAAAACAATTATTTGTATTGCAATAACGTCCGCATGTGCAACGTCGGCGTTTGCGCAGAACAGCGTGACCCTGTATGGCGTCATCGACGAAGGGCTCGACTTCACAAATAACGTTGGCGGAAGCCACGTGTACGAAATGACAAGCGGTTATGCACAGGGCAGCCGCTGGGGACTGAAAGGTTCCGAAGATCTCGGCGGCGGCCTCAAGACGATCTTCCAGATCGAAAGCGGCTTCAATGTCAACACCGGCAAGCTCGCACAAGGCGGACTCGGGTTCGGACGCCAGGCCTATGTCGGTCTCGAGAGCGAGCAGTACGGGACGGTTACGCTCGGCCGTCAATACGACTCGGTGGTCGACTATCTCGCGCAGACGACAGCCAACGGTAACTGGGGTGGCTATCTGTTATCCCATCCGTTCGACAACGACAACACGGATAACACCTTCCGTGTCAATAACACGGTCAAGTATGCGAGTCCGGATATCGCCGGTGTCCAGTTCGGCGGCACGTATAGCTTCAGCAACAGCACCGGCTTCGCCAACAACCGGCAGTTGAGCGTCGGCGCACAGTACACGAACGGCGGATTGTTGATCGCCGCGTCCTACCTGAATGCGGACAATCCTGGCGCCACGTCCGGTGGCGCAATTGCCGGTTCGAGTTCGACAGTCGCCGCCGACGCGAACTTTCAATCGGAGCGCTTGCGCATCTTTGGCGCAGGGATCAACTATACGGCCGGGCCGGCAACCGTCGGGTTCGTCTATACCAACACGAACATGAGTAATCCGACTGCGAATCTCGCCTACCTCAGCGGACAGGAAAGCATCGAACCGACTCGCGGCGCGCTTGCAGGCGGCACGTTGACCAGCTTGAAGTATCAGAATTTCGAACTGAACGGGAAATATCAGTTCACGCCGGCGTTCTTTGTGGGCGCGCAATACGTCTATACGCTGGAGAACTATGATGCAACGACAGGCAGCGTACGGCCGAAGATTCACACCGTGGGCCTGATGGCGGACTACAACCTGTCAAAGCGCACTGATGTCTACCTTCAGGGCGCCTTTCAGAAGATCACGGGCGACGCCACCGGATCAGCGCTGGATCAGGCGTACGTGCCTGGCGCGCAGGACCTGTCCTCGTCGTCGAGTCAGATTGTCGTCCGTGCGGCGATCCGGCATACGTTCTAATCCCAATCCCGGTCGTTCCCGAGTGGCGCTACGCGAGCTTGCCTCGCGTAGCGCGTCCTCTTCACCCTTTCGTCGCCCCGAACGTCAATCCCGCCACGAAGTGCTTCTGCATCGCGAAGAACATCGCAACCGATGGCAACGCGGCCAGAATCGACCCGGCGGACACAAGATTCCACGCCGTGGTCCACTGCCCCTTCAACGCCGCGACGCCTACGGTAATCGGCGCAGCGTCGTCACCTTGCGTCAGACACAGCGCCCAGAAGTAGTCATTCCACACGAACGTGAATACGAGGATCGCCAGCGCCGCAAGCGCGGGACGGATCAAGGGCAACACAATCTTGAAGAATACCGTCCATTCGTTCGCGCCTTCGATCCGCGCCGCCTCGACCAGTTCAAATGGCAACTGCTTGATAAAGTTCCGCAGAAACAACGCGCAGAAGCCAGTCTGAAACGACACATGGAACAGAATCAGCGCGCTCACCGTATTGAACAAGCCGAGTTGCAATGAGAGATCCCGCACCGGAATCATCAACACCTGCACCGGGACAAAATTGCCCGCAACGAACGTCGCGAACAGCGTCGAATTCCCGCGAAACCGATAGATAGCCAGCGCGAATCCCGCCATCGCCGCAAGCGAAATCGAACCGACTACAGCGGGCACCGTAATCAGCACGCTGTTCCAGAAGTAATGCAGCATCGGCGAGGTCGTCAACGCCTCGCGATAGTTATCGAACATCGCGAAGTGCTTCGGCCAGCCCCAATAGTTGCCCTCGCTCAGTTCTTCCGTCGAGCGCACCGAGGTCACGAGAACCGCGATCATCGGCAGCAGCCAGATCAGCAGCGCGAGCGGCAAGGTCAATTTGTACACGCGGCGCGTCGCCGGCTTCCATTTGTCGATCGGGATCGGAAACATGAGCGGCTCCTTATTGCTCGGCGCGCAGCATGCGGCGCAAGTGATAGACGATGTACACCAGCATGATCGCGAACAGCACGACGGCCACCGCCGCGGAATAGCCGATGCGGTAATACTTGATCGCCTGGTCGTACATGTAGTACGCGAGCACGGTCGAACTTTCGAACGGTCCACCGCCGGTCATCACCGAAATCAGATCGAAGCTGCGCAACGCACCGATCACCGTGACGACGATCGCCATGAACGTGGTCGGCCGCAACTGCGGCAGGATCACGTGCCACAGCATCGACCAGCCGCGTGCGCCCTCCATTCGCGCAGCCTCGATTTGCTCGGCGTTCAGCGACGTCAGTCCGGTCAGGTAGAGAATCATGCAGTACGCGGTTTGTGGCCACAGCGCCGCGAACACGATCCCGAGGGTCGCGTAACGCGGGTCGCCGAGCACCGGCACCCCGTGCCCGAGAATCATCGCGAGCAAGCCGAAGGTTGGGTCGTAGAACCACGAGAAGATCAAACCGACCACCACGCCCGATAAAACGAACGGCGCGAAGAACAGCGATTTGACGATGCGGATGCCGGCCACCGCCTGGTTCAGATAGAGCGCGACGGCGAGCCCCATCGGCGGTGCAAGCAGGAACAGCAGCAGCCAGACGAGGTTATTCTTTAGCGCCGTGTAGAACGTCGGCGCATGGAACAACTCGACATAGTTAGCGAGGCCGACGAAAGACGGGTCGGTCATCCCATCCCAGTTGAAAAAGCTCAGGCGGATGGTCGAAATGATCGGCCACACAACGTAGATCGCCACCATCACGCAGGCAGGCGCGAGAAATAGAAAGGCGGCTCGCCGTTGCCGGCGCGAGGTTGGCGATGGACGGCGCCGGCGCGCCACGCCTGGCGGCCCGCCGCGCGACGACCCGCTCGAAGCGGGTACGCCCGAACCAGGCAGGCCAGCACCACCGGGTTCGGCAGGACCGCCGACAGTGTGACGGGTGACAGAGTGCGACACAATCATTCTCCTGTCGACCAGAGTTAGTGCTTTAGCGCTTACTCTGGTCCCATGCAAAGCTGTCGACCAGAGTTGGTGCAAAGCACGTAATCTGGTCCCATGCAACATAGTTACCGATCTGATGCAACGCGTAGCGGCCCAAACCAGGGCCGCCACCGCTCACTTCTTGTAGATCCGCTTACGCGTCTGCTCGAGTTGCGCGAGGATGTCGTCGAGCTTGGACGGATCGGAGATGAATTGCTGCATCCCCTTCATCCCCTCATCGGCCATTTCCTTCGTCATGTCGCGATCGTAGAACTGCGCAATGCCGCCCTTCGTGTTCGCGAGAATCTGGAAGCCGATCTTCGAGATGGGATCCTCGGGTTCCGGCGACTTGCTGTTCGCCGACAGCGAGCCGAGCCCGGCCGCCAGCTTCGCACCATTTTCCGGCGTCTCGACGAACGCAAGGAAGGCACGCGCATCCGCCTTGTTCTTCGCCTTCGACGGAATATTCAGCGATTCGACCGGCCCCTCTTCGGCCGTGGGCACGTTCGCGTCGATGATCGGGAACTGGAAGTAACCCATTTCCGGCTTGACGCTCGGCGGGAAACCACCGGTGATGAAGGTGCCCATCAGCATCATCGCGGCCTTGCCCTGGAACAGGAACGGCTGCACGGCATCCAGATCGTAGGAGAGCGAGTTGTCGATGAAATAGCCCGCGTCGATCAGCTGCTTCCACGTCGTGTAGACCTTCTTCACGCGCGGATCGGTGTACGCGATGTCGCCCGCCATCAGTTTCTGGTGGAACGCGTTGCCGTTCAGGCGCAGGTCGAGGTAGTCGAACCAGCCGGCCAGCGTCCATGAATCACGGCCCGCCACGGCAATCGGCGTAATGCCGGCCGCTTTCAGCTTCTTGCAGTCGTCGAGAAACTGGTCCCACGTTTTCGGTTCGCCGCTAATGCCGACCTTCTGGAACAGATCCTTGCGATAGAACATGCCCCACGAGTAATACACGGTTGGCGCGGCATACTGCTTGCCCTTATACGACGACGCTTCCTTCGTCGACGCATACATGTCGTTCCAGCCGTTCTTCACCCAGTCGCCGCTCAGATCTTCGAACAGACCGCGCTGCGCGTAATACGCCATCCGCTCGCCGTCATGCCAGTTGACGATATCGGGCGCGACGGTGGAGAGCCAACCAGGCAACTGGACCTTGTACGCTTCTTCGTCGATGAACGACACCTTCACGTCGGTACCGGGATGCGTTTTCTTGAAGTCGTCGATGATCGACTGCCAGACGGCGCGTTGACTCGCGCCCTTGAACGCGATATTGACCTCGAGCGTGCCGGCCTGTGCCGTGCTGACGACGGATGCCCCCGCGGCGGCCGCGGCCAGCGCGAGTGCCAGCAGAATCTTGCGTGGTTTCAGTGCCATGTTGCTGTCTCCTTTATGCCTTGATCTTGCGTCGTTGTTGTTACTGCATGGAATCCTTCGTTTAGCGCTTCAAATCATTGACCCGATCGATAGACGGCCACACCCTGCGGTTCGACGGCGCGTGAACCGATCACGAAAGCGTCGTCGGCAACATCGGCCAGCGTGTGCGTCTGATCGCCGTAGTTGAACACGTAGGTCAGCGCACCACGGCGGCTGAGGCGTACATTGTCGCCGAGGGGTGTTGTGCCCACGCCCGCTTCGCTCGCGATCTGCGCGAACAGGCGAACGGTGAGCGCGTCGTCGAACAGGCTCGCGAGGTAATGAAACGCGCCGCTTTTCACGTAGGCAGGATGGCCGTCGGCGAAATGGGCTCGCACGTCAAGCGCGCTCGTTGCATCGCTGCCGCCTTCGCCTTCGATGAAATCGCGCCAGTGGCGCGCGACGCCGTCTTCCACACTCGCGTCCAGGCTATCCGCGAGCCGCACAGCTTCGGTCACATTCGGCCGCATCGATTCGACGCGCCATACACGCAACGGCAGCACCGAGGCCAGCGCACCCGGCGGCAGGTTGGACGGAATCTGCAGGTCTGCCGTCTTCGAGCCCGTGCGTGGGCCCAACACGACTTGCGCGCCCGAGCTTGCGAGCCGTGCGGCGAAATCGGCAGGCACGACCGGCAACGGCGGCACGACGATCAGACGATAGCCGTCGAGCGACGCATCGACCGGCACGATATCGACATCCAGTCCGAGCGCACGCAGCGCCGAGTAGTACTCGAATGCGAAGCGCGGATAGTGAAAGTCCGCGCCTTGCGGATGAATCTCGAAGAGCCACTTCGCTTCGTAGTCGTAGACGAGCGCGACCTTCGAGCGAATCTTGGCGTCAGCGTCGGCGTTCGCGGCAAGCACCGCGCGAATCTCGTCCGCAACCTGCGCGGCCTCACGACCGCCGGCGTCGAGCTTGTTATCGGGCGTGTTCAGGCCGGCATGCATCTGCTCCTGCGCAAACGGCGCCTGGCGCCAGCGGAAATACGACACACAGCCCGCGCCGTGCGCGAACGCCTCCCAGCTCCACAGCCGCACCATGCCAGGCAGCGGCGCGGGATTCCATTGCGCCCAGTTCACCGGACCGGGCTGCTGCTCCATTACCCAGAACGGCAGCTTCGACATGCCGCGATACACGTCATGATTGAACGACGCGAAGTCGGGATGCCCGCTGCGCAACCAGCGCGCCTTCACGTCCGGCGCAAACCACTGCTCTTCGAGCGCGCCGAGCGGATAGCTGTCCCACGCCGCGACATCGAGATCGGCCGCCACCTTGTAGTGATCGAACTCGGTAAAGAGCTGCATGAAGTTGTGCGCGACCGGCCGCCCCGGCGAATGCGCACGGATGATCTCGACCTGCATGCGGTTGTAGCGCGCCACTTCGTCGGAGGCGAAGCGCCGGTAATCGAGCCGGTGTGACGGATGCGCTTCGGTGACGGTCGCCACCGGCGCGTCGATCTCGTCGAAGCTGCGGTATTCCATGCTCCAGAACACCGTGCCCCACGCGCGGTTCAGCGCATCGATGGTTTGATAGCGCGCCTTGAGCCACTCGCGAAAGCGCCCTACTGCCGCCGGCGAATAACTGATTACCGTGTGATGGCAGCCGAATTCGTTATCGGTCTGCCAGTACGCGACAGTGGGATGCTTGCCGTAGCGCTCGGCGATTGCCGTGCAGATCCGCTGCGATGCGGTGAAATACGAGGGCGAGGAGAAATCGTAGTGACGGCGTGAGCCGAAGGCGCGAGGACGGCCATCCGCACCAATCGGCAGAATGTCCGGATGACGATCGATCAGCCACTTGGGCGGCGTCGCCGTCGGCGTGCACATGACGACCTGCAGACCGGCTGCGCCGAGTACGTCGATCGCGCGATCCAGCCAGCCCCAGTCATATTCGCCTGGCGTGGGCTCCATCCGGCTCCATGCAAATTCGGCGATTCGCACCTGCTCGATGCCAAGTGCCTTCATCCGGCGAGCGTCGTCTTCCCACATCGACTCCGGCCAGTGTTCCGGGTAATAACAGACTCCAAGGCGCATCCGAATGTCCTCTATGCGTAGTGTTCGACGGATTCGAGCGAAGCGGCGGCGAAGCCGTCTTCGGTAAACAAATGGCAAGCGCGGCTGGGAACACGCAAGCTCGCGCGGTCACCCGGCGCGAGGCGTGTGTCGCCCGGCGCCTTGGCGATCAGCGCGGCGCCGCCGGGCTGATCGAGGTGGACATAGCTATGCTCGCCGAGCTGTTCGACGAGGGACACGGTGCGGGTCAGCACGGCGTCCTGCGCGTTATCAGAAGTTGCCGCGCCGATGAATTCGAGGTGTTCCGGACGCACGCCGAGCGTGACGGGTTGCGACGCCTGGAACCCATCGCCGCGGACCGGCACGCGCACGTTTTCATCGGTGTGATCGAGCGTGACGGTCACGCCCTGCGGATCGACCGACGCCACCCGCCCCGGCAAAAAGTTCATGCGCGGCGAACCAATGAAACCGGCAACGAAACGGCTCTTTGGACGGTGATACAACTCGAGCGGCGCGCCGATCTGCGCGATGCTGCCGTAGCGCTCGGTGTCCTTACCCGCGTGCAGCAGCACGATCTTGTCGGCGAGCGTCATCGCTTCAATCTGGTCGTGCGTGACGTACACCACGCTGGCTTTGGCGAACTGCTTATGCAGCCGCGCGATTTCGATGCGGGTCTGGCCACGCAGCGTCGCATCGAGATTGGACAGCGGTTCGTCGAACAGGAACACGCCCGGCTGGCGTACGATGGCCCGGCCAATCGCCACGCGCTGCCGCTGGCCGCCGGACAGCGCCTTCGGCCGGCGCTCGAGCAGGGCCTCCAGTTGCAAGATGCGCGCGGCTTCCCGCACCTTGCGGTCAATTTCGTCTTTGGGAGTTTTGGCGAGCTTGAGGCCGAATGCCATGTTTTCGAACACGGTCATATGCGGAAACAGCGCGTAGCTCTGGAACACCATCGCCACGCCGCGCTGCGCCGCCGGTACGTCGTTGACGAGGCGGCCGGCAATCGACAGGTCGCCGTCAGTCACGTCTTCGAGGCCGGCAATCATCCGCAGCAAGGTGGACTTGCCGCAGCCGGACGGCCCGAGAAACACGCAGAACTCGTTCTCGCCGATCTCCAGATCGACATCGCGGATCACCAGCGCGCCGTCGCCATACGCCTTCTGCACGCCTCTCAACGAAATGCTCGCCATCGCATCGACTCCGTGATTTAATCGGCTCGACGTCGGAGATTAAGCGCTTAATCAGCAGGACCGAAAAAATCGATCGCATGCGATCGTGGGGCCTTGCCTGTCTCCGATATCGTTTTGTCTGTGCGGCAAATGGTGCCGCGCCTTGGGCTGCGATGCAAATGTCGGACAGTCATCCCATATATTGAATACCCATGCCAACCCTTAGCGAAGTCGCGCGTCGCGCCGGCGTCACCCCTGCCACGGTATCGAACGTGTTGCGCAATCGTGGACGGGTCGGTGCGACCACCCGGCAACGGGTGCTGGACGCCGTCGACGCGCTCGGCTACCGCCCGCATCTCGCCGCCCGGGCCCTCGCCGAAGGCCGCGCGCCGACGCTGGCGTTGATGGTGTCGAGCATCGCCAATCCGTTCTATCCGGAGTTCGCGCTTGCCGTCGAACGCGCGGCGCGCGGCAGTGGCCACTTCGTGATCATCTGCAATACGAACGAAGATCCGCTGACCGGGCGCGCGTATCTCGACCAGATCGCCGGCACGCTTTCCGAGGGCGTGCTCGTGACGAATGCGAACCTCGATTTTGCGGACCTTCATGCGACCGAATCGCGCGGCACGCCGGTGGTCTTGTGCATGTGGGAACGCCCCAATGAGCCGCCGGGGCTGCCGTGCGTCGCGGTCGATTTTCGTCTGGCAGGCGAGTTGGCCGGCACGCATCTGCTGGCGCTCGGCCATCGGCGGATCGGCGCGATTGTCGGCAGCAAGGCCTCGGGGATTCACGCGGCTCGCTACGAAGGGTTTGTCGATGCAGTGCGTGCGGCCGGCGTGCCGAAGGGCCGCGTCAAGCACGCGCCCGACACGATACAAGGCGGCTACGCGGCGGCGCGCGCGCTGCTGGAAGCCGATCCGACACTCACCGCGATCTTCGCGACCAACGATCTGCCGGCGCTCGGCGCCATGCACGCCGCCGCCGATCTCGGTTTGAACGTGCCGGGCGATCTGTCCGTGATCGGCATTACCGATATTCAACTGGCGCGCGAGTCGCGGCCCGCGTTGACGACGGTCGCCGTGCCGACCGTCGAAGTCGCCGGCCTCGCGGTCGATCTGTTGCGCGAGTTGATCGAATCGTCGTATGGGCAAGCAGGTCGCCAGCTCGCTGCTAGCGTGCCGATACGGGTTTCCTCGCCGCCTCAACTCGTCGTGCGCGCATCGACCGGCCCGGCGCGTCAAGCGCGTTGAATGATGCAGTGAAAATCGGCCTCGTTGAGTTCCCGCTTGTCGCAAGGCATCGCTTCGTGTGACGCGCCGGTCGTAGTAGCGGCGTCGCCAGGCGGCATGCCTGCCTGGTTGCCCCCCCTGTGTTCCCGTGGCCGTAACAGCATCGAGGACGTTACGTAGCGAACCCTACGTACGACCGCCCCACCTCCCGGGCCTCCCGCCCGCAAACGCCCGTATCAAGCGGTCCCACCGCAAAAACACCATTTCGATCAGTCCATCCATGCAGTTGGCACGGTCCCTGCAATCACACAGGGAAAGGCCGAGCGCCGGCATGACTCACATGCCGCTTGCGCTCCCCCAACAGGCCAGGCCAAGGCCATAACAAGCATGGATACTCAAATGATTGCCGATCTTCTGCTGGACGCCGATGTCGCCGAACAAACCTTCGACGCAGACTCGAGCTTCGCGCAGCGCCATCCCTTGCAAATCGCAGTTTGCCTGCGCAAGCTGATGGCCGGTCAGGACTTCGTGACGGTGGAATTCAACGGCCGCCAGATCGTTACGCAAGTGCTCGATGTCGATTCGCGCAATGCTCGTTTTATCTTCGACGCCGGCAGTGTGGAGATGGACAATTACGCACTTCCGGCAGCGCGCCAGTTGATCTTCCGCAGTTTGCCCGGTGGCATTCGCACGGAGTTCACGACGCTTAACGCCAATCCGATCATGTTCGAAGGGCGCCCGGCTTTCGACGCAGCTTTCCCCTCGCTCCTGTACTACGTTCAACGCCGCGAATTCTTCCGAGTGCAAACGCCCGTGCTGGAGCCGTACATCGCTAGCGGGCCGTATCTGGACGGTGGTTCGTTCCGGCTGGAACTGCAGGATCTTTCATTGGGCGGCGCGGCCTTGAAAACCGCCGATGCGCGCTTCGGCGCGCTTGAAAGCGGCACCGTATTGCGCGACGTCACACTGCAACTCGGCGGCTTCGGCACGCTACGGCTCGATCTGGAAATCGTCGCGCCGCGGCAATTGACGACGCAGAAGGGCGACCGGCGCTTCGTGATCGGCTGCAAGTTCGTGCAGACGCCAGGACCGGCCGAGCGAACCTTGCAGCGTGTCGTCACCCACCTCGAAACCAAGCGTCAAACGCTCGCGCCGCGCAGGTAAGCGCCTTCAGGCACGCTCACCACGATTCTCACGTCATTGATCAGGTTTTCGATCATCGCCGGGAGAATCGCCGCGCTGAGCTGCCACTTCAGACCTTCACGACGATAGCCAATACCGTCGCGAAAGATCACTTAAGACTTCAATTCACTTACAAGCGAGCCAGGACTTTCCCGAAGTTCCGGTGCTCGACCTTGCATCGCACCACTCCCGCCAAACCCCGTCACGTAAGGCCCGCCGCCCTGGCGGCCGCTTCTGCGCGTCGACGTCTTCTCCGATCGGTTCCTTGACGCGCGTCCCCACGCCTGCTCTACTAAATCAACCAAAGTGATTTAAGCAGTCCACTTCGGGCTGCCCAGGTATCGCGTCAGTTTCCAAGCCCGATTGCAAACAGATGGAAAGCGCGCGGCGTTCGCGTGCGCCACCGCCCGCAGTTCACAACGTCGTTGCTAATAACCGGAGGAGCGTCCCATGAATCTGAATTCCCGCAGGCATCCTGTCGCCAGGAAAATCGTCTCGATGTGCGTTGCGGCATCGGCGGTGTGGTGTGCGAGCGCGAGTCAGGCGGCCGACCAGCCTGTCGTCGGTCTCATCACCAAGACGGACACCAACCCGTTCTTCGTGAAGATGAAAGAAGGTGCCGAAGCGGCTGCCGCGAAAGACGGCGCCAAGCTGCTCACCGCCGCCGGCAAGTTCGACGGCGACAACGCGAGCCAGGTCACCGCCATCGAAAACATGATGACGGCCGGCGCGAAAGCGATTCTGATCACGCCGAGCGACACGAAAGCGATCGTGCCGAGCATCAGGAAAGCGCGCGCCGCCGGCGTGATGGTGGTCGCGCTCGACACGCCGACCGATCCGCAAGATGCCACGGACGCCCTCTTCGCCACCGACAACTTCAAGGCCGGCGTGCTGATCGGCAAGTACGCGAAAGCCGCGATGAACGGCAAGCCCGCGAAGATCGCCACGCTCGACTTAGCGCCCGGTGTATCGGTCGGCGTGCTGCGTCATAACGGCTTCCTGGAAGGCTTCGGCGTGAAGGAAGGCGATCCGTCGATCGTCTGCAGCCAGGACACCCGCGGCGATCAGGCGAAGGGCCAGACGGCGATGGAGAACTGCCTGCAGAAATCGCCGGACATCGACGTGGTCTATACGATCAACGAACCGGCAGCCGCAGGTGCGTATCGCGCGCTCAAAGCGGCGGGCAAAGACAAGAGCGTGATGATCGTTTCGATCGATGGCGGCTGCGAAGGTGTACGCAATGTGAAGGCCGGCGCGATTGCCGCAACCTCGCAGCAGTATCCGTTGAAGATGGCCGCGCTCGGCGTGACGGCGGGCGTCGAGTATGCCAAGACCGGCAAGAAGGTCTCCGGCTATCAGGACACCGGCGTGACGCTGATCACGGACAAGCCGATGTCCGGCATCGACAGCAAGGATACGAAGTTCGGCCTCGACAACTGCTGGGGCAACAAGTAACGCGCATTGAACGGCGGCCCACTGCGCTGGGCCGCTGGATTGCTGCTTTTACCGCGTGGCCAGCCCGCCACGCTCATGCATCGAGGACACCTATCATGTCGACCCCTTCCGCGCCTGCTGCCCACTCGCGCACCTTCGCCGACCGCCTGCCGTCGCTCGCTGAAATCGGACCGCTGATCGCCCTGCTGCTGGCCTGCGGCTTCTTCATTTCACAGAGCAACCGGTTCCTGTCGTTCCAGAACCTCTCGCTGATCCTGCAACAGACGATGGTGGTCGCCACGATCGCGATCGGCCAGACGCTGATCGTGCTGACAGGCGGGATCGATCTGTCGTGCGGGATGGTGATGGCGTTCGGTTCGATCATCATGACCAAATTCGCGGTCACGCTCGGCGTGCCGCCCGTTCTCGCGATTCTGTGCGGTGTCGCCGCGAGCACGCTGTTCGGCGCGCTCAACGGCGTGCTGATCACGCGGATCAAATTGCCGGCCTTTATCGTCACGCTGGGCACACTGAATATTGCGTTCGCGCTCACGCAAATCTATTCGAATGCGGAGAGCGTCTCGAACCTGCCGGACGCGATCATGTTCCTCGGCAACACGTTCAAGTTCGGCCCCGCCGATGTCACCTACGGCACGGTCCTCACGCTGCTGATGTATGCGGCGACGTGGTTCGTCTTGCGCGACACCGTGCCCGGCCGGCATTTGTATGCGCTCGGCAATAACCCCGAAGCCGCACGCCTGATGGGTCTCTCGTCGCAGAAGATTTTGCTCACCGTGTATTCGCTGGCCGGTGCGATCTACGGCATCGCCGCGCTATTGTCGGTGTCGCGCACCGGGGTCGGCGACCCGCAGGCCGGGCAAACCGAGAATCTCGACAGTATTACCGCGGTGGTGTTGGGCGGCACGAGTCTGTTCGGCGGGCGCGGCTCGATTGTGGGCACGCTGCTCGGCGCGCTGATTGTCGGCGTGTTTCGCAATGGCTTGACGCTGATCGGCGTCTCGTCGGTCTACCAGGTGTTGATCACCGGCATGCTCGTGATTCTCGCGGTGGCCGCGGACAAACTTTCCCATCGTCGCGGTTGAGCACTCTTTGGAGCCTGTCATGTCGACATCTACTTCCGCTTCCACCGTGATGCCCGTTCTGCAGGCACGCGGACTCGTCAAACGTTACGGCAACGTCACCGCGCTCGACGGCTGCGATTTCGAGGTCCTTCCCGGCGAGATTCTCGCTGTGATCGGCGATAACGGCGCGGGCAAGTCGTCGTTGATCAAGGCGCTTTCTGGCGCTACCGTCCCCGATGAAGGCGAAATCCTGCTCGACGGCAAGCCGGTCAAATTCCGCAGCCCGTTGGATGCACGCGCGCAAGGCATCGAAACCGTGTACCAGGAACTCGCGGTGGCGCCCGCCATGAGCATCGCCGAAAACCTGTTTCTCGCCCGTGAGCTCGTCAAACCGGGCTGGCGCGGTTCGATCTTCAAGATGATCGACAAGCGCCGCATGCTCGACGAAGCCACCGCGCACATGAAGGATTTGCAAATCGGTATCCGTTCGATGCGCCAGGCGGTCGAAACGCTCTCCGGCGGCCAGCGTCAAGGCGTGGCCGTAGCGCGCAGCGCGGCGTTCGCGCGGCATGTGGTGATTCTCGACGAGCCCACCGCCGCGCTCGGCGTCAAGGAAGGCAACATGGTGCTCGAACTGATCCGCCGCGTGCGCGAGCGGGGACTGCCGGTGATCCTGATCAGCCACAACATGCCGCACGTGTTCGAAGTCGCGGACCGCATTCATATCCAGCGGCTCGGCCGGCGCGCCGCGGTGGTGAACACCAAAGACATCCACATGTCGGAGGCCGTGGCGATCATGACGGGCGCGAAGGAAGCGGACGTCAAGGCGATTGCATGATGCCCGCATCCCGCTGAGGGGCACACGACGATGGAAACCACCGGTACACGTTCCCCCCTCAAACGCACGGTCGGCTCGAATCAGGTCGGCATGCGGCAGTTCAACGAACGGATCGTCCTGCAGACGATCCGTCTGCACGGGCCCTTGCCGAAAGCCGAGGTGGGCCGTCTCACGCGTCTGTCGATGCAGACGGTGTCGATGATCGTCGACCGTCTGATCGACGACGGCTTGCTCGAAAAGCAGGCGCGCGTGCGCGGCCGCATCGGTCAGCCCTCGGTACCGATCGCATTGCGTGCCGACGGGGCGTACACCATCGGCATCAAGGTGGGACGCCGCAGTCTCGACGTACTGGCAATGGATTTCGCGGGCCACGTCGTGTGCCGCGACGTATTCGAGTATGCCTACCCCGACTCGCGCACGCTATTCCCCGCGCTCGACAGCAAACTGGCGCGCGTGAATCAGACGCTCGGCGCGAGGGCGAACAAAGTGGTGGGCGTGGGCGTGGCGGCGCCGTTGTGGCTCGGCGGCTGGCGCGACTTTCTCGGCGCGCCGCAGGAAGCACTGGACGCGTGGCACGAGATCGACTTGCGCACCCGTATCGCGGCGATGACGGGCTTGCCCGTCGAGTTCGCCAAAGACACCACCGCCGCCTGCGCCGCCGAACTCGTAATGGGCCAAGGGCGCGGGATTCACAATTTTCTCTACCTGTTCGTCGGCACGTTTATCGGCGGCGGTCTGGTGATCGACGGCCGTTTGCATGGCGGGCCGCATGACAACGCGGGCGCTGTCGGTTCGATTCCGTTAAGAGACGGCAGCGCGCGCAAGCCGGCGCGGCAACTGCTGCACGCAGCATCGGGATTCGTTCTGGAACAATTGTTGATCGACTCGGGCGCGCCGGCTGGCGCCGCGCATGATCATCGCGCGTTGTCGCCCGAACTGTGGCGGCAGACCGAACAATGGCTCGATACCGCGTGCCCTGCGATCGCCAGTGCGTTGACCAATGCGGCTGCCCTGCTCGACCTGGAAGCGGTGGTGATCGACGGCGAGCTCGACCGGCAACTGGTGCGCGAAATCATCCGTCGAACCGAGCGCGTGCTCGATCGCTTCGAATGGGAAGGTATGGTGCGCCCGCAACTGCTGGAAGGCACCATCGGTGCCGATGCGCGGGCCATGGGCGGTGCGATTCTGCCGCTATACGCGCATTTCGCGCCCGTGCACGAACTTTTTCTTAAGCCGGCGACGGACGCGGGCTATTAGGCGTCGAGACGCATCGATTTCCTGTTGTGCGCGGGTCCGCAGCGGGCTGCACCCTCGCCCATGAAGCTTGCACGGCGCTCATACAGTCATGGCTCGTGGCTCACCCGCCGCTCATTGTGCCGCCACCTTCGCTACAGAAGCAGTTTTAGCAGGCGGGTTTTGCAGCAACGGCTGCAGTACCGGCGCCAACGACTTCAGCAACTGCACCGAGAGTGCGCTGGTGAACTCGTAATGGGCCGCATACGGTTCATGCACCCAGGCGGTCAGCGTGCCGTAGAAGCGATCTCCCATCACAAACACGAAGGTTGCGCTGCGGTTCACCTTGCGCGACTCGATCAGGCGCGCGCCTTTGGCCCACACATTGAAGCGCTGATCGCCTGTACCGGTCTTGCCGTAGATCTCAAGTGTCTGACCATCAGGGAACGTCATGCCTTGGGCGAGACGCTTAGCCGTGCCGCCTAATACAACATCGCGCAACAGCCCCTTCACTACCCCGGCGATCTCCGGCGAAATCTGCTGCTGTGGCGCCACGGCCGCACGCTGGAAATGCGTTTCGTATGGCGTATTGTTCGCGAAGTCGAGTTGCGTGAGGGTTTCGGTCGGCACCTTGTTGCCGTCGTTGGCAATCACGCCGATCAGTTGCGCGAGCGCGGCCGGCCGGTCGCCGGACGCGCCAATCGCTGCCGCATACGACGGCGTGAGCGTCGCGAACGGATAACCGAGCGCCTGCCACGACTTGCCGATCGCATCGTACGCGCGCAGTTCAACCATCCGTTTGATGCGGCGATCCTGGGTAGCGTGATAGCGGGTCTTGAAGAGCCAGGAATACGTCGACAGACGCACGTCGCGGCTCGCGTTTTCGATCTGCTCGAGCGTCGCATCGGGATGGGCGCGCAGATAGTTGAGCGTCCACAGTTCCAGCGGATGCACGCTCGAAATGTAGCCGCGATCGTTCAGATTGAAGCGGTCGATCGCATACTTATCGTACAGGTCCCCCAGATCCTCATCGTCCAGCATGGAGGCCGCCGGCGTGTTCTTCAACGCGGCCCGCATCTTCGCGTTGAACCACGCATTCGATTCATCCGGTGCGACGCTGCGCAACACCGTCGCCACCTTAGGCGGCGATTTGCGCACGCCGAGCAGCAGCAAGGCCAACTGCTGTTCGGGCGCTTTGCCGTGGTACTTCGTGTAGAAACGATTCATGTACACACGGCTTTCCTGATCGGCGAAACGCGTGAGATACATCTTGCGGATTGCCGGATCGCCCAACCATTGCGACGATGGTCCAGTGGTCTGCACCATCTCGTAGTGGACGATATCGCGCATCAGCCGCACGAACACCAGATTCACCGAATGCTGGAAGGCGCGGTGCACGGTCAGAATACGGCTGTTGTCGTCGGAGTCGAAGTTGTTGAAGGTCTGCGCACCGCCGCCCGTATAGAACGTTTCACCCGGGCTCGCCGAGTATTTGCGTTCCACAGCAGCATCAAGCATGGCTTGCAGTGAGCGATCCGGGGTATGCGTCAGATAATCGAGCGCCCAGCGCGTAAGCTGATCGTTCGGATCGGGCTTCACGGCTTTCAGTTCCGGTATGCTCATCGAGCCATAACGCGCATGCAGGTCGGAGACGATCTGCAAATATGTCACCACAGTACGCATCTTCGCGGTCGACCCGAGATTCAGCCGCGCGCCGGAGTTGATGTCGAACGGCTGGTTGACGCTGTCGGTTTGCACCCGCACGAGGTTCGCGCCGTCACGCCGTTCGAACAGCGTGAAGCTATAGGCGATTTTCGACGGATCGTCGGCGGGGCGCAGCATTTCATAGCCGACGATCCCGGCGGCTTGCGCGCCATCGCGCGTCGCGGCGGCGGCGAGGCGTTCACTCACGGCCTGCTGCACAGCGTTGTTGAGCGTGCCTTTCGCCTGCAAGTCGAGCCGGTCGAGTTCATAGAAACTCGGAATGCCGAGCGCCGCCAACAGATGCGAGCGCATCGACGTGACGGCCTTGCGCGACACGTACGAGTCCGGGTTCTGCGTTTTGTGCGACGCGTGGCGCAGATCCACTTGCGCGGACAGCGCAGCATCGCGCAGCGGAATCGAAATGACGCCACCGGTCGCCAGCAGCCGTAAATAGCTATCCGTCAGACGATCGAGTTCGGTATAGCCGTGATTCAGCAAATACGACGGCGCCCGCTGCGCGATCATCAGTGACAGCACCTGGCGAAACGCCTCGCCCTGCTCCGCCAGATTCTCTTCGGTCGACGGCGCTTTGAGAATGCGGTTGACGTCGTTGAAATCGCGACCATACCAGGCGGCCAGACCGTCGCCAATCCCATTGATTTCGCCGATACCCGGTTGCGCGGCAAGCGGCACCGAGTTGAGATAGTGAACGACGATCTGCTGGCGCGCGGGCATCGTCTGCGGGCCATTCAGATAGGCGCGTACGGAGGCCGATGCGATTTGCCGCAATTTTTCCGGCGGCGTTGCCGTGCGCCCGTCCGCCGAGTGACGGAACTTCTCGATCTGCGTAGCGAGCGTGCTGCCGCCGGGCGTCGACTGATGCCGGTTGAACACGCGCGCGCCCTGGTCGACTAGCGCGCGGCTAAAGCGTCCCCAGTCGATCGCCGGATTGCGGTTCGGCTGATCCGGATCGAGCAGATAGCGGTCTTCGATAAACAACAGCGAATTGACGACCAGCGGCGGGATCGAATCGAAACTGTCATAAACGCGGCCCGGAAACTGTGCACCAAAGAGCGGCGCGCCGGTACCGTCGAAGAGTTGCAGCCCCGCCTGATCTTTTTCGGCGTAAGGAATAAATAGACCGTTATCGGCCAGCGACAGCATCCGTTCGGAATCGCGCGACTGTGCGCTGATTTCAAACCCGCGTTCGAGCAATCGCTTCTGGAACGACGGCAGCAACGCGTAGCCGAGGCGGCTGTCGTAGGGGCCTTTGTCTGCCTGAGGAAAGCGGATGGAATGACTTGGACCGTTCTCGACGGAGAAACCTACGTCGCGCGTGAGTTCGGAGAGATAGCGCGCCTGCAGTCGCGATGTTTCGATCTCGACCTGCATAAAGCGCGCCGCGAAAGCCAGCGCGAGCAGAAACGCCGCTGCCAGCCCCCATTTGAGCCACTTCCTGACGGGCGCCGTGCCAGTCGTGCGAAGCGGTAACCGAACCAGTGGCCGATTCATGGCTGCTCTCCCCGAGCGTGCGCCATGCTCTTCAATTCGGCGCACCTTCGATCAAGTGTAGCGCGGAAAACGCGCCTGCAATCGGTTCGGATTTACCCGAGAGTGTCGCCGCAGCAACACCTCTGCATGGGGCATGGCGGAGCACCGCATGGCGTGAGATATTGGATGTCTTTCGTAAGTCGAAAAAACGCTAGTTTCAGGCGGTTTTTTGCTTCTGCATCACCTGACTCTCCGCCTGCCCCACCTTTCGTCCTCGCAACAACGCAATGAATTGCTCAGCCGGCGGCGACAGCACGCCGCCTTTGCGCGTGACCACGCCGAAGGTTTGCGAAGGCGACTTCAATTTGACCGGCACGAGACGCAACATTTTTTGCCTGGCGAACAACGCCGCGATCGCGGTCGGCAAAAGTGAAACCAGATCGACACTATTTTGCAGTAACGCGACTGTCACAAAGGTGGACGCGGTCGAGATCGGGTTGTCCGGCATCTCGAGCCCCGCCAGATCCATCTCGCGTTCGAGCAACGCGTGCAAGGGCATATGCGACGGATACATCACCCAGCGGTGACCGGCCAGATCGCGCAGTGTCACTTCCTTCCTGGCCAAGGACGGATGCTCGTAACCCACCACCACGGATAGCGGCTCGTCATCGAGCGGATGGTAGTGGTACTTCGACGGATCGGCGGCGACTGCCGCACGGCCGATCACCAGATCGAGCCGGCCTTCGTCGAGTTGCAGCAGCATGCGCGCGCTCGTATCTTCCACCACTTCGATCGACAGGCCCGGCTGCCCGGCATGCAGATCATTCAGCGCCGGCACGACGCATTCGGGAATCGCGCCCATGATCGCCCCGATCGCGAGACGGCCGCCGCGCCCCGAGCGTATCTCGGCGACGTCCTGGCACAGCGCGGTGAGGTCCGTCGCCACGAGCCGCGCGTAGCGGATCACGCAGTGACCAAGCTGGTTCGGGATCATGCCGCTCTTCGAGCGCTCGAAGAGCGGCGCCTCGAGCATCGACTCCAGCTCCTGTAACGCCTTGCTGGCAGCCGATTGCGTCATCGACATCGCGCCGGCTGCTTTGTGCAGCGACGTGTGGTCGTCGAGCGCGATCAGCAATTGCAGTTGCTTCATGCGCAGTCTCGACAGCAGAACGTTCAGGGTGTCTTTCATGGCTTGCCGCGAACCCACGAGGTGAGTCGTAAAAGCGATCACAAGATGGAAACTATTCAATATACCCGCCACGCACGCCGCCGTATAGTCAGTTGCGGAGACACTCAAAAACCCACGCCTCATCACGTCGTCCCCTCACCTCAGCACAACGCACATCGCTATGACCCAAACACCCAACCCTGCTCCATTGCGCGGCGTGTTCCCCGTCGCGCCGACCATCTTCGACGAGGCCGGCCGGCTCGACCTGGATGGCCAGAAACGCTGCATCGATTTCATGATCGATGCGGGTTCCAACGGCCTGTGCATTCTGGCGAACTTCTCCGAGCAGTTCGCGCTATCCGACGACGAGCGCAACACGCTGATGCACCTGGTGCTTGAACACGTCGCGGGTCGCGTGCCGGTGATCGTCACGACCACGCATTTCAGCTCGCACCTATGCGCTGAACGCAGCCGCAGCGCGCAAGCTGCGGGCGCCGCGATGGTGATGATCATGCCGCCGTACCACGGCGCAACGATCCGCATTGGTGAGCGCGGCATCGATGAGTTCTATCGCACGGTCTCCGATGCCATCGGGATTCCGATCATGATCCAGGATGCGCCGGTCAGCGGCACGGCGTTGTCCGCGCCGTTTCTCGCGCGCATGGCCCGCGAACTGCAGAACGTGTCGTACTTCAAGATTGAAGTGCCGCAGGCGGCGAACAAGTTGCGCGAGCTGATCGAACTGGGCGGCGACGCCGTGGTGGGTCCGTGGGATGGCGAAGAAGCGATCACGCTGATGGCCGATCTCGATGCGGGCGCAACCGGTTCGATGACCGGTGGCGGCTACCCGGACGGCATCCGCTTGATCGTCGACGCCTATGCGGCCGGCGACACCGAAACGGCCGCCGCCCACTATCAGGCATGGCTGCCGCTCATCAACTACGAAAACCGCCAGGGCGGCCTCGCGTCGTGCAAGGCCTTGATGAAAGAAGGCGGTGTGATTCGATCGGACGCCGTGCGCCATCCATTGCCGCCAATGCATCCGGCCACGCGTGCAGGCTTGCTGAAAGTCGCGAGGCGGCTCGATCCGCTGGTGTTGCGCTGGGGCGTCTAAAGCCGCCCGCTGGGGGGGAAAACCACATATAAGACCGGGAAGAAAGTGCGTAACATAGGCTCGCACGCTCACCACACCACTTTCCATGACCGCCAATCCTCGAGAACTGACGCCGGAAACCCTCGCCGAGTTGCTCGAACGCATTGCCAAGGAAGACGCTGCGGCACTGCGCGAGCTATATGATCTCGCCGCCCCGAAACTGTTTGGCCTTGCGCTTCGTATATTGAGCAGGCACGAGTGGGCCGAAGAAGTCTTGCAGGACAGCTTCGTCAATATCTGGCGCTTTGCCGGCGATTACCGCCGCGCACTGTCCGCCCCGATGACGTGGATGTCGGCGATCGTCCGGAATCGTGCGCTCGATCACCTGCGGCGGGTGAGCAAGCAGGAAACAGAATGGAGCGATGCGTTGGACGATCTTGTGGCAAGCGGCGATCCGGATCCCGAAGCGCTGACCGCGGTCAGCCTGCAGGCACGCCTGCTGGCCGGCTGCATGCAGCAACTGGACCCAGCGCAGCGTCAGGCGGTTGCGCTCGCCTACCTGCGCGATCAGAGCCATAGCGAAATCGCCGACGTTCTGACCGTGCCGCTCGGCACCGTCAAATCATGGATACGGCGCGGCCTTGCCAAGCTGAAAACCTGCCTGGGAGGTGAGTGATGAATCTCCATCGCTATCCTCAGCTGGTCGATATGCTGGCCGCCGAGTATGTGCTCGGCACGCTGCGTGGTGGCGCTCGGCGCCGCTTCCAGCAGTACGCGGACCACGATACGGTGATTCGTCACGCCGTCGAAGAATGGCAGCGGCGGATCTCGCCACTGGCCGAACTCGCGGAGCCGCGCATGCCGCCGGCCGCCGTGTGGGATGCCATCGAGCGGCGGCTCGGCCTGAGCTCGGCACGTGAGGCGGCACGCGAAGTCACACACCCCCGCACCGTGGTCGAAAAACCTGCGCGTCCATCCGGCAGCCTCTTCGATAACCTCGCGTTCTGGCGTGGCTGGGCGATCGGCGTGACCGGGTTCGCCGCAGTCGCCGTGGTGGTCGCCGTGCGCTCGCTGTTGCCGTCCGGTGCGACACCTGCCACGGCGCCAACCGTTGCGCAACAGCCGCAAACACCCGAAGCGGCCGTTTCGCATGTCGCGGTGCTGAATGACAAGGACGCGCATCCGGTCATGCTGGTCGCATGGGACGAAGCCCACGCCACCATGACGCTGCATCCGCTCGGCAAGGTCGACTTGCCGGCCGGACGGGCGATGGAGCTGTGGGGCATTCCGGCCAATGGCCATCCGGTGTCGCTCGGCATGCTGCCGGACAGCGCCAACGGCAAGGTGACGGCTGGTCAGCAAAAGCCTGAGGGCTACGCGGCGCTGGCGGTCTCGATCGAAGCGCCAGGCGGCTCGCCCGATCACAATGCGCCTAAGGGTCCGGTGGTGTTTAGCGGCAAGTTGCTGCCGGTGTCCTGAACCGGTCCAGCGGCAGCGGACAAGGCCGGCATTCGCTTTTTTGCGGATGCCGGCCTTCTGTCTAACCGATTCGAAGTGCAAGCATTGTCAGATGGCTGGACGCGGGCGCGCCATTGCCGCTACCCTAGCCGCATGCAAAGCTTTTACGAAGCCACCGTGACCCGCTCTGACGGGCACCCGTCCGCTTACGCGCCGCTAACCGGCCGGCGCAGCGTCAACGTCTGCATCATTGGCGGCGGCCTCGCGGGTTTGTCCACGGCGTTGGGGCTCGCCGAGCGCGGCGTCACCGACGTCGCCGTCCTCGAAACCGAGCAGGTGGGCTTCGGCGCCTCCGGCCGCAACGGCGGATTCGTGTTCGGCGGCTACAGCCTCGATTGCGCGGATCTGCTGAAAACCCTCGGGCCGGCCCGCGCGCGCGAACTCTATACGCTGACAACCGACGCCGTCGATCTGATGAGGAAGCGTATCCGGCGCTACCGCATCGATTGCGACGTGACCGATGCCGGCGTGATCCTCGCCAACTGGTTCGACGAACCGGCAAGGCTCGAGACGCAACGGCGCTTGATGCGGGATTCGTTCGGTGTCGAGTGGGAACCCGTGGCGGCCGCGGAACTTGCTTCACAACTGAAGACGAGCCGCTATCACGGTGGCCTGTTCGAGCGCAACGCATTCCACTTTCATCCGCTGAAATATGTGCTCGGTGTCGCGGGTGCCGCGGCTAACGCGGGCGTGCAGATTCACGAGAAATCGCCCGTTGTACGCTTGGAGCTCGAAGGCTCGGATTTCGTGGTGCATACGCCGCACGGCGCGCTCGACGCGCGCCACGTCGTGATGGCCGGCGGCGGTTATGCGCGCAACGTCTATCCACGGGTCGAACGCGCGGTGTTGCCGATCGCCACCTACGTCATGGCCACCGAGCCGCTCGGCGCACGCCTGAAAGACGCAATGGACACCCGCGCCGCCGTCTACGACACGCGCTTCGCCTTCGACTACTATCGCCCGCTGCCCGACACACGCATCCTGTGGGGCGGCCGCATCTCGGTTCGCGACCGCTCTCCTGACATCATCGCGCGGCTGTTGCGGCGCGATCTGCTGAAGGTCTATCCGCAATTGCACGACGTGCGTATCGAGCACGCCTGGGGCGGCCTGATGAGCTACGCGCGGCACAAGATGCCGCAAATCGGCCGCAGCACGGACGGCATCTGGTACGCGGTCGGCTTCGGCGGGCACGGCATGGCGCCCACCACGGTCTCGGGCGAATTGCTGGCGGCCGCCATCTCCGGCGAACGGCCGGTGCCCGACGCGTTCGCCGCCTTCGGCCTGACGCCCACCTACGGCGCGCTCGGTCTCGCGGCCGCGCAACTCACCTATACCGCCATGCAGACGCGCGACGCACTCGCCGCCCGGCGCCCCTCGAACCGGTCGACGCCGTGACGCGATTCAATACGCCGGCGCTTATGCCGGAGACCCGCTCCAGAGGCTGGTTTGGCCATGCTAGAATGCGCCGTCACTGCCGCTCGAAAACACAATGAAAAAGGGAAGCAAGGCCGCCGAGCCTGATACCACCGGCATCGTGTCCAACGCCTCGCGTACGGACGCCAGACGCAAGTACGATCCCGAACAGACCAAGCGCAACATCCTCGACGTCGCGACGCAGGAGTTCTCCGCGATGGGGCTGACCGGTGCGCGCGTCGACGCGATCGCGGAGCGTACGAACACGACCAAGCGCATGCTGTACTACTACTTCGGCAGTAAGGAAGGGTTGTACCAGGCTGTGCTGGAAAAAGTGTACGGCGACATTCGCGCACTCGAACAGGATCTGCACGTCAGCGAACTCGATCCGATCGAGGGCATGCGCGCGCTGGTCGAGTTCACGTTCGACTATCACGACCGCCAGCGCGACTTCGTCCGCCTCGTGACGATCGAGAACATTCACGGCGCGAAGTACGTCGAGCAGGTGAAGTCCTTCAAAGGCCGCAACGTCACCGTCATTCATACGATCGAAGATCTGCTCTCGCGCGGCATCGCGGCGGGACTGTTCCGCAGCGACGTCGATGCGATCGACCTGCACTTGATGATCAGCTCGCTGTGCTTTCACCGCGTCGGCAATCGCCATACCTTCGGTACGGCATTCGGCCGCGATCCGTCGCACCCGCGCCTGCGTGCGCGTCATCGCGCGATGATCGTCGACGCCGTGCTGCGTTTCGTGCGCAAGGAAGACTGAGGCAGAACTGCAATAAAAGAAGGGGGACGTGGTATCACCACGTCCCCCTTCTCTATTCCATCAGGCCATTGGATCCAACCATCCGGTTCAATCCACCAGCACGATCCGCTTGATATCGCCGACGATAAAGATGTAAGACAGCGCACCGATCAAGGCGAGCGCGCCGATGAACACCAGCGCACCGACAAACGAGCCGGTCGCCGCGACGATGAAACCCACCACCAACGGCGTCACGATGCCGGCCAGATTGGCGGCAAAGTTGAAGATGCCGCCGGTCACACCAAGCAGGCCGTCGGGCGCGATGTCCGAGACCAGCGTCCAGCCCAGCGCCGCCATGCCCTGCGCGAAAAACGCCACTGACAGAATCGCGATCACCGCCACGTTGCTCTCGACATAGTTGGCCAAAATAATCGTCGACGCGAGCAGCAGGCCGGCAATGATCGGCAGTTTGCGCGCCACGTTCGGCGACTTGCCGCGACGCAGCAGCCAGTCGGAGAAGATGCCGCCGAACATCACGCCGATCGACGCGGCAATGAACGGCATGATCGCGAAGAAGCCGATCTTCAGCCAGGCCATATGGCGTTCGGTGGCGAGATACGTCGGGAACCAGGTGAGGAAGAACACCAGCGTCGAGTTACCGGCGAACTGGCCGAGGCAGATGCCGGTCAGTTGACGATGCTTGAGCAGACGCCCGATGGTGCGCCATTCGAAGCCGGCCTTTGCCGTAGCCGTCGCTCCGCCGGCTGCACCCGCTGCCGCCGGTGCGCCGGAGATATCGGCGTCCTTCTTCCCGTGCGTCAGACCGCCACCTGCTTCGATGTAGTCGAGCTCCGCCTGATTGACTGTCGGATGATCGTGCGGCTCGCGATAGAACACCCACCAGATCAGGCCGAACACGAGGCCCACGCCGCCCACCACGTAGAACAACGAACGCCAGCCGAACGCGCCCATCAGCATGAACAGAAACGGACTGAAAAACGCGAGGCCGATATATTCGCCGACCGTGTAAGTGCCGGTCGCCATCGCGCGTTCGCTCTGCGGAAACCAGGTGGCCACCACCCGGCTATTGGTCGGGAAGCACGGCGCTTCCGCGACGCCGAGGCCGAGCCGGAACACGAACAACGCGCCGATGCCATGCACGAGACCTTGCGCCAGCGTGAACAGCGACCAGAAGGTCATCGACAGGAAATACGTCACCCTGCTGCCGAAGCGGTCGAGAAACAGGCCGCCCGGAATCTGCGAGGCCACATAGCTCCACGAGAACACGGAGAACAGCAGCCCCATGAGCGCGGCGTTAATGCCGAGTTCCTTGGTCAACTGCGGCGCCGCGATGCCGAGCACCGTGCGGTCCAGATAGTTGATCATCGTACCGATCGCTAGCAGCGAGAGAATCTGATAGCGGGCTTTCGTGCGGCGCACGGAGCTCGCCTTGGCATTCGGCTGGGTCGTTGCGTCGGCGGGGGGCGATTGAATGGGTTGTGGCATGGCGTCTCTGTCTCCTCGGTCTGGTTGTGCACCGGTTGTGTACGGCTCGCGTGCTACCGGTTTAGCGTCCCCGAAGGGACTTCCTTAGGGGCGTTGCAACAAGGACTGGAAATGCGTGTAGACGCGCTCGGCGTCGGGCTCGAGGCCCGTGAAGAGTCGCATCGCGTCGACCGCCTGATACACCGCCATCCCGCCGCCACTCAGCGTGCGGCAGCCAAGCGCTTCGGCGGCCTGCAATAGCGCGGTGCGGATCGGAAAATAGACGATGTCCGCCACCCACAAACCGCGGTGCAGCAATTCGACCGGCAACGGCAAGCCCGGCAATTTCGCCATGCCGGTGGGCGTGGCGTGAATCAGGCCGTTAGCGGCCACGAGCGATTCATGGAGCGATTCCGTGAGCGAGTCGCCGGCGGTCACGGTGGAGGCGGGAAAACGCTTCTGCAAATCCGCGGCGAGCGATGCGGCGCGCGCGGCGTCCACGTCGAACAGCGTAAGCGCTTGCGTACCCATCGTCAGCGCGGCATGCGCGACTGCCGCGCCCGCGCCGCCCGCGCCCAGTTGCACGACGCGTTCCAGCGATACGTCCGGCAAGCCGCGTTGAAATGCGCGCGCGAAACCGGACCAATCGGTGTTGTGGCCGATACGTTTGCCGTCCTTGAACAGAACCGTGTTGACCGCGCCGAGTGCGCGCGCGTCGTCGGACAGTTCGTCGAGCAGCGGGATCACCGCCTGCTTGCACGGGTACGTGATGTTCAGCCCGTTGTAGCCCATACGCTCGGCGGCAACGAGCAAATCGGAGAGCGCCGTGATGTCCAACTTCAACGCTTCCAAGTCGATGCGCCGGTACACATAGTGCAGGCCGAGCTTGCTGCCCTCCTCCTCATGCATCGCGGGGCTGAGCGATCCGCCGATGCCCGAGCCGATCAGGCCGACGAGAAACGATTTTGCGCTCGCTTGAGTGTTTGCTTGTTGGTTCATTTTGCCGCCCTATTCTTAAGAATAGTCGTCATCCGCTCCAGCGCGAGCACATAGCCCTGCGTACCGCAACCAATGATGATCGCCTCGGCCACCGCCGACACGTACGAGTGATGCCGGAACGCTTCGCGGCGATGCACGTTTGAAATATGCACTTCGATGACGGGCTTTTCGATCGCGGTGAGCGCGTCGGCAATCGCCACCGAGGTATGCGTGTAAGCGGCAGGATTGATCACGATGCCGTCGACCTTGCTGCGCGCCGCATGCAGCCAGTCGATGAGTTGATGCTCGGCATTCGATTGACAGAAGTCGACCGCCAGATCCAGCCGATCGCCCGCGTCGCGGCAAAGTTTCGCGACGTCGTCGAGCGTTTCCGAGCCATAGATAGCCGGCTCACGCGTGCCGAGCAGGTTGAGATTCGGTCCGTTGAGGACCAGCACTGAGGCAAAACTCATGACGACTACTCCTGCAAAAGTAAGACATAAAGCGGGCCACGGCACGCGCCGCGGCTCTACAACATGAGCGCAGTGTGCGCGCATTGTCCGCAATCGTCATTCGGGGTTTATACGAATTTGTACCATCTAGTTAGTTTGTATAAACTGTCGAAAATTGCGGTTAATGCGGGTACTTTCGATCCGTCTCTTGCTGGTTGTTGGTAACTAGCTAGACCATTCCCCGCATTGCAACATGGCGGACCGCAAGGCGCGCGGACGCGGCAAAGCGACCATTTCGCCCTCCCAACAGCCGTTTCATTGTTTTTGCAGGAGCCGTTCATGCAACGTTCGATTGCCACCGTGTCGATCAGCGGGACCCTCGTCGAGAAGCTGACCGCCATCCAGGCGGCGGGCTTCGAAGGGGTCGAGATCTTCGAGAACGACCTGCTGTATTTCGACGGCTCGCCCGCCGAGGTGCGGCGCATCGCCGAGGATCTCGGGCTGAAAATCATGCTGTTCCAGCCGTTCCGCGATTTCGACGGGGTGAGCCCGGAGCGCCTCGCGCGCAATCTGGATCGGGCGAAGCGCAAGTTCGACGTGATGCACGAACTGGGGACGGACCGGATTCTGGTGTGCAGCAACGTCTCGCCCGACACCATCGGCGACGATTCGCTGATGACCGACCAGTTGGGCGCGTTGGCCCGCGCGGCCGAAGCAGCCGGCGTGATCGCCGGTTATGAGGCACTCGCGTGGGGCAAGCACGTGAAGACCTACCGCCATGCGTGGAAGCTCGTCAACGCGGTGAACCATCCGAATCTGGGGCTCGTGCTCGACAGCTTTCATACGCTGTCGCTGAACGATACGGTGGATGCGATCGCCGACATTCCGGGCGAACGCATCGCCTTCGTGCAAATCGCCGACGCGCCGAAGCTGGCCATGGACGTGCTCGAGTGGAGCCGCCACTACCGCTGCTTCCCGGGCCAGGGCGATTTCGATCTGGCGGCCTTCACCGCGCAGGTCGTGAAAACCGGTTACACAGGGCCGCTTTCGCTCGAAATTTTCAACGACGGCTTTCGCGCCGCACCGACCACCATCACCGCGGCGGACGGCCATCGCTCACTGCTGTTCCTCGAGGAACAGACGCGCGCGCTGCTCGAGTCCACGCAGCAGCCGGTCGGCCAGCTCTATCAATCGCCGGCCGCGCCCGCGCATGTCGGCTATCAGTTTCTCGAGTTCGCGGTCGACCACACCACCCGCGCACATCTCGTCGACTGGCTCGGCAAGCTGCGCTTTCGCCAGGCCGGCCAGCATCGTTCGAAAGATGTGACGCTGTTTCAGCACGGCGCGGCGTCGATCGTGCTGAACGCCGAACCGGATTCTTTCGCCAACGCCTTCTTCCAGCAGCATGGTTTGTCGCTGTGCGCGTCGGCGTTTCGCGTGGACGACGCCAATCAGGCGTTCGAGCGCGCCGCCGGCTTCGGCTACGCACCGTTCTCCGGCCAGATCGGCCCGAATGAACGCGTGCTGCCAGCGGTGCAGGCGCCCGACGGCAGCCTGAACTATTTCGTCGACGAGACGCCGGATCAGCCCACCCTGTTCGAAGCCGATTTCGTGCTCACCGACATCAACGGTCCGACTGAAGTGGGGCCGCTCACGCGCATCGACCACGTCTGCCTGTCGGTGCCGGCGCCTTCGCTGGATACGTGGGTGCTGTTTCTGCGGACCGCGCTCGGCTTCCAGGCCGAGCCGGGCGTGCTGGTGCCCGACCCGTACGGGCTGGTGCGCAGCCGCGCGCTGCGCAGTCATGACGGGTCGGTGCGCATCGTACTGAACGCGTCGGTGGACCATCACACGGCGGTGGCTGAGGCATTACACACGTACCACGGCTCGGGCCTGAACCACGTCGCGTTCAGCACAGGCGACATCTTCAGCGCCGTTCCCGAATTCGTCGCCGACGGTCTGCCGGTGCTGCGCATCCCGCGTAATTACTACGACGACCTCGCCGCGCGCTATGCGCTGCCGGACGAGACGCTCGAAGCGCTGCGCGCGCACAACATCCTGTATGACCGCGATGAGCGCGGCGGCGAGTTCTTCCACGCGTACACCGAACAGCTGGATCAGCGGTTTTTTCTGGAAATTGTCGAACGGCGCGGCGGCTACGACGGCTATGGCGCGGCCAATGCGGCTGTGCGGCTCGCCGCGCAGGCCCAGCGCCGCAAATAGGCGTTCGGCCTGCCACCCGGGAGGACGGCGGCAGGCGGCCTGCGGTCCATAGATTCGGGCGGACTCAGGTAAATTCGAGCGGATTCAGGCGGATCGGGCACGGCCCATGCTTCGTCGGATCAAGCGGGCGCGGCGCACCGATATAATGGTGGTTGATCCGCGGCCCGGTGCCGCGCGCGCTGCCCCATGCGGGCGTCCCGCGCACCGTCGTCCGAATGAAACGCCAGGAGAGATATGAAGAAGTTTGCCGTAGTCCTGTCAGTGCCCCTGCTTCTCAGCGCTTGCGCGTACTTCCAGAAGAATCCGGATGCCGGCGAGCCCGTCATCGACACCACCACGCAGCGCTCGGTCAACGACGTGGTCGCCTGCCTGACGCAAGTGGCGACCAGCCACAATGACGCGTTCAAGTCGACCGCCATCCCGCAAGGCCAGATGCTCGACTTCGGCGATTCGAATATCGTCAAGGTGCGCAGCGACAATGGCGCGACGACTTATCGCTACTACGCGGGCAAGCGCCACGTGAGCAATATGTGGATCGAATCGGCGAGCAAAACCTGCGCACCGTAACGTAAGCAAAGGTAATAATCGGCCAAGTGTAACTGTCGGTAACTTGTTCCGGCGCAATCATAGTGTCACGGTGTTACATGACAATGGATCTTAAGAATCGTTTAAGACTTCGTCCGCATGATCCATCCGACACTATCCCGCACAAGGTGCGCTCCATGAACCAGCCCGATCACAACACGAACGAGACGCCAGCACCGGCGAAGCGGCCCACAATTCTGCGCCGCCTGCTGAGCCACCACGAACTGGCGACGCTGCTGCTGTTGCTGCACGCGCCGATCGACGCGTCCGCGAAACCCGAGATTCCGCAGCTTCACGAAGCCGGCCTGATTGAAACAGTTGCCGGCCACGCAGGCGTCTCGCATATCCGTCTGACGCCCGAAGGCAATGCAGTGCTGCGCGGGCTTGGCGTGAAATAAGACTAACCTTTCGCTTTCATTACGCCTGCCAGACGCCGTACCCCGCCTCGCGCAGTCCAATCGCCAATTCCACCTCCATATCCTGTGCGCCGCGGTAAGGCATGGGGTTGAACACTTCATAGAGTTCGGGCAAGAGCCGCAGGCCGTAATCGCGCACATAGCGATTTGCCTGAATGCCGGCCTTGTGCCGGTCGAATCTCAAATCCGGGTCCAGTCCCGTCATTCCCACATAGACGCACGGTTTATCGAACCGGTAATCCGGATTCGCGCGGCGAAAGCGCGCCTCGTTCCAGACCGTGTCGTCGAGTGCGACAACGTAGACGTAGTAATGATGCCTGCGACGAACCATGTGGGGCAGATCAGCTTCGCGCGGTTCCGTGCAACAGCATCCGGTACTCGGTCGGCGTGACGCCGACGGTCGCCTTGAATTGGCGCGTAAAGGCGCTGTGGTCGGTGTAGCCGCAGAGCGCGGCGACGTCAGTGACCTTGTCGTGCGAGACCAGCAGCGCGGTGGCGGCGTCCAGTCGCGTTTTCAGCAACACCTGGCGCGGCGTCAAATGAAACACTTTGTGAAAGTAGCGCCCCAGCTGCGCCACGGACATATCCGCCATCGTAGCAAGCTGTTTCAGATTTAACGGCTGCACGTAATTTTCCTGGATGGACTGCACCACCGCGGCCAACCGGCTGTAAGCGGGATGACTGCTTTCGTCCGCTTTCAGGTCGCGGGAGATGCCGGCGAGGCCGACCACCTTGCCCGCCGGATCGCGCAACGGCTGCTTGCAGGTCAGGCACCAACCCGGCTGGCGGCCGGGATACAGGTGCAGCTCCAGTTGATCGATCATCTGATTGCCGACGTTGATGATCGCTTTGTCCTGTGCGGTGTAGATGCGGCCGAAGCGGTGCGGGAAGACGTCCTCGGCGGTCTTGCCGAGCAAGGCGGCCTTTTCCTTGAAACCGCAGCGCGAGGCCAGCGTCCGATTGACCAGCACATAGCGAGCGTGCTCGTCCTTGACGAAGAACGCGACGTCCGGCATCGCGTCGAACACAGGCTCGAGCAGCGTGAAATGCGACAGCATGCCGGACAGCGATGCGTCGTCCGGTTCGAGCGGATGAGCCAGCGTGTTCATCGTGCGGGTTCCGTGGTCGGTGCGGTGCGTGTTGGTTGTGCGTTGTCGGTGTGCTCGCCCGTACCTTCACCGGTGCGTTCATCATCCGTGCAGCTACGCGGCCAGGCGTTTGCGGGTGCGCGCCTGCGCTCGATTATAGGACCACGTGGCCGGAGATGAACGCAAGGCGGTGGAAGCGTTGATTCGCCGGGCGATTGAAGCCCGGCCGGCGCTGCCGCAGGTTTGAGTCGCGGCAAGTTGATGGGGCGCCGCTCCTGATCGTGGCGTGGCGTGGCGCCATGCAACGCGCACCCTGACCCGCTCAGGCCGCCTGCTTTTCCGCACCCGCCTCGCCTGACCGCAGATGCAGCAGCCGATATCCGCTTTTGTAAACGGGCTGCAGCCGGAAGTCGTTTTGCGGCTCGATCTCGAGCAGCAAGCGCAGGCGCGACACGTGGCTGTCGATCGTGCGGGTGAACTCGCGGAACTCGCGCCCCCACACCATCGCGAAGATATGGTCGCGCGACATCACGCGGCCAATATTGGAAAAGAACAGCGACGCCAACCGGTATTGCGTACCCGAAAGCGGGACCGGCTGACCGCGTAGCATGACAAGCTGGCGATGTGTGTCGAAATGGTACGGACCGGCATCGAAGCTCGCGGCACTGAAACGGTCCGGATAGGCGCGGCGCAGCAAGGCTGCCACCCGCTCGCGGAACTCGCCCGGCCGCAATGGCAGACCGACGTAGTCGTCCGCCCCGCTGGCAAAGGCGCGCACCACGCTGTCCTCCGACGTCTCCGTTGAAGCGAACAGGACCGGCAGGCGGTCGCCGCCGACCGCGCGCACCGACCGCAGGACTTCGTCGCCGGACAGGCGCGTGCCTTGCCAGTCCAGCACCAGCATGTCCACGGTGGATCGGGCAAGCGCTTTCGACATGGTGAGACCGTCGTCGTAGACCATGCAGGTATGGCTGGCGCTCATGAGGATCTTTTCGATCGACTGACGCATGACCGGGTCACGCTGAAGGATGGCAATACGCATGGGATGGATGACTCTTAACTGATAGCTCGGACGCGATTCTCAGAGGGACGCCCACGCCATCCCATAGGAGCATTCCTAATTTGCGCACCAATCGCCTGACTCCGACAAGCGGTACGCAGCATTCCTACACTCAACCTCTGTGACTCGTACGACGCGCAACCCTTGCGGTCCTGGATGCCGTCGCAAAGACATGTCTCGGGGAACTTTTTCCAATCTAATTAAGCACTTCCCGAAACGACCGGCTTTCATCCTGTAAAATCCTCGCCCTGGCCCCAGTCGTCATCGCACCTGCCCTACCCGGGCGGCGCGCCGGTGTCCCGTGCTCTACCCAGCGCTTGCCACACTTCTCGCCCGACGACCGCCGTATTTCCACGCGCTACGTGTGGTTCCCAATTCAAAACAAGACACAGGCAATGCAAGCGACAAATCTGGGTGGAGCGCAGGCTGTCACCCCACGCCCTCTTGGGCGAAGCGATTACAAGACGCTCGGTCTCGCCGCGCTCGGCGGGGCGCTGGAGTTTTACGACTTCATCATCTTCGTATTCTTTGCGCCGGCGATCGGCCAGTTGTTCTTCCCCGCCGCGATGCCCGACTGGCTGCGTCAGGTGCAGACCTTCGGCATCTTCGCGGCAGGCTATCTGGCGCGGCCGCTCGGCGGCATCATCATGGCGCACTTCGGCGACCTGTTCGGCCGCAAGCGCATGTTCACGTTAAGCGTGCTGCTGATGTCGGTGCCGACGCTGATGATGGGCCTGCTGCCCACCTACGCCAGCATCGGCGTGATGGCGCCGGTATTGCTGCTGGTGTTCCGCGTGATGCAAGGCGCGGCGGTCGGCGGCGAAGTGCCGGGCGCATGGGTGTTCGTCTCCGAACACGTGCCGCAGCGGCACATCGGCTATGCATGCGGCACGCTGACGGCCGGCCTCACGGCGGGCATCCTGCTCGGCTCGTTAATCGCCTCGGCGGTGAACCGCAACTTCGCGCCGGCGGAAATTGCCGCGTACGCATGGCGCATTCCGTTCCTGGTGGGCGGCGTGTTCGGCATGTTCTCGGTTTATCTGCGCCGCTGGCTGCATGAGACGCCCGTGTTCGCCGAACTCAAGCAACGCAAGGCGATCGCTGCGGAAGTGCCGCTCAAGGCCGTGTTGCGCGACCACGGCCGCGCCGTGATCGTGTCCATGCTGCTCACGTGGATGCTGTCGGCCGCGATCGTCGTGGTGATTCTGATGACGCCGACACTGCTGCAAAAACAGTTTCATATCGCGCCGGCCACCGCGTTGCTGGCGAACTGCGTGGCGACGCTGTGCCTGACGATCGGCTGCGTGATGGCGGGTTCGATCGCCGGCCGGATTGGCGCGGGGCGCACGATTTTCATCGGCGGCCTCGCGCTGGCGGTCACGTACTACGTGATGTTCCAGCAGCTCGCCGTCGATACGTCGGCGTTGGTGCCGCTGTACGCCGTGGCCGGCCTTTTCGTCGGCGTGATCGGCGCGATTCCGTTTGTGCTCGTCAAGTCGTTCCCGCCGGTCGTGCGATTCTCGGGCATCTCGTTCTCGTATAACGTCGCCTACGCGGTGTTCGGCGGCCTCACACCGATCGCCGTTTCGCTGATGATGAAGTCGAACCCGATGGCCGCGCCGCTGTATGTCGGCGCGATCTGCATTGTCGGGGCATTGACTACGCTGTTTATCAAAGACGCGCCGCAAGTGCGCTAATCGAGCTGTTTCGCAACGGCGCACGCATGGTGCGCCGTTGTTCCATCGCTTCACGCCCGCCTTTCCGGCAGTTCCGGCAGTTCCGGCAGTTCTGGCAGTTCCGGCGACATCGACACTTCACGACAGAGCGAAACATCGTGCGCTGCATCGGCCTACGATGTGCCTCATGAACACTTCCCCTACCCCCGTCTCACCCGCCCTCGGCCGAATTCTCGCGACCGTCAGCGTCGGCTTCGTCGTCACGCAACTCGACGTGACCATCGTCAACATCGCGCTGCCGAAGATCGGTGCGGACCTGCATGCGAATGTCGTCGGGCTGCAATGGGTCGTCGACGCGTATACGCTCGCGTTCGCCGTGCTGATGCTCTCGGCGGGCGCGCTCGGCGACCGGCTCGGCACACGGCGTATGTACGCGGCCGGCATTGTGCTGTTTGCGCTCGCGTCGCTCGCCTGCGGATTGGCGCTCGATGCCACCATGCTGGTCGCGGCGCGCGCGGTACAGGGCATCGGCGCGGCCGCCATGCTGCCGAACTCGCTGGCGCTGCTCAATCAGTCATATGGTCACGATCCGAAGCTCCGGGCGCGTGCCGTCGGGCTGTGGACCGCCGCCGGCGCGATTGCGATCGCGGCCGGACCGGTGGTCGGCGGTCTGCTGATCGCGGCGTTCGGCTGGCGCAGTATCTTTCTCGTCAATCTGCCAATTTGCGTGGCGGGCTTGCTGGCGACGTTGGTGTGGGTGCCGCGGCCCGAATCTGTACAGAAAAGCGCGCAAGGAGCGGCCGCGACTACGACGCCGGCTCCGACCACGACTGGCACGGAAACGGCAATGAGGACCGGCACTGGGGCGGGGACTGCCGCGGTGGCTGCGACTCAAGCTACAGCATCGGCATCGGATAACACCGAGGCAATCCCACGCGGTATCGATCTGAGCGGTCAGACCCTTGCGATCGTCGCGCTCACCGCTTTCGTCGCCGCTGTGATCGAATTGCGGCCGCTTGGGTTGAGCCATCCGCTGGTAGCCGGCGGTTTCATACTCGCACTCATCGCGACCGGCTCCTTTATCGCCGTAGAATCGCGCGTCGCGACACCGATGCTGCCGCTCTCGCTATTCCGCAAACGCACCTTCAATGCAGCGGTGCTGTTCGGCATCTGCGTGAATCTGACGTACTACGGCATGGTGTTCGTGCTGAGCCTGTATTTGCAGCGCGTACGCGGCTACACCCCGCTGCAGGCAGGCCTCGCTTTCCTGCCGTTGACGGGCGGCTTTCTGCTCTCGAACGTGGCGAGCGGCTGGGTGGTCGGGCGCTTCGGCGCACGTGTGCCAATGATCGCCGGCGCGATCACCGCGGGGCTCGGCTATGGCCTGCTGCATTTCGTCGATGCGTCTACGCCGCTGGTCGGCTTGCTGCTGCCGTTCCTGCTTATTCCTTCGGGAATGGGCCTTGCGGTCCCGGCGATGACGACCGCCGTGCTGGCCTCGGTCGAAGCGAAGCGCGCGGGGACTGCATCCGCCGTGCTGAATACCGCCCGGCAGGCAGGCGGCGCGGTGGGGGTAGCCGCCTTCGGCGCGCTGGCGAGCGGCGCAGCCGCCACGCAGATCGTCTCAGGGATGCAGGCCGCGACGGCCATCTCGGTCGGCCTGCTGGTGCTCGGTGGCGTAATGGGCTGCCTCGTGCATCCGGAGCCGCACGCGTCGGCCTTGAAGCCGCACAGGACTGGCCGCGGGAACGTTGGCGAATCGCACTGAGCGTCTCGTCGCTCCGCTCAGCACGAATTGGCGAATTGGCGAATTGCACTGAGCGTCGCCTCGCTTCACCGTGAGTGCAAAACAAGACCCCGCGATGCTTACACACCGCAGGGGTCCTCTTTCAACGCATATACGGCGCAAGCAGGCGCGATACAACGCGCACTGCCGCCGCACGGCTTACAGCGGCGCTTCCTGAATCGTGCCCGTGTCGATCGCGCGCTCGATCAGCCCTTCGTTCTGCGCCTTGGTGATCGCGTCGGCGATCAGCTTTTCCGGCTGTTCGATTTCGGCCTTGATCGTGCCGATAAGACCGGATGCATCCAGAACCACCAATGTTTTCGCTGAATCGGCAAGGCTGATGATGACGCGATGTGGCGTGGGCCCTTCGCCGAGACTTGCGCACAACTGCGTCACCTTGCCACCAATGGTTTGCTCAAAACTTTGAATCATAATTTGCTCCCTTGATGACGGTCAGAATCAGAAGCGACCTGCACAGACCACCTCAACTGCGTGATCAGAGACTCAGGCCACCGCGTGGCGCCCGCGCGCCGTCGATACTGATACGGCCCGCTCCGGTCACGAACAACAACAGGAACCCACCGGCGATACCGATGTTCTTCCAGAAGTGGATCACCATATCGCGCTGCAAAGCAGGATCGGTAACGTTCCAGAAATCGTGACCCAGCACCGCGGTTGCCACGGTGTAGACGGCCATGATGAGCGCGAGTGGGCGGATCTTGAAGCCAACGATCAGCAGCAGACCGCCGAGCGCCTCGACCGCTGTTGCAATCGGCGCGGCGACCTGGACGAACGGCACACCCTTCGAATGCAGGTAGCCGACGAAGCCCGCATAGCCCAGCAGTTTCATCACACCACCCCACAAAAACAGCACGGCAAGGGCGACACGCGCGATGAGGATAACGCCGGAATCGACGGGACGCGTCATGAGGGGCTCCTGTAAATGAATAAGCAGCAGACCCGGCCAGGCGGCCGCAGTTCCCCACTTTGCACCTGAGGATAGGTGCGTTGCCCGCCTTTTCCAAGCACGGGGCGGCGTGAACGGCGCAATTCGCGCCGCCTCCAGGACAAACCAAGGGAAGAAAAAAGGTGTCCGAGTGCGCTGCGAGCGCCCGGTTTTGCGCGGCATGGCCGGTATCGCCGCCGTGCTTATGCGCGAGGATACGTCGCGACCTCGATCAGATTGCCGTCCGGATCGCGGCAATACACCGAAGTCATCTTGCCGCGCGCACCATCGCGCTCAACCGGGCCGGCCTCTATCTCGACACCCTGAGCGAGCCAATGGGCTTTAACCTCGGCGGGACTCGTGGTGGTGACAAAGCACAGGTCGGCGCTGCCCGGTACCGGCTCGCGTCCGGTGAACCACGCAACCGTGTCCGCATTCGCCGGACGCAAGTTGATCTTCTGATTGCCGTACGTCATCGCCACGCGCGTGCCGGTACGCGACTCGAACTCGGTGCGCCGCATGCCGAGCATGCGAGCGTACCAGGCCGCGCTAGCTTCCACGTCGGCAACATTCAGAACGAGATGATCGAGACTGTCTATCGAGAAGCTCATGGTTTTCGTCGCCGTGGTGAGGGGCTATTGCTGCGGTGCATCCGGCGCGAGCAAGACTCCCTTAGTAAAAACGAAGCAGCCGTAACCGCGCTCTTCGCCGGTAGCGATCACGCAATAGGCTTTGCGCGCCCGCTCATAGAAAGCGAAACGTTCGACCGACGCGAACGGCACCTCGCGCCCTTCCGCCGCATTGATCTCGATCTGCGCTTCGCGCTGAACGGCCGGAATCGTATTCGGCTCACCCACCACTTCCATCCGCGAGGCGGGGCGTTCGATGAAGGTATCCAGTGGCATCACCGAAAGAATCGCGCGAATGGCACGCGGTGCGTTCACGCCATCGAGGCGAAGCAGCTTGCCCAACACCGTCTCCTGCGCGACGGACGCGCCCGGGAAGTTGGCGTCGCAAATCACCAGTTCGTCGCCATGTCCCATCGAGCGTAGCGCATGCAGCACATCGGCATTCAGCAGCGGGTCCAGATTCTTCAGCACGGTGTCTCCTTGAGGTCCGATTGGCGGCTAGCCGCCCGGGTTCGAACGGGTTGTCCTTGTAGCGTGTCGCGATCGATTGTAGCAAGACCGTGGCGCACAGTCCGTTGCCGCCGGCTCGTCATCCACCCGCTGTTCTGCGCGATGCGGCGAACGCCATTCGGGCGGCACTGCCACCGCAACCATCCGACCAACGCGAGCAGCACGAGACCCGCGCCACCCAATACCGGCTCGCGCCAGGCCAGCAACGCGGTGAAGGTGAACGCGCGTGTGCCGGCCAGCAGAGCGAAGCCGGCGATCGCGCTGGAGAGCGCGTCGACCGCGCCCGCCAGGCGCGCGAGCGTGAGGACAGGACCAGGAGCGGTAGCGGCAACGGACTCGTGCATGATTGTCTCCGTGAAAAAATGGCGAGGGGTCAGCCGGCCGCAGGCACCTGGTCGAGGAAGCCGGTCACCGCCTGCAGGCGGCCATGTGCGTCGAGCACGCCGAAGTCGGAGCCCTTGACGATCGCCTCGCCGGCCGGCGTGGTGAGCGCCCACGAGAAGCGCAGGCGGTTCGCGAAACCATCGACCTC
Organism: Burkholderia sp. GAS332; assembly: GCA_900142905.1. NCBI lineage: Bacteria > Pseudomonadati > Pseudomonadota > Betaproteobacteria > Burkholderiales > Burkholderiaceae > Burkholderia > Burkholderia sp. GAS332. Next base: position 845,796 of record FSRV01000002.1, on the reverse strand, counting down.
CGTCGTGCGGTGAAACGTGTGATGCGGAAAGCGTTCATGCACGGCACGGATCATCGCGTCGATGCCCTCATGACCCGCGCCTGCCAGCAGCGGATCGCGATAGTCGGCATCGGCGGCCCACGTCGCGGCGATCAGTTCGCGGCGGCGCGGTGCATCGATTTCATTCCATGCGTCGAAATAACGGTCGATCAGATCGGTATGCGCATTCATCTCAGACTCCTTGATTGGCATGACTGAGCACTACGCTCGGCAGACACGTTGTATGCGGCGGGCTCGGAGTGAAGATTGGCGGTTCGAACGCGGCGCGTCGATTACGTGGGAGGTAAGCATCCCGATGCGCCACGGTGCGCAAGCGTGCCGTGTTGCCCATCGGATTGGCCATTCGGCTGAATCGTCACGGGCCGCGTCAGCCGCTAATCTCATCGGGGAAATGGGAGGCCGCGCAGCGTTGACGCGCGGCATGTGACGAACTGAACGGATGCGGACACGAGCCGCTTTTTAAATATGGTTTTTACGCTTGCAAGACCGTATCCGACAGGATACACTCATCAGCAAATCGGTTCACCGCCTGTGTTCACGGTCAACCGCACCGAGGAATTCGACAGTTGGCTTGCCGGCCTCGCAGACTTGAGAGCGAGGGCGAAAATCCTGGTGCGGGTCCGGCGTGCGGAGCGCGGTCATTTCGGCGACGCAAAGCTGCTGGAAGACGGGGTGTCCGAGATGCGCATCGACTGCGGTCCCGGTTATCGGGTCTACTTCGCGCGCGAAGGGCGCTTGGTGGTCCTGCTGCTCTGCGGTGGCGATAAGTCCACGCAGCCGGCCGACATCAAGCATGCCAAATCAATGTGGGCAGCCATCAGAAAGGAACTGTCATGAGCAAAGTCAAAACCGCACGGTTCGACGCATCACACTACCTCGATAGCGAGGCGATGATCGCTGAGTATCTCAACGCAGCGCTGGAAGAAGGCGACGCCGACCTCCTCCTCGCCGCAATCGCCGACATCGCAAAAGCACGCGGCATCGCGAAGGTCGCGGCCGACGCTGGGCTCGGGCGCGAAAGCCTCTATAAAACACTCGCTCCCGGCTCCAAACCGCGCATGGATACGGTGTTCAAACTGCTGCGCGCGCTGGGCGTCAAGCTCAACGCTGTGCCGGAAGGTGTGGCGCCCGCCTGATTCGCGCTTGTTGCGTTGTCGGCTGGTGCGATGCCCTGAGTCGTGCTGTGTATTCGCGGGTGCTCCTACGCTTTCTCGGGTGTTCCGGGGTATTCCCGGGTATTCCATTACCTGCCAGGTAATGGATCGCTAACGCGCTTTGGCTATCATCGGCGGCATGAACACACTCTCTCTTGCGCAAACCATCCCGTCGAACGCTCCGACGGCAAGCCGCACGGTCGGCGATCTGCTGCGCGAATGGCGGCAACGGCGAAGAATGAGCCAGTTGCTGCTTGCCGCTGAAGCCGATATTTCAACGCGGCATCTGAGCTTCGTCGAATCAGGCCGTGCGGTGCCCAGCCGGGAAATGGTCATGCACCTCGCCGAGCGACTCGAGGTGCCGTTGCGCGCGCGCAATGCGCTACTGGTCGCGGCAGGCTATGCGCCGCTGTTCCGCGAACGTCCTTTGACAGACCCACAGTTGGCCGCCGCGCGCGAGGCAGTCGAGTTAGTGCTTAAGGGTCACGAGCCGTATCCGGCACTCGCGATCGACCGTCACTGGACCATCGTTGCCGCAAACAATGCGCTTGCGCCGCTGCTTGCAGGCGCAAGCCCGGAACTGCTGAAACCGCCCGTCAATGCGATGCGACTGAGTTTGCATCCGGACGGCATCGCAGCGTCGATCGTCAATTGGCATGCCTGGCGTGCGCACGCGCTGTCCCGACTCCAGCGGCAAATCGAGGTGAGCGGTGACGACACGTTGAGCGCACTGCGCGACGAGCTAACCGCGTATCCCGCTCCGCCCGGTGTAGAAGCGGCCGACCACGACGACACGGCAAATAACCAGATCGCCGTACCGCTGCGGCTGCGCACGCCGATCGGCGTACTGTCGTTCTTCAGCACGACCACGGTATTCGGCACACCAGTGGATGTGACACTATCGGAACTTGCCATTGAAGCGTTCTTTCCCGCCGATCAGCAAACCGCCGCGGCATTGCGCGAGTTTGCCGAAAGCCAGCGCGCAGAAAGCCAAGGGGCTGAAGCCGTGAAGCCATAGCAGGGCCGCAGAATCCCGGGCAGCGTCGAACACTGAGTTGTTACCGCTTGCAGCGCCATTCAAACCACACGGAGAGACACACTTGATCAACAGCGCCCTACTAGTCCGCCAACTCGGACCGGCCGACCGCGACGCCTACTTCCAGCTTCGCCTGCGTGGACTGAAGGCGCATCCGGAGTCGTTCGGTCAAAGCTACGAGGAAGCGGTGGCCAAGGGCGCGGCGCGACATGATGCGATGTTGCAAGGTGCGCGCGCAGCCGAAGGCGACTTTTTGCTCGGTGCTTATGCATCCGACAACGCCCCGTTGATCGGCGTGGTCGGATTGGTGCGCAACCAGCGCGACAAGGAACGGCACAAGGCCTCCGTCGTCGGTATGTATGTCGCGCCGGAAGCGGCGGGCCGCGGAGTCGGACGGGCCTTGCTCAATGAGTTGCTGGCGCGAGCGGCACAGATCGAAGGCTTACGGCAAATCCAGCTGATGGTGAGTAGCCGGAACGAGGCGGCACGCAGACTCTACGAGTCACTTGGTTTTCGCAAGTACGGCTGCGAGATCGACGCGTTGAACGTCGGTGGCGTGTTTCACGATGCCGATCTGATGGCGCGCTTCATGTAACAGCGATCGGATCCCGATCCTGCTCTCGGGGTGTCCGGCCACCCGAGGGGTGGGACGTCGGCGCCTATTTCATCCGCATCATGTCAGGCAGCTTCCACGGCCGGCTGTGGGTGATCGCCGCCTTCGCCGGCAACCTACCCCGCACACGCCTACGCCCGGCGCTCGGGTTCGAAGTCGAACGGATCCGCGCAAACGGTTGCCAGAAGTTACAAATGCGGCCTTGCTTGTAACCGGGGTTGCATCAACCTGTTACATCTCTGATTTGTCCCCACAGTCGCTGTAACGAACGGTATTTATTACTTTTAATCGGCTTCGCTTTCTATTTCCTTTCCGATTCCGTCCGGATTTTCCGGTCCTCAACCGGATGCATGCCATTGCTCAGACAAATGATCCAGGGACCCGTCGTACAAGGGTTTCCATGGATCAGACAAAATTCCCGAGCCACAAAAAACCCGCAAAGCATCATCTATTACAGGACCGTGAAAGAGTTACCGAAATTTGATGTATCTTTTTGAGATATTTTTTTGAGAGGGGATTGATTTCTTGTTTTACCCTTCATACAATTCGTCCCAAGCTGTTACTAAATGTAACGCGATGTATCAAGAAGTCGCAGTCTGTATCAGGTGGTGACATGTAGCCGGAGGTCATCGTTTCCGGTGAGGCACAAAAGACATAACGGCGAAAAAAGCCGACATAGTAATTCGGGGCTTCGGAAACACAGAAAATGGACCGTAGCAGCGAGACGCTGGATTCAATCCGCGAGATCAACTTGTCTTACATCATGCTCGCGCAACGTATGTTGCGTGAGGACAAACCGGTCGGCATGTTCCGGCTGGGACTGTCGTCGGAACTGGCTGATTTGCTTGCCGGGCTGTCGCTCGCGCAGATCGTCAAGCTGGCCGCTTCCGATCAGCTTTTATGCTTCTTCCGCTTCAACGACCACTCGATGTTGTCGGCGTTGACGCAAACGACGAAGCATGCAGCAGTTGCACCGACTCACGCGGCGATCCTGCTTGCAGGCCAGCCTGCTGAGCAGTTCGCTTAATCGAGGTGACCGCGATGCTCAAGCGTAGCCTGACGGAAGACGCACAAGAAGTATTCCGTGCGATCGCGCTGATTGAACTCGGCGCGCGCATGCAGGTGCTCGAAAGCGAGTTGACGCTTTCGCGCGACCGCATGATCCGCCTATACCGCGAGGTCAAAGGCGTATCGCCGCCCAAGGGCATGTTGCCGTTCTCGGCGGACTGGTACATGACGTGGCTGGCGAACATCCACGCGTCGTTGTTCTACAACACGTACCTGTTCCTGAAGAACGAAGCGCGTTGTTCGCACCTGGATGCGCTGACCAAAGGGTATCGGCTGTATCTGGAGCATTGCCAGCACAGCGACACCGAACCGGTGCTGGATCTGACGCGTGCATGGACGCTGGTGCGTTTCTTCGACGCCGACATCCTGCAACTGACCAAATGCTGCCGCTGCACGGGCAAGTTCGTCGCGCACAAGCACGACCTGCAGCACAATGTTGTGTGTGGCGCCTGCCAGCCGCCGTCGCGTGCCGGCAAGACCAAGAAAGCCGCCGCCGCTCGCCAGGAAGCGCTCGAAGCAGCGCAGATTGCGCAAGCCGCCTGAGTCGAATTGAATCGATGAGGGCCGGTCCAGCCTGATTCGAACCGAAGCACCCAGGAAAAAAGTCCGCCATCGCGCGGACTTTTTTATGGCTCTCGCCCGGACATCGGACACCCGGCGCTACCCAGCGAACGGCACCGCCGCGGACCACATCACGTGTACAAAGAAACCTCCGGCAATGTCCCGCTGAGTGCGTAGCGGCCGACGTCGCGCACACGATAGTCGAGCGGGTCATGCAGCGTATGCACGCGAGCGTTCCGCCAGAAGCGGTCGAGCGCGAGCGGTGCATGCGTGGCGCGCGCGCCGCAGGCATCGAACAGCTTTTCACTGACATCGAGCGCGGCGCGGTGCGCGACGATTTTCGCTTCCGAGGTGGCGAGCGCCACGTGTGCGCGCGTCTCGGCGTCCAAAGCCAGGCCCTGTTGCCAGGCATCTTCGAGTGCATAAGAGGCACGCGTTGCCAGCGCTTCCGCGCTCACCGCCTGCAGGCGCATCTCGCCGAAACGCTGGATCAGGTAGGGATCGTCGGTGGCTTTGTCGACGCCGGAGGTAATCCACGGCTTGCCATGCTGTGTGACGTATGCGCGTGCTTCTTCAAGCGCACCCTGCGCGATGCCGACGAACAGATTAGTCAGCACCTGCTGCGAGATCAGTGTGCGCAGACTCGCATATGGCGTGTCGGCCCGCTCCAGTACTTCATGCGGCTCGACCAGGACCCGCACGAAGGAGACGCTGCCGCTGTCCGTCTGCCGCTGACCGATCGGATTCCAGTCTTCGTGAACGGTAATGCCCTCGCGCGTGCTCGGCACCACGGCGAACACCGCTTTGCCGGTGGCCGGATCGAGCGCGGAAACCGTCATCATGTGCGATCCGCGCGTGCCCGAGCAAAATCCTTTCTGCCCGTCAAGGCGATAGCCGCCGTCGCGGGTTGCGCTCGCAACGAGTCGCGTATCGAGCGGATTAACCGCATTGCCCCACCACCAGCGCCCGTCCACCGTGCCGCTCAGATAGCGGGCGCGTTGCTCCGGGTTCCCCCATACATTGACGCTGACCACCTGCAGGCACGTGAAGCCCAGCAGATGCGCGAGCGCACTGTCGACTCGTGCAATCTTGCGGATCGTCTCGTAGATCTCGGGCCAGCGCGCGCCGGGACCGCCGAATTCACGCGGCACCGCCAGTGTGAGCAGACCTGCGTCGGCGATCCACTGTTTTTCCTGCGCGGCGTGGCCACCGTCGCGATCGCGCTGAGCCGCGCTGGCACGCAACGCGTCAAGCAAACCGGCGAGATCGCGCACCGCGGGTGCAACGTCGGCCTGCAGCGTTTGCAGTGCCTCAGGATGGCGAGGTTCGTTCATTCAATATCCACATGAAGCAGGTTGGCGAGCGGCGCATGGCTTGTCAGCGCAGCCGGCTCGCGTTCAATCAGGTTCGCGAAAATCTCGCGTCGCCATCATGCGCGCTGTGCAAGCCGCCGTACGAAGCGATCGCCGACGAACTGCACCGCCGTCACGATCACGATCAGCAACACGATCACCGTCACCATCACGGTGGTATCGAAACGCTGATAGCCGTACCGGATTGCCAGATCGCCCAGGCCGCCGGCGCCCACCGCGCCCGCCATAGCGGAAGAACCGATCATAGCAACCACCGTGATCGTGAAACCGCCGAGAATGCCGGGCAGCGCTTCAGGCAGCAGTACATGCCAGATGATATGCCTGCGCTGCGCACCCATTGCCTGTGCGGCTTCAATCAACCCGCGGTCCACTTCGCGCAAGCTCACTTCGGCCACGCGCGCGAAAAAAGGAATCGCCGCGATACTGAGCGGCACGATGGCAGCCCATACGCCGATCGTCGTGCCGATCAGCAAACGCGTGAGCGGCAGCAGCGCGACCAGCAGAATGATGAACGGCGTGGAGCGAAACGCATTGACGAGCGCGCCGAGCGTGCTGTTCACCACACGTTTCTCGAAGATGCCGCCGCGTGTCGTGGTAACCAGCACCAGCGCGAGCGGAATGCCGACCAGGGCCGCGACAAAGGCGGATACGCCGACCATGACAATCGTGTCGCGAATGGCATCGGCGAGTTCCGAGAGCCAGAGGTCAGACATAGCCGAGCACCTCGACATGATTGGCGTATTGACGCGCGCGCTCAAGAAGCGCCGCGACCTGCTTGTGCACCGTACTGTCCGCATCCGCGCGCACTTCTGCCGACACCACCAGACGCCCTTGCGCATGCCCCTGGATCCGGTCGATACCGCCATGCACGAAACTCACGCGGCCACCATCGGCGCTCAACGCGGACGTCAACCCGCCCAGGTCAGGCTCACTGGCATCGCTGCCGGTGAAGCGCACGTCGAGCAGAATCCGCGCATCCGTTTGCGCGATCTCGTGCAACGGCTTCACACGCGCCGCCAGATCCGCGGGCAAGTCATGCACCAAGGTACGCAGCAATGCGCGCGTTGCGTCGTGCTGCGGGTCGCCGAACACGCGCCACACCGAACCGGTCTCCACCACTTCACCGCGCTCGATCACCGCAACGGTATCGCAGACTTCGCGAATCACCTGCATCTCGTGCGTAATCAGCACGATGGTCAGGTTGAGCCGCTGATTGATATCGCGCAGCAACGCGAGAATGGCTTGCGTCGTTTCAGGATCGAGTGCGGACGTCGCCTCGTCACACAGCAGAATATCCGGGTCGGTCACGAGCGCGCGGGCAATCCCGACGCGCTGCTTCTGGCCGCCGGACAAGCTCGCCGGATAGGCGTCGCGCTTGGTCGACAGGCCGACTAGTTCGAGCAAGGCGTCGACCTTTTTGTCGATCGCCGCTTTAGGTGCGCCAGCAATTTTCAGAGGCAACGCAATGTTGTCACGCACCGTTTTCGCCGAGAGCAAATTGAAATGCTGAAACACCATGCCGATACGACGGCGCAACGTGACCAGCCCGCGTTCGTCGAGTTCTCCGACGCTCACGCCGTTCACGCGCACGGCGCCGGAACTTGGCTTTTCCAGACCATTGACCAGCCGCAGCAGCGTCGATTTGCCGGCGCCGCTGCGGCCGATGATGCCGAACACCTCGCCACGCGCCACCTTCAGCGTGACGTTCGCAAGCGCCGCGGTCGAAACACCGCGCGTGCCGGAGAATACCTTGCCTACGTCATCGAATACGACCGCCTCATGCGCGGCATCGGCCGAAACATGATTCAAGGCGAGGGACGGCGCGTCTTCAATGAACTGCGGCACGTCGAAAAGATTAGCCATGCTTCGCTCCTCTCAGGCTTCCACGGTAGATCGCGCGCCGGCTTGTGCATTACGCCGATGCTGCGCCCCGGCATGCACGTCAGGCAGTCGCGCGCGGCCACCGCCGAATAGCTTTTCGCGCAGCGTCGGCGCCGGGTCGTAGTCTTCCTTGTAGACGCCACGATTCTGTAGTTCCGGAACTACCAGATCGACGAAGTCTTCGAACGATTCGGGCATGACCGTACGCGTCAGGTTGAATCCATCGACGCCAGCCTCTTCTATCCACGACACCAGCTCGTCCGCGATCTGCTGCGGCGATCCGACGACGGGCTTCGCGCGGCCACCGAGCGTCATCTGCTCGAGCACCTTGCGTTTGGTCCAGACACCGCTCACGCTCTTCTTCGAAATCGCCTCAACGGCCGATTGCATCGATTCCGTCTTCACATACGAAATCGGCTCATCCAGTTCGTACTGCGAGAAGTCGATGCCGGTCGAACTGGAGAAATGCGCGATGCCGCCCTCAGCGCTTGCATAACGCCGGTACTCTTCGAATTTCTCCTGTGCGGCGCGTTCAGTTTCGCCAACTACAACGGTGATGCCGGCAAAGATCTTGATATCGTCAGGCGCGCGGCCGAAGCTCACCGCTCGCGCCCGAATGTCGTCGACGATAGAGCGCGTGAGCTGCTTGTTCTGGCCACCGACAAACACGCATTCCGCGTGACGCGCCGCGAAATCGACGCCGCGGCTCGACGAACCCGCCTGATACAGAACCGGCGTGCGTTGCGGCGACGGCTCGCTCAAATGAATGGCGTCGATCGAATAGTACGGACCGTCGTGTTTCACGCGATGCACCTTGTCAGGATGCGAGAAGATGCGTGCCGCGCGATCGCGCACCACCGCGTCGTCTTCCCAGCTTTGCTCCCAAAGCTTGTAGACCACGTCCATGTAATCGTCCGCGCGATCGTAACGATCGTCATGGCTGATCTGTTGCCCGAGACCCATGCCGCGCGCCGCGCTGTCCAGATAACCGGTGACGATGTTCCAGCCCACCCGGCCCTTGGTCAGGTGATCCAGCGTCGACATGCGGCGCGCGAACAGATACGGCGGCTCGTAAGTCAGATTCGACGTCACACCGAAACCGATGTGCTTCGTCACATGCGCCATCGCGGGCACGATCAGCGATGGATCGTTGATCGGAATCTGCACGGATTCGCGCAACGGGGTCTCCGGGCCGCCCTGATAAACGTCGTACACGCCGACGATATCGGCAAGAAAGATCCCGTCGAACTTGCCCCGCTCGAGCGTTTGCGCGAGGCTCGTCCAATAGTCGAGGTCGGTGTAGTGCGCGGAACGGTCGCGCGGATGCGTCCACAGGCCATGATTGATATGGCCGACCGCATTCATGTTGAACGCGTTCAGCAGAATCTTTTTCCTCGCCATCGTGCGGCTCCTTGCTGGTTGCAGCGTTGCTGGCTGCGTGGCTTAGTTTCGTGCCTTACCAGGCGACGGCGTAGAGATTGCCAAAGGCTTTGTCGAGCGCGGCGCGCACAGCGGGCGAATGCTGATAGATCGAAATGAACTTGCGGATACGCGGATCGTTGACGCTTTCCGGGCGCACGACCCACTGGATCGCGTAGTTCTTGTTTTCGACGCCGTCGAACAGCAATGCGCTATTCGGATCGGTCGTGCCCGCGAGCTTGATGAAGCTCGGGTAGCCTTGCGCGAGATCGACGTCATCCAGCGAACGGGCCAATTGCGAGGCCTCGAGTTGAACGATCTTCAGGTGCTTCGGGTTGTCGATGATGTCGAGCGTAGTGGCGCGATAGTCGATGCCCGGCGTCAGCTTGATGAGACCGGCGCGTTGCAGCAACAACAGACCGCGGCCGCCGTTGACCGGATCGTTTGCGATGGCGACGGTGGCGCCGTCTCTCAATTCGTCGAAGCGTTTGATCTTCTTCGAGTACAGACCGATCTTCATGATCGTGCCCGGCGCAATGGCGACGAAGTTATAGCCGCCCTGCTTCTTTGCGTTCTCGAGAAACGGGATGTGCTGGAAATAGTTGACGTCGATATCCTTGTTGGCAAGCGCCGCGTTCGGCGTATTCCAGTCGGTGAACTCGATGATCTTCACGTCGAGCCCTTGCTCCTTCGCTTCGCGCGCCGCCACTTTGAGCGCCTCGATTTGCGGACTGGTGGCGATGCCGATTTTCAGCGTGGGCGTGTCGGCCGCGGCTGCGGGTGTTGCAGACAACGCCAGCGCAAGGCCGAATGCGGCGACGAGCGTCAGACTACGCGCCTTGAAAAAGCGCCGTGCAGTGATCAGAGAAATGCGCATGTTGAACTCGTCAGGATTGGGGCGTGGTGTGTTTCGAGGCGAGCCGATCCCACGGCATGCGGGCAGGCATGCCGGAATCGGTCGGACAACGGAAATCTGTTACGCGCGGCTTAAGCGACGCGTAGCAGCGATGGAACGCGCGAGCGGATCAGCGCGGACAGCGGCAGGTCGGACAGGTCATCGCCTCTCTCCAGATGAGGTGCGAATCATGATAGACGGCGGGAAACCGGCGGTCTACGAACGGATTTTCGGAAGGAAAGCGGGAAAAATGATTTGGGGGAGATTGGGGCACGAACTGGACTTGAAAACCACAAAAATATGTATAAAATCAAAATTTAGCGGTTTAAATTTGATTTAATTGTGAAAAAAGCCCAACTGCTCGACATGCTGCCGTTCGAAGCCGAGGAAGTCATCTCCGCCTTGGGAAGCAAAATCGCGCTCGCGCGCCGAGCCCGGTCATGGACTCAGGCGGATCTCGCCGCGAAGATGGGCGTCAGTGTGAACACCGTGGTCAACCTTGAGAAGGGCCGACCGTCTGTTGCATTCGGCCAAGTCGTCATGGCGATGTGGTTGGTCGACAGCCTGGATCTGCTTAGACTTGCCACACGACCGGAGGACGATCCAGTGATCGTGAAACAGGCGATGAGCCGTCTGCCACGCCGAGTGCGATCAACACAGCGTTAACGGGAAACGCCGGATGCGCTTTCGCGCGATCCGGCGTTCTACAGCAATGCCTCAACAAACAGGCGGCAAACCCTAGCGCTTCGCGACCTGATCCACCGACGCAGAAGCGGAAGCAGATGCAGCAAGCGAAGTCGAAGTCGAAGAAACCGCACCCGAAGCCGGCGCTACCGCCCCGACGGCTTCATCGCCCGCAGGCTTCACATCGCCCCAACCGCCGCCCAGCGCGCGAATCAGATTGACCGTCGCCACCGCTTGTGTACCCGACAGATGACTCGCCTGCAGCTGCGAGATCAGCACCTGCCGTTCGCCGTCGATCACATCCAGATAGCTCACCGCGCCTTCCGTGTACTGCGTGCGCGACAGATGCGCCGCACGCTGCGAGGCCACAACCGCGTCATTCTGCTCACGCATCTGATCGTCGAGCAAGCGCAGATCGGCCAGGTTGTCCTCGACCTCACGGAACGCCACCAGCACCTGTTGACGATATTGCGCGACATCCTCGTCATACTTCGAGCGCGCTTGCGCGAGGTTGGCCTTGCGGCGGCCACCGTCGAACAAAGGCAGCGTCAGCGCAGTACCCGCGAACGGTCCGAGAATAAACGCGCGGCTCGACCACATGAACAGATCGCCCAGCGTCGCTGATTCAAAGCCAGCCCCGCCCGTGATATCGAGCTTCGGGAAGAACGCTGACTTCGCCAGACCGACCCGCGCATTCGCCGCCATCATCGCCCGTTCCGCAGCCGAAATGTCCGGCCGACGTTCGAGCAACGCAGAAGGCAAACCCGGCGGCACACGCACCGTCACCGGCACGAGCGGTGCCTCCGCGAACGAGAAATCCGCCGGCGGCTTACCGAGCAGAATCGCCAGACTGTGCTCGGAGGCCGCCCGTTGACGCGCCACGCCCACTGCATCGGCACGTGCACTCGCCAGTTCGTTGCGTGAACGCGAAACATCCAGCTCGCCGATATCGCCTTCCTTGAAACGGCGCTCGACCAGCTTCAGCGTGTCTTCCCGCAACGCCACGGTGCGGCGGTACAGATCCTGGTCCGTGTCGAGCTCGCGCAACTGGAAGTAGTTCTGCGCAACATCAGCCTGCAGCGACAACTGCACCGACCGGAACAGCGCTTCAGTTTGCTGCTCGTCGGCCCGCGACGCATTCACGTTCGAACCGACCCGCCCAAACAGATCGGTTTCATACGATGCGCCAACCTGCGCACGCCAGATCGTGCCGTTCGTCCCGCCCGCGCTATCAGGCTGAAACTGCGAGGCCGCCGACGCCCGTTCACGCGTCGGGCCAAAGCCCGCGTCGAACTTCGGGAACCAGTCCGACCTCGCCGCCTGCGTCACCGCACGCGCCTGTTGCACGCGTGCCGCAGCCGCCTTCAGGTCCTGATTGGCCGCAGCCGCCTGCTCTTCCAGCGCGTTGAGCTGCGGGTCGCCGAAAATCGTCCACCATTCGCCCCGATGCGCGTCATCGGCAGGTTGAGCCTGCTTCCAGGTGCCCGTGTCCTGCGGCGATGCGGCGGACGTAGCCGATGCAGCCGACGCACCTGACGCAGCCGACGCAGCGGCAGGCGCTTCCTTGAACGCAACCGGCGTATCCACCTCCGGCCGCTTATACGTGGGCTCCACGGAGCAGGCCGCGAGCAACGCCACCAGCAAACCGCTGGTAGCCGCCCGGCCCCACCCGCCTAAAGATTCAAATCGATTCATTTTTATTTTCTCCTCAGGCGTCCGTCAACGGCGCCCCAAGATGCGGTGCGTCTTTCTGCGCGACGTGAATCGTCCCGCCCGCCAACGTACGCAGCACCACATAGAACACCGGGGTCAGCATCAGGCCGAACAGCGTCACGCCGAGCATGCCGAAGAACACCGCGATACCCATCGCGTGACGCATCTCCGAACCCGCTCCACTCGAGAGCACCAGCGGCACCACACCCATGATGAAAGCGATCGACGTCATCAGAATCGGACGCAGACGCAAGCGGCTCGCCTCGATCGCCGCCGCCAGCGGCGTACGCCCGTCATGCTCCAACTCCCGGGCGAACTCGACGATCAGAATCGCGTTCTTCGCCGACAGCCCCACCAGCACCATCAGGCCGATCTGCGTGAAGATGTTGTTGTCGCCACCCGTGAGCCACACACCGGTGAGCGCGGACAGCACGCTCATCGGCACGATCAGGATCACCGCGAGCGGCAGCGTCAGGCTTTCATACAACGCGGCCAGCACGAGGAACACCAGCAGCACGCTGATCGGGAACACCCACAAGCCCGCATTGCCGGCGATGATTTGCTGATACGTCAAATCGGTCCATTCGAGCTTCACACCGTGCGGCAAGGTTTCCGCTGCCACGCGCTCAGCCGCGGCTTGCGCCTGGCCCGACGAGTAGCCCGGCGCCGGACCACCGTTAATGTCGGCAGCCGTATAACCGTTGTAACGCACCACCATTTCCGGACCATACGTCGGCGTCACCGTCACCAGCGACGACAACGGCACCATGTCGCCCGCGGCATTGCGCGTCTTCAGTTGCAGAATGTCGTCGGCACGCTGACGGAACGGCGCATCGGCCTGCACCCGCACCTGATACACGCGGCCAAAGCGGTTGAAGTCGTTGACATACAGCGAGCCCAGATAGATCTGCATCGTGTTGAACACGTCCGTGACCGGCACACCGAGTTGCTTGGCCTTCACGCGATCCAGATCGACATTCAACTGCGGCACGTTGATCTGATAGCTGGAGAAGGTCGGTCCGAGCTCAGGCGTTTGCGCCGCCTTCTTCACGAATGCTTCCGCAGCCTTGTTCAACTCCGCATAGCCCACCGCACCGTGATCCTCCAACTGCATCTTGAAGCCGCCCAGCGTACCGAGGCCGAGCACCGGAGGCGGCGGGAACACCGCCACGAACGAATCCTTGATCGCGCCGTACTGCTGGTTCAACGCGCCGGCAATCGCACCGGCCGAGAGCTTCTTGCTGCCGCGTTCCTTGAAAGGCTTCAACGTGACGAACACGATGCCCGCGCTCGAGCTATTGGTGAAGCCGTTCACCGACAAACCCGGGAATGCCACCGCGCTTTCCACGCCCGGCTGCTTCAGCGCGATCGCGCTCATATCGCGGATCACTTTTTCCGTGCGATCCAGCGATGCACCGTTCGGCAATTGCGCGAATGCAATCAGGTATTCCTTGTCCTGCGCCGGCACGAAACCGCCCGGCACGACACGCGACATCAACACCGTAGCGCCGAGCAGGATCGCGTAGACCGCGAGCATCGCGCCCTTACGGCGCAGCACGCCCCTCACGCCACGGCCGTACTCCGTCGAGCCGCGATGGAACACCTTGTTGAAACCCTTGAAGAAGCGGCCCAGCACGCGATTCATCACACGCGTCAGGAAGTCCTCCTTGGCGCCGTGGCCGCGCAACAGCATCGCGGACAAAGCCGGCGACAAGGTCAGCGAGTTGAACGCCGAGATCACCGTCGAGATGGCGATGGTCATCGCGAACTGCTTGTAGAACTGGCCCGTCAGGCCGGTCATGAAAGCGAGCGGTACGAACACAGCGACCAGTGTCAGCGCGATGGCGATAATCGGCCCACTCACTTCCTGCATGGCCTTATAAGTCGCATCGCGCGCACTGAGCCCGCTTTCGATGTTCCGTTCGACGTTCTCCACCACCACGATCGCATCGTCCACCACGATCCCGATAGCAAGCACCATCCCGAACAATGACAACGCGTTGATCGAGAAGCCGAATGCCAGCAGCAACGAGAACGTCCCGACAATCGACACCGGTACCGCAATCAACGGAATGATCGACGCGCGCCAGGTCTGCAGGAACACGATCACCACGATCACCACCAGCGCGATCGCTTCGAGCAGCGTATGGATCACGGCCTCGATACTCGAGCGCACGAACTGCGTCGGGTCATAGACGATCTTGTACTCGACGCCCGCCGGCATGTCTTCCGCCAGCTCTTTCATCGCCGCGCGAACCTGATCGGAAATCGCCAGCGAATTCGCACCGGGCGCCTGATTGATGGCGAGCGCAACAGCCGGCTTGTTGTCGAGCAGCGAACGCAGGCCGTATTCCGACGCCGCCAGTTCGACACGTGCGATATCACGCAGGTACGTCACGCCACCATCCGGCGCGGTTTTGACGATGATGTCGCCGAATTCGCCCTCAGTCCTCAAACGGCCACGCGCATTCACCGACAACTGCAATTGCGTGCCCGGCACTGAAGGCGATGCGCCGATCACACCGGCTGCCACCTGAATGTTCTGCTCACGGATGGCGTTGACCACTTCGGTCGCGGTCAAACCGCGCTGTGCGACTTTCTGCGGATCGAGCCAGACACGCATCGCATAGTCGCCCGAACCCCACAACTGCACTTCGCCGACGCCCTGAATCCGCGCCAGCCTGTCCTTGACGTTGAGCAGCGCGTAGTTGCGCAGATACGTCATGTCGTAGCGATTGTTCGGCGAGATCAGGTGAACCACCATCGTCAGCGTGGGCGAACTCTTGATGGTCGTGATGCCGAGTCGCTGCACGTCTTCCGGCAGACGCGGCAGCGCCTGGTTGACGCGGTTCTGCACCAGTTGCGTCGCGAGGTCCGGATTGGTGCCGAGCTTGAAGGTCACCGTCAGCGTGAGATTGCCGTCGCTATTGGCTTGCGACTGCATGTACAGCATGTTCTCGACGCCGTTGATCTGCTCTTCAAGCGGCGCCGCGACGGCCTCCGCGATCACTTTCGGATTGGCGCCCGGATATTGCGCGTGCACCACCACCGAAGGCGGCACGACTTCCGGATACTCCGAAATCGGCAGCTTGAAGAGCGAAATGATGCCCCCCAGCAGGATCAATACCGATAGCACGCCGGCAAAGATCGGTCGATCGATGAAGAATTTGGATATGTTCATTGGAAGCTCTTAACGTTGGAGCATGCGCCCGCTACGGCTGCCTGATAGGGCTAGATCAGCGCGGCGCACGAGGCTCACGAATTCTTGTCCGCTGCTTTCGCCCGCGTCTGCGCGAGCGGCGCGCCGTTCGGATCCTGATCGGCGGTCATCGGCACCATATGAGCGCGCACTGCATCGCCCGGACGCACGCGCTGGATGCCGTTCACAACGATCCGGTCGGTCGCCTGCAAACCGTCTTTGACGACGCGCAGGTTGCCCTGCATGCTGCCCACGGAGATTTCCCGATAGACGACGTGATTGCTCTGGTCGACCACCAGCACGAACTTCTTGTCCTGATCCGTACCCACTGCCGCATCGTCGATTAGCAGTGCCGGGTGCGGCGCGCTGCCGCCGACCTTCACCCGCGCGTACAAACCCGGGATCAATGCACCATCCTGGTTATCGAAGCGCGCGCGCACCCGGATCGTGCCGGACGACGTATCCAGTCGGTTGTCGACCGATTCGATCGTGCCGCTGCGCGAGTAGCCGCTTTCATCCGCCAGACCCAGGTCCACCGGCACCTTGGTGCCATCCTTCGCGCGGCTCAGGAATTGCAGGTAGGTTTGTTCATCGACGTCGAACGATGCGTAGATCGGCGAAACCGACACCAGCGTGGTCAGCGGCGCCGAGCTTGCACCCGCCGCCACTACATTGCCCACCGTGATTTCCGCACGCGACACACGGCCCGCCACCGGCGCGACGATCTTCGTGTAGCCGAGATTGATTTGTGCGGTTTCGACGGCGGCTTGCGCGGCCTTCAGGTTGGCGCTCGCTTCGCGCGCGGCGTTCTGCTTCTCGTCGTAATCGCGCTTGGCGATCGCGTTGTCGGCGATCAGACGTTGCGCACGCTCCCAATCGCTTTGCGTGTAGCCCGTGCGCGCTTGCGCTGCCGCAAGCTGGGCTTCGGCGCGATCGACTTCGGCGGCATACGGACGCGGATCGATCACGAACAGCGTGTCGCCCTTCTTTACGAGCGCGCCGTCCTTGAAGTTGACGGACACGATCGTGCCCGGCACCTGCGAACGGACGTCCACTTTTTCGACCGCTTCGAGGCGGCCCGAATAGCTTTGCCAGTCGGTGATGGTCTTTTGCACCACAGTGGCGACATCGACCTCAGGCACGATGGTCGGTGCGGTGGGCGAGCTCGCGTCGACGCGAATGGCGCCGAACGTGCCCAGCCCGGCCACGGCGATGACGACGAGCGCAGCAATCGCCACACGGCGACGGGAAAGAGGAAGGACAGTCATGTGAAGCTCCCGGTATCGTTGATTAAAGTTTTGCTTATTGGTGTCTCAGCGATGGGCGCGCGCATCGAAGCGCCACTGAAAAAATTGCACCGCTTCCTGCAAGGCCGGCGGATGATCGGCTAACGCGGCGTGCGAGACGCTGGGATAGCGGACCACCTGGGTCAGCACACCCGCGTCGATCAGACTGCTCGCGTACTTCTCCGCTTCCACGTGCAGCACGTCGTTTTGCGCCGTCGCGATCAGCGTGGCCGGCAGGCCCGCAAGGCGCGACGATTCGAGCGGCGCGGCATACGGATGCATGCGTTGCGACGCTTGCGGCAGATACGCGCGATAACAGGCCGCGCATTCCTTCGCGGTGATGTCCGAGCCGAGGCGCTTTTCGTCGCCGAGGCGCGTGAGGCTCGGATCGAGCATCGGTCCGAACAGCGCTTGCGCGGCGATGCGCACGTCGCCGCGGTCACGTGCGATGAAAGCGAGGCAGTTGGCCAACTGCCCGCCCGCATCGTGGCCCGCCACGCCGACCTTCTTGCTATTCCCGCCAAACGCGCGTGCTCTCGTCTGCACCCACAAGGCCGCGCGATGGGCGTCTTCAGGTGCCGCCGGAAACGGAAACTGCGGCGCCAGCGAGTAACCGACCGAGACGACGAGAGCCGGTAAGTGTTCTGCGAAATACCGCGCGGCGTAGTCGGCCTGATCGATCGAGCCCTTGGTAAAACCGCCGCCGTGGAAATAAAGCAATACCGGCAGTGAGGTTTTCTGTGGCTGCCGGTACAAACGCAACGTGATGTCCTGCGCGTGTCCTTCGATCTGCACGTCAGTGACGTCGAGTGCCGTGCTGTCTGCCTGTGCCGGGCCGCTGCTGGCGGGCACAAAGGAGTACGGCGTTTTTAATGCATCCATGTCGAGCCGCGCAATGCGCATAGAACTTCAATGGTGCGAATTGTGGGTTCGGCAGACTCGTAAATAAATGCCTATAATCCGGCAACACAATTCGGCGCCTCTGAACAATCGAATGTGATTGCTCTGCGGATTCGCTGCAGATCCCCCCTGCTCAGAGCGCCCGCCCCTTTTAGGAGGTTTGCAATGGACCGGCTTCAGGCCATGCAAGTGTTCACGCGCGTCGTCGACACCAACAGCTTTACCCGTGCAGCGGAAACGCTCGACCTGCCGCGCGCATCGGTTACTACCATCATTCAGAACCTCGAAGCGTTCCTCGGTACGCGCCTGATGCACCGGACCACGCGGCGTTTGTCGCTGACGCCGGACGGCGCGGCGTATTACGAACGTTGCGTGCGCATCCTTGCGGACGTCGAAGAGACCGAGGCCAGTTTTCAGAGCGGCAACAAGAAGCCGCACGGCAAGCTGCGCATCGACATGCCCGGCTCGATCGGGCGCTTGCTGGTGATTCCTTCGCTGTGTGAATTCCACACGCGTTACCCGGACATCGACCTGCAACTCGGATTGACGGACAGGCCGGTCGATCTGTTGCAGGAGGGCGTGGATTGCGTGGTACGGGTGGGTGCGCTACAGGATTCTTCTCTTGTGGCGCGCCGTATCGGTTTGTTCGAGGGCGTGACATGCGCGGCCCCCGACTACATCGAGCGCGCGGGCATGCCGACTTCGCTCGAAGACCTCGAGAATCACAAAGCAGTCAATTATTTTTCGAGCCGCACGGGGCGCACGATCGATTGGGCCTTCATGGTTGATGGCAAAGAAATCGAAGTAAAGATGAAGGGCATTGTGTCGGTGAACGACGCCGATGCCTACGTGACTTGCGGACTGGAAGGCTTCGGCCTGATTCAGCCGGCGCTCTTCATGGTGCTGCCGCATCTGCGTTCGGGCCAGCTGGTTGAAGTGCTGCCAGCGCTGAAACCTTTGCCGATGCCAATTTCCGCAGTCTATCCGCACAGTCGCCATCTGTCGCCTAAAGTCCGTGTTTTCGTAGACTGGATTGCCGAGCTGTTCGACCGTTGCCCGTTGCTGAGCGGACGTGGCAGTCTCGACGCGATGTGCACGAAGCGTACTTTCGAAGAGCGCGAGTCTGCTCCGACACTCGATACACCGGTGATAACGGAGTGGGTGGCTTAATGCGGGTTATTTGAAGTACAAAATCTGGAACAGTGAATTCCAACCGCGGTTCTAATGCCGCGGTTGCCCCGCAGTAAGCGGCTGACACGCATGGTGTCGCGATTGTTCTGGAATCGCGACAATTCATTTCGCGAAAGTGCGATTTATCCGAGTCGCCTCGAAGTCTACATTTCACCCTGTCGCAGCGCTCCTCGTGCTGCAAACGAATCGACAGGAGTGGATCATGAAACGCAATCTCTTAGCAGGTTTGGCTCTTTCGCTGCTGGCCAGCGCGCCGGTGTTTGCTCAAGGCAACGGTGGCGGCGGTATTGGCCATGCTGGCACGTACCAGGCGGTAGCCACGCCGACGACAGGCGGCAAAACGCGTGCTGAAGTTCAAGCCGAATTGGTTGCGGCGTATCGGGATGGTTCGCTGCCTGCGTTGAATCGTACGTCGTATCCGAATAAAGGTCTGATCGGGCAGACGCAGGCTGCACGCCTTGCGTTGCAGGAAGGGACTAGTGGCGATGTTACGCGCGTCGCCAATGGGCAGTAAGGTTAGTACGCCGCGATGATTCGCTTTCCGAAATAAATTTTTATCGCGGTTGGAGTTTTGCACTCTTTACGAAGGAGCATGTTATGACACCGTCTGAACTTGATAATTGGGATATGGATGCGCCGGTTTGGACGCCTTATCGGGCGCCGCAGCAATAGAGGTTTGTTTTTTGTTTTTGCCTGCGCGGCGCTTGGTTTCGGTGTGCCTGCGGCGTTGGGATTTTTCTTGGTTTGTTTGCCTGCGCGGCGCTTTGTCGGTGTGCCTACGGCGTTGGCCTTTCCTTGATTTCTTAGTGGTCTATTAGCGTTGCCCCTGTGCGGGGCGGCACCTAGTTCTCTTTGCCGCCGCAAAGAGAAGTAGGCAAGAGAAAGCGGCTCGAACCCCCTGCTAAGCGGGTTCCCCGCGCAGTTGCGGTAGTGGTGCATCTGGAATCTGTCTCCTCGCACATTCGGCCTCAGTGACAAAGGAGTCATACTTCCGGCGGCGCTGCGCGCGCCGAAGGGTACTTCATAAAACCGTCAGTGATTTTTTGCGCTGGCGGTTTGGCTACGGAACGGTAGTTCCTCATCAAACCGCCAGTGTTTTTCCACGCTGGCGATTTGGCTATAACGCGGTAGTTCCTGCTAGCGCGCAGTCGCGTGCGATGTCAGCGTTGAAGCAGGACCATGCCCAAACAACGGGCGCATTGCAGCGCCTCGCTGAGGCGAAACCGCTGGCCCCCACCGCGCACAACCGAAGCCCCATGTTTTCGGATGAACCCTTCCGGCGAGCACATCGTGCGAGGCGGGAAGCATGACAGCCTTGTCACGAACGCGGAGTGTGCGAGAACACAGATTCCAGATGCACCACTACCGCGACTGCGCGAGGGACCCGCTTAGCAGGGGGTTCTAGCCGCTTTCTCTTGCCTACTTCTCTTTGCGGCGGCAAAGAGAAGTAGGTGCCGCCCCGCACAGGGGCAACGCTAATAGACCACTAAGAAATCAAGGAAAGGCCAACGCCATAGGCACACCGAAACAAGCGCCGCGCAGGCAAAAAACCTTACCTCTTCGGGACCCCATCCCGCCACTCCCCCCAATGCGTAACAATATCCTGCACAAGCGGATTCCCCGACCTATACAAATTCTCAATAGCAATCGTAAAGCCCCCTTGCGCAGCATAGTTAAGCAAATTATCCGCACTAGTCTGCCCATCGTACGGCCGATCAAAATCAGACCCCGCCCGCAGCACGGCAACCCGATTCAAATCGACCTTATGCACCGAGGCCGCGCGCTTAAGCGCCTCATACGTCGCGTTATCCTCCTGCTGCGTCGTGCAATAAACTCCATTACCATTCGTCAAAATTTTGGTCCAATCCCGCGCCCGCTGCCCCAGCAGCGTCCCTGACCACCACGTATCGCCCGCCAGCGTATCGCATTGAATAACAGTGGGCGGTCGATTAGCCGGCGCATAAGAATACTTGGCCCGCGCAGCCTGCGCCTGAGCATTATCAGACAGCACCACACTCCGCGACAAAGCAAACGCCGTATCGGCAAGCTGGGTATTCAACTGAAACACCTCCGTCCGATAATCGAGCGGCGGCTTGTCCGCAGGACTCGTAGTATTGATCCCAAGGTACCCGGTATTCCACCCAGGCGGAATCTCGCGCGCGTCGATCTCCCACTGAATCCCGAAGTCAACCAGATACTTCGCCCACGCAGCAGATCCCACAGTCCCTTGCTGCGGATCGATCCCGGCAATCCCGGCAACCATAAAGTACGTATGCCGCAAATCGAAGCGCGGCGAAAAGGTCAGCGCCATGATCGACGCGGCAGCGTTGCTATGCCCCATGCCGGTGGTCATGACACACACGTCCTGCTTATTGCAATGAACCGTCGGGTAGTCGGGCGAGAGGCCATCAACTGCAATCTCGCGCCAGGGCCCCAGCCGGTCGAGCCACACCTGCCCCTCCGGCCCAAACATCGAAATGATCATCACCTTGACCGGCCGCCCATGCGAGCCGCCGTCGCCTTGCGACAAGCCATCGTTGTCGTCCGCGCTGGCAGGGCCGGACGTGAAGGCGGCGCAAGCCGCGAGTGTCATAGCGCAAATTGCGCCAAGTGTGCGAGTCAGCATCGTGATCCTTCCTTTTTCTTGTGATGCGGATTGGGAGAGGGGCCGCTTTCAAGCCGAAAGAAGTATAGATGTGAAGAAATTATTTTCCACTACGTCTTGTGGCATTTCATGCGCCGCGATTGAAACCCGCCGACTCGCGCGTCCGGTCAGCCCGCCGGCGCCTCAGCACGGCAACGCGTCCCTTCCTATAATGGAGAGCCTTCAGCTCGCAGCGCGTTTGTGCACTTCCCCACAGGAGCACCACGATGGATTATGTGAAACTCGGCCGCACCGGCCTCGATGTATCGCGTCTTTGTCTCGGCTGCATGAGCTACGGCGTGCCCGCTCGCGGCACCCACCCCTGGTCGCTCGATGATGAAGCTGCGCGCCCCTTTATCAAGCAGGCGCTCGACCACGGCATCAATTTCTTCGATACCGCCAACGTTTATTCGGACGGCACGAGCGAAGAAATCGTCGGCCGTGCGCTGAAGGACTTTTCGAAGCGCGACGAGATCGTGCTGGCCACCAAGGTGAATAGCCGCATGCATCCGGGCCCGAACGGCGCGGGCCTGTCGCGCAAAGCAATCATGGCGGAAATCGACAACAGCTTGAGGCGCCTCGGTACGGATTACGTCGATCTGTATCAGATCCACCGCTGGGACTACGGCACGCCGATCGAAGAAACCATGGAAGCCCTGCACGATGTCGTGAAAGCGGGCAAGGCGCGCTATATCGGTGCATCGTCGATGTATGCGTGGCAGTTCGCCAAGGCCTTGCACGTGGCTGAACGCAATGGCTGGACGCGCTTCGTGACGATGCAGAACTACGTGAATCTGCTGTATCGCGAAGAAGAGCGCGAGATGCTGCCGCTGTGCGAAAGTGAAGGCATCGGCGTCATTCCGTGGAGTCCGTTGGCACGCGGACGCCTGACGCGCGACTGGAACACCGAAAGCGCGCGCTCCGAGACCGACGAATTCGGTCGCACGCTGTACGCGCACACCGAAGACGCGGATCGCCGGATCGTGGAGCGGGTCAGCCAGATTGCCAAGGAACGCGGTGTGCCGCGTGCGCAAGTCGCGCTAGCCTGGGTGTTGCAGAAGAAGCCGATCACCGCGCCTATCGTCGGCGCAACCAAACTGCATCACCTGGACGATGCGGTCGCGGCACTGTCGCTGAATCTGAGCGCGGAAGAAATCCGTCAACTGGAAGAACTGTACGTGCCGCACGCGGTGGCCGGCTTCAAATAAGCGGCAAATGCACCGGTCAGCGAACGCAAAAGGCGGTGCCTTAGCGAGGGAGAACCTGACCGAAGTCCACCGCCCCCCCCCCCCCCGGATACGCCGGACGTAGCCCACAAGCGAAACAACGCATTAAACCCGCGGCACGTCCGGTTCAAAAAACACCCAGCGCACTTGCGGAAACGCCGCCTGCAAGTCCGCTTCGATCACGTTGATCGCATCGACCATCGCGCGGCCGCTCGCGTAGTCGATCATTTCCGCCTGCACCGCGACCACCACGTGACGGCCCCACTGCAGCGTAATCATGTTGATGATGCTGCGGATCTCCGACCGCGTGCGCAGATGCGCCTCGATCGCGCGGCGCACTTCCGGGCTCGCCGATTCGCCGACGATCATCGACTTCACTTCGCGCGCTACCAGCCACGCAATCACCATCAGCAACACACCCACGCCGATGGAGCCCCATGCGTCATAGACGGGATTGCCGGTCACCATCGTCAGCAACACCGCGACGAAAGCCATCGCAAGACCCGCTAACGCAGCGATGTCCTCACCGGCCACCACCAGCAGTTCGGACTCGCGCGTTTCGCGAAACCAGCGCCACAGGCTTTTGTCGGGATGCGTCTTGCGGATTTCCTTAACCGCGCCCCACAACGAAAGGGCTTCGAGCACCACCGAAACGCCGAGTACGATGAGCGCCACATATGCATGCTGCAAAGGCTCACGCGCAAATAGACGATGCACGCCCTCGTACACCGAAAACGCGCCGCCGACAAAGAACAGCAGCAACGCCACCAGCAGCGAATAGAAATTGATCTCGCGGCCACTGCCCATGGGATGCAACGGGCTCGCGGGCTTGCGCGCTTCACGCAAGCCGAATAGCAGCAGCAACTGGTTACCGCAGTCGGCGGTCGAGTGGATGGCTTCGGCGAACATCGAACCGGACCCGGTGAACGTGGCAGCAGCGAACTTGCAAATGGCGATGCCGAGGTTGGCGGCGAGCGCGTAGAAAATGGCTTTCGGCGATTCTTCTTTCATCGTCGTGGATGGGGTCCGTGAGTTTGCAGTGCGCTTTCGGTTGGCAATGGTCCGTATTATGGACATGCCAGGCGGCATGCGTCCAACCCCGGCGCTGTTTTTCGCCGGGTTCCGTGACGTATGCCGCGCCCCTACCCTCGCCCGCCGTCCGTTGTGCTAGGCCCTTTCGAGCGCCGCCATCTCACGCACGATCACCAGCAGCATCGACAAGCTCGCGCCGCCCGTGGCCCGCAGATCGGCAAGCAGGCGCGCATAACGTTCCAATTGCGCGGCGCGCTTCTCACGCCACGTATGAACCAGCGCATCCGGCGTGGACGCTTCGTCGGCGCCGGTCAGCGCGCTCGTGGTCAACGCGCGTTTCAGGCGGGCGAACTCGGCCAGCGCTGTGGCGCGCGCCAGCATGTCCCAGTGCGTGGGCGCCGACAGGGCGGACGCGCGCTCGCTGATCCAGCCATAGTTCAGCAGCGTGCCGAGCGCGAAATAGACACCCGCCACGAGTTCGAGACTGCGCCCGCAGGTCGACGACACCTCGGCAATGTCGAGCAAAGCCGCCGAGATATCGCTGCCGGCTGCAATTCGCACTGCCAGTTCGCTATCGACACCGGCGTCCACAAGCATGCGTTGCCGCTCGGACAGCGCTTCGAGATCGGCGGTCGGCAGCAGGGCGGGCCATTGCGGCGCAAGGCGTTGCGCCGCGTCGCGACAGCGTGCGAGCAAGCCGGCGACATCGCCGTCGCTGACCGCGCCCGATTGCAACTGCCGCAGGAACCACAGCGCCGAACGTTCGACGACCCGCGCCACTTCGACGAACATGCGCGCCTGCACATCGTCGGCGACACGGTTATCGAGTGCGTCGATACTGCGCCATACGTCGTCGAGATCGAACACGTCGCGCGCCATGATGCAGGCTCGCACGATGTCGCCAGGCTGCGCATCGGTCTCTTCCATCAGGCGATGCACAAACTCGCAGCCCACGCGATTCACCAACGCATTGGTCAAATGCGTGGCAAGGATTTCGCGCCGCAACGGGTGGCGTTGCATCGGTTCGCTAAAGCGCTGCCGCAACGGCTTCGGAAAATATTCGACCAGCAAATCGCTGACGAGCGGGTCTTCCGGCATCGACGATTCGAGCAGTGCGTCGTACAGCCACATCTTGCTATAGGCCAGCAACACGGCGCGTTCTGGCGTGGTCAGCCCTTGCTTCGCCGCCTGGCGTTCGGCGACTTCTTCATCGGTCGGCAAGAACTCGATCACGCGATTCAGCCGGCCTGCGCGTTCGAGGTAACGCATCAGGCGCGCTTCGGCGTCGAGCAATTCGACGCCATAGCGGCCCGCAATCGAAAGTGCCTGGGTCTGGTAATAGTTGTCCTGCAAGACGAGCAGGCCGACTTCATCGGTCATCTCCGCGAGCAGCGCATTGCGCTGCTTCTCGGTCATTTCGCCGTCGGAAACGACCAAGCCCAGCAGAATCTTGATGTTGACCTCGTGATCCGAACAGTCGACACCGGCGGAGTTGTCGATCGCATCGGTATTGATGCGGCCGCCGCGCTGCGCGAATTCAATGCGTCCGAGTTGCGTGAGACCGAGATTGCCGCCTTCCGCTACGACCTTGCAGCGCAAATCGGCGCCGTTGACGCGGATCGCATCATTGGCGCGGTCGCCGACCTGCTGATGCGTTTCGCGGCTCGCCTTCACATAGGTGCCGATGCCGCCGTTGTAGAGCAGGTCAACCGGCGCCTGAAAAATCGCGCGCATGAGTTCAGTGGGCGCGAGCGCCGGGGCGCTGATACCGAGTACCGACTGTACCGCCGGAGACAACGGAATCGTCTTGGCCGTACGCGGAAACACGCCGCCTCCGGCCGAGATCATCGACGGATCGTAATCCGCCCAGCTCGACCGATCGAGCATGAAAAGGCGCCCACGCTCGGCAAGGCTTACCGCAGGATCGGGATTCGGATCGAGAAAGATATGCCGATGATCGAACGCAGCGACCAGCTTGATATGCGGCGACAGCAGCATGCCGTTGCCAAAAACATCGCCCGACATATCGCCGACACCGACCACCGTGAAGTCGGTCGCCTGTGTGTCAACACCCATTTCGCGGAAGTGCCGCTTGACCGACTCCCACGCGCCACGCGCCGTGATCGCCATTTTCTTGTGGTCATAGCCGACCGAACCGCCCGACGCAAAGGCGTCGTCGAGCCAGAAGCCGTACGCCTGTGAGATGGCGTTCGCGTAGTCGGAGAACGTGGCGGTGCCCTTGTCGGCGGCGACCACCAGGTAGGGATCATCGGGGTCATGCCGCACCACGTCCGGCGGCGGCACCACCGTCGTGCCCGCGAGGTTGTCGGTCAGATCGAGCAGCCCGCGCAGGAACGTCTGATAGCAGGCGATGCCTTCGCGCATCCACGCGTCGCGTTCGGTCGGCGGCGGCGGATTCTTCACGACAAAACCACCTTTGGAGCCGACCGGCACGATCACCACGTTCTTCACCATCTGCGCCTTCATCAAGCCGAGCACTTCCGTGCGGAAGTCCTCTCGCCGATCCGACCAGCGCAGCCCGCCGCGCGCGACCCGGCCGCCGCGCAAATGCACGCCTTCCACACGCGGCGAGTACACCCAGATCTCGAACATCGGCTTCGGTTCAGGCAAACCGGGCACCTGCGCGGGATTGAATTTGAACGACAGATAGGGCTTCGGATGGCCGTCGGCGTCGAAACGATAGTAGTTCGTGCGCTGCGTGGCCTTGATGACGCCGAGGAATTGCCGGAGTATCCGGTCCTCGTCGAGATTCGGCACCTGATCGAGCGCGCTGTCGATCCTCTTCAACAAACCGTCGACGCGTGCCTCGCGCGTATCGCCGAGCGCCGGATCGAAGCGCGCAATGAACAATTCCACCAGCATGCGGGCGATCCCCGGATTGCCGGTGACCGCGCGTTCAATATAGGCGTCGCTGAAGGTCGACCCCACTTGCCTCAGGTACTTGGCATAAGCACGCAGAATCGTCACCTCGCGTGCATTCAGTTGCGCGCGCAACACCAGACGGTTGAAATCGTCGCTTTCGATGCCGCCGGTCCACACCTGTTCGAACGCATCTTCGAAAAGATCCTTCACGCGTTCGATATCGAACTCCGCATCGTCCGCGAGTTCGAGGCCGAAGTCGTGAATCCACGCAGGCGTGGCGTCGAGTGCTTCGATCAGATAAGGCCGTTCTTCATCGACACGCACGCCGAGATGTTCGAGCATCGGCAAGCTGCGCGACAAGGCAATGGGCAAGCCGGCACGATAAACCTTGAAACGAAACGCGCGCGGCCCCGCTTCGATCGGGCGATACAGGTTCATCGCGAGCCGCTCCGTGCCCTGCACGCGTTCGATCAACTCGATATCGCGCACCGCGGTACGGGCCGGATAATCGTCACGATAGCCAGGAGGAAACGAATCCGCATAGTGTTGCAGCAGGCGGTTGCCCTGCTCCTCGCCAAATGCGTCAAGCAATGCGTCAGCGAGATCGTCCTGCCAGCGGCGCGTGACCTGAACGAGCCGCGCTTCGAGTTCACGCGTATCGACATTGGGCATGCCACCCGGTTTCGCATGCACGACAAAGTGAATGCGCGCGAGCGTCGACTCCGACAACAGCGGCGTGAATTCGACACTTTCCCCGTTGAATGCATCGACCAGCAGGTTGGCAATGCGCTGCCGCATATCGGTGTTGTACTTGTCGCGCGGCACGAACACGAGACACGACACGAAGCGGTCAAAGCGGTCACGCCGCACGAACAGACGCGTGCGCTGATGCTCCTGCAAACGCAGCACACCCAGCGCGATATCGTAGAGCTGGTCCTCGTCGGCTTGAAAGAGTTCGTCGCGCGGATAGGTTTCGAGCACCGTCACCAGTGATTTGGCCAGGTGGCCCTTCGGCAGAAAACCGGCCCGCCGCACGATGTTCGCGCATTTGCGCCGCACGATCGGAATCTCCGAGGCCGACACCAGGTACGCGGTCGACGTATACAGGCCGATAAAACGCCGCTCGCCGATCGTCTTGCCATCCGCACCGGTCAGCTTGATGCCAACGTAATCCAGATAGCCCGGCCGGTGCACCGTGGCGCGCGAGTTTGCCTTGGTCAGAAAAATGGGCGACGATCCGGTGATGATATCGGCGGCCGCGGGTGGCAACGGCGTGACTTCGGCCGCGCCGGCGGGCTGCGGCGCGTCACGCAGAATGCCGAGCCCGGAGCCCGGCACAGCGCGCAAGCCAAAACCGCTGCCGTGCTGCACCAATTCATAGTCACGCTGGCCGAGAAAGGTGAAATGATCGGCCACCATCCATTCGAGGAACGCGCGGGCCTCGACACCTTCCGGCCCCGCCTCGCCGGTCTTCATGCCTTTGACCGTGACGCGCGCGAGTTCGACGATCTTCGGCCAGTCTTCCACGGCGGCGCGCACGTCGCGCAGCACCCTGGCGATCTCGTCACGCAATGCGTCGAGCTTCGCTGCGTCGCCGCAACGATCGACTTCGAAGTGAATAAACGAGGCAAGCTGCGAGCGCGCATCGGCGGCATCTTCAGCGCCCTGGCCCACGCGCACAATGCTGCCATCCGGCCCGCGCCAGATGCGAAACACCGGATGCACGACTGAATGCAGCGCAAGCCCGAGGCGGTTGACCGCCATCGACACCGAATCGACCAGAAACGGCATGTCGTCGTTGACGATCTCGATCACCGTGTGATCGGAATGCCAGCCATGCTGTTCGAGTATCGGGTTGTAGACGCGCAGCCGTTCGCTGCCAGGCACGAAGCGCTGCGCGGTTTGCCAGTGCGCAAGCGCCGCGCCGTAAAGATCGGCAATCGCGCGGCTTTGCAGATCGTCGGCGTCGACGAAATCGTAGTAGTGCCGCAGGAAGGGCTCGACGACGTTGAAGGTCGGCTCCGGCAGGCGTCCACGCGCAAATTCGAGGACATCGTTCAGCAGGTGCGTGACGGCTTCTTCATTCTTTGCTTGCATGATCAACTCCCCGGGCGGGCGGCAATAGCGAGTATCGCTTGATTCGCATGCATCGTCTGAACGGGGATTATGCACCTGCCGCCCGGAAAGCGATGCGCGAGCTCACTCAGGTTATACCCGCTGCCGGTTGACACACCGCCAGCCACGCTGCGGCCTGTTCAAAGCGCGGCCTGCGGCTCGCCGGGCGCTTGCCTCAGCCACGCGCGAACCTGTTCGCTGGTCCACGCCGGGTCGTCGTGCGGCAGGTCGTGACCGGCCCAGGGATGCTCGCGATGCGCTGCGCCCCACGCCGCCGCGAGCTTCGCTGAACACACCGGGTTGACCAGCTTGTCGGCGCGCGAAGAGAGAATCAGCAACGGGCAAGGCGGTTTCGCTGCCGCCGCACGAAAGCGCGCGGCGGCCCAGAGCTGCCGTAACGCATTGCCCCGGCTCACCGGCGCGCTCCGGCGAATGTCGCTCCATGCGTCGAGATCGGCGCCCAGCGTTTCGACGTAATTGCACGTCAGCCGATGAATGCCGCTTTCCGCGCGCGGCGCGTCGCGCCAGTGTGCTGCGACGCCCAGAAGTCCCGGCCACGCGGATGGACGCAAGCGTTCATGCATGTGGCTGAACGGCCGCATACTGGTATTGATCAGCACGAGCCGCTCGATCTCGCCGGGATGCCGCTGCGCCCAGTCGGTCGCCACCATGCCGCCAAGCGACATCGCCAGCACGCGATAGGGCCCGGTTGCTCCGGTTTGCAACGCAGCAATCCGTACGAAACCCACCATATCCTCGACCGCAGCCGGCGCGCGCAAGTGCGCGAACTCACCGTTGCCCAGCAGATCGAGCAGCAGCAGGCGATCCGTGCCGATCACCTCGCGCAGCACGCCAGGCAACCGGCCCCAATGGCGTGTTTCGCGCGTCAGTCCACGCAACAGAATCCACGTGCTCATGACGCTTCCGGGTGGGTCCAATGGTCGATCGCGCTTTGCAGCAATTGCTCGCGACGGTTGCCTTGCGGCAGCCAGCGTTGTGACGAGTACGCCGCGCGCGCGAGGAAATCGAGCAGATTCGCATGACGCCGCAGCACGCGGGCGGTGCGATGCGCCTTCACCGGATTGAACATGCCCTGACGCGAGAACAGTTGGCGCGGATTCTTCTTGATCCACAGCCACGAACCGAGTTCGAGTGTCATCGGCAGGAGGATGTTCGGCGGCGGGGTACGGTCGTACGCGAAGTCCCACAGATCGCCGTGCAACAGATACTGGTGACTCTGCGGTTCGAACGCGTAGCCATGATGCGGATGCGCGCGCTCGAACATGGTTTTCAGCAGGTACATTTCCGGCAGATGCGGCATCAGCTTGCGCGTACGCGCGTAAGGAAACCAGATGCTATCGCGCCAGCCGTAACCCGAGTGGCAGTCGAGTGCGATGCTCAAGGGCCGCGCAGCCATGTCGGTTTCGACCACCCGCAGCAGCGCCGCCGCCTCCGGCTCCATCGGCGCGCCTTGCTGGCCGCGATACCAGGGCAGCCATGCGCCCACCCGCTGGCCGCCGGCGAGCAGCGGCACGCGTTCGTCGGCATTCTGCGGCGCATTGCGCATCAGATCGACACCGTTGGGATTAGCGCGCGTGGAGGCCCACATACCGCCCGGATTGACGATCGGCATAAAGATCAGACGAATCGACTGCAATTGCCGGACCAGCAGCTCATCCCATTCCAGCCGGGCAAGCAGCGCGCGCATGTAATCGAGCACGAGTTGCGAGCCAATCCGTTCGAGCCCATGAATGCCGGCAAAAAAGCCGATCGCCGGCGCGAGCGGATCGGTCGAACCGATGCTCGCGGTGTGCACGGCGAATTGTCGGCCGCGCACCGTCGTCTCGCAGACGGTGCGGATCTCGAAGCTGGCGCTGCCCTGGTCGAGGATCGTCTTGAGATCTTCGTACTCCGCAAAACTGTCGGGAAGAAAACTCAAAGGCTGCATGACGACATCGAAAGGAACTGCAAGGTTATTGGGGACGGCACACCGAATGACGCAATATAGCCTGGCTGCGGGCGCTCATGCGAAACCGGCCGCACGCCATGCAAATCGTGTCATACGTGTGTCACTTTTTATTCGAACGAATGACTTCTGCCTGCCTTTTTGGCGACGCAAAAAAGACACATAAAGATATAGTCGTCTAGACGTTGCGATGCCTTCACTCAACCGTCACAGACGCTTCCTAGAATGAGCCCCACACATGCCGGCAATGGCCCGATGCATCAAGGGGTACTTATGGAAGCAATTCGTATCGAACGGTTGAGCAAGACATTCAGCAACGGCCGCAAGGCGCTGGACGAAATCGATCTGCGGGTCGAGCCGGGTGAAATGGTGGCCTTGATCGGCGCCTCGGGCTCGGGCAAGTCGACGCTGTTGCGGCATATCGCGGGCTTCACGGCCTCGGATGCGCAGCCGTCGCAGATCGCGATTCTCGGCCGGCCGATCCAGCAGAACGGCCGCATCGTGCGAGAAGTGCGCAGCATTCGCCGCGATATCGGTTTCGTGTTCCAGCAATTCAATCTGGTGAACCGGCTCTCCGTGGAGAGCAACGTGCTGATCGGCGCGCTCGCGCGGCTGCCTTTGTGGCGCCGTCTCACCGGACGCTTTCCGAACGCCGAGCGGGTCTTGTCGATAGCTGCGCTCAATGAAGTCGGCATTGGCGACCATGCGCACGAACGCGCCGCCAACCTCTCGGGCGGCCAGCAGCAACGCGCGGCATTGGCGCGAGCGCTAGTGCAACGCGCGCGCATCGTGCTCGCCGACGAACCGATCGCCTCGCTCGATCCTGAATCGTCGCGCCGCGTGATGGAGATGCTGCGCACGCTGAATCTGGAGCATCAACTGACCGTGCTGGTATCGCTGCATCAGGTCGACATTGCGATGCAGTATTGCCCGCGCACCGTTGCGCTACGCCGCGGCAAGGTGGTCTACGACGGCCCCTCCGCCGCGCTGAGCCCTGCGCTGCTCAAGAAGCTCTATGGCGATGACGCCCGCGAACTGCTTGACAAAGCCGCCGCCGATAGCGCGGCCCATCCTGCCGGCGACAACGCTGACGGCATCGATACCAGCGCAACCGCTCAAGACGCCACGCCCGCTTCAACGCGTTACGCGTTCGCCCTCAATCCCGCGCACGCCAACTGAGCGCGCCGACCCATTCTGTTCACCCAACCGGATATCAAAGCGATGAAACTCTTGCGTTCACTGATCACGCTGACCGTCGGCGCGGCTGCATTCGCCTGCGTCGCCAGCGCACAAGCCGAAGACCTCAACCTCGGCATCATCTCGACCGACTCCTCCTCCGTGCTGAAAGAGCGCTGGGCGCCGCTGATCGCGGACATGAACAAGCAAACCGGCCTGAACGTCAAAGCGTTCTTCGCGACCGACTACGCGGGCATCATCGAAGGCATGCGCTTTAACAAGGTCCAGGTCGGTTATTTCGGCAATGCGTCGGCGATCGAAGCGGTGGATCGCGCGCAAGGCGAAGTGTTCGCGAAGGTCCTGTATGCGAATGGTGACGCAGGTTACAAGTCGGTGCTGATCACCAACGTGAACAGCCGCTTCAAGACGCTCGACGACGTGTTTAAAAACACCAAGGACGTCACGCTCGGTTTCGGCGATCCGAACTCCACCTCAGGCACGCTGATCCCTGGCTATTACCTGTTCGCCCAGCACAACACGCCGGTCAACACGTCGTTCAAGGCGGTGCTGCCGTCGAGCCACGAGGCGAATCTGCTGGCTGTGGTGAACAACAAGATCGATATCGCGACCAACAACACCGAGGAGCTCGACACGCTGAAACAGCAGCATCCGGATAAGTTTGCACAAGTCCGCGTGCTGTGGACGTCGCCGCTGATTCCGTCGGACCCGCTGGTATGGCGCAAGGATCTGCCGCAAGCCACCAAGGACAAGATCCGCAACTTCTTCGTGAACTACGGCAAGACCGACCCGCATGAAAAAGCGGTAATGGCGGGGATTACGGGCTACGCCGGCTTCGCGGCATCCTCGGATGCGCAGTTGCTGCCGATCCGCCAGGTCGCGTTGTTCCAGCAGAAGCAGAAGATCGAAAGCGACACGCATCTGTCCGATGACGACCGCAAGACCCAGCTGGCCGCGCTCGATGCCAAGCTGAGCGCACTCAACACTGCCGTCTCCAAGCAATGAACACGGTTGATCTGATCACGTCGTCAACGCGCGCGAGCGAAGCGCTCGCCGCGCAGACGGCGCGCCATGCCGCCCCTGCCGCGGGCAAGCGCAGCTGGCTGTCGCTCCTCGGCTGGATCGCCGTGCTTGCCGTGCTGGGTGGCGCGTGGCATGGCGCCGATATGCGTCCGCTCGACCTGCTCTCCGACTCCGGCAACATGGGCCAGTTCGCCAAGGACTTCTTCCCGCCGGACTTCACCGAATGGCGCAGCTACCTTCACGAGATGTATGTGACGCTCTCGGTAGCGGTGTGGGGCACGGCCCTCTCATTGGTCTGCGCGGTGCCGTGCGGACTGATGTCCGCACACAACATGGCCCCGATGTGGATCGTGCAGCCGATGCGCCGGATGATGGACGCGTGCCGCGCGATCAATGAAATGGTCTTCGCGATGCTGTTCATCGTCGCAGTGGGGCTTGGCCCGTTCGCCGGCGTACTGGCTTTGTGGGTGCACACCACCGGCGTGCTCGCCAAGCTCTTCGCCGAAGCGGTCGAAGCAATCGATCCGCGTCCGGCCGAAGGCGTGCGCGCCACCGGCGCGACGAGTCTCGACGAAATCATCTACGGCGTGCTGCCGCAAGTGCTGCCGTTGTGGATCTCGTATGCGTTGTATCGCTTCGAATCGAACGTGCGCTCGGCGATGGTGGTCGGCATGGTTGGCGCGGGCGGGATCGGCGTGGTGCTGTACGAGGCAATCCGCTCGTTCGATTATGCGCAGACGGCCGCGGTGATGATCATGGTGATCGTGGTCGTGACGGTGATCGATCTGGCGTCGGCGTGGCTGCGCGAACGCGTGACGTGACGTGACACAGCTCGCCTCTTTCTGACACGATCCGGTGTTTGACCATCGGGTTCAAGGCTGGCGAGGCGCCAAAGCACCATTGAGCGCCTCGCCGACCTTGCCGAAGAACGCTTCATATATGTCACGCGCCAGCACAGTCTTCGTGCGGGCGTCGCCGTTGCTGTCCCACACCGTATTGTCGAAACGCGCCCGCACGATGACACCTTGACCGCCTTCAGCCGCCCGCACGCTGACGAGCGCCGCCGTGTACTGGTGATCGGGTTTGGCCGGCAGCATACCGAGCCGCGTTTTCAGC
This sequence comes from Burkholderia sp. GAS332, assembly GCA_900142905.1. NCBI lineage: Bacteria > Pseudomonadati > Pseudomonadota > Betaproteobacteria > Burkholderiales > Burkholderiaceae > Burkholderia > Burkholderia sp. GAS332. The sequence goes on along the minus strand of FSRV01000002.1, from coordinate 811,585 downwards.
ACGCCGCGCAGCACTTCCCGCCATTTCGGCACCAGCACTTCGGCGCGGCCGGCTTCCACCAGCGCCGTATCCGTTTCCACCGTAACCGGCGCGTAGCCGCTCGATTTCAATGCGGCGGCGACCGCCGTCAGCGCCTGCTCACGCGTGGAACCCGGAAAGCTGCGGTCGCGCATGGCAGCAAGCGCGTTGCGTTCGCTGTCGGTCAGATCCACGCTCACCTGACGCGAACTGTATTTGACAGCGGTGCCGCCCGAGCCTGTCACCCGTTCATTCGGATCCGGCGTTGTGCATGCACCCAGCATCGCGACGATACCTGCGCTCATCCAGACGCTGCGCCATAACGGGCGGATCCGCACCTTCGGATAATAGAAAAACTGGGGTGTGGCGCGCTGCGGCGCGGGTAATGCCATCGCTATAACCGGTGGGAGAAAGCGCTATCGTAAAAGCACGAAGCCGATATCTTCAATTGAAAGTTTCTGTTAGAAATATAAGCAATACTTGGATATCGGGATTTTCATGCGCCGCCTGCCCCCACTGAACACGTTGCGCAGCTTCGAGGCCGCCGGGCGCCTCGGCAGCCTCACCAAAGCCGCCGAAGAACTCTGCGTCACGCATAGCGCGATAACGCAACAGATTCGCGCGCTCGAAGACTATCTCGGGCAGAAGCTGTTCGAGCGCAACGGGCGCACGCTGCAAATGACACCGCATGCCAGACACTATCTGGTCGACGTCGCCAGCTGTCTGAGCCGGTTGGCTGAAGCCACCGCGCAAATGTGCGAGACCACTATGCGGCGAACGATCCGCGTGAATACATCGGCGTCGTTCGCGCACGGCTGGCTGATTCCACGACTGGCGCGCTTTCACGCGCTGCACCCCGAGATTGACGTACAGATCGTTACTCGTGACGACCTGAACAGGGACCCCGTCGACGAATCGCACGACGCGATCATCCGCCGCTACGAACCGAACCTGCGACGCTTCGGCTTCGACTCCCGGCCGCTGGTCGCCAATGTGGGCGTGCCGGTGTGCTCTCCCGGTCTGCGCGAACTGCATGCGCTGCGTACGCCTGCCGATTTGCGGCAAGTGCGGTTGCTGCACTATGCGGGTTTGCCGGAGGCCTGGCAGTACTGGTTCCACTGCGCGGAGGTGCCGGTCGGCGAAACGCTCGGCGGCCCGTTCTATGAGCAGTTCTTTTTGCTCGTGCAGGCGGCCGCGAGCGGACTCGGCGTGGCGCTTGCGCCCAAGGCGATCGTCGAGGAAGACGTGCAGCGCGGGCGGCTAGTCGCGCTCTTTCCTGAAGTCAAACTCGAAGGGCCGCCGTTTCATTGCCTGTATCGCGTCGCGCCGCAGGACCGCGAACTGAACGTGTTTCTCGACTGGTTGTTCAGCGATGCAGGCTACGTGCATGCGGCCGTGTCCAGCGACGCGCCCAAAGGCCCTGTAGCTAAAGCGTGATTCGGCCATTGCCGCGTTCTGCTGGAATAATCATGGACTCGCGGCCGGCCCCTGGCCTTCTTTCTCCTCTCACTGATCTTCGATGGACACCTTTGTTGTCTTGCTGGTGCTGCTCTCCGCGCTGCTTCACGCCACCTGGAACGCGTTTCTACATCTATCCGAAGACCGTGTATGGCTGCTCGGCATGATGGCGATTCCGTATATCGCCGTCAGCGCGGTCGGCGTGATCGTGCTGCCTTTGCCTGAACCGGCCGCGTGGCCTTATATCTTTGCGTCGGTCGTCCTCGAATTCGGCTACCTGCTGGCGCTGATCCGCGCGTACAAGAGCGGCGACTTCGGCCAGATCTATCCGATTGCGCGCGGTCTTTCGCCGATACTCGTGTTCGTCGGCGCGCTGGTGTTCGCGCACGAATCGCTCAAGCCGTTGGCGGCAACCGGCGTGGCGCTGGTATCGCTTGGCATCGTCTCGCTGGCGTTCCGCCGCGGCATGCGTTTTTCCGGCGAAAGCGTGCCGTTCGCGTTGCTCACGGGCTTTTTCATCGCGACGTATTCGGTGGTCGACGGAATCGGCGCGCGCGTGGCGGGCAATGGCATGAGCTACATCATGTGGGTTTATCTGATCTGGAATATCCCGCAGTTTCTGCTCGCCTGGCATTGGCGCGGCGGCGCCAAAGGGCTGTTCATCGGCCGCACGGTGGTGCTCAAGGGCATCGCGTCCGGCGCGCTCGCACTCACCGCCTATTGCCTGATCATCGAGGCCTACCGCTATCTGCCAATCGCGATGGTCTCCGCGCTGCGCGAGCTGAGCTCGATCTTCGCGGTGCTGATCGGCTGGCTGTTCATGCGCGAGAAGCTGACGACGCGGCGTGTCGTGGCGTGCGCACTGGTGACGCTGGGGGCTGTGTTGATCCGGATTTGACGTCCTGAAGCACACGCGCACGCTCGTTTCGTTTATTGCGATTTCGTTTATTTCGATTTACAATGTCGTATTCGAAAGGAATCGCGCCATGAACACCTCGATCCACCCCACGCCGCTCCCGTCAGCGCAAGAGGCTGAACTCGCCCGTGTCTCCGGCCGGAATCTGTCGGTTGTGCTTTCAAGCCGCGCCGAAACGCAACAGTTCGACTTCAAGGACAGCAAGGGCGAAACGCGCAGCGTGGAGTTGCCGACATCGGTCGTCCGTCTAATAGTCGACGTCCTCGCGGAAATCGGCCAAGGTAATGCCGTGTCGATCATCCCAATTCATGCCGAGCTGACCACGCAGGAAGCGGCCGACCTGCTTAATGTGTCGCGGCCGTATTTCGTGCAACTGCTGGAGAAGAAGGAGATCCCATTCCGGAAGGTGAACACGCATCGGCGCGTACGCTATGAAGACGTGATGGCTTATAAGAATCGGATCGACTCGGAACGCCGCAAGGCGCTGGACGAACTCGCAGCGTTGTCGCAGGAAATGGGGCTTGAATAATCGATGTCGTCAAATTTCACAGCACTCTACGACGCTTGCGTTCTGTACTCCCAACCATTACGAAACCTGTTGATGCGTCTGGCGCTAACCGACCTCTACCGGGCGCGCTGGACGCAGGCTATTCATGACGAGTGGACACGCAATCTGATTGCCAACCGTCCTGACCTCGACCCCGCCAAGATTTATCGCGTCCGTGAACTCATGGACTCGCACGTTCGGGACGCTTTGGTCGACAACTATGAGCATCTGATACCGGCCATCGATTTGCCGGACCCTGATGATGCACATGTGGTCGCCGCCGCGGTGCACTGTGGCGCGGAACTCATCGTCACGTTTAACCTGAAGGATTTTCCAGCCGACGCTTTGAGCACATTCAATGTGGCGGCTCTGCATCCTGACGACTTCATCGCCGATCTCTTCGATCTGAACCAGGCTAAGGTTCTCGAAGCGATGGCTGAGCACCGGAAATCATTGAAGAACCCGCCCAAGTCTGTCGAGGAATACCTCGACACCCTTGCCCGGTTGGGCCTCACGCAAACCGTTTCAGTGGTCCGCCCCTACAGCGTAGCTATCTGACCACCCCTTCACCCACGCCCAAGGCCCCGCTCAAGCGAACTGCACAAGCGTCGCGTCGATCGCATCAGCCAGCGTATTGAAAGCAGGCGCGATCTCCTCGTCCGGCACGCATGCGTAGCCAATCAGCAAACCCGATGGCGCCAGCGCCGGTTGCGCGTAATACCCCGACAACGGCCGTACGACGATATTGCGCGCCAGCGCAGCAGCCGCCACCGCGCGGTCGTCGCTGCCTTCGGGCAACTGCATCACCAGATGTAAGCCAGCATCGCCGCCCACCGCCGGGAGCGCATCGCCATAACGGTGTGCGGCGGCATCCAGCAGGGTCTGGCGACGTTGTCCGTAAAGCGTGCGCATCTTGCGGATATGCGACGTGAAATGGCCCTCGCCGATGAACTCCGCGAGCATCGCCTGCTGCAACAACTGCCCTTCCCGGTACAGCTCCGCGCTCGCGGTCGCAAAGTTTTCGGCCAGCGCTTCGGGCACGACCAGATAACCAATGCGCAACCCCGGAAACAGCGTCTTGCCGAAGCTGCCCACGTAGATCACCTGCCCGGACGTATCCAGACCTTGCAGCGACGCCAGCGGCCGGCTGCCGTAGCGGAATTCACTGTCATAGTCGTCTTCGATGATCCAGCACTGGTTCTGCCGTGCGTACTCGAGCAACATGCGACGCCGCGCAAGGCTCATCACCATGCCGAGCGGATATTGATGCGACGGCGTGACGAGCATCAGTTTCGGCGGCTGCGCGAGATCGTCGGCGGAGGGATTGATGCCTTCTTCGTCGACGGCGATCGGCCGGGATTGCAGGCCAGACACGTGCAGCACGCTGCGCACGCCCCAATAGCAGGGATCTTCGGTCCAGATCAGATCGCCCGGATCAGACAGCAGACGCACAGCCAGGTCGACCGACTGGTGGATCCCGGTCGTGATGATGATCTGCTCGGGCGTACAACGCACCGAGCGCGAGGTACGCAGATAATCGGCCAACGCGTGCCGCAGCGAGGCCAGCCCGCCACCCGGCGCGTAGGTCAGCAAGTCCGGACGCAGCCGGCGCCAATACTTGTTGTGCAGGCGGCTCCACACGCGCGCCGGAAACTTCGTGACATCCGGTACCCCGGGCATAAACGCGCCCCACTGCCGCTTCGACACGCCCGCCCCCGCGATAAGCCGCGCGCCACGTGTCGACAACGCGCGACTGCCCTGCAACGGCGGCGGCAATGACTCGAGCGGCGCTGCCGGCGTCTCGGCGTCGGGCACGCCGACGATCTCGTCCGGCGCGCTATCGGCAACGAACGTGCCGCGGCCGGTCGCCGAGCTCACATAGCCTTCCAACACCAACTGCTCGTATACCTGCGTGACGGTATTACGCCCGATGCCCAATTCCTGCGCCAGCAGACGCGACGACGGCACCTTGCTGCCCGGCGGCAATTCACGCGACAGGATCGCCTGCTGCAACAGCCGATGCAGCTGACGATAGATCGGCTGGCCGTTGCCGCGGTCGAGGCGCTGGGCCAGCCAGTCGGACAAAACGCTCGCGCGCACGATTGGCTCCTATATTTTTATTGAAATGGCTCTGAAATTAAGAGCCAAATCTCATTATAGTCGCTGCATGTGCTGCGTTGAGCGCGCAGCGACCGCAAAAACCGAGGAGCGAAGGAGATAACCATGAAGAATGCTGACCTGAAGAGCCGTAAAGACGCCGCCACGCCGCGCGGCGTCGGGGTGATGTGCGATTTCTACGCTGAGCGCGCGGAGAACGCCGAGTTGTGGGACGTCGAAGGCCGCCGTTTCATCGATTTCGCTGCGGGCATTGCGGTGTGCAACACGGGCCACCGTCACCCGAAGATTGTGGCGGCGATCCGCGACCAGCTCGATCATTTCACGCACACGGCGTATCAGATCGTGCCGTACGCGTCGTACGTCGAACTGGCTGAGAAGATCAACCAGCGCGCGCCGGGCGACTATCCGAAGAAGACGGCCTTCTTCACGACTGGCGCCGAAGCCGTTGAAAACGCGATCAAGATTGCACGTGCCGCGACTGGCCGTCCGGGCGTGATCGCGTTCACGGGCGGATTTCATGGTCGCACGATGATGGGCATGGCGCTGACCGGCAAGGTTGCGCCGTACAAGATTGGCTTTGGTCCGTTCCCGGCGGACGTGTTCCATGCCCCGTTCCCGAATCCGCTGCACGGCGTGACGACGGCTGATTCGCTGAAGGCGATCGAGTTTCTGTTCAAGGCCGACATCGATCCGAAGCGCGTCGCGGCGATTATTTTCGAACCGGTCCAGGGCGAAGGCGGTTTCTACCCGGCGCCGGCCGAGTTCGTGCGTGCGTTGCGCAAGCTGTGCAATGAGCATGGCATTTTGCTGATTGCCGATGAAGTGCAGACGGGTTTTGGCCGTACCGGCAAGTTGTTTGCGATGCATCACTATGACGTGGTGCCTGATCTGATGACGATGGCCAAGAGCCTGGCCGGGGGCATGCCGTTGTCGGGGGTGGTCGGGCGTGCTGATTTGATGGACGCTGCGGCGCCTGGCGGTTTGGGTGGGACTTATGCGGGTAACCCGCTGGCGGTGGCTTCCGCGCATGCTGTGCTCGATATCATTGATGAAGAGAAGCTCTGCGAGCGGGCTACTGTGTTGGGTGATCGTGTTAAGGCGAAGCTGATCGCGCTTCAGAGCGAAGTGCCGCAGATCGCCGATGTGCGTGGGCCCGGTGGGATGGTGGCTGTTGAGTTCTGCAAGGCGGGTGGGACGGAGCCGGATGCTGAGTTCACCAAGCGGGTGCAGGCGCGGGCGCTTGAGCGTGGGTTGTTGCTGTTGGTTTGTGGTGTTTATTCGAATGTTGTGCGGTTTCTGTTCCCGCTTACGATTCAGGATTCTGTTTTTGATGAGGCAATGGGGATTTTGGAAGCTGTGCTTAAGGAGAGTGTTGCTGTAGCTGTTTGATGGTTTTTTTTGGCCTGCGCGGCGCTTGGCTGTATGCCTACGGCGTTGGCCTTTCCTTGATTTTTTTTGGCTTCGCGGCGCTGTTTGGCTGTTTGCCTACGGCGTTGGCCTTTCCTTGATTTCTTATTGGTTTATTAGCGTTCCCCCTGTGCGGGGGGGCACCTACTTTTCTTTGCCTGCTGCAAAGAAAAGTAGGCAAAAGAAAGCAGCTCGAACCCCCTGCTAAGCGGGTCCCCCGCGCAGCCACGGTAGTGGTGCATCTGGAATCTGTGCTCTCGCACATTCCGCGTTAGTGACAAGGGAATCATCAGCTCCCACTCCGCACTGCGTGCGTCGCGGATGGGTCTGCCAGGGAAACCAGGGGCTTCGTTTGGGTGCGGTGGGAGCCATCGGCTTCGCCTCGGCGCAGACGGGTCTGCCTGGGAAACCCGGGATTCGTTTGGGTGCGGTGGGAGCCATCGGCTTCGCCTCGGCGCAGACGGGTCTACCTGGGAAACCCGGGATTCGTTTGGGCACGGTGGGAGCTATCGGCTTCGCCTCGGCGCAGACGGGTCTGCCTGGGAAACCCGGACTCCGTTTGGCGCGGTGGGGGCCTCGGAGAGGTGCTGGAATGTGGCGGTAGTTCAGACGGGCGATGGTTTGGTGAAGTACCCTTCGGCGCGCGCAGCGCCGCCGGAAGTATGACAGCCTTGTCACTCACGCCGAATGTGCGAGAACACCGATTCCAGATGCACCACTACCGCGACTGTGCGAGGGACCCGCTTAGCAGGGGGGGCGAGCCGCTTTCTTTTGCCTACTTTTCTTTGCGGCGGCAAAGAAAAGTAGGTGCCGCCCCGCACAGGGGCAACGCTAATAGACCACTAAGAAAACAAGGAAAGGCCAACACCATAAGAGCACAACCAAAAAGCGCCGCGCAGGCAAAACCCCTAAATCCAAACCCCCAGGAGCAAACCCAAAATGCCGACGCTAGTCCTAAAAGACCCCACCCTTCTAAAAACAAAAGCCTACATAGCAGGCGAATGGCAACCCGCCGACGACAACGCCACATTCGACGTCAAAAACCCCGCCACAGGCGAAACCATCGCCACAGTGCCCCGCATGGGCACAACCGAAACACGTCGAGCCATCGACACAGCCAACGCCGCATGGCCCGCATGGCGAGCCACCACCGCCAAACACCGCGCCACGATCCTCCGCAAATGGCATGACCTCATGCTGGAAAACGCCGACGATCTGGCCAAGATCCTCACCACCGAACAAGGCAAACCCCTCGCCGAAGCCAAAGGCGAAATCCTCTACGCCGCCTCGTTCCTGGAATGGTTCGCCGAAGAAGGCAAACGCGTCAACGGCGACACCATCCCCACGCCGGCAGGCGACAAACGCATCGTCGTGACGAAAGAACCAATCGGTGTCTGCGCAGCCATCACGCCGTGGAATTTCCCGGCCGCCATGATCACCCGTAAAGTCGGCCCCGCCCTCGCCGCCGGCTGCCCGATCATCGTCAAACCGGCCGAAGCCACGCCGCTGTCGGCACTCGCCCTCGCCGTACTGGCCGAACGCGCCGGTGTGCCGCGCGGCGTGTTCAATGTCGTCACCGGCGAGCCGAAAGCCATCGGCGCGGAAATGACGGGCAATCCGATCGTGCGCAAACTGTCCTTCACCGGCTCGACGCCAGTGGGCCGTCTGCTCATGGCGCAGTGCGCGCCGACAGTCAAGAAAGTGTCGCTCGAACTCGGCGGTAACGCACCGTTCATCGTCTTCGAAGACGCGGATCTGGATGCGGCCGTCGCCGGCGCCATCGCATCGAAATATCGCAACAGCGGCCAGACCTGCGTCTGCACGAATCGCTTCTACGTGCACGATAAAGTCTACGACGCATTCGCCGAGAAACTGCGCGTCGCCGTCGAACAACTCAAAGTCGGCAACGGCACCGGCGATGGCGTCACGCAAGGTCCGCTGATCAACGAAGCCGCTGTCCTCAAGGTCGAATCGCATATCGAAGACGCCCTCGCCAAAGGTGCGCGCATCGTCACCGGCGGCAAGCGCCATGCGCTCGGTCACGGCTTCTTCGAACCGACCGTGCTCGCGGATGTCACGCCGGCCATGAAGGTCGCGCGCGACGAAACCTTCGGGCCGCTCGCGCCGCTGTTCCGCTTCTCGTCGGATGAAGAAGTCATCCGCCTCGCCAACGATACGGAATTCGGCCTCGCGTCGTACTTCTATAGCCGCGATATCGGCCGCGTCTGGCGTGTCGCAGAAGCGCTCGAATATGGCATGGTAGGGATCAACACCGGGCTGATCTCCAACGAAGTCGCGCCGTTCGGCGGCGTCAAGCAATCCGGTCTCGGCCGCGAAGGCTCGCATTACGGTATCGATGACTACGTCGTGATCAAGTACATGTGCGTCGGCGGTATCTAAAGCACAAGAGGCCACGTCGGAGTTCCTGACGTGGCCTTTTTTGTCGCTCAGAACGAATGGCGAATGCCTGCCATCACACCAAGTTGCCCGATGCCCGGCGCCGGCGTCGTACCACCTCCGCCCTGGCTCACCGTATACGCCGCATGCGGGCTATTGACCAGATACGCCCCTTGCAGGTAAACCGCGGAACGCTTCGACAACAGATACGTGGCGCGTAGCGCGGCGATTGCGCCGCGGGTGTCGTCGGCGCGATTGATGATCCGGTATACGCCACCGTCGAGGATGAATGCGGGCGTCACGTTATACGATGCGGTGACGTAGTACAGATTCGAGCGCACGTCCGGCAACGCCGGGGACACTGTTTCGACGTGACGGCCAAGCCAGCCCGCCCCGAGTTTCACCGGCCCGATGTGTCCATAGCCGTTCAGTTGCATCCGCACATCCTTGTCACCAGGTTGCGTCAGTGCAAAAGGCGCCGTGCCGTCGAACAGATTCGCGGCCGCACCCGGGCCGCCGCGTTGTTCGTCGTAGGCGCCCGCCACGCCATAGCCGTTCATGTCATAGCGCAACATCGTCGACCATTCGCGGCAACTCTGCGAACTGCCCGGAATCGACCCCACACAGGTGCCCTGCCCTGGTGAATTGCCGGTACCCGCTGAGTCGCGGCCGAACGAATAAGTCGCGCCAAACGTGAAGCCCGAGAACGTGCCTTTATACGCGATCGTGTTGTCGCTGCGCGCGCTCGGCATGTACTGATCGAACGACCCCGTGCCGCCGTATATGTCAGGGCCAAGCAGATCGGAATCGAGTATCGCCCAATACGTCATGGTGTACTGGCGACCGAAAGTCAACGTGCCGTACGGACTTTCGAGTCCAACGTAAGCTTGACGCCCAAACAACCGGCCGCCCTGGTTAAGCGTGCCGCCTTTGGTGTTAAACCCGCTTTCCAGCACGAACACCGCGGACAGCCCGCCGCCCAATCCCTCCTTGCCGCGAATCCCCCAGCGCGACGGAAACTCGCCGGTAATGCCCGGCATGCGCACGACGCTATCGCCCGCTGCGTTTGCATGCGTCACCAGTTCGATGCCGGTATCGATGATCCCGTACAACGTCACGCTACTCTGTGCAAACGACGAAGCGCTCATACCGAGCAACATACTGCCCAAAGCGAGTTTGTATTTCATTGTCACCGTGTCTCCTTGTTTAGTGCTTTATATGAGCGCGCACCAATCCTGGTGCAGTCCATACGCAGCATTTTTTATGTAGCGATACTAATTACAGGCGTGACGATACCGACCGCTATTCAAGCCGTCCGATACGCTAAAGATTGACTGTTTCAGATAGCGGCGACCCGCGTGTCACGCTCGATCGCCGCCATTCAGGGTATGGCGCCCCTCAAACGCTCGGCTTCGGAATATGTCGCTTGACCACCATCAGCGCGATCATCACGATTACCATCGCGATCCCGAGCATCCACAAGTATGACGATGCGCCGCCGGCCGTAATCACCACCGCGCCCGCAAACGCGCTGGCAATCGCACCGAGCCGGCCGAACGCTAGCGCCGACGCGGTGCCGGTTGCGCGTACGCGGGTCGGATAGACGTAAGCGCACAATGCAAACATGACCGACTGGACTGCGTTGACGAACAGACCGTGTATGCCGAGACCGAAGATCAGCCAGCCGGTGTGCTCGGAGATGTTCACGCCGAGCAGCAGCAAAGCGCTCGCCGCACCACCCGCGCTGCAGAGAATCAACGGCCAGCGCGAGCCGGTGCGAGCGATCACCACCGCGCACAGCAACGCGCCCACCACGCCACCCAGGTTGTAGGCGGTGAGCCCCGAACCCGCCACCGACACCGACAAACCTTGCGTGCTCAGCATCGTCGGCAACCAGCTGAACGCGCTATAGACGGCCAGCAAGCACATGCAGAACGCGCACCAGATCGCCACTGTATCGAGCGCCAGACCCTCGCGGAACAACGCGGTAAAGCCAGTGTGTTTCTCAACTGCCTGTTCGCGCGAGTCGGTAAATACGCAGCCGCTTGCGACCGGACGCGACATCCGACCGAGCAGGCGTTTGAGTTCCGGCCAGCGCTGCGGGTGCCGGGCGAGAAAGCGCGGCGACTCGGGTAATGTGAAGAACAGCAACACAGCGAGCGCCAAGGGCAGCACGCCGCCGATCAGGAACAAGCCACGCCATCCGTACGTCGGCAGAATTTCATGCGCGAACAAACCCGCCACCATGCCGCCGAGCGGCACGCAAACAATCGTCGCGGTGACAGCCAATGTGCGGCGGCGAGCCGGTGTGAACTCCGCGGTCATGGTCGTCGAACTGGGCAATGCGCCGCCGATGCCGAGGCCGGCGATAAAACGCAGCACGGCAATCGTCACGATGTCGGGTGCGAAGCTGATGCCGCAGGTGGCGGCGCCGAACACCAGCACGCTGCCGATCACCGCCCAGCGGCGGCCGAAGCGATCGGCCAGCAGCCCGGCACACGCGCTGCCGATGCCCATGCCGATCAATCCGGCTGCGACCACCGGCGCAAAGACCGCGCGTGTGACGCCCCACTCCTTGATGAGCACCGGAATCGCGAAACCGATCAACTGGCTGTCGAAACCGTCCAGGACGATCGACAACGCCGCGAGCAACACCACAATCTTCTGCATCGTGGTGTAAGGGCCTTCATCGAGCGTGCGGCCGATGTCGACGGAACGCCCCTCCTCGATGCCGGCCTGATGGCCCGTGAGCGGCGCGTCGGTGGCACCGCTTCCCGCACTGGCCGAGCCGGCCGGCGGTACATAACTGGTCATGAAGCTGTCTCCTGGTTTGTCTGCGCGATCTGAGCGTCGCGCTTTTGTCGTGATGTTCTTTCGTCAGTATGTGAGCGAGCGACCGGCTTCTGACATTGCCGTTTCGCGCAAAAGCCATGACATGTATGCATGGCTTTCACGACGCTCGCGTCACTGCGATGGATTGGCGCGCAGCGACCACTGAAACACTCAGCGACCGCTGCGGCACTCAGCCCTTCAGAACGGGTAGTGACGCGGCGTGGTCTGCACGGTAATCCAGCGCAAATCCGTGAACTCAGCGATTCCCGCCTGCCCGCCGAAACGTCCAAAGCCGCTGCCCTTCACGCCACCGAAGGGCATTTGCGCTTCGTCGTGAACGGTCGGCCCGTTGACATGGCAGATGCCCGATTCGATGCGCCTTGCGACATTCATCGCGCGCGCCACATCACGACTGAACACCGCCGACGACAGCCCATATTCGTTGTCGTTCGCACAGGCCACGGCCTCATCCTCGCCATTCACGCGCACGATGCCCTTCACAGGCCCGAACGATTCATCGCCATAGATGCGCATGGCGGGCGTGACGTGGTCGAGCAGCGTGGCGGGCATCAAGGTGCTGTCTGCCTTGCCGCCGCAGACGAGCGTGGCGCCTTTGGCCAGCGCGTCGTCGATCAACGCATTGCAGCGTTCCACCGTACTCATATCGACGACCGATCCCAACACGACCGGCCCTTTGCGGGGATCGCCGAGTGGCAGACCGCGCGCTTTCTGCGCGAGCCTGGCGACGAACGGGTCGGCGATCCGTTCATCGACGATGATCCGCTCCGTCGACATGCAGATCTGCCCCGAGTTAGCGAACGCGCCGAATGCGGCGGCGTTCACGGCTGCATCGAGATCCGCGTCGTCGAGCACGATCAACGGTGCTTTTCCGCCGAGTTCAAGCACCGACGGTTTCAGATAGCGCGCGCATGTGGCCGCGATGATCTTGCCGACATGCGTGGAACCGGTGAAATTGACGCGCCGCACTTTCGGATGCGCGATCAGCGCCTCGACCACCGCGCCTGCATCGGCCGGTGCATTGGTGACAAAGTTCACCACGCCCTTGGGCAAGCCCGCCTCTTGCAAGACTTCGATAATCAAGCCGTGCGTGCCAGGGCAGATTTCCGAACCCTTTAGCACGACCGTATTTCCGCACGCGAGCGGCAACGCAATCGCACGCACCGCGAGGATCACCGGCGCGTTCCACGGCGCGATGCCGAGCACGACGCCGGCCGGCTGACGCACGCCCATCGCGAGGCTGCCGGGCACGTCGGACGGGATCAGTTCGCCGCCAATCTGCGTAGTGAGCGCCGCGGCTTCCATCAAACCGCCGGCGGCGAGATGCACATTGAACCCGGCCCACATCGCCGATGCGCCCGTCTCCGCTGCCATCACTTTGGCGAACGCCTCGCTGCGCGCTTCCAAGGCGTGCGCCGCCTTCATCAGCAGCGCGCGGCGCTCGCTCGGTCCCAGCGCGGACCATGCGGGAAACGCCGCTGCCGCGGCATCGGCGGCGGCGACCGCGTCGGCGACCGTGGCCGCGGGGGCACGCGTCGCGACTTCGCCATCGAGCGGATTGCGGCGCTCGAAGGTCGCGCCGTTGCTCGCTTGCACGGCTGCGCCGTTGATCAGCATCGATATGCTCTGCATCGTGTTTGTCTCCTGCGGAAAGTTTGATGAATGCGGGCGTGACGCTCGCTTGCGATCAGGCCACGACAACTTCGACCAGCATCGGTCCGGACGACGCCAGCGCGTCGCGCAGCACGTCATGCAGACGTTCGGCATCGGTCACGCGCGTGCCGTGGCACCCCATGCCCGCTGCAAGCGCCACGAAATCGAGTCCCGGCAGATCGGTGCCTTGCACAGGATCAGTCGGACCAAAACCGAATTCCGGTGCAAAGTCCTGCAACGCGGCATAGCGTGAATTGTTCAGGATCACGAACGTGATCGGCAGTTTCATCTGCACGGCGCTATAGATGGCCTGGATCGAATACATGCTGGAACCGTCGCCGATCAGGCCGATCACGCGTGTGCCGGGTTTCGCCAACGCCACACCGACAGCAGCCGGCATGCCATAGCCGAGGCCGCCGCTGTCCATCGTGTAGAAGGTGCCGCTGCGCGTGAACGGCAGATAGTTCTGCATCACCGGCCGTGAACTCGGCGCCTCCTCCACCACGATATCGTCCGCATTTCGCACCTCGGCGAGGGTCTGCAACGCGAACGCCACCGACATCAATGGCGACGGTTCTGCGCGCGGACGTGCGGCGCGTGGCGCGGGCAAGGGGCGCGTCTTCGGCGCGGCCCGGGTCAGCAGATCGGCTACGCCAAGGCGAATATTGCCGACCACCGCGGTGCCAGTCGGCGCCCACGCCGCGATAGCCGGATCGTCGATCAACTGGCACAGCGTTGCACCAGCCGGCAGATGCGGGCCGTGACCTTCCACGTGATACGTGAAGGCCGGCGCGCCGATCACGAAGATCAGATCATGGCCGCCGAGCAGTTCGACGATCTTCTCGCGCATGGCCGGCAAGAAACCGGCGAACAGGCGGTGGTCTTCGGGAAACGCGCAGCGGCCTGTCATCGGCGCGACAAAGACGCGGGCGTTGTGGCGTTCGGCGAGGCTCACGACTTCGTCCCAACCGCCGGCCCGGTCGACTGCGCCGCCCACCACGAAGGCGGGCCGCTCACACGCGTCGAGCGCCGCACCGATCTGCTCCAGCACGAATGGCTCCGCCCGCGTCTCGGTACTGACCACGCGCGCCGGCACCGGTTCGGCAGCTCGGTCCCAATCGTCGACGGGAATCGATACCAGCACCGGCCCGCGCGGCTCCTGCATCGCCACGTGATAGGCGCGCGCAATCGCCAGTGGCACGTCTTCGGCGCGCGCCGGTTCAATGCTCCATTTGACGTACGGCTTCGGCAGTTCGGTAGCTTGCGTCGACGCGAGGAACGGGTCGAACGGCAGAATCGAGCGGGCCTGCTGCCCGGCGGTAATCACGATCGGCGTGCGATTGCGGAACGCGGTGAAGATGTTGCCCATCGCATTGCCCACGCCCGCTGCCGAGTGCAGATTGACGAACGACGCGTTGCGGGTAGCCTGCGCATAACCGTCGGCCATGCCGACCACAGCCGCTTCCTGCAAGCCGAGCACATAACGGAAATCTTGCGGGAAATCGCGGAACAGCGGCAATTCCGTCGACCCTGGATTGGCGAACACCGATGTCATGCCGAGACGGCGCATGAGATCGATGACGGCGTGGCGCACGGTGAACGATGCGTGTTGAGAGGGTCCCGATGTGTCTGAACGGGGCGCGTTGCTGGTCATGCCTGTCTCCTGTCGAGCAGAGTTGGCGCTTAAGCTGTCGATCGGAGTTCGCGCTTTAGCTGTCGATCGGAGTTCGCGCTTTAGCGCGCTACTCCGATCCCATGCAAAGCTCGCTACTCCGATCCCATGCAAAGCTCCTTACTCTGGTCCCATGCAAATTAGTTGCGGTCGATGAGCGCCGTTTCCTGATGGTGCATTATCGGAAGCCCGAGGTTGATTGAAAATTGCCTTTTTTGAGAAAAGGCATTACTTTTGCGCATGACTTTCAATCTTCAGCAATTGCATGCGTTCGCCACGATCGTCGCGAGCGGCAGCCTGGGCCGTGCCGCGGAAGTGCTGCACGTCACGCAGCCCGCGCTGAGCCGCACCATCAAGCGGCTCGAGGATCAGGTCGGCGCGCCGCTATTCGAACGGCACTCGAAGGGTATGCAGCTTACTGCGATCGGCAGCGCGCTGCTGCCGCACGCCACCCTGCTGCAACGCGAAGCCGATCACGCGCGCGAGGAGATCGACGCGATGCGCGGCCTCGCGAAAGGGACGATTCGCGTCGGCGCGGTGGCGAGCATCGCAACGCTCGTGCTGCCGCTCGCGGTGAGCGGCGTGCTCGCGCGCTGGCCGAATCTGCGCGTGGAGATCATGGAGGGGGTGTGGGACCGGCTGGCGGATAGTCTGATGAAACACGAGATCGATCTCGCGCTCAGCATGGCGGTGCCTGACACGGACGAGATTGCGGCGATCGCCGATTGCCGGTGGGAAGACACGAGCTATGTGGTTGCGGCGCTCGATCATCCGCTGCGAAACAAAGCGGACTTATCGCTTGCCGACACGCTCGATCAGCAGTGGTGCGTGCCGCCGCGTGGAACGGGTCCGTTCGAGCATATGCAGCACGTGTTTGCCGAGCACGGGCTTGGCATGCCGCAAATTGCGGTCGAGACGCGCTCGATCACCGTGCTGAAAAGCCTGGTGACGCGAGCGGGATTTCTGAGCTGGATGGCGACGCCGATGTACGACACCGAAAGTGCGGCCGGCGTGTTCGATACGTTGCCGATTCCGGGTCTGGTCGCACGCCGCACGTTGACGGCGTTTCGGCGCCGTCAGGGGATTTTGCCGAGTCCGGCGGTGAAGTTGCTGGAGCAACTCAGGCAGTTGACTGCCGTACCGGGCTAAGTGCCTGCGCCAAACCAGCAGCGCCGACTGCCTCGTTCAACGCTCAATGACGCAGCGGCCTTGCTTTCACTTTGAGGTGAAAGCAAGGCCGCTGTGCAACGATGTGGGCCAAACAAGCGCGAGACTATTGCTCGCGCCGCCTGTTAATGACCGAAGTTGGCGACCGGAACCGAATAGGAGCTCGACGTCGTTTCGGTGCGGCTGCCTGCTTGCGACGAGCCGTTGGTGGCCGAACCATAACCGCTGGTTTGAGCGCTGCCGTTTTGCGTTGCGACGCGCGCCTCAGCGGCCTGAATATTTGCCGGGTAGTCGTCGACATTGGCCGTCGCCGGGTTGTAGCCGGCCTTTTCCAGTTGAACCAACTCAGCGCGCACCTGGGCGCGGGTCACCGGCTGGTTGGATTGGGCAAAAGCAGCGAGCGGCGCAGTGATAAGAGCGGCGATTACAACAGCTTCGATCAGCGATTTCATGACGACTACCTCCAGAGATTGTTTTTTGCCGTGCTGCAAACCTGTTTGTTTGCAGCCAGTGATGACAGTCTAGGAGTTAGGCTATATAGGGTAAACCCCTAATAAGTGAATTCACTGTTGCTGGAATCGGCACAATGACTGTGAAAGGAAATTGAAATCAGCGACAAAGCGGGTTCTCAAGCGTCGAGGTCTCGTGCGTCACGCGCCGACTGCGCCGGACGGCCGACGCGACGCTACGCGGTCGGCGAACCGTCGCCACGCGTGCGCGGCAAGGTCAGCTTTCCGACCATGCAGGAGCCGACGTCTGCGCTGCCGCGCTTGATGCCAAGCTTGACGACAACTCAGCGCCGCCGTTTCTGCCGCCCATCACCTGCCGGTCGTTTCTCGGACTCACGCCGAATCGCGCGCGATACGTCCGCGAAAAATGCGAAGGAGACTCGAATCCGCATGCGACACAAATCGATGTGATCGACATGTCGGTCTGTTGCAGCAACTCGCGCGCCCGGGTGAGGCGCAGTTGCAGATAGAAATGCGTCGGCGTGTCCTTCAGCGACGCACAGAACAGCCGCTCCAGTTGACGCCGCGTCACGCTGATCTCCTCGGCGAGTTGGTCGGGCGTCAGCAGCTCTTCCATATGCTGTTCCATCGCGCCGATCACCTGAATCAGCTTGCGGTTGTGCACACCGTAACGCGCCGCAATTTCCATCCGCTGATGGTCCGAACGCTGCCGGATCCGGCTCACGACGAACTGTTCCGATACCGCCGAGGCCAATGCCGCGCCGTGCTTGCGGCCGATCAGGTCGAGCATCATATCGATCGACGCCGTGCCACCCGCGCACGTGATGCGCCCCGCGCCGATTTCGAACAGCTCCTGGCTTGCATTCAGCGAGGGAAAGCGCTCGCGAAACGCCGACAACGCTTCCCAATGGACGGTCACGCTGTCCGAGTCGCGGAGGAGCCCTGCTTCCGCGAGGACGAAGCTGCCCGTATCGATGCCGCCGAGCGTCGTGCCCGCGCGTTCGAGCCGCTTCAGGCAATCGCCGAGCGCACGCGTATAGCAGGCTAGCGGCTCAAAGCCCGCGACGACGAATACCGTCTGCGTCTCATGAACATCGGCGATTGCCGCCTCAGCGTTGATCGAAATACCGTTGCTGGCCGCGACCGGTTCGCCGTCGAGACTCAGAATGCGCCAGCGGTAGAGATCGCCGCGAAAGCGGTTCGCCACGCGCAGAGGCTCGACCGCCGACATAAAGCCGATCGCCGAAAAGCCCGGCAGCAGCAGGAACGACATATCTTCGGGCATCTTGGAGAGACTCGATCAGGGACACAGAGGAACACGCGCCGCAAGCGAACGCGGGATTCCGGGCGAGCGTAGCAAGCAGCGCCCGAGCCGGCAAGGCGCACCAAAATTCACCGCGCGAATCGATGCTGCACTGCAATGATGAACGATGCTGGTTTTCCCTCGTGGTCGCATGAGAGCAAGAACGGGTCGCTGACGGTCGCTTTGGCAGGAATATGGGGCATTAACGTTACGTCATTCGTGCAGCTCAAACGCGACTCAAGCCCCACTCAAGCATGAGTCAAGCCGTATCGCGGAGGTCAGCGGGCCGCTCTGTCCTGCTCAGCCGCGGCACGGTTCAAAACACGCTGTTTAACGTGTCAGAAGAGGGAACGTCATGAAGTTACGCGTCAAAGCCTTGCTTGCCCATCTTGCCTGTCTGGCGGCCGTCGTCGCAGCATCGCCCGTACTCGCACAGGATCCCGCCACCTGCCGCGCAGTGCATTTTGCCGACATCGGCTGGACCGACATCACGTCGACCACCGCGCTCGCCTCGACCGTATTCGAGGGACTCGGCTATCAGCCTGTGACGACCGTGGCCTCGGTGCCGATTTCGTTCGCTGGCCTGAAGAGCAAACAACTCGACGTGTCGCTCGGCTATTGGTGGCCCGTGCAGGAGAAAGCGATTGCACCGTTCGTCGATTCGAAATCGATTCAGGTGCTGCAACCGCCGAACCTGACTGGTGCTAAAGCGACCTTCGCGGTGCCGAGTTACGAATACGACGCAGGCCTGAAGACTTTCGCCGACATCGGCAAACACCGCGATCAGCTCGACGGCAAGATCTATGGCATCGAACCCGGCAGCAGCGCGAACGCGGCGATTCTGAAAATGATCGCCAACAACCAGTTCGGCCTGGGCGGTTTCAAGCTGATCGAATCGAGTGAAGCGGGCATGCTGGTTTCGGTGGATCGCGCCATTCGCGAGAAGAAATGGGTGGTGTTTCTCGGCTGGGAACCGCATCCGATGAATATCCAGATCGACATGAAATATCTCACCGGCAGCGAAGACGTATTCGGCCCTAACGATGGCGAAGCACGCGTTTATACGCTGACGTCCCCCGACTATCTGACACGTTGCCCGAACGCGGGCAAGCTCGTGAGCAATCTGCGCTTCTCGACGCAACTGGAGAACGTGGTGATGCAGTCGGTGATGAACAAGGAGAAGCCTGCCGATGCCGCCAAAGCGTATCTGAAGAAGAACCCGCAAGTCCTGGATGCGTGGCTCGCGGGCGTGAAGACCTATGACGGTAAAGACGGCTTGCCGGCAGTGAAAGCCTATCTTGGACTTTGACGCGGTCGGCCAGACGGGGTCGGCCAGGCACAGCCGGCATAGACGTGATCTGCCTGGACCCAATTGTGTTTTGACGGGGTCGCCTAGACGGGGTCGCCTAGGCGCGGCCGGCCAGACCGTGGCTGACTTTGACTCAGGGCTTTGCCCCCGTCCGGTTTGCATCCATCGAGTTGCGCATTTCAATCCACAGGAACTAGCACGCATGAATCATGAAGTCATCGTGACCTGCGCGGTCACCGGCGCGGGCGATACGGTCGGCAAGCATCCGGCCATTCCCGTCACGCCGAAACAAATCGCCGAAGCTGCTATCGAAGCCGCGAAGGCCGGCGCTACCGTTGCGCATTGCCACGTCCGCGATCCGAAGACCGGCCGCGGCAGCCGCGATCCGCAGTTGTATCGCGAGGTCGTCGACCGGATCCGCTCGTCAGGCACCGACGTGATCATCAATCTGACCGCAGGCATGGGCGGCGATCTCGAGATCGGGTCCGGCGAAGACCCGATGCGCTTCGGCGCGGGAACCGACCTCGTCGGTGGCTTGACGCGGCTCGCGCATGTCGAGGAACTGCTGCCGGAAATCTGCACGCTCGATTGCGGGACGCTCAATTTCGGCGACGGCGACTACATCTACGTGTCGACACCCGCGCAATTGCGGGCCGGCGCGCAGCGTATCCAGGAACTCGGCGTGAAGCCTGAGCTGGAGATCTTCGATACCGGGCATTTGTGGTTCGCCAAGCAATTGCTCAAGGAGGGCCTGCTCGACGCACCCCCGCTGTTTCAGATCTGCCTCGGCATTCCATGGGGCGCGCCCGCCGATACCACGACGATGAAAGCGATGGCCGACAACTTGCCGCCTGGCGCGCAATGGGCCGGTTTCGGCATTGGCCGCATGCAGATGCCGATGGTCGCGCAGGCGATGCTCCTCGGCGGCCACGTGCGGGTCGGTCTCGAAGACAACATCTGGCTCGACAAAGGTGTGCCTGCAACGAACGGCACCCTGGTGCAACGCGCGGTCGAGATCATCGAACGGCTCGGCGCGCGCGCGCTGACACCCGCCGAAGGTCGCCGCAAGCTCGGCTTGCCCGCGCGTGGCGAGCGGCAGTTGGAGCGGCGTGTGGCTGGACAGTACGCGTGACCAGGCCGCGTATCCGTTGCGCCTGCGACAGCGGGCATCAGAACCTGAGAACTCATCAGCAAAGGAAACAACAGCAATGGCAGTGATCGTCGACATCAAAACATTTGCGGCAATCGGCGCGGGCGTGATCGGCAGCGGCTGGGTGGCGCGCGCGCTCGCGCACGGACTCGACGTCGTCGCGTGGGACCCGGCTCCCGGTGCGGAAAAACAATTACGCGAGAACATCGCGAATGCGTGGCCAGCATTAGAGCGTGTGGGCCTCGCCGAGGGTGCAACGCCCAACAGGTTGCGCTTCGTCGATACGATTGAAGCCTGTGTCGCACAGGCGGATTTCATTCAGGAGAGTGCGCCCGAACGCGAAGAATTGAAGCTCGCCTTGCACGAACAGATCAGTCGCGCGGCGAAGCCGGATGCGATCATCGCATCCTCCACGTCCGGCCTGCTGCCGAGCGATTTCTACGCACGGGCGGTGAATCCGCAGCGTTGCATCGTCGGGCATCCGTTCAATCCGGTGTATCTCCTGCCGCTCGTCGAAGTGCTCGGCGGCGAACGTACCGCACCGGCAACGATCGATGCCGCGATACAGGTTTATCGTTCGCTGTCGATGCGACCGCTTCTGGTGCGCAAGGAAGTGCCCGGCTTTATCGCCGACCGTTTGCTCGAAGCGCTGTGGCGCGAGGCGCTGCATCTGGTCAACGAAGGTGTGGCGACCACGGGCGAAATCGACGATGCGATCCGCTTCGGCGCGGGCATCCGCTGGTCGTTCATGGGCACGTTCCTGACCTACACGCTGGCAGGCGGTGACGCGGGCATGCGCCACTTCATGCAGCAGTTTGGACCGGCTCTGGAACTGCCATGGACTAAACTGGTAGCGCCGCCGCTCACTGATGAATTGATCAATCGGGTGGTGGACGGCACGTCTGAACAGGTCGGGCCGCGCTCGATCAAGCAGCTCGAACGGTATCGGGATGATTGCATTACGAGTGTGCTGGCGGCGATTGGGGAAGCCAAGGCTCGGCACGGGTTGCTTCCCGCGGAGTGATGCGACGTGCTGGAAGACGCGCCGCCACGCTCGGATGCGTCGGCGGCGTATGATCGCTGCGGCCAGTGCCGTTCAAAGGAATGAAGGAGACGATTGCACATGCCCATGCCGCACCATGCTTCGCTGCCCTGCTATCACGACACCGTGCGCGCCGAGTGGGTCGACTACAACGGCCACTTGCGCGACGCGTTCTACATGCTGATTTTTAGCTTCGCGACTGATGCGCTGATTGATGTCATCGGGCTGCCCGATTCAGTGCGCAAAGAACGAGGCCGTTCGATCTATACGCTCGAAGCGCATATCAACTACCTGCATGAAATCAAGGAAGGCGCGCAGGTTCGCGTCGATATGCGCGTGCTGGGGCATGACGCAAAGCGGCTGCATCTTTACCTCGAGATGTTTGCTGATGAGGGCGTCGAACCAGTGGCCGCCGGCGAACAGATGCTGCTGCACGTCGATACCGGTGGCCCACGTGCGGTTGCCTTCGACCCTGATGTCGAGGCGCGCGTTCGAGCGTTGGCGCAAGCGCATACTGGGTTGCCGGCGGCCAGGTTTGCGGGCCGCGTGATCGGCTTGCCTGTCAAGACACGAGGCAATGTGACTGAGGGGAACGAGCATGCTTGAGCCTGAGATCGCTGCGTTCATCGCACGGACCGCCGCCATCTACGCGGGGCATTCGACTTCATTGCCGCCAAGCGAGCAACGCGCGATTTACGATCGCTATGCGGCGGCACTTACCCCCCCTCTACCAGCCGGCGTGATAGCCGAAGACGCGGTGTTTGAAGCGAGCGCCGGACATCCGATCAGGCTGCGGCTTTATCGGAATCGCGGAAAGGCGAGCGGGACACCCGGTGGCACCGTCTTGTACTTTCACGGCGGCGGCTTCGTGCTCGGGTCGTTGGATAGTCACGAGATCGTGACTGCACGTCTTGCTGTGGATACCGGCCTTGATGTGATTGCAGTCGATTACCGGCTTGCGCCTGAACACCGCGCGCCAGCCGCCCATGACGATTGTCTGGAGGTTACGCTCGCGGCATTGAACGGCCGCTTGCCGTTTGATTCGCTAGCGGAAAATGCGCCGCAGTTGGCGGGTGACAGCGCCGGCGCCAATCTCGCTGCGAGCGTCGCTATGCGGCTGCGCGATGACGGACTTCAGGGCGTACGCGGACTTGCGCTGGTTTATCCGATGCTCGGCACCGACCCGCAAATGCCCGCGCGCGAAAGCGAAGCGCACGCACCGATGCTGACGCTTGCAGATGTCCATGCGTTTCGCGATCTGTATTGGGGCAAAGGCGGGGGCGAACGCGCACCCTATCCAGCGTGGACGATACCGCTCGATGCGGCGCGCTTCGACGGACTTCCGCCCACGCTTGCCATCGGGGTAGAACACGATCCGTTACGGGACGACGCGAGAGTGTTTGTCGAACGCGTTAACGCGGCCGGTGGACAGGGCCGGTTATGGATCGGAACCGGGCTCGTGCATGGGTGCTGGCGTGCGCTCGAATCGAGTCCCGGTGTAAAGGCGTTGCATCACACGGTCTGCCAGTTTCTAGGCGCGCGTTCCGCCGCCTCGTGACGCCCCCACAACCCACTCATTCACGTCTCACGTCTGCGCCGCGCCCCCGCTCTGCTTGAACGAACTGGCGAAGAAGAGCACCTGATACTGCACGGCATTGGCCCAATATGTCCACGTATGGCCGCCAGGCCGCTCCGTGTAATCATGCGGCACGCCGAGCTCGACAAGCCGCGCATGAAGCATCCGATTGGATTGAACAAGCGAGTCGTTCACCCCGCAATCGATCGTCAGCGCAATATGCTCCTTTGCCAAACTACGGGCGTTCTCAACGATCGCCTCGTTGTTCCAGAAGTCGGCGTGACGGGTCGGATCCCCAAACACCTGATCGATCCCGGGCTCATCCTCACAACCGCGCGGATCGACCGCTCCGCTAATACTTCCGGCAGCACCGAATTCATCCGGCCGGTCTAGCGCGATATGCAACGCCCCGAACCCGCCCATGCTCAACCCCGTAATCGCACGGGCCTGCCGCGTCGCGATCGTCCGGAAATGCGTGTCGATATAGCCGACGACTTCCGTCCCGACATAGGTTTCATAACGGCTGCGCGGATCGACAGGGCTGTCGATATACCAGCTCTCGTGACCGCCGTCCGGCATGACGAGAATCACGTGATAGCGGTCGGCCAGTTTGCCGATGTGCGAATTCGCGGTCCAATCGGTGTAGTCACCGCCTGAGCCATGCAGCAAGTAGACAACGGGGAAGCGATCGGTCGCCTTGCCGTGCGCGTAATGGTCGGGCAACACCACCGTTGCCTCGAGCGACTTATGCATGGCGGCGCTGGGAATGGTGACGACCCTAGTCTGAAACGCCCAGACTGGGTTCGTGAAGAGCAGCGTCAGAATGAGCCAGAACGCACGATTGATTCTCATGATTTGTCGCTCTCCCCTTTCTATGTGTCCGAAGAACACTGTCTGGCATCTGGCGGCAAAATTCTGACGATGACTCTAGCAATGACGACTTACAACCAAATTTCAACGAAGCATACGGTCTTGTCAGCTTGGCGCCGCGCCAGGGGGAGCCGGACCGGACCAAACGCGACATCGACTCAACGGCCGCGCCCGGCAGGTAAATACAGGCGCGGCAGCACGTCTATTCAATGTGCGCTGAAAAACCAACGCGATCCGGCGCAACATCAGGTCGCAATGTGAGCGCCGGGATGTCATACGCCCCGGCGTTCTGCGAGCGAAACGGTATGGGCGCGGTCTTCCATAGGTCGTCGAGACGCTGCCCAAGCGCTTCGCCGATCTCTGAAAATCTCGCTGCGTCCATTCGACTTGTCCGATGAATGACGAACGGCGGCAACACGTCGAAGCCGGGGTAATACAAAACCCCATGCTGAATAGGAAACAACACATCGTCGATCGGACCGTTGATACCCCTCGGGCCGTAATGAGACTCCCATCCACCCGTTGTCACGATCAGCATCGCCCGCTTGCCTGCCATGGAGCCTTCCCCGTAGCGGTCACCCCAGTGCGCGTCGGAGTGCTCTCCTACGCCATACGCGAAGCCATAGGCATAGACGCGTTCCACCCAGCCTTTCAGGATCGCGGGCATCGAAAACCACCACAGCGGAAACTGCAGAATCACCGCATCCGCCCACTTCAGCTTTTCCTGTTCGAGCGCGATGTCCTGACTTTGCCGGCCATCCCTGAAAGCACGTTTCGAATCAAGAGAGGGATCGAAACGCGCGCCGGGTTGCGTATCCAGGCTGTCGTTTGCGTCGAGCGATGCTTTCCAGTTCATCGCGTACAGATCCGATACCTGGACGACGTGCCCAGCATCTTCAAGACGTTTTACCGAGAAGTCCTTAAGGGACCCGTTCAATGACCGGGGTTCCGGGTGGGCATAGACGAGAAGAACATTCATAACCTGACCTCCAATGCTAGAAAGGCACACGATAGATCCCGCTCCGGTATATTGGAAATGAATTGCCAATATGTCAGGTATAGCCATGAATAATCTCAGAAGACTGGACCTCAACCTGCTCGTGACACTTGATGTCCTGCTGTCGGAGCACAATGTGACCCGCGCAGCGGAGCGCTTGAACTTCTCTCAACCCTCGGTGAGCGTGCATCTTGCCAAGCTGCGCGATGTCTTCGGCGACCCGCTGTTGCTGCCCGGGCCACGAGGCATGCGCCCCACCGCGAGGGCCGAAGAATTGCGCGAACCTTTGCGCCAGGCGCTCGATGCACTTGAGCACGCGGTATCGCCGGCCAGCCCATTTAATCCAGCCGAAGCGACTCATACATGGCGCGTGGCCGCTACCGACTACGCCGAATCGACGATCCTGCTGCCCGTGCTGGCCGGTTTGCGCGCGGCGGCGCCCGGCAGCCGGCTCGCGATCGTAGAAGCCGTTCCACCACGCATCGCGAAGCAAGCGGAACAGGGGGACATCGATCTGGCATTCCATACCAGCGAAGGCGCCCCGCCCGGATTGCGCGGGCGCGTGCTGTTCAAGGAGCGATATGTATTGGTAGGCCGCGCGAATCACCCGCGTCTGAAGCGACGGCCAACGCTTGCGCAGTTCTGCAAACTGGAGCACGTGATCGTCTCGCCGGATGGTGGCGGCTTTAGCGGCGTCACGGATGGCGCGCTGGCAGCAGTGGGTCTCACACGCAGGGTCGTGCTGTCGGTCCCGCACTTCCTGTTCATGATGTCAGTGCTGGCGAACACCGACCTCGTGGCGATGTTGCCAGCGCGGTTGGTACGCGACAACAGCGCGCTCAGGGTCGTCGAGGCGCCGGTTGAAGTGCCGGGTTATGAAATGACGATGCTTTGGCATGAGCGCTCTCATCGCGACCCGGCGCATCAATGGCTACGGGAATGCATCGTGGACTCGGTGGCGACGTGAACACCCGTGAAAGCACCCGGACCTGAGTCGACCAAGCCCCGCGAGGACGTCGATGGCACCGCGCCGATACGAGTCCGGTACGCGATCCACTACGCGCGATCACGCTTTCCGCTTCTCCCCGCCAATCGCATCCAGTTGAGCGAGCACCTCGTCGGTCAAGTTCAAGCGTGCTGCCTGCATGTTTTCACGCAGATGCCCAAGCGACGACGTGCCCGGAATCAGCAGAATGTTAGGCGCACGATACAGAAGCCAGGCGAGTGCCACCTGCATGGGCGTCGCGCCGATCGTTTGCGCGATTGTGGACAACGCCGACGACTGGATCGGTGTGAATCCGCCAAGCGGAAAGAACGGTACATAAGCGATCCCCTTCCCCGCCAGGTCATCGACCAGTGCATCGTCTTCGCGGTGAACCAGGTTGTAGTGATTCTGCACGCAGACGATCTCCGCGATGCCCTGCGCCTCGGCAACCTGGGCCGCGGTCACGTTGCTCAAACCGATATGGCGAACCAGCCCTCGCTGTTGAAGTTCGGCAAGCGCCGCGACCTGTTTTTCAATCGACCCTTCGGCAGGCGCATGCACGCTGCCCATGATTCGCATATTGACGACGTCGAGCGCATCGAGACCGAGATTGCGAAGATTGTCGTGAACGCCGCGCTCGATATCTGCTGGTTCGAGCGCCGGCAGCCACGCGCCATCGTTATCACGCACCGCGCCAACCTTGGTGACGATCACAAGGTCATCCGGATAAGGATGCAGCGCTTCGCGAATCAGTTGGTTGGTGACGTGAGGACCGTAGAAGTCGCTCGTATCGATGTGATTGACGCCCGACGCCACCGCTTCGCGCAGTACGGCGATCGCTGCATCACGATCTTTCGGCGGCCCGAATACGCCGGGCCCGGCCAGTTGCATGGCGCCATAGCCCATCCGTTGCACGGACTGGCCAGCCAGCGGATAGGTCGCCACGGGTGTGAAGTTCGGCATAGTGCGCTCCTTGATGTGAGGTATTGAGCGTCAGTATGGCGGTGATTGCGTTGTTCGATAATCCAGCCTAAATTGCACGGGTTGTTAAACATTTTCAACAATGGCCATGGAATTCAACGATCTTGCCGCATTCGTTTCAGTCGCACGCGCCGGCGGCTTTCGCGACGCCGCGCGCATCAGCGGCGTCTCCGCCTCCAGCCTGAGCATTGCCGTGCGTCGTCTCGAGTCGAAACTCGGTATGCGCCTGCTCAACCGAACCACGCGCAGCGTGGCGCCGACCGAAGCGGGCTTGCGTCTGATCGAAAAGCTGACGCCACTGTTCAGCGAGATGGAAGCCGCGCTGGACATCCTGAACGTGTTCAGGGACAAGCCGAGCGGCACGCTCAAACTCAACGTCCCGTCGAGCGCCGCACGCATCGTATTGCCGAGCGTCATCCCCCAGTTTCTGAAGGCCTATCCCGACATCCGCGTTGAGGTTGTGGTGGAGGATGGCTTCGTCGATGTGCTGTCAATCGGCTGCGACGCGGGCATTCGCTATGACGAGCGGCTTGAGCAGGACATGATCGCGATCCCGATCGGGCCACGTGTGCAGCGTTTCGCGACGGCTGCGGCGCCGGGCTATCTCGACACGCATGGCAGACCCGAGCATCCGCGCGACCTGCTCTCTCATGCGTGTTTGCGCGGTCAATTTGCCGGCGGCGCTACACCGACCTGGTATTTCGAGCGTGACGGCGAGGTGGTGCAGCTGAATCCGTCGGGACCGCTCCTCGTCAGGCCCGGCGCGGCGATCGACCTTGCGGTCAGTACGGCTGTCGCAGGCGTGGGGATCATTCATCTCTTCGAGGATATGCTGCGCCCGCATCTCGATAGCGGCGCGTTGGAGCCGATCCTGGAGCCATGGTGGCAGCGCTTTTCGGGGCCGTTTCTTTACTATCCGGGCCGTCGTCACTTGCCGGCACCGTTGCGCGTATTTGTCGATTTTCTGAAGGCGGGTGGTCAGTCGGAGTCGCAGGCCGGTTGAACGGCCTGCGACGAAACGGTGCCTTACATCAGAATGCGTGACGCATCCCCACCGTGACCGCCACTTGCGTGTTCGACGACGACGGCGAGAGCGTGTTGATCATGGCATGCGCGAGCACCGAGTCCGCCGGTGCACCGTGCACGTTCTGATAGACGCCTTCAAGATAGAAGTCGGTGCGCTTGCTGATCGAATAATCGGTCTGGAGCATCGCCGTATTCCATCCCGGCGACGAGCCGTTATAGGCGCCATGCGTGTAGGTATACGCACCCGATACGCTCAACGCAGGCGTGAGCGCGTACTTGACGTTCGCTTCGTAGTTGTCGAGGCGCAGCGAGCCACTCAAGCTTCCGGCAGAAGCGTCGCCTGCACCGAGGTAAGTGCCGGTGCCGAACGAGAACACGCCCGACGCGTTGTCCATCTGCGTATGGCTCCAGACGAGGCCAACGGTAGCCGGTCCGAACGTGTAGTTACCGCCAAGCGACCAGACACGCTGGCGTTCTGCGAGGAAGTTCGCGCTGGTATCGCCCGTGGTAACGGCACCGCCTGCGCTGCCTGCGTTGTTGAATTGCAGGTATCCGGCGGCAAGATTGACAGGCCCTTGCGTATAGGAAACGCCGAAGCCGTATGAGCGGTTGTTCGCGAAGCTGCCTGCCTTATTGCTGAAGGCATACATCGTTTCGAACGTGACGCCGCGGTAAGTCGGGCTCGCGTACTTGACCGTATTGTTGACAACGACCGAGTCCGCAGCAAGGTTGTCGTTTTCGAACGGATGCGCGGCCATGTTGCCGCCCCACGTGTTAGACCCTGCCGTAAGCGGTCCGACGAGGTCGTTCATCACGTCGAACTGGCGGCCGAACGTCAAGGTGCCGTAGGGATCGCTCTGCAAACCGACCCACGCCTGAGAACCGAAACCGTCACCGGAGAAAGCCTGAGCGCCGTTATTCAGCAGGAAGCCTTGTTCCAGTTTGAAGACCGCATGCAAGCCGCCACCGAGATCCTCCGAGCCTTTGAGGCCGAAGACCGTGTTCTGCGTCGAGCTGGTCACTTCCTGCCAGTTGGTATGTCCGCCCTGATTGTTCGTGTAGATCAATCCTGCATCGATAAGACCATAGAGGGTCACGCTGCTTTGCGCGTGCGCCGAAATAGCAAAGGCACCGGAAAGTGCGACCACGAGTAAAGACTTTTTCATACTTGTTAGCTCCGTGATTTAGCGGTGATGGTGTAATCAATTGTGTGTGTGTTCGATACCTGCTGGCGAGCGCGTGGACCGCCAGCAAGACCGACGAACGGACAGGCAATGCATTCGCACGCCGGTGCAGCGCGAATGGCAAAAACGTCCGAGATTGTTTGCTGATTATTGCGTGTAGCGCATTCCAATAACGTGCCAATGGCGCATGCTGACTACAGCATGGTTTTCAATTGAGTTACGCAAGCGCGTCTTGCGAGCGCCGCCAAAAATAAAGAGTGCGATGATATGACGCCTGATATAAATAGCGCGTCAAAAATAAACGGGGGTGGCGTCAAAAAAATGGCGTTGCGCCAAAATAACAATGTCGGCGATGCCACGCCGTCAGTAGTTGACGTCTATTCCCAAGGGAATGAGCACCGCAGCGAAGTGAAGTGAAACGCGAATGGCACATTCAGACGACGTGCCGCATCAAGAGTCAAACGCTCACAGTCTTACCGCCACGCTTGCGTAAACTCCCCGACCACACGCACCAGATGCGCCTGCATCGCCTCTCTCGCCGCAACCGGATCGCGGCCCATGATGGCCGCAAAGATACGCTGATGATCTTCCTGTGACGCCGCACGCATCGCCGGCGTATGAAAGTGCTCTTCGATCTTGGCCCATAGCGGATCGCTTCGCGCACAGTCCCACATCGCGGTGACCATATGCAGCAACACCGTATTGCCGGTGGCTTCGGCAATGCGCATGTGAAACTGCCGATCAGCCGCGTCGTTAGCCTGCTTGTCATGCATCTGTTCGCGCATCGTCGTGAGCGCGGCGAAGATGCGGTCGAGGTCGCTGTCCTTGCGCTCGGTTGCCGCGAGAGCCGCAACCTCGGATTCGATTAACGCGCGCGCTCGCAGCGTTTCAATCGGACCCGGGCCGCGTGGCAGCTCGAAGGTCACCGGCTTGGCGCCGATGCCTGCCGACACATAAATGCCCGACCCGCCGCGCACTTCAACGACGCCCTGCACCTCCAGCGCGATGATCGCCTCGCGAACCTGCGTGCGGCTCACGCCGAATCTGTCGGCCAAGGTGCGCTCCGACGGCAATCTCGACCCCGCTTCGAAGTCTCCGGACGCCGCGATCAACGCGTGAATCTGTTTCGCGAGGCCGATGTAAGAACGGTCCGCGGCGTCTGCGTCTTGTCGGTGGGCGAATGGCTGGGTGGGGAAGTCGGTCATCAAGTGCTCGTGGATAGGCATAGCGAGGCGCCACCTTCGGCCCTCACATAAAAATGGTACACCAATTTCGTCTGCCGGCGCCTTTCACCCCAGTCGAAATGCCACCCGCCACTCGCTCAGCGTTCTGGGACAAGGTTCAGTGCCGCCATAGACTGGTAAACCACTATCGCATCAAATTGGTCAACCAATCATAATCCGCCTGAATCGGGAGACCGGGTAACGCGATCCCGTCCCCAGCCAGCCAGGCCAGTGCAGTCAATCAAAGGAGTGAAGTCGTGAAGATGTCTTTCCGGTGGTACGGCGAGTCCGATCCCGTCACGCTGCAATACATTCGCCAGATTCCCGGCATGACGGATATCGTGTCCGCCATCTACGACGAGCCAGTCGGCGAAGTGTGGCCCGCGCACAAGATCGCCGCCCTGAAGTCGACGATCGAAGCGGCCGGTCTTCGGTTCGAAGTCGTCGAATCGGTGCCCGTGCATGAAGACATCAAGCTCGGCAAACCGGACCGTGACCGTCTCATCGCCAACTATCAGCAAACCATCGGGAACCTCGCGGCAGCCGGCATCAAGGTCATCTGCTACAACTTCATGCCGGTGTTCGACTGGACCCGCACGGAGCTGTCAAAAACGCTCGAAGACGGTTCGACGTGCCTCGCGTTCAGCACGAAGGAAATCGAAGAGATCGATCCGAACAACGGCATTGCGCTGCCCGGCTGGGACTCGAGCTACAAGCCCGAACAATTGAAAGCCCTGCTCGCCGAGTACCGCGAGGTCGACGAAACCAGGCTTTGGCAGCATCTGGAATATTTCCTGAAAGCGATCATTCCTGTCGCCGAAGCATGCGGCGTGAAAATGGCCATTCATCCGGACGACCCGCCGCGCCCGATCTTCGGATTGCCGCGCATCGTGAAGAACCGTGACGACCTTGCGCGCATCGTCAAGATCGTGGACTCACCGGCAAACGGCCTCACCCTGTGCTCCGGCTCGCTCGGCGCCGGGCCGCAGAACAATGTGGAAGCACTCGTGCGTGAATTCGGCGGCATGGGGCGCATCCACTTCGCGCACATCCGCAATGTGAAGATCACGCCAGAGGGCGATTTCGAAGAAACGGCCCACCTGTCCAGTTGCGGTTCGCTGGATATCGCCGCGATCGTGAAGGCCTATCACGACACCGGATTCACCGGCTATTTCCGTCCGGATCATGGCCGCATGATCTGGGGCGAAACCGGCAAGCCCGGCTATGGCTTATACGACCGGGCGCTCGGCGCCGTGTACATCAACGGCTTGTGGGAAGCGATGGACAAGCTTTCCTGAAGCACGAATAAAACTTGCCAGACAAGACGCCGGCGAACTCCTCGACCGGCGTCGTCATAACCATAATCCGGACGGAGACCTCTATGCCACGCATCCGATGGACCATGATCTTCATGTGTTTCCTCGCCAACGTCATCAACTTCGTCGACCGGGCCAACCTGGCGATCGCCGCGCCGAGCATTCGCGCGGAGTTGGGTCTGGACGCCGTCGGCATGGGCCTCGTGCTCAGTGCGTTCTTCTGGACCTACGCGTTCCTGCAACTGCCGGCCGGCTGGTTCATCGACAAGGTCGGCGTACGCGTGAGCCTGGCGCTGGCGGTCGGCTGGTGGTCGGCCTTTACGATTGCTACCGGCGCGGCGCGTGGTCTCGCGCAACTGGTGGGTGTCCGTCTGATGCTCGGTGTCGGCGAAGCGGCGGCGATTCCATCGTTCGCCAAAGTCGCGTTCAACTGGTTTCCGCGCAGCGAGCGCGGCCTCGCGAGCAGCATCTTCGATAGCGGCTCGCGCGTCGGATCGGCGCTCTCGCTGCCATTGGTTGCGTGGTTAATATCTCTCGTCGGCTGGCGCGGCTCGTTCGTGATAACGGGTGGCCTCGGCGTCGTATGGGCGCTCGCCTGGTGGTTCATCTATCGTGACCCGGAGCGATACCGAGCCATTGCGCCGGCGGCCGTCGACGCGCTGCTAGCACAGCGCGCCGCGCCCGCCACCGCCGCCGCTGAGGGCGCCGGCACCGTGTCGTGGCTCGATCTGTTTCGCTATCGCACGGTATGGGGCATGATGATCGGGCTGTTCTGCCTCAACTTCGCGATTTACTTTTTTATCACGTGGTTCCCGAGTTATCTGCTGCAGTCGCGTGGATTCTCGCTCGCATCACTCGGGACGTGGGGCATGCTTCCGGCGCTGCTGGCCATTCCTGGCGGCTGGCTTGGCGGCCTGGTGTCGGACCATCTGTTCAAGCGTGGATGGAGCGCGACCGCCGCTCGCAAGACCTGCCTTGTGCTCGGCATGCTTCTGTCGTCGTCGATAGCCCTGTCGGTGTTGGTCGAAAGCACGTGGGCATGCCTCGCCTTGTTCGCCCTGGCTTATGCGAGTTTGTCGTTCGCCGGCGCCAATGTGTGGACCCTGGTTGGCGAAGTGGCGCCGACACCCGCTCATGTGGCATCGCTCGGCGGCATTCAGAACTTTGCGGGGAATCTCGCCGGTATCTTCATCACGACTTTTACCGGGGTCATGCTGGCGATCACAAAGGGTTCGTTTGTGATTCCGCTCATGGTTGCGGGCTCGCTGTGCATCGTCGGCGCCCTGTCGTATCTGTTCGTGGTCGGCAAGGTCGAGCCGTTGCCCGTACTCCCACGCGCTCGACCGAAAAATATCGCCGGGCGCGAAGCCGCTTAAGCGGCAATATCAGGGGCCGCCGGCTTAGACGTCATCGTCATCTCGCCCGGGTTACGCAAGAGGTGTTCCACGACCAGTAATTGCGGTGATAATGGGGTAGAAAGCTCACCCCCCATGCAGCCAATATGACCGAGACACGCCTTAGCCCGTTGCGCAAATTTGCCGATTTCATTCGCAAGCAACGGACACGCCTGACCGAACAATGGATAAAAGCCGTTTTCGGCGATGTCGACCTCGTCGAAGCGGACAAGCTCACCTATCAACAGCTCGCCGATCACCTGCCGGAAATTCTCGAAGGACTATGCCGTGCGCTCGACGTCGAAGATCTCGAACGCGTCGAGCCGGCAATCGAACGCGATGCGAGAAAACACGGCATGGTTCGTTGGCGTCAAGGCTACCGGATCGAGGAACTCGTGCGCGAGCTCGATCTGTTTCATCAGGTGCTCGCCGACGCACTGGAAGAATTCGCCGACCAGGAGAGCACGTTCACACGCCGCCACGAAGGTCGCGCGCGGCGCCTGGTCGCCGAAACACTCAGCATGGTCACGCTCACGTCGATCAAGGAGGTGGTCAGCGAACGGGACCGCAAGATCGATGAGTACACCGGCAGGCTCGAGCGCGCCAATCACGAACTGACGCTCAAGCAGCGGCTGGTCGGCGATCTTTACGAGTCACGCATGCAGATCACCCGCAGCGTGGTCCACGATCTGCGCAATTTTCTGAATTCGTTTTCCATTGCGCTGCAACTGATCGAACGGGCGCCTTCAAAGGCCGATATGGCGTTGACGCTCGCCAAGCGGCAAGCCTCGGACATGAAACAACTCGTCGACCAGATGATCGAGTACTCCGTCGTACTCGGCGACGGTACACAGCTCACACGCGAGCCGGTTGAGTTGCATGAGCTTTACGATGAACTGGTTGCCGCCTCGCGTCCGGCAATCGAAGCCAAAGGACTGAAGTTGCACGCGACGTTCGATCCGGCGCTATCCACTGCCACCTCCAATCGTCTCAAGCTTAAGCAGATTGCCGTCAATCTGCTCTCCAACGCAACCAAGTACACGAAGTCCGGCGAGATCGAACTGACCTTCGCAACAGCCGGCACGGAGCATTGGTCGATTCGCGTGTCGGATACCGGAGTGGGCATTGCCCCTTCAGATGCACACCGGGTATTCGACGAATTCGAACGCGCTGCCGGCGAAGATATTCCCGGCACGGGCCTCGGCCTCGCGATCGTCAAGGAGCTTTGCCGCGTGTTGAACGGTCAGATCGATTTTGCGTCACGCGAAGGCGTAGGGACCACGTTCGAAATCCGGTTCCCGCTGGTGCTCGCTGAAACCGACTAAACGCCTGCTGGCAACTCACGCCAGAACCGGTGGTGAGGCGATGGAGACGTGTGAATGGTAGAAATTTATCCTGCTCGATTTCCCGAACAGCTTGAAGTTGTACGGACGATATTTCGCGAGTATGCCGAAAGCCTGGGCATCGATCTGAGCTTCCAGAATTTCGAGTCGGAACTCGCGGACTTGCCTGGCAAGTTTGCGGCGCCCCGAGGGCGCGTTCTTCTTGCGCGGAACAACGAGAACGTGGTTGGCTGTGTGGCAATGCGTCCTTTGGACGAATTGACGTGCGAAATGAAACGCCTTTATATCCGTCCATCTGGACGCGGCCAGCAGGCCGGCAGGCAATTGGCAACGCTGATTTGCCGAATTGCTCAGGAAGCGGGATATACGCGCATTCGTCTCGACACGCTTCCCGATATGCAGGCTGCACAACAGCTTTATACGTCGCTGGGTTTCAAGCCGATCCCGGCTTATGTTTTCAATCCGATTGCGGGCACGCTCTTTATGGAACGCGATCTGACGCGTCCGGGAAATCAGGCCACGTAGCCATACGGCGCCGCGTTCATCCCCGCAACGGTGCGGCAGGCCAGCCAATCGGGCCGGCTGACGGAACCTCAAGACTTCACGACTTCACGCATGAGCAGGACGCTTATGCTCGTTGGCACGCTTCAATTATTACGATTAACAAACAAAAACATTTTGCTCCGTAATAAATAACCGATTAACTCACACCGGCCTCATCGCGGGACTGGTTGATTCCCATGCGAATTCAAGCATTTCCCGAAATTGCAATTACGGAAATCCGGTAGATCCTTGACAAACTCTGGTGGCGTCACCTATTTTTCATCTGCCGCCAATATAGGAATATCCGCTTGCGGAAAATACCCCGAAAAGAACCGGAATATCCAAATCAGATATTTAGTTATTCTACGCATATTGCATAGAGATCTGAATCTATGCGCATTGAAGTAAGTTGGTCTCAACCGCTGCATGCCGACGATGCATCATCAATATTTCGAACTCCGATATATTTTCATCGGCGATGAGCGGCCTTTGTGAATTGGTATCTGAATCCACCACCAAGGATAGAGATGAAACGAGACGAGCGTGTTACCGGTCATAGCCATCATCAACGTCATCGCCATGGCAGGCTGCCGGGCTTGGGCACTTTAGCGGTCGCGATCATGTTTCTCGGCGGTTGCGGCGGAGGCGACGGCAGCTCGCCCTCAGGCACGGCTGTGAGCATGCAGCAGCAGACTGCAGCGAATCAGCAACTCACCGCACAACAAGCCGCCGCGCAGTCGCAAGCAGGCAATCAAACCTATATCGACCCGGTCGCCTATTCGGGCAACGCCACAGATGGTCTCGCGCCGGCCCAGGCCTCCGAGAAGGCGGCGGTCATGCACTACCAATGGACGTTAGGCAGAACACCGATCAACTACACTACGACGACCGGCCATTTGACAGCCGCCGATTCGAGCGGCAACCCCGAAGCCACGATGTCCTATGTCGCGTACACCGCGCCGAGTACGAACGGCTCGCCACGGCCTGTCACGTTCGTGTATAACGGCGGCCCGGGCTCCTCCTCGATCTGGCTGCGGCTCGGCTCATTCGCGCCGACACGGGTCGCCACGCCCGATCCGGTGTTCGGCAACTGGCCGAATTATCCGCTCGTCGACAATAAGGACAGCCTGATCGACACCACGGACATGGTCTTCATCGACCCGCCTGGAACCGGCCTTTCCGAGGCGATTTTGCCGAATACGAACCAGAAGTACTGGACCACCGACGCGGACGTCAACATCATGCGCGACTTCATCCAGCGCTATCTGACGGTCAACAATCGCAGCAGTTCGCCGATCTATCTGTACGGCGAGTCGTACGGTACGCCTCGCACCGATATGCTCGCCTTGGCGCTTGAATCGGCGGGCGTGCATCTGACCGGCATCGTCCTTCAGTCGTCAATCCTGAACTATTTCGCGGATGCGATCGAGGCCGTCGCCATCACGAACTCGACGAGCGCGCTGGCATTGGATACGGACACGTTGGCCGGCTATTTCCCCGGCTACGCGGAAGTCGCGGCTTACTACAACCAGGTGTCGCCAGCGCCGCTCAATCAGGACCTTTACGCACTGCAGGCGAGCCTGTTCGTCACGGCCGAGTACAACCGGTTCAGGCGGTATTCGCAATCGTGGGTGCTCAGTCAGCTTGGCATACCGGACGCGCTGGGTACGCCGGTGTTTCCGAGTGCCCAAACGCTTCAGGCGTGGATGTTCCCCTCCAGTTTGACCACGCAGGCGCTGCAGGGCTACTTCGGCGCGAATCCGTTCTCGACGAGTCTTCTGCCAGGCACGACGATCGGCCGGTACGACGGGCGCGTGTCATTGCCGAATTCGGATCCGCGTTTGCAAAACGACGGGGACCCGTCTGACATCCTGATCTCCCAGCCGTTCACCACGGCGCTGGCGACGCAGATGCCTGACTACCTGGGGTATACGGCGCCGAATGCGACCTATTTGCCGCTGAACGACAACATCATCAACGTTTGGAACTTCTCGCATGACGGACAGCCCCTGCCCGACACGATCCCGGATCTGCTGGGCGCGCTGACGCTCAATCCGAAACTCAGGGTACTCTCGGAAAACGGCTTTCATGATCTGGCCACACCGTTCTTCAATACCGAGAAACAGCTGGCGCGACTGCAAACAGTACCCGGTCTGAATCCGGACCTGCAGGTCAACTTCTTCCAGGGCGGACATATGATCTATCTGGATGACGTCGCCCGTCCGCTGATGAAACGGGATCTGGTGCGCTTCTATCGGGGCACGCCGCTTCCGGATGCACTCGCGCTCTGGACGCTGCCGGCGCCGTGGCATGACGAAAGCCCCGCCAGTCAGCCGACGGCCACCGCCACGGCGCAAGCCACGGCACCCTGACTGAACTGACGCGATGTGCCTCGTTCGCAATACTCTATTCACTCAATCAATGCGAGTCATCATGTCTCTTTTCGATATGTTGCGGCGTGTTTCCCCGTTGATCGCCTTTGGCTGCTTTATTGGCAGCGCGCATGCGTTACCGCCGCAAGCGGTGGCGCCGGCGACGCCGCCAAGCGGATCCAGGGGCGTCGACGGTCCGTTCTTTCCTCAAAACCGTGCTACCCCTATCGCGCCGTCGACCGGCACGGCACTGCAGCAGGAAGCTCAGCAGCGGCTCGAAGCGCGGCTGGGAGCGAACACGGTCCTTAGTAATGGCGCGGCGGTCACAAAAACTCAGGCCCAGACCGCGGGGCTCGGCTATGTCGCCAAGCACTTCGATCAGATCGATGCAAGCCATAAAGGAAGTGTGACCATGGACGACGTCAGGCAGTATCTGCAACAGCAGGGCCGATAGCCGTGGGGCAGTGACTAAGGGGCGCTCCTTGTTCAAGGATTTGGAGCGCCC
This sequence comes from Burkholderia sp. GAS332, assembly GCA_900142905.1. NCBI lineage: Bacteria > Pseudomonadati > Pseudomonadota > Betaproteobacteria > Burkholderiales > Burkholderiaceae > Burkholderia > Burkholderia sp. GAS332. The sequence continues at coordinate 773,793 of FSRV01000002.1, read as the reverse complement.
GCTTTCGACGCAAGCAAAAGCACCGTTGCCTATGTGAATCGCCTTCGTCGATAAACCGCCTTTAGAAAAAACTGAGGGGCGTCCTAGGCCTGTTCGGGTTCCGTGCTTTTAATCGGACCGCGCGCGCTTGCCCGTCGGCAAACATCCGCTCATTGCTCCGCCGCGATCGCTCAACCCGCGCACCACGACCTCCGACGATTTGCCATCACGTCTCGCCAATTCGGCAAGGTCGAGCAACGCTGCGTATTTCGCCGAACAGTTCTGTCCGGGTTCAATCGCCCGGTGCACAGCATGCGTTTCCGTGTTTGTGATGCCCTCACCCACTGCAATCGCTACACCTGTAGCAACGATCATCGTTGCCAACGCACCGACCTTGTATAAGGTCCGTGTGCGTACCGCGTTGAAACGTGACCGGACTGCCCTCGCACTTCCCTGCTCGCTCATCCATGGCGGACCGATTGGCCCGGCCTCATCGCCCGTTCTCACCCGCACGTTTTCACTCATGACCAGTGCGCCGGCACCCAGACATTGCCCACCCAGTGCCCCGGCACCCACACGACAGGGCGCGGCGCAGGCGCTACATAGACAACGCGCGGCGCGACATACACAGCAGGCGGCGGGGGCGGCGGCGGAACGTAGACAACCGGCGGCGGCGGAACATACACAACCGGAGGCGGCGGCACATACACAGCCGGCGGCGGTGCGACAACGACCGGCTTCGCCGCCACCACGACGGTCGTGCTGCCCGTCGTGACGACGCCGGTGGTCGTGACCGTCCCGCTTGTCGTCACCGTGTTGCCATGTGTACCCGTTGCGCTCGTCGACGTCGTCACGACACCCGGGGCAACACGCGTGGCCGTGCCGGAGTGATTGACGGTCCCTCCATCAGACCCGGTCACCGTGCCGGAACGTGAACACGAAGCGCCCGCGCAGTTTGTCGCTGCCGAATGGTTGACCGTGTTGCCGTTCGAGCCCGTGATCGACCCGGACGACGAATACTGGCCTGGCGCGGTTTTCGTCACATCGCCGGACGTGGTGGCTGTTTTGCCGTCCGGTCCGGTCAGGGTACCGGTGTGGGAACACGTGCCGCCTGCACAGTTGGTATCGCCGGCGTGCTGGACCTGGTTGCCGTAGCGTCCTGTCGCGGTGCCTGAATTCGAGAACTGACCCGGCGCGTTGCGGGTCACCGTACCGGTGTTGGTCGCCAGGCCGCCGTAAGGACCCGCCACGCCGCCCGCATGCGAACAACTGCCACCGCCACACGAACCATAACGCGCGCCGTTGTAGGTGCCGCGCGAGGTGTAGGCGGTGCCGTGCTGCGACCAGGCGAAAGCCGACGCGCTACCCAGCGCGAGTACGGCGACGGTTGCGCTGAGCACAAGCTTGCGCAAGGTGCCGCGAACGGATGCGATGGGGGTCACGGAGGCAAGGAAAGCGCCGGTGGCTGGGACAACGAACGAACAGTCTTTCACGGTATGTCCTTCTTGATTTCGGGCCACTTCTGCGCACTGCGGCGTGGCGACGAACGGACTATAGAAGGACGCGTGATTTTAATCAGCAGCGAAGATATGTCACCCTGTTTCACCACGACAGAGCCCTGCTGGACAAGGCTTTCCGGGCGATTCAAACGGGCCGCGACATAGGCCGACATAAATTGTTTCGGGTTGAGCCCGGCCCGTGCCGCGCGCCCGGTCAAGCGCGACCGTGAGCCATGTTCAACACCATCGCGACACTTTTCCGAAATACGCATGTCGTAGGGTTCAATGAACGGAACGGCGCAAGCCGCTTGCGTATCACCACCCCCGCTTACTCTTCCTCAAGAGGCGCATATGTCGGCAAAACGCGAGTCGAAACCCAAAGCCAAGGCGAAAGAAAGCACGGCGAAAGCTGAAGGGAAACGAAAGTCGTCCAGCAAGGCTGCGGCATCCGGGAAAAAGGCCACGGCTCACACTAGCGACTCAAACCCGCCTGCGAGCACGACCACCGCCGCCGCCACCACGCTCGGTCCGCGAGTGCTGGACCAGCCCGTGTTCGCGCAACCTCAGCCGACCGCGGACCCAACGGTGTTTCGTGTGCTCCACCCGTCGGACAATGCGGCCTACAAGGAAATCGACAAGCTCAATGCGGAGCACAAACTGTTTCCGTTGCCGTTTCCCGCACCGAGAGGGGGCGTGGAGCCCCAACTCACGCTGGCCGAGGTCATGGGTGACAACGCAACCGCCATCGACAGAATCACAGCCGCCGGACAACTGGTCTTTCACGCGCTAGGGGATTGCGGCAATACGACCGGTCCGGCGACCCAAAACGAAGTGACCGATAAATTGACCGCCGACTTCAACGAAGCTAACGCCAGCGAGGTGCCGCAGTTTGCCTTGATGCTCGGCGACGTCGTCTATAGCTTTGGCGAGGGCAAGTACTATTACGATCAGTTTTACGAACCGTATCGAAACTATCCGGCGCCCATCCTCGCCTGCGCCGGCAACCATGACGGCATGGTTTCGCCGGAAGCGCACGCCGCCAGTCTCACTGCGTTCCTGCGAAATTTTTGCGCGGAGACCTTCGCCGTTACGCCCGAAGCCGGCGGACTGTCGCGTACCGCGCAAATCCAGCCCGGCGTGTTCTTCACGTTCGAGGCGCCGTTCGTGCGCGTGCTGGCGATCTACAGCAACACGCTCGAAGATCCCGGTGTAATTTCAAACCCGACCATCGGGCGCACTCAACTCGACTTTCTCGACGCCGCGCTCAAGCGTGTCAAAGCCGAGAAGTTCACGGGCGCACTGCTGATCGCGGATCATCATCCGCCGTACAGCGCGGGCGGACACGGATCGAGCGTCGATATGCTGGCGCAGATCGACAAGATCTGCGAAGCCAACGGCGTATGGCCGCATGCGTTTCTTTCCGGCCATGCGCACAATTATCAGCGCTTCACGCGTACGCGAAATGCGGACGGCACGCAGATTCCCTACCTCGTATGCGGTAACGGTGGACACGGTTTGGTCAAGCTCGCCGCGCAGGGCGCGCCCGCCATCCGCGCGCCGCAAATCATGCAGGCGGCGTCGGCCACCACGGATCAGGTCGTGCTGGAAAACTACGACGACACCAACTACGGCTATCTGCGCATCGTCGTCACCGCGACGCAGTTACGTATCGAGTATCACTCGGCGTCTGACGGTCTCAATACCAAAGCGCCGAACGACTACGTGACGATCAATCTTGCCGAGCGCAAAGTGGCGCATTTCGTTGCGTCGGACCTGGGGCATCCGATGGCGGCGAAAGCTGTGCGTGCGTTGATGCGTGCTTAGTGCCGGGACGTCGCGCCGTACGCCCGGCGGCGCGACGCTTCGCCTCGACGTCAAGCGTTGACGCGGAACCCAGGGCGTTACGACTACGATTTTTCGCAAACTCTCGTTTACACAGGGTCACCTGTTTTTACCGGAGCAAAACAATGTAATCTCTCGGTTTTCTTCCCGCATCAAAACCGATGAGTCGAGCGTTGGCGAGCGAACAACTACAACAATCAGCGGCGCACACGCAGCGCCGGCGTATCGTTCTTCGTTTGCGCTGCACCGTGGTGCTGCTGGCGTGCGGGATCGCCGCCCTGGCCCGCCCCGCTCTCGCCGCCGAATCTGCGTGCAGCGCCGACGGCGGCCCGGCCGGCCGGCCCTCCGTCGGTCTCGTGCTGTCAGGCGGAGGCGCGCGCGGCTATGCCCACCTCGGCGTCTTGAAGGTGCTCGAGGAAAACCGCATTCCGGTCGACTGTATCGCCGCCACCAGCATGGGGTCGGTGGTCGGCGGCCTGTACGCGAGCGGTATGACGGCGCAGGACATGCAAAACCGCCTCGCGGGGATCAATCTCGCGGACATCGCGTTCGACGTCACCGAACGCGCCGATCTGCCGCAATCGCGCCGCGAGGACGAGCGGCTGTATGTGAACAGCCTGTCGCTAGGCTACGGCGCCAGTGGCTTCCGGTTGCCGGTCGGGCTCATCCAGGGCAATCGTTTGCAAGCGCTGCTGCAGGACTGGACGTCCGCGGTGCCTGGCAACGTTTCGTTCGACCGCCTACCGATCCCGTACCGCGCGATCGCGACCGATCTGCGCACCGGACAGAAGGTGGTGCTCGATCACGGCTCGCTGCCGCAGGCGATTCGCGCCAGCATGGCGTTACCTGGCCTGTTCGCGCCGGCCGATATCGACGGGCGCACGCTGGTTGACGGCGGCATCGTCAGCAATCTGCCCATCGAAACGGCGCGCGACATGGGTGCGAACGTCGTGATCGCGGTCGATATCGGCTCGCCGCTGCGGCCGCTGGATGCGCTGGCCTCGCCCGCCGACGTGATGCAGCAGATGATCGGCATCCTGATACACCAGAACGTGGCGCGGCAACGTGAACAGTTGCAAGCCGGCGACGTCCTGATCGAACCGGCGCTGGGCTCGCTGAGCTTCACCGATTTCGCCAACGCGAGCCAGGCGATCGCGGCCGGCGCCGCCGCCACACGCGCGGCCATGCCGCAGCTTCAGCATCTGGCGCTCTCGCCCGCCGACTATGCCGCGTGGCGGGCCAGGCACAGCACGCCCGCCATGCGTCCGGTACGGATCACACAGATCGAGATCGCATCGCAAGGGCTCGTGCCCGAGGCGCGCATTCGCGCCGCGTTGCACGTCCAACCCGGCGATGTATACGATCCGGTTGCGCTCAACAAGGACTTGCTGGCGCTCACTACCGCGGGCGACTTCGACAGCGTCAGCCAGCAACTCGTCGACGACGGCGACCAGCACACGCTCATTGTCTCCGCGCAACAGAAGCTGTGGGGACCGAATTTCCTGCTGTTCGGGCTGGGTTTGTCGAGCAGTTCGACAGATGAAGGCGGCTTCCGGCTGCATCTCGGTTATCGCCGGCCGTGGCTCACTTCGTCAGGGCTCGAAGGGCGCGTGGACGGGACCGTCGGCAGCGATCTGATCAACCTGCATGCGGAGCTGCGGCAGCCGCTGTCGACTTCTTTCGGGTATTACGTCGCGCCCTATCTCGAGTTTCAGCGCCGCTATGCGAACCTTTACGACGATTCCGGCAACGTCAAGGTCACGCAATACCTCTTGCAAACCGAGCGCGCCGGGGTCGACTTGGGTGTACCGCTCGCGCGTCTCGGCGACTTCCGTATTGGCGTGGCCTACGCGCATGGTTTCGCGTCGCCGCAATACAACTTGCCGCTCGAGGATGAGTTTAATTCGCCGCTGCTTTTCCCCGATATCTACGGCCGGCAGCTTAGCGCGCGCGCACGGCTCGTGATCGACCAGCTCGACGATCCACTGTTTGCTCGCAAAGGTTATTTCGGCGAACTACGCGTAGAACGTTCGTTGTTCGCCGGCAGCAACAGCTTCACCGAGGTGTACGGCAAAGCCCTCGTCGCGGCGAGCTATGGACGGCACAGCATCAACGCCAGCATCGAAGGGGGTAACGACTTCGGCGGCACCAATCTGACGAATCCGTTCGGCTTCACGCTGGGCGGTTTCCAGCATTTGTCGGCCTACGCCGCCGACCAGTTGTCCGGCAATTCGATGGCGTACGGCCAGGTGACGTACATGAATCAGCTCGCCACCTTCAACGCGTCGCCGATTCGCGGCCTGTTTGCAGGGCTGAGCATTGAAGCCGGCAACGTCTGGAACCGCGATTCGGACTTAGGCAGTGGATCGCTGAAGCGCAGCGTGACGGTTTTCACCGCGCTGACCAGTTCATTCGGACCGATATATCTGGGTGTAGCGTTTGCACCGGGTGGCCGGCATAACTTTTACTTCCAGTTGGGCCATACCTATTGAGGCCCGGTACGAACGATGGGTTTCACGCCGCCGTGCCCACCGGCCAGCTCATTTCGAAACGCGCGCCGCTCAGCGTCAATGGATCGGTGACGGCGATGCGGCCGTGATGGGCGCGCAGCACCTGTTGCGTAATCGCAAGACCTAAGCCGTAGCCGCCGGTCTGACGATCGAGCCGCACGAAGGCGTTGAAGATGCGCTCGCGTTGGTCGGGTGGCACGCCTGCGCCGTCGTCTTCCACATAGATTTCCACGTTGCCATGCCTGACGCTCAGGCCGACCATGATCCGAGAATGAGCGTATTTGCTGGCGTTGCGCAGCAGGTTACGCATCGCGTAGGACATGAGGCGCTTGTCCATTACGACGCGTAGCGATATGTCCACGTCCACCTGTGGGACCAGTTGCTTGTCCGCGTAGAGCAGCGTGGCGTCCGTGATCTGGCTGTCGAACCATGTCGCGAGCACCGTGGATTCGAGGTTCGATTGCAGAGAGCTGTATTCGAGGCGCGCGTAGGTCAGGCTCATGTCGATGAGCTCGTCGAGTTCGGTGACGTCCTGGTCGATGCTCGACAATGCGCTGTTGTATTCGGCTGCGGATGTGGGTTCGCGTAAGTTCTCTAGTGCGAAGCGCACGCGGGCTAAAGGCGTGCGGAGTTCGTGGGAGATGCCGTTGGTGAGTTCGCGCTGTGCGGCGATCAGGCGTTCCATGCGTTCGGCTAAGGCGTTTAATGTGCGGGCCAGGGGGCCGATTATTACGCTGTGCGATTCGCGGGCCCTTGTGTTGAATCTGCCGCCGGTGAAGTCTATTGCGCGTTCGCGCACCATTACCAGGTCTAGCCAGACTGGGCGCATCCAGCGGTAGGCTGTTATGGCTGGTAGCAGGAGTGTTGCCAATGCGATTGGGATTGACGTTTTTGCTGTTGCTAGTGTTTGCCAGATCGATGGCGATGTTTTTACTGTCAGGCTTAAGGTTGTGATCGACGCTGCTAGCACTAGCACTGTGAGTGTCAGTAGGCGCGTGTAGACGCGTACGTATAGCCTCGACCAGCTCGGGATTCGGTCCGCGCGTGTGTCCGTCCAGGAACGGCTGAAACGGTGCCAGCGCCATTTGGCATAGCGGTAGGGGGTTAGCTTTTTTTGCTCCGCTAGGGGTGGCATTTTGCTCTTTTCGCTTCGTTTGATGCGGTTGTGGTCGATTAGCGTTGCCCCTGTGCGGGGCGGGTACTTGCTTTCTTTGCCCACTAATTGCGGCTTTGGTTTATTAGCGTTGCCCCTGTGCGGGGCGGCACTTACTTTCTTTGCCGCCGCAAAGAAAGATAAGCAAAGAAAGCGGCGGCGGATTCAACCGGTCATTGCAACATCCAACGCTTCCGCCAGTTTCTCGGCAGGGTTCATAAATTGCAAGGTCTGACGGGGGCGACCGTTCAGTTGCGCGGCGATCTTGTTCAATTCTGCCTGCGAATAGCCGTCCACCGGTTTGCCTTTGGGGAAGTACTGACGCAGCAGGCCATTCGTGTTCTCGTTGCTGCCTCGTTGCCATGGGCTTCGCGGATCGCAGAAATACACCTGCACGTCCGTGGCAATCGTGAAGTTCCTGTGGCTCGCCATCTCTGAGCCGCGGTCCCATGTCAGTGACCCACGCAGTTGTTTCGGCAGTTTGTTCACCTGCTTGATCAGCGCCGACACCACACTTGCAGTGTCCTTGCCTGCCACCTTGACCAGCATCACATAACGCGAGTGTCGCTCCACCAGTGTGGCAATGTGGGTGTTATTCGAGCCCGCCAGCAGATCGCCTTCCCAATGACCAGGTACCGCACGGTCCTCCACCTCAGCAGGCCTTTCGCTGATCGACACTGCCCCGACTATCTTGCCCCGGTTCTGTCCGCTTGCCGAGGCGCTCTTCGCCTGACGCATCGTACGGTTCGTACGAAGATGCTCGACCAGCTCCTTTTTAAGCACCCCGCGCGCCTGGATGAACAGGCTCCGGTAAATCGTCTCGTGAGATATCTGCATGTCCTTGTTGACCCGGAACTCGCGCTTGAGCCACCCCGCTATCTGTACAGGAGCCCATTTTAATTTGAGCTTGGTCGCCACCAGCCGGCGCAGGCGCGCATTGCCCGACAGCGCACACTCCTTGGGCCGCCGCGCACGCTCCCAGGCGTTCGCATCGGCCTCGTGCGCCCGATACCTGTGAATACCGCCATTGCGCCCGATCTCCCGGCTGATGGTCGATTTCGAGCGCTCCAGTTGCAGGGCAATCTGACCCATCGTTCTGCCTGCGACAAGGGCCCGCGATATCTCCTCGCGTTCGGCCAGCGTCAGCGCTCGCGCAGATCGTGTGCGCGCGGGCGGGGAAATCCCGCCGTTCCTGTTCACGACGTGATAAACCGCACTCGGCTGGCGCTCAAGCATCCGCGCAATTGCGCTCAACGACTCGCCCTCGCGCCACAGCTTCCAGATTTCTGCCTTCTGCGTGGTGTTCAACCACGGTCTTCTTTGTCGTCCCATCGTGCTCCACTCTCCATTTCCGTATTGGAACAGAAGTGTTGCAACGACCGGTTGAATCCGCCGCTAGAACCCCCTGCTAAGCGGGTCCCCCGCACAGCCACGGTAGTGGTGCATCTGGAATCTGTGCCCTCGCACATTCGGCGTCAGTGACAAGGCAGTCATACTTCCGGCGGCGCTGCGCGCGCCGAAACCTAGTTCTCAACCAGTCGGCAGTTTAGCCTGGTTCCTTCTGCGCGCCACCGGTGGTTTACTTTGATCAGGTTTGCTCTTTTTTCCCGCCCTTCCGTTTGCCTCTTATGCCCTCTGTACAAACGCCAGTGTTTGCTCCGCTACCGTGTCGCGCTCGTTGTCTAGTGTGATCATGTGGTAGCTGTCGGTCAGGCGCACAAAGGTCACTGAGCGAGTTCCCAGGTGCTCGCACACGAATTCCGCAGAGCGGATGCTCGTCACCTCATCCTCCTCCGAATGCATGACCAAGGTCTCGCAGGTTACGCGACCCAACGCTCGCTTCACCGCGAAGCGCATCCAATCAACCTGTTCGATCGCCGCCAGCGGCACATACGGATAGTGGACGCCACTCCCCTTCTGCAAATGGCGGCGGATCAGGTTGCGAATCCGCGTGTTCTTGATGCCAAAGGGCTCGCCCTCAGGTACGCGTATCAGGCGGCGCAGCCCCGGCACGCAGTACATCAAGTAGCGCAACGGACGCAGTCGTGAACCGCCCCAGCCATCCAGGAACAAGGGCGGCGACAGAAGGATCAGACGCCCCGTCGTCATGCGCTCCCGCGCACTCAACATCAAGGCAAGCAACGCTCCCATCGAAATGCCCGCGACATCCACACGCTCGTAGCGTTTAACGAGGTCGCGGTATGTGCGGCTCAGCAGTTGCATGTAGTCGCTCAATGTCACCCGGCTCAACGCGTCAGGGTTCGAGCCGTGCCCCGGCAGCGACGGCAAATGCACGTCGCAACCGATCTGCTCGAACTTGCGGTCAAGCGCGCCAAAATCATGGCGCGTGCCGCCCAAACCGTGAATCATTAACACGGCGTGGCGGGAAAGTGGGGAAACGCGAGCGGACATCGCTAAGCCTGTTATTGCACAAGCCTGCGATCCTAATCAGCCCCGACTCACATGACTGTCGATTTAATACCGCGTTTGTGGAGTTTTGTCGGCCGATATTTCGACGTATTACTCAAGCGAAACGCAAGCGAAACTCAACGCCAACTCGCCCGAACCTCATCGGCAATTCGGCTGCGACCGCTGCAAGCACCGTCAATCCCATGCCAGCTTGCTGAACTGATAGCCCTTGCCGCGTACCGTCTTGATGCGCTGCGGGGTGCCGGAGTCGTCATGCAGCTTGCGGCGCAGCTTGGAAATGCCGCCGTCGATCGTACGGTCAAGGCCGTCGAATTCGATGCCGCGCAGTTGCCGCATCAACTCGTCACGGCTCACCACCTCGCCCGCGCAACTCACCAGCGCCCACAGCAAATCGAATTCGGCCGACGTCAGATCGGGCAGGCTGCCGTCCGGCAATCTGACCGTGCGGCTTGCCCGGCTGATCTCGAACTTGCCGAAGGTGTAGCTCTCGGGCTGGACGGCCTCCGGCGTGCGAGCGGTCACGCGGCGCAGTTGCGCCTTGATGCGCGCCAATAGCACGCGTGGTTCGACAGGCTTATGTACGTAGTCGTCCGCGCCGAATTCGAGGCCCAGCACTTCGTCGAACTGCTCGTCGCGCGCAGTCACCATGATGATCACGCCGTCGAATTGCTCGCGCGCCTCGCGGCAAATCTGGAAACCGTCCTTGCCAGGCAGGTTCACGTCGAGAATCACCAGATCGGGGCGGCGCTTGAGAATGGCCGGCACGGCGTCGTTGCCGTGCAGCACGGTCTCGACGTCGTATTCGTGTTTGCGCAGATAACCGGCGACCAGCGCGGACAGGCGGTCATCGTCTTCGACAAGCAGGATCCGGAATGGCATGGGACGAATCGTTCTGGGCAGACTATTTCAATGTCAATGTGGAGAAACCGCACCCGCCGGCAACGGCCGGACGAGCTGGTTCGACGCACAGCATAGCGGATGCGCCGTACATCATGCGACACGCTCGACAAAACTCGACAAACAGGCAAGCAATTCGACACGGACGCGCGATCCGCGCCGCTAGCATCCCCCCGGTTGAAATAGCCCAAGGATCTGCCGTGACGACTGTTTCCAACGACCGGGCTCACGCCCGCTCGCCGTGGTTCGCGAGAGCCACTGCGTCCTTTGCGGTCATTCAGCAAGCCGCTCATGCACTCTATCCCGGCACCAGCGTGTTTCATCGCTGGCGGCGTATGCGTCTATGGCTGCGCTCGCTGATGTCGTGGCGCTCGACGCAAGTATGGCTCAAACGCTGTGCCATTTCGCCCTTGCACGATCTGGTGCAACGTCATCCCACCGCGCTCGAACGCATGCATCGGCCGTTCCTCCATACCCGCTTCAGCCCGCGCGAACGCCTCATGGCGAGCCTCGATCATCACGCGCTGACACAGCAGCGCGTGCCGCAACTCGCCGCGCGCATCGCCGCAGTCGGCTCGGCGCCGATCGCCTCGTTTGCGGTGGGCGCCGAGCGCTGGCATGTATCGCTCGAGTCGATCGAACAGTTTCAGAAGGAAGGCGACTGGACTTTGTGCATCCGCGATGCGCGAGACCAGCGCATTGTCTCCTGCACCTTCAGTCTCGCCTATCTCGGCGGTAAAGTGCGGCGGCCGCGTGTTTGCATCGGCTCCGTGCAGGGTCCGGACACGTCCGTCAACGGCCGCGAACTGTTTCGCGCGCTCACCAAACGGTGGCACGGACTGCGGCCGAAAATGCTGGTGATTTACCTTGCGCAATGCGTCGCCGCGGCGCTCGATGCGGGCGGTACCTTCATCGTCTCGAAGCAGGCGCACATCTATGCAAACTGGCGCTATTGCCTGAGAAAGCGTCGCGTGGCCGCGGACTACGATCGAATGTCGATCGAGTGCGGGGCACTCGCGCGCTGGAACGGCTGGTTTGTCCTCGCGCCGCCGGCGCGCTATCTGGCCGAACGCCAGGGTGACAACACCGGTGACGCAACCCGCCGCAAGCGCTACGCGTTGCGAAGCGCACTCGCCGCGCAGATTCGCTTGAGCGTCGCGGCAAGCAAGACGAGCCGCCCCTGCGTGCCTCGTGTTGTCGCTTGAATTCATTGCAATTTTTTATTGACAAGACATGCGACAAAACGGCACACTCATTCGCATGTTGACGCACACCTCCATCGCCTTCGCGATTAAAAACCCAACAATGCATGCCACAATCGGCAGGCATTTGGGAGCATGTGCGCGTTAGCAGTCTGAATCTGCAAAACAAGACCCAAAGGCCCCGCCGGTAACGGAAGGGGCCTTTTGTTTTGTGGGTGCCCTCTCCGTCCGCCGGCTCGATGACGGAGAGCAAGATGGATCAGGCAAGCCCCCCGCAGTGCATGGATGACGACTCAAGTTTGTCCGCCTGGCAACAGAACGAGTGTCAGCCGAAAGTAGTCCTACATTTTTCCGTAGTACCAGGCGCCACGCTGACGTGGCGTGTCGATGCCGACAGCACGCTCCGTGTGCACGGCGCGCGCCTATGGCTCACACGCATCAACTCGCCTTACGATCATTGGCTCGAACCGGGCAACACGTTCCGGCTGCAACGCGGCGAACGCGTGTGGCTCAGCACGGATAGCGAACGCAGCGCGCGCGTGTCGTTGAGTTGCGCGCTGCCTGCCAGACGTGGTCTCATCAGGCGTTGGCTGGGGCGGCTCGCATGGTTGGGTCTGGGGACACCGGCTGCTCGATAGCCGTGCCCCGCCGCGACTCGATGGTCGAATTTTCGACCCGCAGAAAAGCAAACACCCCTGCAATGAGGGGTGCTTGCCGATCCGCCATGCCGGCTCCGAAGTGCCAGGTATGCGGTGTTGCGCGGCTGCCTGATGTTGCTCAAACGCCGGTTGCTCAAACTCCGGTTGCTTAAACGCGGGCTGCCTGAACGCGTGCCGCTTACTGGCGCGGCCTTTACTGCGGCGTGACCTGCACGGCCGCTGCCGAAACGAATACCGCGTGAATCGTATCGCCAACCTTGACGCCCTTCAAATCGACGTCCGGTCCAGCTTGGAGCGTTTGTGTCTGATAGGCGCCGCGCAGCGTGACGAGGCGCTTCTTGTGATCGATCTTCTGCACGGTGGCGAGCACTTCGACCTGACGCGCGGAGGCAAAGCCGCCCGAGGCCGGGGCATACACCTGCGTATCGACGCGTGCACGAATGCCCTTATCCGCGCCGGTGACCTTCTCAGCCTTCAGCAACAACGCATTCTTGTACAGCACATCCACCCGATCGCCGATCTTCAGTTGATCGAAGCCGGCAACTTCCTGGCTCACCAGCACGACCACCGCGTTGCCGCCCGGCCCTTTGAGCGTGAGCGTGCGGGTGCCCGGATCGATACCGACGATCTCCGCCTTCACATGCACCGGTTGCACTTCGCTGACGATGCCCTGTGCGGCACTGGCCATGGCATCTTGCGCCCACGCCGGTTGCGCTGCGGCGAAAGCCGCTACCATCAACGCTGCTCCAATCGTCGCTGCCTTCATTTACGCTCTCCTCGAGAAATTGTCCGAACCAGCGTAACGGCGATCTGAAACCGCAGGATGCCGATTAACGCCAGGAATGCATACAGCTTCAGGGTGGCAATTACTAAATGGGTACGGCGCAACGATTGTACATGCCTTACAAGAAGCGAAGATTGTTTATATTGTGATTCTCAAATCAACGGACGGCATGATAAGAAGTGCCGCAGGGCGGCCTTGCAGCGGCATCTTGCCGCTTGACAACATGACTTTAACCCGCCTGTCCATCCATATACCGCGACAATACGCGCTATTCATACAGCATTAAACGCATACTGCATGACTGTCCGATGTCGCATTATTCTTTTTAACGACGGCATTCGCCGCAATGCAATCGAAAACCGTCATTAACATCCATTAAACACAAACTCAATAGCCGGTGACGCCATACGCTGCGCCAAATAAAACAGCCCCATCGCCTGAGCGAAGGGGCTGTTTATCATGCCATCACAGCGGCGCTATTCGCGCAGCATCAACGCTAACGACGCTGCGGCACCTCCCTGCGCAAACGCCAAACCAAAACCATCAAACACGTTCGATGGCGATCGCGATGCCTTGCCCGACGCCGATGCACATCGTGCACAGTGCAAAACGGCCCTGCGTACGGTGCAGTTGATACATCGCGGTGGTCACCAGACGCGCACCGCTCATGCCGAGCGGGTGGCCGAGCGCGATCGCCCCGCCATTCGGATTCACGCGCGCGTCGTCGTCCGCGACGCCCAGCGTGCGCAGCACGGCAAGACCTTGCGAGGCAAAGGCTTCGTTCAGTTCGATCACGTCGAACTGATCGATGGTCATGTTCAGGCGAGCCAGCAATTTCTGCGTGGCGGGCGCCGGGCCGATGCCCATCACGCGCGGCGCGACACCTGCCGTTGCGATACCCAGCACGCGTGCACGCGGCGTGAGGCCGAAGCGCTTCGCGGTGTCTTCGTTGGCCAGCAGCAACGCCGCTGCGCCATCGTTCACGCCCGATGCGTTGCCTGCCGTGACGGTGCCGTCCGGGCGCACCACGCCCTTCAGTTTGGCGAGCGTTTCAAGGCTGGTTTCGCGCGGGTGTTCGTCTTGCAACACGGTGATCGGATCGCCCTTCTTCTGCGCGATCGTCACACCGACGATTTCCTGCGCGAGGGTGCCGTCACGTTGCGCGCGGGCGGCTTTCTGCTGACTGCGCAGTGCAAACGCGTCCTGATCGGCACGACTGATCTTGTAGTCGGTCGCGACGTTTTCGCCGGTCTCCGGCATCGAATCCACACCGTACATCTGCTTCATCAGCGGGTTCACGAAACGCCAGCCGATGGTCGTGTCGAAAATATCGGCCTGGCGCGAAAACGCGCTGGTCGCCTTGCCCATCACGAACGGCGCGCGGCTCATGCTTTCGACACCGCCGGCCACCATCAACGCGGCCTCGCCCGACTTGATCGCGCGCGCAGCGATGCCGACGGCGTCCATGCCCGAGCCGCACAGGCGGTTCACCGTGGAGCCCGGCACGCCTTGCGGCAAACCGGCCAGCAACAGCGACATGCGCGCGACGTTGCGGTTGTCTTCACCGGCCTGGTTCGCGCAGCCGTAGATCACGTCGTCGATCGCGGTCCAGTCGACGTCCTTGTTGCGCTCCATCAGCGCTTTGAGCGGCACTGCGCCCAGATCGTCGGCGCGAACCGACGACAGCGAACCCGCATAGCGGCCGATGGGGGTGCGAATTGCGTCGCACAGGAATGCTTCGGTCATGTGATGTCTCCAGTTGGTGTGCTGCGTGCGCTGGGCCGCTAGCGGATAGCCGTTCGTGGCGCCGACCGCCTGGCGCTGCCGCGAGCCGGATGCTCTGCAGCATCGACCCGGCGACGCGCAATGAAAAACGGCCGCATGGCAACCGCCACTTCAATTCAGCTTAGCGCAGGATGGTGAATGATGGGCCCTCGACGGCGGCCATTTGTTCTTTATACGAACATACGGTCATATATCGAACAACTAGCCACGATAATAGGCGTGTGCGCGAAACCATGTCAAGCAAAGCCAGTCCCGGACCAGGGAATACGCGCAGGCCGGCGACCCTATTGGATGGTTGCGTCAACGATATGAAGATTGACGTGTCTATGGCGGCAAACATGCTTCTACGCCTGCCGGCACAAGGCTTTGGACCGTTCTGCTGCCCAGAATGTCCTTGAAACACCCCCTGCACACGCGCTATCCACGGATCTGAATCTGCTCGTCCGCGATATAACTGCGAATCACATCGGCGAAGCTACGGTCGCCGGTCAACCCGAGCCCCTCGGCACGCGAGGTATCCCACTGCCCCGGCCAGCTGCCGACAATCTTCTCCACCCGCGCATCCGGCGCCCACACGATCCGTTTCGCGACCTCGTCGCCCGCCACCTCGCGCAGCGCGGCGACCATCTCGTCGACGCTCACCGAAATCCCCGGCAGATTCAGCACGCGCCGGTCGCCGAGCGCAGCCGAATCGAGTTCGAGTCCGGCGATCAGGCTTTCGATAGCCTTGCGCGGCGACAGCAGCCACAACCGCGCCGCGCCCGCTACCGGGCACACCGCCACTTCGCCGTTCAGCGGCTCGCGAATGATGCCGCTCGCAAACGATGAGGCCGCCGCATTCGGCTTGCCCGGCCGCACGCTAATGGTGGGCAGCCGCAACACCCGGCCGTCGACGAAACCCCGCCGCGTGTAATCGTTGAGCAACAACTCCGCGATCGCCTTCTGCGCGCCGTACGACGATTGCGGATTCAGCGCGGTGTCGTTCTGCACGACCTCGGGCAGATCGCCGCCATACACGGCCACGGAACTCGTGAACACCACCCGCGGCATGTGTCCACGCTGCCGGCAGGTTTCCAGCAGCAAGCGCGACGCGTCCAGATTGATGCGCATGCCGAGATCGAAATCCGCCTCGGCCTGTCCGCTCACGATCGCGGCAAGATGGAAGATCGCCGCGGTTCTATCGTCGATCACGCGGTCGAGCACGCTGCGCTCAGCGATGTCGCCCACTTCCGTGCGCACGCGGCTGTCGCCGAAATCGCCGCCGTGCACCACGTCGAGCAGCACCAGTTCGCTAATCGCTTGCGGCTTGCCGTGCTCATCCTTCACTGAACCGCGCGCCAACAGTTCGCGCGCAAGACGCTGACCGAGAAAACCCGCACCGCCGGTAATCAGTACTTTCATGATGTGCGTTGTCCTTGCTTGATCGCTGATTAGCCAGCGGTGTCCAGATACGGCTTGAGCCAATCGAGTCCCGCCGAGGTGCCGGCCCGCGGCCGGTATTCGCAACCGATGTAGCCGTCATAGCCCAGCGCGTCGATCAGATCGAACAGATACGGATAATTCAGTTCGCCGATGTTGGGTTCATGGCGTTCCGGCACGCCGGCGACCTGAATGTGGCCGATGCCTGCCATATCGCGTTTGAGCTTGACCGCAAGGTCGCCTTCGACGATCTGGCAGTGATAGCAGTCGAACTGCACCTTGAGATTCGGCGCGCCCACTTCCGCGCAAATCGCCTGCGCGTCATCCTGGCGGTTCAGAAAGAAGCCCGGGATATCACGCGTATTGATCGGCTCGATCACCACGGTGATGCCGTCGTCTTGTGCGGCCTTGGCGGCATAGGCGAGATTCTTCAGATACACCTCGCGATGTTTGGCCCGCGGCTGATCCGCGCCAATCAATCCGGCCATCACATGCAGTTTGCGATTGCCGAGTACGCGCGTGTAATCGAGCGCGGTTTCAATGCTGCGGCGAAATTCGTCTTCGCGGCCCGGCAGCGAAGCGATGCCACGCTCGCCCGCGGCCCAGTCTCCGGGTGGCGCATTGAAGAGCGCCTGCGTCAGACCGTTCGCTTCGAGCCGGGCCTTGATGTCGCCGGCACGGAAATCGTAGGGAAACAGAAACTCCACGGCCTCGAAACCGTCTTTTGCCGCAGCGGCGAAACGGTCGAGAAAGGCGTGCTCGTTGTACATCATGGTCAGGTTGGCGGCGAAGCGAGGCATGGTGAAAACTCCTTGAAAACGGTTTGGTTCAGCGCGGAAGCATCCAATGGATGCATGCCCCGGCGGAACGATTTCGATCGTGCAACGGCAGGGTGTCGCCTCATTGCACCGATCACCTGCATGTCAGGTCCTATCTGCCAGCGTGGCAACGCCAACTGGCTTTGCTTTTGTTGGCGCCTACCAGCGCGCGCCAAACACTGTCCGCAGCTCTTCGAGCGCCGCATCATCGAGAGGCGCGGGCCGCGGGTTCGTCATCAGCCACAAGCGCGCGGTCTCTTCGAGCTCTTCAAGCACATACGACGCCTGCGCCACGGAGCGCTCCCACACCACCGGGCCGAGGCGCTCGAGCAAAACCGCGCGAACGGTGCCCGCGAGTGCGGCGATCTGCGCGGCCACTTGCGGGTCGCCGGGACGCTTGTAACGAATCAGCGGGACGTGGCCCACTTTCATCACGTAGTACGGGGTAATCGGCGGCAGAACGTCGTCGTCGCGCCACACGCCGGCAAGCGTCAAGGCGACGAGATGCGTCGAATGTGTGTGAACGATGCCGCGCGCCTCGCCGTTGCGGGCATAGATGCCCCGATGCAACGCCAGCGTTTTCGACGGCTTGCCGCCGGACACCGTGTTGCCGTCGACATCGACCTTGGCAATATCGGCCGGGTCGAGCCGGCCGAGGCAGGCATCGGTCGGCGTGATCAGCCAGCCGTCGTCGAGGCGCGCGCTGATATTGCCGGCGCTGCCCACCGTGTAGCCGCGTTGGTAAAGACTCGCACCGGTCACGCAGATTTCTTCGCGCACGCGTGCTTCGTTCGTCGTGTGGAGTGCGGGCGTGCCAGTCATTGCGCGGCTCCATCGAGGTGACGCAGTGCCTTTTCGAAAAAATCGACCGTGCCGAAGTTGCCGGATTTCAATGCGAGCGCGAGCGGCTCGGCGTCCGTCGTTGCAGTGGCAGGCACGCCGGGATCGATCTGCGCACCGATACGCAACGTGCGCACGTCGAGCGCCTGCACCACGGCGCCCGAGGTCTCGCCGCCCGCCACGACGAACTTGCGCACGCCGCGCTCGCGCAAACCGCGTGCGATCGACGCCAGCGTGGCTTCGACCAGGTGCCCTGCTTCGTTGACACCGAGCTCGCGTTGCACCGCTTTGACTTCGTCGGGCGTGGCGGTGGCGTAGATCAGTATGGGTTCGTCTTTATCCAGGTACGGCTGGGCAAAGGCCAGTGCCTGCTCGATCACCGACTCGCCGCGCGCCGCCGCGAGCGGATCGATGCGGAACGCGGGTCGCGTTTCGCGCCAGGCCGCCACTTGCGCGTTGGTCGCTGTCGAGGCGCTGCCGGCCAGCACCGCCGACAATCCTTCGGTGCGCGGCAATTGCGCGGCATCATTGCCTTCCGCGAGCAAACCGGCGCGACGGAAATTGCCGGGCAGACCCAGCGCAACACCGGAGCCACCCGTGATCAGCGTCAGGTCGGCACATGCCTCGCCGAGTACGTAGAGATCCGCGTCCGATACCGCATCGGCAATCGCTATTCGCACGCCATCGCCACACAGCGCATCGAAGGATTCGCGCACGGTCGACACGCCTTTTGCCACGGTGTCGTAACGCACAAGGCCGACTTTCGATCCGGTCTGCCGCTGGAGCACGCGCACGAGGTTCGCATCGCGCATCGGCGTCAGCGGATGGTTTTCCATACCCGACTCGTTCAGCAACCTATCGCCGACGAACAGATAACCGCGATAGATCGTCCGGCCGTTCTCGGGAAACGCCGGGCAGGCGATCGTGAAAGCCGTTGCGCCCACTTCAGCGGACAATGCATCGAGCAAGGCGTCCGTGACCGGGCCGATGTTCCCGGCGTCGGTCGAATCGAACGTCGAACAGTATTTGAAAAAGAACTGGCGGCATCCTTGCGCGCGCAACCAGTCGAGGGCGGCGAGCGATTGCGCGACTGCATCGGCGGGGGGAATCGTGCGCGATTTCAGCGCGACGACCAGCGCGTCGGCTTCAACGACATCATTCGACGCGGGCACGCCGATGGTCTGCACCGTGCGCATGCCGCCGCGCACCAGCATGTTGGCGAGATCGGTGGCGCCGGTGAAATCGTCGGCAATGCAGCCGAGCAGCGCGCGCCTGGACGAAGTGGTCATGGCAAGCTCCGAGCTTACGTCGCCGCCGGCAAGTCGATGCCGGGGAAAATCTTGATCACCGCGGAATCGTCCTCGCCACCGTACCCCGCGGTCGACGCCATCATGAACAGCTGATGCGCCGCGGCCGACAAGGGCAACGGGAATTTCGAGCGGCGTGCGGTATCGAGCACCAGGCCGAGATCCTTCACGAAGATATCGACCGCCGAGAGCGGCGTGTAATCGCCGCTCAGAATATGGGGCACGCGGTTCTCGAACATCCACGAATTGCCCGCGCTATGCGTGATGACCTCGTACAGCGCGTCAGGATCGACGCCTTCGCGCAAACCGAGCGCCATGGCCTCGGCGGCCACGGCGATATGCACGCCGGCCAGCAACTGATTGATGATCTTCACCTTCGAACCCGCGCCGTACGCCGAGCCCAGCCGATAGACTTTGCCCGCCATCGCGGCCAGCACGTCCTCGCACGCGGCATAGGCGGTGTCCGGGCCGGACGTCATCATCGTCATTTCGCCGGACGCGGCGCGCACCGCGCCACCGGACACCGGCGCGTCGAGCATCTGCAAACCGGCAGCTTCGATACGCTTGCCGAGATCGAACGCGAAGTCCGGTGCGACGGTTGCGCTCGCAATCACCACACTGCCGGGTTTCATCGCGGCGACCGCGCCTTGTGCGCCGAACAGCACGGCTTCGGTTTGGGCGGCATTGACGACCAGCGTGACGACCACTTCGCATTGCGCGCCAAGCTCGGCAGGCGAGGCGCAGCCGACACCACCAGCCTCAACGAACGCTTGCAGGATCTCGCTGCGCAGATCGCACGCGTGAACCTGAAAGCCCGCGCGCAGCAGCGAGCGCGCGACGCCCATGCCCATCGCTCCGAGACCGATAACGCCGACATGTCTGGCCATGCCTCACCTCTCCGTTGGTTAGCCGCAAACGCCCCAATGAAACCCAACCCAATCTGACCCGGCTCAGTTCAGCAAATACCCGCTTCCGCGAGCCGCCGGGCCGCGTTATTCATATGGGTGCTCGCCGCGTTACGCGCCGCCATCGGATCGCCCGCCCGAATCGCCGCGACGATGGCCGCATGCTCTTCGCGCACCTGACGCGAGAAGTCATCGCGCAGCGCTTCGTTACGCCGCGTCACCAGGGTGCCGGCTTCGAGGTACTGATTCAGGAAGGTAAGCGTCTTGAGGAAATACGGATTGCCGGTGGCGGCGGCGATGGCGCGGTGGAAAGCGACATCTTCGGCGACACCGTTCTCGCCTTCGACCACCGCTTCATCGATCCTGGCGAGGGCCGTGTCGATCGACATCATGTCCACGTCGCTGCGGCGCATGGCGGCCTCCGAGGCGACTTCCGCCTCGATCGCGCGCCGCAGCGCGAGGATTTGCAGCACCGAGCCCGCTTCAACCGCCTCCGCATAGTCGATGCGCAGCGGCCGGATCGCGCCGTGGGCGGCGATGAATACGCCACTGCCCTGGCGCGGCTGGACCACGCCTTCATTCTTCAACCGCGAAATCGCCTCACGGATTACCGTGCGGCTCACGCCGAACTGCTGCGCCAGCACCGCCTCGGTCGGCAGCTTGCCGCCGCGCGCGAAGGTGCCTTTGTCGATCTGCTTGAGCAACTGCTGCGCGACGGTATCGCTCAACGCGCGAACAGGGATCTTGTCGAACATGGATGTCCCGATGGGTCATGTTGTCGGGTCATCATACAAATTTGAGATCCCGGCGGCATCGATGCAAACCCTGGGTTCAGCCACGCCTTACCGCAGACTAATGACCAGTTGAAAAGCCGTGACGATCTCGCCCTGCGGCATCATCGCCACACTGATGGCGAACGTCAGCGGATAGGTCACCGCCGTCGAGAGGAACCCATGCATGAAGCGTGCGCCGCTCCTCACGCGTGACCACACCACCTGAAACAACAGCGCGGATGAAAGCGTTGGAGCGGGTCAATCAGGAATACCAAATTGACGCCTGGGCCACGCCGCGGTTTCAAATCAAAACCTGATCCGCGGAAGCTCTTGTGCGCCCCCTCACAGGGTTAACGCCGCTATCCGAACCATTTCCTGCAAATTATCCTGCACCTCGCTAGCACTTACCGACCGGTCGGTTAATTAATAAAAACGTGTTTCATCATCCAGGAGATGGGAAATGGTGAGTGAGGATGTGCAAAACCGCTCTAGCAGCGCGCGCCAGCGGATCACCCAGTCGTGCTTGACATGGGGCATCGCCGGTCTTGGTTGCGTGTTAGTCGCTGCGTGCGGAAGCGACGACGTGACGCCCCCAACTGTTGCCCAGAGTAACGCCGCTGAATGCGCAACGCTTAACGGCCAAACTATCGGCGGCATTCAGATTACAGCCACGAAGCGTACTGAAGCGAGCGGCAATGTTCCCGCCTACTGCAAGGTGAGTGCAACCGGCGCCCAAGGCACCACGCTCGACATCGAGGTCGATCTTCCGGACAACTACGCGAACCGCTTGTTCCATCAGGGCGGGGGCGGATTCGACGGAACCATTCCGACGGTTGAATCTATTAACCAACAATTCCCCCTCACCCAACCTTTGCAGCGAGGCATGGCTTTCACCGCTTCAAACGGGGGCAACCGGGACGGTAATCCGGCCGATTTTATTAACAACGCAACCCAAAAGCAGGACTACTCATACGCCGCACTTGGCATCACCGTACATTTTGCCAAAGCGGTGATCGCGGCTTTTTATGGTCAGGCACCTAAGTACACCTACTTCGAAGGTGCATCGAACGGCGGCCGCAACGCTTACCTCGTCGCACAGGATTGGCCCGGCGACTACGACGGCATCATCGCCGGCTCGGAAACAATGAACATGGCGACGCAAACCATGGCATGGCTCAACATGGCCTCCAAGGTCGGAACGCCCGCCATGCCCAGCAGCGCGCAATGGACCGCCGCCTATCAGGCAGCGTTACAACAGTGCGGCAACGCAAACGGCGTGATACTGAACCCCGACGCGTGCACCTACGATCCCGCGCCGCTTCAATGCGGGTCCGCAGGCGCGCCAGCAGCGACATGTCTCACACCGGCGCAATTACAGACGGTCCGGCAAGAGATTGGTGCGTTGAATACCAGTAACGGAACCCTGCTCTATTCCGGTTACTATTGGGCCGATTTCGGCAGCGCGCTCGGTGTCGGTGCCTATGCAACGCTCGGAGGCGGATTCGCCGGAATCGCGACGGGCAATGGCAATTGGCTCTTACCGGCAACGACTGCGGGAAGTTTGCAGGCGACCTTTAACGTCGACAGCGCCTATCCCGCTATCGCAGCGGGTTTGCAAAGCGCGGGGGCCGATCACAGCCTGCAGGCTATCGCACAGTATCTGGCTTCGGGCAAAAAACTCATCTCGTTCCACGGCGGTGCCGATCCGCTGCTCTCGGCGCGTGACCATCTCCGCAACTGGCTGGCCATGACGCAACTCGCAGGCTCGGCGGCGAGTAACGCGCGGTTCTACCGTGAGGCCGGCGTGGGCCACGTCGCAGGTGGCAATGGACCCGATCAGTTCGACTACATTGGTCCGATGATCGCCTGGGTCGAGCAAGGCGTTGCCCCCGGTCAGTTGACTATGACCAAGTTCGATACGAACGGCAACGTAACAGCAACGCTTCCAGACTGCCCGTATCCGACTGTGCCGCATTACGACGGCTCGGGCGACATCAACCAGGCAGCCAGCTATAGCTGCGCAAGCAGTTAAAAGCGCAACGACCCGTTACGAGGATGAGAACTGACCCCCGGTTGTCGGCTCGTAACGGTAGCTCAGGTCGTTTCGCGCTCGACGATATGAAAACCAACGTCGGTTACTTTGACGTTGCTGTCGCCGGCCAGACGATCGAGCAGGCAGCGCGCGGCGGTCAGTCCGATGCGGGTGCCGTCCACGCGTACGGTGGTGAGTTGCGGCGTGGTTTCGGCGGTGAATTCGAGGTCGCCGAAACCGCAAATCGACAGTTGCGATGGCACGCTCAACCCGAGCTGTTTGCTCGCGCCAAGCACGCCGATCGCCAGCAGATCGGAGCCGCAAAAAACGGCGTCGAGTTGTGGCGCCCGCTCGAGCAGCGTCGGCAAAGCGGCCTTGCCGACGGCGACCGAACTCGGTGGCGCCACCAACACCTCGGCGATGTCGTGAATGCCCGCCTGTGCAAGCCGGTCGCGAAAGCCGTCGCGGCGTGCGAGTGCGCGGTCGTCGTTCGCCGACACGAGGCCGGGTGCTCGCGCGTTGCGTTGCAGAAAGTGCTCGGCCACGGCGGCGCCGATCTGATAGTGCGAAAAGCCGACCAGCATGTCGATCGGCGTGTCAGTCATATCCCAGGTTTCGACGATGGGCAGGCCCACGTTGCGCAGGCGTTCACGCAACGAGTCCGCATGCGCGACACCGGTCAGCAGCACGCCTTCCGGACGCCGGCTCAGCACTGCGTCGAGCAGCGCCTCTTCGCTCGAATTGCTATAACCGCTCAAGGCCAGCAGCACCTGATAGCCCGCGCGCGACATCGTCTCGCTGAACACCTGGATCGTTTCGGAAAACAACGAGTGAGCGATGGTCGGCACAATCGCCGCGATCAACCTTGAACGCGCCGACGACAATCCGCCCGCAAGGCGATTCGGTACATAACCGAGCTTTTGCACGACCTGCCGTACCCGTTCAAGCGTCTCGGGCGCGACGGTCTCCGGGCTATTGAAGAAACGCGACACCGTAATCGGTGCGACGCCCGCTTGCGCGGCGACATCCGTGATACGCAGGACCTTGGGACCGCCGCGCAAGCGTTTCGCTGGCGCCGCCGTCTCCGGCGTATCGGGGCTGGCAGGCGCGGTCGGCTTGTGATTCGGCATGGCTCGGTGGCTAGGTAATGGTTCGCGCGTATTGTAGACCGCCGTAAAGCGCCGGCGACGAAAGGCTCCAACGGGCCAGGTCTCAGCGCCCCAAAGCAGATCTACTCGGTCACGGGTACATGGCTTTGCGCAATGGAACCACCTCGATTACGCCGCAGGATGAACAGCGTGACGACGGCAAACACCAACAGACAGGCTGCTGGAATTAGCATCGGCGTCTTCACGCTGCCCGTGGTCTGACGCACCCACGGCACCAGATTCTGTGCAATGAAGCCACCGATATTACCGAGCGAATTAATCGCCGCAATGCCAGCCGCGGCGCGCGCGCCGAACAGGAACTTCGGCGGCAGCGTCCAGAAACACGGAATCAGCAGATACATGCACGGCGCGCCGAAACAGAGCGCGGCAAACCGCAGCGTGTTGGTCGGCAGAAACACGGCGCTCAGGAAGCACGCGACGCCGAGCAACGCGGCCACCAGCATCGCGACGATTGCCCGATTGCCGCCGCGCAGCTTCGACGGCAGCCACGCCAGCACGATGGACGCCATCAGCCATGGAATGATGTTCAGCAGGCCGTTGGTCGTATTGCTGACGCCGAAGCCTTTCACCAGGGTCGGCAGCCAGTAGCTCACGCCGTAGACGGAAATCGACAGCATCATGTAGTAGAGCGCCATGCCGATCACACGCGGCTCGGTCAACACGCTCAGCAGCGAGGAATGACCGGTGTAGCGTTCCTTCATCTGCGCGCGTTCCGCGTCGAGCGTGTCGGTGAGCCATTGTTTTTCGTCGGCGGAGAGAAACCTTGCCTGTTTCGGCGAGGCCGGCAACAGGCGCAGCACGACGAAGGTCAGCAGAATCGACGGTAAGCCGGTCACGATGAACACCAGTTGCCAGCCGTGCAGCCCCGCGAGACCGCCCTTGTCGAGCAACCAGCCGCAAATCGGCGCACCCACCATGTTGCCCAGACTGCTGCCGACGGTGAAATAGCCGAGCATGCGCACGCGATGCCGCGACGGAAACCACAAAGTCAGGTAGTAGATCACGCCCGGATACAAACCCGCTTCCGAGGCGCCGAGTAGAAAACGCAGCACGTAAAACATCGTCGCATTCTGCGTAAACGCGAGCAGTATCGTGACGATGCCCCACGTGAACATGATGCGCGCCATCCACCGAGGCGCGCCGTACTTGTGCAGCAGCACATTGCTCGGCACTTCGAAAATCAGATAGCCGATGAAAAATAGCGACGCACCCAGCCCGTATGCGACTTCGGACAGCCCGAGGCTGCCGAGCATCTGCAGCTTGGCAAAGCTGATGTTGGAGCGGTCGATGTAGGCGACCAGGTAGAGCACCCCGAGCAGCGGCATCAGACGGAGTGCCAGGCGATTGATCAGACGCGATTCGTCGATCGCCGGTGTCGTGATAGTCACTATGTCTCCTGCGCTCGCGCCGTTCGCGCGAGCAACGGGTCAATGGCTCAATGGCTCAATGTCTTTGTAACGGCTCGACACAGCCTCAGCGCATTATTGTTTTTGTGCACGCCATTGCGCGTAAGCCGCCAGCGTTTCCTCGTTCGGCGGATACGTGCCGCGCAGCGGCCGGCCTTCTTCGATGCGCTGCGTGATGAACACTTCGAGCTGCTCCTGCTCGGTGGCGTCACGCGCGACGTCGGTGGCCATTTCGCGCGGCACGATGACCACGCCGTCCACGTCGGCGACAACGATATCGCCGGGATACACCGGCACGCCGCCGCAAGCGATCGGTACATTCATATCGACCGCATGATGCTTCGCCAGATTCAGCGGGGCGCTCGCACCAGCACACCAGATCGGCAAACCCAGTTCCGCGATCGTGCCGCTATCGCGCACCGGGCCGTCCGAGACCATGCCGGCCACACCACGCTTCGCCAGACGCAGCGCGAGGATCGAACCGACCGACGCGACCGAGCGTTCACCACGGCAGTCCTGCACCAGCACGCTGCCAGGCGGCGCCGTTTCAACGGCTTTGCGCTGCGGATGGTCCGGGTCCTGAAACACGCCGACGTGGTCGAGATCCTCACGAGCCGGGATGTTGCGCAGCGTGAACGCCGGGCCAACAACGTTGGGGGACCCAGGCGCCGGTTTGACGAGCGGCGCGACGCCTTGCAGGAATACGTTGCGCAAGCCGCGCTTGAAAAGTTGCGTGGTTAGCGTTGCCGTGCTGACGTGCCGTAGCTGCTCGAGTGTGGCGTCGCTGATGGTGATGTCGGGTGTGGTCATAGGAAGTCTCGATCGAGTTAGTGAATTTCGGGTTCGCTGCGCGTCGTGGCCGGCGAGGTTTGCTCCGTCGGCGTGGCCTGTATCGGACTTTGCGGCGCGCTTGCGCTCAGCGGCTCTTCAAGAAAGTCGAAGTCACACCCCTTGTTGGCCTGCGTCACGTGCAGTTGATGCATCACGCCGAAACCGCGCTCGAACGGCCGCTTGGGCGGTTGCCACGCGGCCTTGCGCGCCGCGAGTTCCGCATCGCTCACGTCGACATGCAAACGCCGGGCCGGCACGTCCAGCTCGATCATGTCGCCATCCCTGACCAGCGCGAGCGGCCCCCCCACGAACGACTCGGGCGCCACATGCAGCACGCACGCGCCGTAACTGGTGCCGCTCATGCGCGCATCGGAAATGCGCACCATATCGCGCACGCCCTGCTTCAACAGCTTTTGCGGAATCGGCAACTGGCCCCACTCCGGCATACCGGGCGCACCCACGGGACCCGCGTGTTGCAGCACGACCACCGAATCGGCGCTCACATCCAGGTCTTCCGAGTCGATGCGCGCCGCCATGTCGGCGTAATCCTTGAACACCACCGCCGGACCTCGATGTTTCTGCAGATGCGCTTCCATCGCCGCGGGTTTGATCACCGCGCCGTCTGGGGCAAGATTGCCGGTCAGCACCGCGAGGCCGTCGCTGGCGACGAGTGGATTGCCGCGCTTGCGGATGACGTCGTCGTCGAATATTTCCGCGCCTGCAATGTTCTCGCCGAGCGTCGCGCCATTGACCGTCATCTGCGTGCCGTCGATCAGTTCGCCCAACTCGACCAACAGCGCGCGCAGGCCGCCGGCGTAGAAAAAGTCCTCCATCAGATACTGGCCCGCGGGACGCAGATTGCCGAGCACCGGCGTGATGCGCGCGAGTTCGTCAAAGCGTGCCGTCGTCAGATCGATGCCGGCACGACGCGCCACGGCAACGAGGTGAACGATGGCGTTCGTCGAACCGGACATGGCCAGCACGGTGGTCACCGCGTTGTCGAAAGATTTGGCGGTCAGGATGTCCGACGGCTTCTGATCGGTCCACACCATCTCGACGATGCGCTGTCCTGTCAGTGAAGCGAATTGTGCATGCCGCGAATCGACTGCGGGGATCGACGAGAAGCCGGGCAGCGTCAAACCGAGTGCTTCGGTGGCGCTGGTCATCGTCGACGCGGTGCCCATCGTCATGCAATGGCCCGGCGAGCGCGCGATGCCGCTCTCGATACCCTTCCACTCCTCTTCAGTGATTTTGCCGGCGCGCAGTTCGGCCCAGTATTTCCACGTGTCCGAACCGCTGCCCAGCGTGCGGCCGTTCCAGTTGCCTCGCAGCATCGGCCCCGCTGGCAGATAGATGGACGGCAGATTCATGCTGATCGCGCCCATCAGCAAACCGGGCGTGGTCTTGTCGCAACCGCCCATCAGCACACAGCCGTCGAACGGATAGGACTTCAGCAATTCCTCGGTTTCCATCGCGAGGAAGTTGCGATACAGCATCGTGGTCGGTTTCTGGAACGGCTCGGCGAGCGTCATCACCGGCATTTCGACCGGAAAGCCACCGGCCTGCCAGATGCCGCGCTTCACTTCTTCGACGCGCTGTTTGAAGTGCGTGTGGCACGAGTTGATCTCGCTCCACGTGTTGACGACGGCGATCACCGGCTTGCCCATGTAATCCGACGGGTGGTAACCCATTTGCGCGGTGCGCGAACGGTGGCCGAACGAGCGCAGATCGTTCACGCCGTACCAGCGGTAGCTGCGAAGCTGCTCAGGTGTTTTGCGGGTCGATGACACGGACATCTCCATGGTAGCGATACCATTACGCTTCGCGATTTGAACCCGTCGAAGCTTCTGAATGATTCGCATGGTAACGCTACCATTCGGGTGGCGTCGCTAAGGGATTCCACTGATGTGCGCTGCTTGGCCCATGCGGACGACGGGCAGGCATCTCGCGCACCCGGCGAGCCCAAGCCGTTCAAATCAACGGCTTAGCCCGCCACCTCAGAGCGAATTCCGTTCGTACGGAATTCATGAGCAAAAGCGTGCAAATTTGGCGAAACAGAAGGCTTAAGCTATCGTCACGCCTTTGCACCGCATCGCGCCGGCTGAACCGCGCGAGTGCCGTGCGCCCTTCTTCGAACGCATCTTTCAAGGTCCATGAGCAAAGTCCTGCCGCCGTCTTCTGCCGTTCCTGACAACGCCGAACCGGCCTCGGATAAACCGGGCGACTCGTATGTGCAGTCGTTCGCGCGAGGCCTCTCGGTGATCCGCGCGTTCAATGCCAGCCGCCCCGAACAGACGCTGACCGACGTCGCCGCGGCCACCGGCCTGACACGCGCTGGTGCACGCCGCATTCTGCTGACGTTGCAGACGCTCGGCTACGTGGAGGCCGAAGGCCGCCTGTTCCGCCTCACGCCGAAGATTCTCGACCTTGGTTTCGCGTATCTGACCTCGATGCCGTTCTGGAATCTCGCCGAACCGGTGATGGAAAGTCTGTCGGCGCAGGTTCACGAGAGTTGCTCGGCGGCGGTGCTTGACCGCACCGAAATCGTCTACGTGCTGCGCGTGCCGACTCACAAGATCATGACCATCAACCTGTCGATCGGCAGCCGCTTGCCGGCGTATTGCACGTCGATGGGCCGTGTCCTGCTGGCCGCGCTGGACGACGACGCGCTCGACGCAACCCTGAGTTCGGCGCCGCTCTACGCGCACACGCCGCGCACGGTGACCGACAAGGAAGAGCTGAAAAAGCTAATCGCGCAGGTGCGCCGCCAGGGATGGGCGATCGTCGATCAGGAACTGGAAGGCGGTCTGATTTCGCTGTCCGCGCCGATTCGCAACCGCCAGGGGCGCGTGATCGCGGCGATGAATATCAGCGGCAACGCTCAGCGCAATTCGGCCAAGCAGATGGTGAAGGCGTTTCTGGAGCCGTTGCAGCAGGCCGCCCAGACGGTCTCGGAGATGGTAGCGCTGCGCGGTTAAGTGCACGCAACGGTGTTGTAGCCAGGGCGCGCGCTTCTCGTACGCGCGCCCTGTTCAAAGCCCCGGCAGGCGATGATGCCGTCAATCAATCGATCGGCTTATCCGCCGTCTCTTTCAGCATCGACACAGCGATCAACGACACCACCACACACGTCGCCACGTAACCGGCCGGCGCCAGCTTGCTGCCGGTCAGTTTGATCAGCCACGTCGCGACCAGTTGCGCGGTACCACCGAATACGCACACGCTCAGCGCATAGGCAATCGAAATACCGGTGGCGCGCACCCGCCGCGGGAACGACTCGCACATCAACGCGAATTCCGACGCCGATCCCATCGAGTAGAACAACAGCATCAGCGCGGTCGCCGACATGATGACGGGCAACTGTGGGAAGCGGTTGATCAGCATGAAGGCCGGAAACAGCAATAGCACCAGCACGCCGCGTCCGAACAGAATCGGCCGCTTGCGGCTGCCGATCCGATCGGACAGCATGCCGAACAAGGGACACGTGATGAGCATGACGAGACCCGACGCGACGCCGACCAGCATCGACAGCGACATCGGCAGGCCGAGCGTGTGGATCGCATAGGTCGGCATGTAGAAGGTCAGGATGTAGGTCGAGACCGTGCCGCCCATCACCGTGAGCGTAATCAGCACCAGCGGACGCAGATGCGCCGTGAAGAGTTCGTGCAGCACGCCGCGCTCGATGGCGTGGCTGTGCGCGCTGGCGGGATCGTCCGCGAGACGGCGGCGCAGGTAGATGCCGACCGGCGCGATCAGCACGCCGATCAGAAACGGAATGCGCCAGCCCCAGCTTTCCAGCGACTCCTTCGGCAGAGCCGCCGAGAGCGCCGCCGCAATACCCGAACCCATCAGCGCCGCGCCGCCTTGCGTCGCCAGTTGCCAGCTGGCGCGAAAGCCGCGCCGTGTGCCACCGCCCTGTTCCAGCAAGGTGGACGTCGCCGCGCCGAACTCGCCGCCCTGAGAGAAGCCTTGCACGAGACGCGCCAGCACGATCAGCAGCGGCGCGGCGACACCGATCTGCGCATACGTCGGCGCAATCGCGATCGCACCGGTACTCGCCGCCATCAGCATGATGGTCAGGTTGAGCGCCGCTTTGCGGCCTTTGCGGTCCGCATACACGCCGAGCATCACGCTGCCGAGCGGCCGTGTGATGAAACCCGCGGCGAAGGTCGCCACGGATAAGAGCAACGAGGTCGTCGGATCCGCCGACGGGAAAAACAGCTTGCCGATGATCACGGCAAAAAAACCGTACACCGTGAAGTCGAAAAATTCGAGCCAGTTGCCGATCACCGCCGCGGCGATCGCGCCGCGGCTGGTGGTTCGGGTGGCGTCGACGGCGCGGCTCGCATCCGTTGTCGTGTTCATCGCGGGTCTTCCTCGTTGTTATGGTTATGTGGCCGGCAGTGCGAACTCAATGCCCGCTCATCGGCTCGTCGTCAGCACCTGAGGCACCTCATTCGCGCCGCAGGCGCCTCACTGCCCCCTAATGCCCCCTTATTGCCCCAGATACCGCTCCACCAGCCGCGTCCAGAAGGCCGCGCCGACCGGCAGATTGCGGTCGTTGAAGTCGTAATGGGGGTTATGCACCATGCAGCCGTCTTCGCCCGCACCGTTGCCGATCCGCAGGAACGTGCCCGGCCGTTTCTGGAGCATGAAGGCGAAATCTTCGCTGCCCATCAGGATGTCGGTCTGCTCGACCACCTTGTCGTCGCCGACCAGTTCACGCGCCACCTGCACCGCGAAGTCCGTTTCGGCATCCGAATTGATCACCACCGGATAGCCTTCGATGTACTCCACCACCGCCTTGCCGCCATAGCTCGCGGCCTGGCTTTCGGCGAGTTCGGTAATGCGCTTTTTCAGCAGCGTGCGCACTTCGGGGCTGAACGAACGCACGCTCAACTCCAGTCTCGCGCTGCTGGAAATCACGTTGTTCGCCGTACCCGCATGCATCGAGCCAACCGTCACCACCGCCGGCTGCGACGGATCGACGTTACGCGCGACGATGGTCTGCAACGCCATCACAATGCTCGCCGCCACCACCACCGGATCGACCGTCAGATGCGGACGCGCCGCATGACCGCCAACGCCTTCGATCGTGATGATCGCCTTGTCGCCCGCGGACATGAACGGCCCCTTGCGGAACAGCATCACCCCCGGTTCCTCGCCCGGGTGATTGTGCAGGCCAAACACGGCGTCGCACGGGAAGCGCTCGAACAGGCCGTCGTTGATCATCTTCATCGCGCCGCTGTCGATGCCGCTTTCTTCGGCCGGCTGGAAGTACAGATGCACGATACCTGAGAAATTGCGCGTGGCGGCGAGGTGCTGCGCGGCGCCGAGCAGCATCGTCGTGTGGCCGTCATGACCGCATGCGTGCATCTTGCCGTGGGTGCCGCTCGCATACGGCAGACCGGTTTGTTCGATGATCGGCAGCGCGTCCATGTCGGCGCGAATGCCGATCCGGCGCGTGCCGTCGCCCACCTTCAGCGTGCCCACCACGCCGGTTTGACCGACCCCGCGCGTGACCTGCCAGCCCCATTGTTCGAGCTTCTCCGCCACCAGGGCGCCGGTTTGCACTTCCTCGTAGGCCAGCTCCGGGTGGTGATGGATGTGATGGCGGATCTCGCGCAGGCTCTCGGCGGCAGGCACCAGGTCGGACACTTCAGTAAAACGCGCGGCTTCGCTCATCTATCGCTCCATGGGAATTCACGCCGCATCACGCGGCAAACAGGCAAGCACTATAGCCACGCCATTTTGTTCGAATAAGATGCTGTTTTTTTCACCCTGATTAACAAGCTTTATATCCGGGATTACCCGTATGAAACTGCAACAGCTGCAAGCGTTCATCGCCGCCGCCCATCACCGCAGTCTGCGCGCCGCCGCGCGCGAGCTTGGCGTGACGCAACCGGCCGTCACGCATACGATCCGCGAGTTGGAGAGCGCGCTCAATGCCGAGTTGATGGTGCGCAGCGTGCGCGGCATCGAGTTGACCGCGTGCGGGCTCGCGCTGTTGCCGCGTGCGGAACAGTTGCTGGGCGACATGCGCCGCACGGTCGAAGCGGTCGAACAGGTGAAGGGGGAACTGGCCGGCAAGGTGAGCGTAGGCACGATGCCGTCAATCGCATTGACCGCCCTGCCGCACGCGGTGTCGAAGTTTCGCCGGGTCATGCCGCTGGTGAATCTGCATCTGGAGGAAGTCACGATCCCGGATGCCGTCGCGCGTTTGCGTAACGGTGCGCTCGATATCGCGGCGATCCATCACGTGCAGGCGCTCGACAGCGATCTGGTACAAGCGCCCCTCTACTCGACGCAGTTCGTCGTCGCGATGCGCGCCGGGCATCCGCTGGCGAACGTCACGCGTCTGCACGAATTGCTCGACGCGGAGTGGATCGTGACGGTGGGCAACGATCACTTTCCGCATAGCGTGATGATGGCGATGTTCAACGCGCACGGCTTGCCGGTGCCAAAGCGGCTGGTGCGGGCGCCGTCGTCGTTCGCGGTCACGCTCGGGCTGGTGTCGCAAACCGATGTGATCGGTTGCTTCACACGGCCGCTCGCACAGATGGTTGCGCCGCTGGGCATACGGGTTGCCCAGATTGAAGAAGCGCTGCCGAATTACGATCTCAGCATCATTTCTCGACGTAATCTGTTGCCGACCCCGGCCGTGCTGCAGTTTGTGTCGTGTCTACAGGAAGCGACCCGGGAGCGAATGGCGGCGACTGGTTAGGCGAGCCTACCGAACATTGCGAACGTTACGAACCTCGCGAATGTCGGGTACATCGGCATGCGCCTGCAAAAAAGCAATCAGCGCGTGTCCCGCTTCTTCCAGCGTCCCGGAGTTATCGATCGTCGTGCACCGAATCCCTTCCGGCAGCGAAAACGGTGCCCGTCGGGCAAGCCTCGCCGCAACCTGTTCCGCCGACTCACGCGCCCGCGCGCCAAGCCGTGCTTCGAGAATATGCGGCGCTGCGTCCACGTGCACGACTTCCGTTTGCGGATAACGCGCCAAGGTATGTTGCAAATGCTGACGCGACCCGTTGACGACCACCGTGCAACCGCGAGCAAGCCACGCATCGAGTTCGATGCCGATGCCATAGCGCAGTGAGTGACTCGACCATTCGAGCGCGAACAGACCGAGTACCGAACGCGCCGCGAACTCTTCGACGCTCAACGCAACATGCTCTTCACCGTTGCCGCTCGGCCGCGTGATGTAGCGATGCGCAAACAGAATCGGCTCGCCCATCAGGTGGCGACGCGCAAAAACCAGCAATGAATCCTTACCCGCGCCGGACGGCCCCATTACATAAATCAGACGACCTGCCATGCTTATTTCACCTCGCCGGTCTGAAACGGTACGCGCTGCCACAGCACAAACGGCTCACCGGGCGCGGGTTCGACAAAGAGCGCCGCGTGATCGATAGCGAGCGGTCCGAGCGCAGGCGTTCGCGCCTGCCACCAGGCAACCAGCGTCGCGCGCTCAGCGGCATCGGCGAGAGAGTTGGATAGCGTCATGTGAAAACGGAATTCGTCGAAGACGTACGGATAACCCCATTCGATCAGCAATGCGCGTTGCCGTTCACTCAGCGGCGCCGCGAGTCGGCGCGCGAGGTCAGCGGCAGGCGCCTTGGCGCGCAATCCATGCAGCGTTTGCAGCGCACTTGATGCGACGTGACGAAGCTTCGCTTCGCCCTCCGGATCGGCCGGGCGTAGCGCGACAAAATCGCCGAGCGTCGCCGCTTCGACCAGTAGCGCGAATGGGCTTTGCGTGCTGGCCCATTCGCGCGTCGCGCCCAGTAGATCGTGCTGAGTCACGCCATCAGCAAGACGGAACGGTGCGACCAGCGTACCGTGCCAGCCATAGCGACGCGGCGCTTCGGTCAGATCGGCCAGAGGGCGCGCGAGGTCTTCCGGTTGCGGCGACACGCAGGGCGCGCCGCTTTCCGCATCACGCCCCAACCACGCCGACCCCGCCTGCCACCATGCCGACTCGCGCGACGGCGCGTAATACACCGCGAATCGTGCCTCGGCGCCCCATGCCGCGCCGCTCATACGTCTTGCTCCACCAGCAACTGCACACGGTCCGCCGCAAAATGCGTGAAGCCGTATTTGACCGGTGTGCCTTCCAGATCGACGTCGACGTTTTCGACCCACAACACCGGTTGCTGCCGGTTGATATTCAAACGCCGCGCCACCTCCGGCTCAGGCAACACGCTGCCGATACGGCTCCACTTACGCAGATAATCGCTCACGCCTAATTCAGCCAATGCCTTCGTGATGCTGCCGGTGCGCTCCAGGACTTCCGGCAAATTCGGAAAACGCGCGGCCGGATACCAGCTGCGCGCGAACGTCAGCGGCACCCCATCCGATGCATTCAGCGTCTCGATCCGGTAGACCGACGCGCCCGCCCGCAGGCTCAGGGCCTTCGCGACATTCGGCTCGGCCTTCACACGGGAGGCTGACAACATCGTGCCGCCTGCCACGTGATGTTGCTGCCGCAAGTTTTCTGTAAACCGCGTGCGCCGTCCAATCGTGTAGTCGATCGCGCCAGGTTGCACGAACGTGCCCCGCCCCTGCTCGACGCTCACGAGCCCTAATGCGGCCAGACCGAGCATGGCGCGGCGCACGGTATGCCGGTTCACGTCGAAGCGTTTGGCCAGTTCGCCCTCGCTCGGCAGACGGCCTTCTTCGCCAAAGCCGCTCGCCGCGATTTCCGCCGCCAGAATCTGCTCGATCTGCCGCCAGACGGCAACGCCCGCGCCGCGTTCGAGCAGCGTGCCCGGCGTCGCGTTGTCGTTCGATGTCATGGTGCTGTCATTCCCTTGGGTTCAAATATTCGCTATGTCATGCATTGTAGTGCGCAAGCCGTGATGGAAATGTGAAACGGCGGATCTGCGCTATAACGCCGGACAAGCATACCTCCAAACGTCTAGACGTTTAGACGAATAGATGCTCAAATGATCACTCGCTGGATCAACAGGAACTTCGATGAGTGCCACTTCTGCCTCGCCTTCCTCCGCCATGCGGCGCGCATGGATGGCCGTGCTGGCCCGCACGCCGCGCGCCGATCTCGAAGCCGCGCTGGAACGCGCGCTGCAAGGCGTCCCGCCCCCCGCTTATGACTGGCTGCGGCCACCCGAAATCGGCCTCGCGATGGTGCGCGGCCGCGTCGGCGGCAGCGGCGACCCGTTCAATCTTGGCGAAGCCACTGTCACGCGCGCCACGTTGCGTTTGCGCGTCACGGGTGACGCAACCGCAACCGTCGGCGTTGCGTGTCATCTGGGCCGCGACCGCCGCCGCGCCGAACTGGCGGCGCTGGCCGATGCGCTGCTGCAAATGCCCGAGCATCACGCCGCCTTGCATCAGCAATTGATCGGACCGTTTGCCGAACAGCAAGCCGTGCAACGCGCCGAGCGCAGACAGGACGCCGCAGCCACGCGCGTCGAATTCTTCACGATGGTCCGGGGCGACTGATGGAAAACTCACAGATTGCATTGTCTACGCTAACGCCAGGTTTCGCAGACCCGGTCCACGACACCCAGGCGGTATTCCGCACGCTGCTCGACGCGCTGTCGCGTCCGGGTACGATCGGTGTCGTCGAAAACGGTTTGCCGGAGGTGCGGGCCACCCGTGCCGAACTCGCCGCCTTCGCCGCGCTGCTGACACTGTGTGACTACGCCACGCCCGTATGGCTCGCGCAAGCCGATACGGCGCTCGCTTCGGCCCTGCGCTTTCATACCGGCGCACCGCTCGTCGACGAACCGGGACAGGCCGCCTTCGCCTATATCCACGACGCAAGCGCAATGCCGGCGCTGGACAGCTTTCCGCTCGGCGAAGCGGAGTCCCCTGAGCACTCGGTGACGTTGCTGATCCGTGTCGAAGCACTGACGGGCGGCACCCCCGTCGTGCTGAGCGGTCCCGGCATTCAGCACACCACAACGATCACACCGGTCGGCCTGCCCGAACATTTCTGGCGCGAACGCGCCGCCCTCGCGCCGCTCTTTCCGTGCGGCATCGATTGTTATCTCGTTTGCGGCAGCACGTTGATCGGTCTGCCGCGCACAACTCAAGCGAAGGTGAACTGATGTACGTTGCCGTCAAGGGTGGAGAACGTGCGATCGAAGCGTCATGGCGTATGCTCGACAAGGCGCGCCGCGGCGACACGCGGCTGGCCGAACTCAGCGTCGCGCAGATTCGCGAACAATTGCGCCTCGCCGTCGCGCGAGTCATGACCGAAGGCTCGGTCTACGACGAAGAACTCGCCGCGCTCGCGATCAAACAGGCCGCGGGCGATCTGGTCGAAGCGATCTTTCTGTTGCGTGCGTATCGCACCACGTTGCCGCGTTTCGGCTACACACAGGCGATCGATACGGAAGCCATGCAGGTGGGGCGCCGCATTTCGGCCACCTTCAAGGACGTGCCCGGCGGCCAGTTGCTCGGCGCGACTTACGATTACACGCAACGTCTGCTGGATTTCGCGTTGCTCGCCGAGGGCGATGGCGGAGCTGATGCGGCCGCCACCCCGCCTTCCATTCAAGCCGCGCAGTCCGCAGCAGAAGCAATGCCGCGCGTGGTCACGCTGCTCGACCAGGAAGGCCTGATCGAACAGGAGCGCCCCACGCCGGAAGCGCCGGAACCCGGTGACCTTTCACGCGACCCGCTCGCGTTTCCCGCAAGCCGCGCCACGCGTTTGCAGAATCTCGCGCGCGGCGACGAAGGCTTCCTGCTCGCCATGGGCTACGCCACCCAACGGGGCTATGCGCACTCGCATCCGTTTGCCGGCGAGATCCGCTTCGGCACGATCGCCGTCGAAATGGAACTCGACGAGCTGGGCGAGACGGTCGAAATCGGCGACATCGATGTCACTGAATGCCAGATGATCAACCAGTTCGCCGGCAGCGGCGACGTGCCGCCTGCTTTCACGCAAGGCTATGGCCTCGCGTTCGGACACTCGGAACGCAAAGCGATGGCGATGGCGCTGGTGGATCGCGCGTTGCGCGCTGAGGAGCTCGGCGAGACGCTCGCGTCGCCGACGCAAGATATCGAATTCATGCTCTCGCATAGCGACAACGTCGAAGCATCCGGCTTCGTTCAGCATCTGAAATTGCCTCACTACGTCGACTTCCAGTCCGAACTCGAACTCGTGCGACGCCTGCGGGCGCAACACGGCGCAGAGGACAAGGATCAAGACAAAGATCAGGATCAGCAGGAGCAAGCCGCATGAACGCGCCGGACACCTCCCTCGCCACAGCGTCGTACGACAGCGCCGCGGACGGCTACAACTTCGCCTACCTCGATGAACAGACCAAGCGCATGCTGCGCCGCGCGTTGCTCAAGGCGGTCGCCGTGCCGGGCTATCAAGTGCCGTTCGGCTCGCGCGAAATGCCCTTGCCGTATGGCTGGGGCACGGGCGGCATTCAGGTGACCGCAGCGATCATCGGCAAGAACGATACGCTGAAGGTCATCGATCAGGGCTCCGACGAAACCACCAACGCGGTCAACATCCGCCGCTTCTTCGCGCGAACCACGGGCGTGGCGACCACGCGCCGCACGATCGAAGCAACGATTGTCCAGACACGCCATCGGATTCCCGAAGCGCCCCTCACCGACAAGCAGATTCTGGTCTATCAGGTGCCGATGCCCGAACCGCTCTATCGGCTGGAGCCGCGCGTCGCCGAATGCAAGAAGCTGCACGCATTGGCCGATTACGGCTTGATCAGTGTGAAGCTGTACGAGGACATCGTGCATCACGGCAGCATCGCCACCACGTACGACTACCCGGTGATGGTCAACCACCGCTATCTGAGCTCGCCGTCGCCGATTCCGAAGTTCGACAACCCGAAGATGCATATGAACCCCGCGCTGCAATTGTTCGGCGCCGGCCGCGAGCGGCGCATCTACGCCATCCCGCCGTACACCGCCGTGCGCAGTCTTGACTTCGACGATCATCCGTTCGAAGTGCAGAAGTGGCAGCACGCGTGTGCGCTGTGCGGGTCAACGGAAAGCTTCCTCGACGAAATGATCGTCGACGACGCCGGCAAGCGCATGTTCGTTTGCTCGGATAGCGACTACTGCCATGAACGCCGCGGCGATCAGGACCTCGAGCTGCCGTCTTACGAAGCGCGCAAAGGAGAAACCGCATGACGCCGCTGTTGAGCGCCCGTTCGCTCACCAAACAATATGGCGGCCGCAACGGCTGCAGGAACGTCAGCTTCGATCTGTATCCGGGCGAGGTGCTGTGCATCGTTGGTGAATCCGGCTCGGGCAAGACCACGCTGCTCAATGCGCTCGCCCTGAAAACCGAAACCGATAGCGGCTCGCTCCACTACACGGCCACGCATGGCGAAAAGCTCGATCTGCTTGCCTTGTCCGAACCGCGCCGGCGTCTGTTGATGCGTACCGAATGGGGCTTCGTGCAGCAGAATCCGCGCGACGGCCTGCGCAGCGGCGTCTCCGCCGGCGCGAACATCGGCGAGCCGTTGATGGCCGTCGGTGCCCGCCACTACGGCAATATCCGTCACACGGCGACGCAGTGGATGGAGCGCGTGGAACTCGACGCCACACGCATCGACGAATTACCTTCAGCGTTTTCCGGCGGCATGCAGCAACGTTTGCAGATCGCGCGTAATCTCGTCACCGGTCCACGCCTCGTCTTCATGGACGAGCCGACAGCCGGTCTCGACGTCTCGGTGCAGGCGCGCCTGCTCGATTTGCTGCGCACGTTGACGTCCACACTGCATCTGTCGGTGCTGATCGTGACGCACGATATCGGCGTCGCGCGCCTGCTTGCGCATCGGCTGATGGTCATGCAAGGTGGCGAAGTGGTCGAGGCCGGGTTGACGGACCAAGTGCTCGACGATCCGCAGCACCCGTACACGCAAACGCTGGTTTCCTCGGTTCTGCCGGTTTGAGGCTCACAATGCGATCCATTGAAACAAGCAAGGAATCACACGCCGCCGAACGCGCGTTCAGCGAGAACGATGCACTGATGCTGCGCGCGGTCGAGATTGGCAAGACCTTCACGCTGCACGGCCAGGGCGGCGTGCAGATCGAGGCGCTCGCGGGGGTGTCGCTCGAGGTTGAACGCGGCGAGTGTGTCGTGCTGGTGGGGCCGTCAGGCGCCGGCAAGAGCACGCTGCTGCGCTGTTTGTACGGTAACTACCTCGCCAGTACAGGCTCGATTGCGATTCGCGACGCGGCGGCGGATGACGGGCCGCCGGTATCGATCACCGGCGCCGAGCCGCACGACGTGTTGCGCCTGCGCCGCGGCGTGGTCGGCTACGTCAGCCAGTTTCTGCGCGTGATTCCGCGCGTGCCGACGCTCACGCTGGTCGCCGAACCGCTGCTGTCTCGCGGCGTGGCCGACGACGAAGCCCGTGCGCGTGCCGCTGCCCTGCTGGCGAGGCTGAACGTGCCCGAGCGGCTGTGGTCGTTAGCGCCTGCCACCTTCTCCGGTGGCGAACAGCAGCGCGTGAACATCGCCCGCGGGTTGATCGCCGGGCATCCGCTGCTGCTGCTCGACGAGCCGACAGCCTCGCTCGACGCGGAGAACCGTGACGTGGTCGCCGATCTGATCGTCGAAGCACGCGAGCGTGGCGCGGCGATCGTCGGTATCTTTCACGACGAAGATACCCGCAACAAGGTCGCCACGCGCCGCCTCGAACTCCAGCCGCCGCTACGTCACTAATTGACACGAAACGGCACTAAACTGAACCACTGAGCTGAAACATTGAGTCGAAGCACCGGGTCGAAACACTGCGGTGCCCCACTCAAGACAGACTACGGAGCAAGTCGATGTTGATCAAAAACGCTCGCATCGTGACGCGAGACGACGTATTTACCGGCATGCTACGCATCGAAGACGGGATGATTCGCGATGTCGAGCGTGGCACGACTTCGGCGCGCGAAGCGGAAGATTGGGACGGCGACTATCTGTTGCCGGGCCTGATCGAACTGCACACGGACAACCTCGAGAAACATCTGGCGCCGCGTCCGGGCGTGCAGTGGAATACCGATGCCGCCTTCGTGATCCACGACGCGCAAGTGGCGGCGGCCGGCATCACCACGGTGTTCGATTCCCTCGCGATCGGTTCGCGCTCGAACGTCGGGCTGCGCGGCCGCGATCTGCAAACGCAATGCGCCGAATCCCTCACGCGCCTCGCCGCGCGCAAGCTGTTGCGCGCCGAACACTTTCTGCATCTGCGCTGCGAAATCGCCACCGCCGATGTCGTGGATGTGTTCGATTCGTTGTGCGCGCATCCGTTGCTGCGGCTTGCCTCGGTCATGGACCACACGCCCGGCCAACGTCAATGGCACGACCGCGAACAATGGCGCCGCTTCCAGGAACGCAACGGCAAGCTGACTGACGAACACGTGGCGACCGCGCTGGCCGAACTGACCGTGGAACAGGAACGTTACGCCGACGCGCACCGCCGCGAGATCGTCGCGCGCTGCAAACGGCTAGGTATTCCGGTGGCGAGCCATGACGACACGCTGATCGAGCACGTCGAACAGGCCAAGGCCGAAGGCATCGTGCTGGCCGAATTCCCGACCACCCGCATCGCCGCCGAGGCAGCACGCGAGCACGGCATTTCGACCATCATGGGGGCGCCGAATATCGTGCGCGGCGGCTCGCACTCCGGCAACGTGTCGGCCCTCGAACTGGCGCAGGCGGACTTGCTCGACATTCTGTCGTCGGACTACGTGCCGTCCAGTTTGATGACTGCCGTGTTCGAGCTGGTTCACAAAGCCGAGTGGACCTTGCCGCGCGCCATGGCGACGGTGTCGGCCGAACCGGCCCGCACCGCCGGATTGCACGACCGCGGTGCCATCGAAGTGGGTTTGCGCGCGGATTTCGTGCGCGTGACGATGCTCGACACGCTGCCGGTGCCGCGCGCGACGTATCGCGCCGGCGCGCGGATTGTCTGACGATGTGTTCAGGCCTCGCTGGGCGTGGGCAGCAACGGTTCGACCGCGGCCCAGCGCGTCCAGCGGGGCGTCCTGTCGGGCGCTTCAACGCGCAGCGTGCGGGAACCATCGCCAAACACGAGCGATTCGATATTGAACGCGCTTGCCTCGGGAACGCCCGCTTCGCGCACGTGTCCGAATTGATAGGTGAAACTGAGATTGCCTTCGCGCAACAAGTCGAGGTAGGCCTCGAAGTCGGCAGTTGATGAACGTGTGGCCCAACGATTCAGGAGGGTGGCGGCGATTTCGGCGTCGTACATTCTGGACCTCTCTGGGCATAAGCCGTATCCCGACTATAGCTGAAAAACACGCATCGTGCTGCATTGCACCATTGTCTGCTCACACCACTCCTGCCTATGACTGCTCGCGCTTCAAACTATCATTCTCCGCGCATGTCTTGCGTCATCTGCGCCTACAACGAGGCGCCCCGCATCGGCACCGTGCTGGCCGTAGCCTGCGCCCACCCTTTGCTCGGCGAGATCATCGTGGTAGACGACGGGTCGACTGACGGCACGGCTGAAATAGTCGAAGGATTCCCTTCCGTACGGCTGATTCGATGTACGGAAAATCGTGGCAAAAGTGCTGCAATGGCAGCCGGAATCGCTGCAGCGCAAGGTGAGTTGCTCATGCTGCTCGATGCCGATCTGAAAGGGCTGACGATCGAGGGTATCAGCGCACTCGCCACGCCCGTTTTGCAAGGCAAGGCGCAAGTCAGCCTGAGCCTGCGCCAGAACAGCCTGCTGGCGTTTCGCGCCATTGGCCTCGATTTCGTCTCCGGCGAACGGGTCGTCACCAAAGCGCTGCTGAGTGAAGTCCTGCTGGAGGTTCACGGCATGCCGCGCTTCGGGGTCGAGGTGTTCATGAACCGCCGCATCATCGAGCGCAACCTGCCCATCGCGGTCACTCACTGGCCCCACGTCACTCAGGCACGCAAAACCGAGAAGCTCGGTTACTGGAAAGGCCTGCGTGCGGAATGGCGCATGATCGCCGACCTTTTCAAGGCGGTTTATCCGCTCGCGTTGATTTCACAAACCTTTCAAATGCTGCGCTTGCGGATTGACCACGGCCCACGGGCAAGCTTTGCGGCACGCATGCGCAGAGTGCCCGATAGTCCGCGTTGAAGCGCTGATCGAACCGGGCGAGCCCGGCTAGCCGCGCCGCCCGGTTCGCTCGCAACCTCGAGGGCTCAGTCGGTGGCCGGCAGGGGGCTGCGCCCCCTCGTCGCCAGCGCGACAAAACCTGCCGCGCCCAGCACCAGCGGGCTGTAAAGCGTCGCAAAGCGCCACAGCACCAGCGCTGTCGCGATGCTCGCGCGGGGCACCCAAGTCGCGAATGCGGCCGCGAGCGCGATATCGCCGGTGCCGCCGCCCGCGGGCACACCGGTCCACAAGGCGGCATGCAGCGCGACCGCCTGCACGGCCAGCACGAAACCTAACGGCAGGCGGTAACCGAGTTCGCGCAAAATAAACCAGAGGGCGCCGTAGCGAAGCAACCACTGGAGCGTCGTCAGCACGCACAACGCGGCAAGCCGCCACTTGGGTCCGGCGACCAGTTCCAGCCATTGCCGGCGAACGCTGTGGAAAAACCTGTGCAACCTCGCGCGGCGCGTGTTGATCCAATGAACGCGCTGGCCGGCGGCGTCCAATGCCGTCGCCACACGCCGACGGTTCATCCAGCAGACACCGATCAGGCATGCAACGCCGGCCAGCACGCCGAACACGAGCGGCGCACTCTCGCGCGGAATCACTTGCGTTAGCGGCCCGAATGCGAACAGCAGGGACACCGGTACAGCGGTCGTGAAGAACGCGAGATCGAGCGCCTGATCCGCGCCGACGACCGTCGTCGCGAGCGACCAGGATGCCCCGGCGCGTTGCAGCAGGCCGATGTTGACGCCATAGCCCGCCGCGCCCAGCGGCGAAGCCAGGAAGGCGAAATCAGTCGCCAGCGTGATGGCGAAAGTGCGCAGGAAACTAATCCGGAGTCCAAGCGCGGTCTGCATCAGATGCAGCTTGCCGGCCTTTGCCATCGCGCTGATTGCCGCGCTCGCGGCCAGCGCGGCGAACACGTAGAGGGAGACCTGACGCAGGCCGCCGAGGGCCGCGTGCGAATTGAGAACAAAAGGCGCGCCGACGGCCAGGCCGATACCGGCAAGCGCCACCAACACCGCCGCTTTACGCGTATGTGATCTGATCAACGAGGGCCTCAGCGAGTACAGCCTGGCCCTGCTTTCTCCGCACGATGCAGCCTGCATGGCGCTGCGTCACACGTGAAATCGAGGCCGTCCGAGGCCTCATGATAATCGGTCGAAGCTGCGTTTTCGTGACTAACGAGCTGACGGCAACTGCCCCCACGCGACCAGTACTTGCTGAATGCTGCGAGCGTAGGCGTCACGCTCCTTCGGCGATTCCGAATGGTACGCGCCGATCGCGCGCCAGGTATTACCGTGTTTGACCATCTTCTGCTTCAGCAGCCAGGCGGCCACGTAGACGTTCACACACGGGTCGGTCAACGCACGGTGCGGCACCCCCTCGCGCGCGAGGTCACCGAAATGAATCGAATTGATCTGTGACTGGCCGACGTCGATCGAACCGTTTGCATTCTGATGGATCGCGCTCGGGTTGCCCTTCGATTCGTACCACGCAACCGCACGCAGTATCCACGGGTTGACGCCCTGATAAGCCGCGGCCTCGTTGAAGCAATCGTCGGCCGCATGGGCCGCGCCGCACACCGACAGCCACGCCAGCGCGGTGCAGAAGAGTTTCAAGGACACGTTTCATCCTTCCGCTTCATAGCGACAAAGTAGCGACAAGAAAGCGGCGAAAGGGGTGAGCTCCACGCCGCTGCCGAATTACTTGACCAACGCCTGATCGATCTGCCGTTGCACGGAGTCGAGGTACGTATGCGAAGCATCGGACACGACGAGCCGGACTGCCGGCATCGGCGGCCCCCTGTGGTCCTGCATCTGCATCTGCATCGGCACACGCGACTTCTTGCGATGCGGCGTCGGCTTCACCGGCAAGTCATCATCGCTGCCGCTCGACGGCGGCAGCATGGCAAGCGTTGGCAAGGGCGGATAAACCTTGTCAGCCGCTGCGGGAAACCCATTGCCCGACTGCAGGACCGTTCCCGGCGGGTCGGCGAAGGCCGGTGCCGCCAGAAGTGTTGCCGCCACCAGTAAA
Source organism: Burkholderia sp. GAS332 (assembly GCA_900142905.1). Lineage (NCBI taxonomy): Bacteria > Pseudomonadati > Pseudomonadota > Betaproteobacteria > Burkholderiales > Burkholderiaceae > Burkholderia > Burkholderia sp. GAS332. Next base: position 729,413 of record FSRV01000002.1, on the reverse strand, counting down.
GGCACGCGAACCATCACGATGACCTCCTTCATTGCACCGTCCTGATCGACACGCTATAGGGCTGACCCAAGCCGGCGGTCCGGTTTTCGAAACTCACCTTCGACATGCGCTGCACCGGTACGCCCTTCCATACCGCCTGGTTCAGGTACGTGAAGTCCTGCCCCAGCGCCGTGACGAGCACGACCGTGGATTGCTGCTGCGCGGCAGCCAACGCGCCTGCCTTGGCGAGTACGGCGGAGAGCTGCGGGTCATGTGCCCCGAGCGCATCCGGCGGAATCTCGAAGCTGATCACCTCGTTCGGCGCTTTGTCGGTTCGTGCCGCATTCTGCGCAGGCATCTGTGCGCATCCGGCCAACGTGAGAACGGCTACCCAAAACCACACCAGTCGCTTCACATCCTTCTCCAGTCCATCCCGTTGCTGTAACGATGTTTTCGGCAGGTCCGCGTCAAAAGTTGATAGGCCGAAAACGCATTGGCGAAAATCAAACAGAGTTGCCTCAAGATCCGCGCAAACGATTGCGTCAACGCTCGACGAAGCGCCGATCGAGGCAAAGTTGCCTCGGGTTTTGGGTGGGTTATTCGTATGAATATTGCGCGACTGAAGACGCCGCGAAACAGGTTTCGCGGGTCATGCGCGGGTGGGATACGCTTGCAGGCGCAGTGGGGGTACCACGCCTATGGCCTTAAGCTAGCGGGCGGGCGCCCTATCGGCTCATCGGCTTAAGTCGATAGCGGCACGCGTTCCGGTTCGTCCGCATCGAACCACGCCGGGTTGCGCTCGGCGATCGGGCCGAGTGACATCAGAATCTCACGCAGATGGCTGCGCATCGCCTCTTCAGCGGCGCTCGGGTCGTGCGCGCGCAGGCCCGCCAATATTTTCGCGTGCTGCTTGATCAGCAGATCGAGCGGCGACACCTCAGGCAAGCTCAGATAACGCACCCGATCCATCTGCGCCTTGATGTCCTGGATCGTTTCCCATGCCGCCGTGCAATCGATCGCCTGAGCGATCGCGTAATGAAACGCCTCATCGAGCGCAAGGAAAGCAGCGGTGTCGTTCGATTTCGCCGCCAGTTTCTGGTCGCGAAGATTGTCGGCCAGTGCCTGCAACTGCTCGTCCGTGATCGACACGGCTGCCTTGCGCACCACCGCCGTCTCGATGGCTTCGCGAATGAAGCGCCCTTCCCGCACCTGGCGCGGCGAAATGCGCTTCACGAAGGTGCCACGCTGCGGCAATACCTGAAGCACGCCCGCTTCGACCAGCTTGATGAACGCCTCCCGCACCGGCTGCCGCGACACCTGAAACATATCGGACACTTCCTTCTCCGAGAGCGGCGTGCCTGGCACCAACTGACCGGCGAAAATTGCCTGGCGCAGCGCACGGAAAATCTGCTTGCCGATCGGCTCGTGCGAGTCGAACGAGACACTCGCGGTCAGATCCGGCAGTTCGACGCGCGCGCCGGCCTGCACGCTCACGCGGCGTCGTGCGCGGGGCGCGGCAAGCGCGGTATCGGAGGCGAAAGAAGACGCGTTGGCGTGAAGGTTCTTGGTCGGCATCAGGCAGAGCAGCGAATGAATAGCGAGGGAGACGGCCGCACCATGAATATCCGCTTGGGCATACCCACTTAAGTGCGCCGCACCATACTACCATGCACGTTTCATGTTCAACGCACTCGCTCGCGGCTCGCGGATCCACACCAGCGAACACACCGCGCCGAGCACCGCAATCGCACCTGCCAGCACGAACGCACTCGCGTAGTTACCGTGCGTCGCTTCGACGATAAAGCCGGTCACCGCCGGTCCGATCACGCCGGCCAGATTCGCCAGCAGATGCACAAAACCGCCCACGCCGCCGACGTGTTCGCGCGGCACGGTGTCCTGAATGACGGCCCAGTACACCGCGCCCGTCACATACAGGAAGAAGATCGACACCGACATCAGCGCGACCGCGCCCTGAGTGCTGGCGACGCGCCCAGCCAAGGCGACGCACACCGCCGCCGCGCCCAGGCAGCTCCCCAGCACGATCTTGCGCGACAGCAGCGGCTTGCCGGTCAAGCGCAAGATCAAGTCCGAGATAAAGCCACCCGCCGCAAGCCCAATGCTGCCGAGCAGCCACGGAATCACCGTGGCGAAGCTCATGTCGCGTAGGCTCAGGTGATGCGCCTCGGTCAGATAGGTCGGGAACCACGACAGGAAGAAAAACAGCACGTAGTTGTATGAGAAGAAGGCAAAGGCGGTGGCGAGAATGATCGGCTTCTTCAGGAAGTGCCGCAGGCCGAGCCGCTCGCCGTCGGCCGAATGCGCGATCGCATGTTCGTCCGCCTGACCGGCGCGGATGAGTTCGATCTCGTCCGGCGTGACGCGGGAATTTTCATGCGGGTGTTCGGTGGTCGTCGCCGCCCACAATACGAGCCACAAGAGTCCCAGCACCATGATCGCGACAAAGGCCCAGCGCCAGCCGAACTGCACGGCCATAAAGCCGACCACCGGGCCCGCCAGCGCGCCGCCGAGCGGTGTGCCCGAACTGATCACGCCAATCGCGCTCGCAACTTCCTTGCGCGGGAACCAGTTATTGACCATCTTGCTGTTCGACGAACTGAACGGCCCTTCGCCCATGCCGAACAGCACGCGCAGCACGATCAGCGAACCGATGCCGCTTGCCAACGCGGTCGCGCCGCAGAACACCGACCACACGCCCATCGCGGTGCCGAACACGCGTTTCGCGCCGACCTTGTCCGACAGCACGCCGCCGACAAAATTGAACAGCGCATAGCCGATGAAGAAGCTGCTGAACACGATGCCCATCTGCGCATGCGAGAAGTTCAGGTCTTTCTGGATCAGCGGCGCGGCGATCGACAGCGCCGCTCGATCGAGGTAGTTGATGACGCCGGCCAGAAACAGTAGCGCGACAACAAACCAGCGTTGACTCTTTATCATCAGGTGTCTCCTTCGGGTCGCCTCTTGATGGGCGTTTGAATAGTTCAAGTCGCTTGATTGGCTTCTAAAGGCGCTGCGGAAAAGTGCAAAGCCTTATGCCACGGTCGATGCTCAGTCGAAGTTCAAATGCACCTTCATCGACTGAGAGCGGTCGAGCGCCACTTCAAACGCACGGTTCGCTTCGTTCATCGCGAACGCATGGGTCATCAGCGGCCGCAAGTCGACCTTGCCGGAGGCGATTTCATCGGCGGCGATGGCGTATTCGTCCGTGAAACGGAAGGAACCCTGGTAGCGGAGTTCTTTGGCCATCACGAGGTTCGCCGCCACCGGCGACTGGCCGGCCGGCAGATTGCCGACCTGAATCACCGTGCCGCCCGCACGTGCGGCACGCAGCGCCGTATCGAGGCCGGCGGGACTGCCCGATGCCTCGATGACCACGTCGAACGTGCCGCGTTGTGCGGACCATGGATCGATCGTCGCACTGTCCGTCGCGTTCACGATCTGATCCGCGCCGAGTTGCTGCGCGACCTGCAACGCGCGATCCGAAAGATCCAGTGCGACCACGCGATGCGCGCCGGCGCGGCGCGCCACGCTCAGCAGAATGCAACCGATCGGCCCGCACCCCACCAGCAAAACGTTCGCGCCGACGAGCGACCCCGCCTGCTTCACCGCATGCAACGCGACGGCGAGCGGCTCGGCCATCGACGCCTGCGCGAAATCGACGCCATCCGGCACGGGCACGCATTGCCGCGCCGCGACGACGATGTACTGACGGAACATGCCCTGCGTATGCGGGAACGTCGAGGCACTGCCCATGAAACGCATGTTCAGACAATGATTCGGCATCCCGCCGACGCAAAAGCGGCACGTCCCGCAGGCGAGTCCCGGATTGACGGCAACACGCTGTCCAGGTGTCAGGCGATGTTCCGCGCTCACACCCTCGCCGAGCGAATCGATCTCCCCGGCCACCTCATGTCCGAGTACGAACGGCTCGCGCACCGCGAAATCGCCGCTCTTCCCTTTAAAGTAATACGACAGATCGGACCCGCAAATGCCGCCGGCACGCACGCGTACTCGCACCTGGCCGGAGCCGGGCACAGGCGGCTCGACCTCGTCGATGCGGATCAGTTTGGGTTCGTGAAGCACGGCTGCGAGCATGGTGGACTCCGGTATGGCAAAGATCGCGCGCTCAGGGTTGCGCGACAGAAGACGAGGATGAAGATGAAGACGCGAGTGCTTGTGCGGACGTATGCGCCTCTACCGGCTCACTGCCGCCCCAGTCGTGGAGATCGCCGCCGCGGCGCAGAGGCGCCGTTTCCGGCAAGGCAAAGAGCGAGACAGCCGAGACGATGCCGAGCACCACGACGTAGAGAATCAACGCGAGCGAATTGCCATGCGTGGCCTGAATCAGTTTGACGGCCAGCAGTCCGAGCACACCGCTGCCCAGCAACGAGCCGATCTGCCAGATCAGCGCGATACCGCTGCATCGCACGCGCGCCGGGAACAGTTCGGGGAACAGTGCCGCCTGCGGCGCATAGCAAAGACTGTGGCCCACGCTAATGGCGAGAATCATCACGCACTGGATCGCCATGCGATTGCCGCTGTCGATCGCCATGAAGAACGGCACCACCAGCGCCACGTGCAATAGTGCACCTGCGATGAAGGTCGGCCGCCGCCCAATGCGATCGGACAACGCACCGGCGAGTGGAATCGTCACGAGTTCGAGCGCGACCGCGACGATCACCGTTTCGAGCAGCGTGCTTTGCGCGATGCCGTGTGCTTTGCCGTAGGCGAGCACGATCATCGTGTACATCGCGAAGGTGCAAGCCTCGATCAATTTGGCCCCGACACCTTTAACGATGGTCGGGCCGAACTGCCGCACCACTTCTACCACCGGGCGCGAAGCCACTGCCTTGGTGCGCTGGATCGTCGCGAAGATCGGCGACTCCTCAGTGCGCAAGCGGATATACAGTCCCACGGCAACCAGCAGCGCGCTCGCGAGAAATGGAATACGCCAACCCCAGTCGAGCAGTTGCGCCGGCGTCAACGTCGCGCTGAGCAGTGCGAACAGCCCCGACGGAATCAGGAAACCGGCCGGCGCGCCGAGTTGCACGAGGCTCGCGAAGAAACCGCGCCGCACAGGCGGTGCGTATTCCGCCGTCAGCAACACGGCGCCGGCCTGCTCGCCGCCCACGCCAAAACCTTGCAACACGCGAATCACGATCAGCGCGACCGGCGCCCAGATGCCAATCGACTGATAGTCCGGTAGCAGGCCGATCGCGAACGTCCCCAAACCGACAATCAGGATCGTCACGATCAGCGCCTTCTTGCGGCCGACGCGATCGCCGAAATGACCGAACACGATGCCGCCCAGCGGCCGCGCCAGAAAGCCGACCGCGTACGTCGCGAAGGCGGCGAGCGTGCCGATCAGCGGGTCGGCGGAGGGAAAGAACTTCTGGCCGAACACCAGCACGGCAGCCGTGCCGTAGACGAAGAAGTCGTAGTACTCGGCCGCGGTACCGATGGTCGAGGCGAAGGCCACGCGGCGCAGCATAGCGGTACTGGCCGGCGCAACGGCTTGCGGGCGTGCTGGATTCACGCGTGTCTCCATGATTTTATAGTGAGGGTGGTCGAGCGAAATCAGCTCACCAATTCCAAAGCGTCCCGTCTTCGAGACGCGCGACCGGCAGATACGCGGGGTCGTAGGGATACCGCGCGGCGGCGGCTTCGTCGATATCGACGCCGTGGCCCGGTGCTTCGCCGGGATGCATCATGCCGCGATCGAAGCGCCATGCATGCGGGAACACTTCGAGCGCTTGTTGCGGAAAGCCCATGTATTCCTGCACGCCGAAATTCGGCACCCACAGATCGAAATGCAGCGCCGCCCCCATGCACACCGGCGACAGATCCGACGGCCCGTGGCAACCGGTTCGCACCTGGTACAGCGACGCAAAGTCCGCAATACGCCGCAGATGCGTAATGCCGCCCGCGTGCGTCAAGGTCGCGCGGATATAGTCGATCAACTGCTCCTCGATCAACTGTTTGCAATCCCAGATGCTGTTGAAGACTTCGCCGACGGCGATCGGCGTGACCGTATGTTCGCGGATCAGCCGGAAGCCGGCCTGGTTCTCCGCGGGCGTCGGGTCTTCCATCCAGAACAGGCGATACGGTTCGACCGATTTGCCTAGCCGCGCGGCTTCGATTGGCGTCAAACGGTGGTGGACGTCGTGCAGCAAATGCGTATCGAAGCCGAATTTGTCGCGCACCGCTTCAAAGAGCTTCGGTACAAAGTCGAGATACTTTTCCGACGACCAGCTCTGCTCCTCGACCGCGCCCTTGGTGGCCGGCTCGTACATGCCGCTGCCTTTCGACACGCCGTACACCGAGCGCATATTCGGCACGCCGCATTGAATGCGAATGGCCTGATAGCCGGCTTCGATGTGTTCCGCGTAACGGTCGAGGGCTTCGGGAATGTCGCGGCCGGTGGCATGGCCGTACACCATCACGCCTTCTCGCGACGCGCCGCCAAGCAGCTTGTACAGCGGCATGCCGGTTACTTTGCCGAGAATGTCCCACAGCGCCATATCCACCGCGGCGATCGCCGTCATCGTGACAGGGCCGCGGCGCCAGTACGCGCCTTTGTAGAGGTATTGCCAGGTGTCTTCGATACGGCCGGGATCGCGTCCGATCAGCAACGGGCACACGTGATCTTTCAGGTACGAAGCGACCGCCAGTTCGCGGCCGTTCAGCGTTGCGTCGCCGATGCCGTGTACGCCTTCGTCCGTGACGATTTTCAGGGTGACAAAGTTACGGCCTGGGCACGTGACGATCACGTCGGCGCGAACGATCTTCATGACAGTTTCCTTGCAGAAGCAAGTCGCAATCCATGCAGAACGTCGGCATGCGACTTGCTGTTTTTATATCGGTTTCAAGCGGCGGTTGAGGTGGCAAATGCAGTGGCAAATAAGTTGGCAAACGAAGTGGAAAATTGCCTTCGTCAACCTGCCTCAACCCGTTTGAACGATGCTACCATACAAGTATAGCGACACGTCAAATCAGGGTTTTCCCGTTGAGCAGCGTCGTTCAGAAACCTTTTCCTCTCCTTTCCCGCTATCTGGATTTCATGACATGAGCTCCACAGCCACCTTGCCTCGCCTCGCCCGGTATGCACTGTCCACGCTGCACACGCATCTGCTGTCACCACAATGGCAGGAGCCGCGCATCGGCATCGTTCATCTGGGGATCGGCAACTTCCATCGCGCACATCAGGCCCTCTATACGGAAGAGGCCATGCTTGCGGCAGGCGGCGACTGGGGCATTTGCGGCGTCACGCTGCAAGGCGATGTCGGCAAACGCGACGCGCTGATGGAGCAGCAAGGCTTGTACAGCGTGGTAGAACGCGGACCGCAGGGCGCCAAGGTGACGGTCGTGCGTGCGCTGCGCGAAGTGCTGGCCATGCCGTACGATCAGGCGACCCTGTTCGCGCGCCTCGCGGATCCGCTGGTACGGATCGTCTCGCTGACCGTCACCGAAAAAGGCTACTGCCGCGATCCGAAAACCGGCGAGGTCGCGCTCGACGATCCCGCGGTCGTGCACGATCTGGCCCACCCGCTCGCGCCGCGCACGGTGCCGGGCATTCTCGTCGCGGCATTACGCGAGCGGCGCGACGGCGCGACTGGCCAAGCGTTCACGGTGCTCTCGTGCGACAACCTTTCCCATAACGGCGCCGCGCTACGCCAGGTGGTCTGTTCGTTCGCGCGGCAAACCGATCCTGCGCTGGCCGACTGGATCGCCACCCACGTTGCGTTTCCTTCGACGATGGTCGACCGTATCGTGCCGGCGACCACCGGCGCCGAACGCGTCACTGTGGCCCACGCGATCGTCTATGAGGATGCCGCGCCGGTGCCGTGCGAGCCGTTCCGGCAATGGGTCATCGAAGATCGTTTTCCGGGGGGACGTCCCGCATGGGACGCGGTTGGCGCGCAACTCGTCGACGACGTCACGCCGTTCGAACTGGCGAAGCTGCGCATGCTGAACGGCACGCACTCGACGCTGGCCTATCTGTCAATGCTTGGCGGCTTCGAGACCATCGACGCAGCGATCTCCGACCCCGCCATGCGCAACCTCATTCACGCGATGATGACGCAAGAAATCGCGCCGACGCTGACCATGCCCGCGTCATTCGACCTGGCCGTCTATCGGGACGCATTGCTCGAGCGTTACGCGAATCCGGCACTGAAACATCGCTGCGCGCAGATTGCGATGGACGGCAGCCAGAAGATTCCGCCGCGTCTGCTCGCCACGATTGCAGCGCGGATTGCAGCGGGCCAATCGTTCACGCGTCTCGCGCTGGCGGTAGCAGCATGGATGACGTTCTTGCGCAGCCATGCGGACGACGGCACGCGTTATGAAATCAGCGATCCGCTGGCCAGCAGGTTGAAGACGCTCGTGGCATCCGCGCGTGGCGAACCGCAGGCGCTGATGGAGGCGTTACTGTCTGTGCGCGAAGTGTTTCCGGCGGATCTGGCCGCCCTTCCCGAGTTCAGAAAGGCGCTTCGGCACGCATTGCAGTTGCTTCAGGAGAACGGAGCACGAGGCGCCATTGCCGCCTCGCAATGAATCCGCGCGCTTCGGAACGCGCGAGCGGCTAGCGCAGCGAGGCTCGACGCGCCGATGCTTTTATAGACGTGGTTGGTAAGGGCGTCTCATCCGCGCTTCAGGCAGTCGGCTCCGCCTCGTGGCCTTCCGTGGCGCCTTCGCTCGCCTGCTCCTGCTTGCGCGCCTCCAGCACATCCCGGTAGCGTAGATACGCACACCGTCCACCCGATTTGGCCGCATACATCGCCGCGTCGGCGTTGAGCAGCAGCTCCTCGGCCGTCGCGCTATCGTCCGGAAACTGGCTGATGCCGATGCTCGCGCCCACCGTCATGCGTTGTCCGTCGATCAGCAGTTCTTCGTTCAACGCGCCCATGATTCGCGAGGCAATCCCCGGCGCCGCCTCCGCGGAACGCGGCCCCTCGATCAACACGATGAACTCATCACCGCCGAGGCGCGCAGCAACATCGGCCGTGCAAAGCACCTGCTTGAGCCGGTGCGCCACCGCGGCGAGCACCTTGTCGCCAATCGCATGGCCGAACTGGTCGTTGATCTGCTTGAAGCGGTCGAGGTCGACGAACAGCACGGCGAGCCCTTCCTCACGCCGCATCGCTTCCTCGATCGCCGCTTCGAGCTTCTGCATGAACAGCATGCGGTTCGGCAGACCGGTCAGCCCGTCGTGCGTGGCAAGATGCACGAGCTCACGTTGCTTGTTATGCAGCACATCCATTTGCGACTTGATTTCCCGGCGCAGGCGATCGAAGCAGCGCGCCAGCACGCCGATCTCGTCGGTACGCCTGAGCGGCAGCGTTTCCATCGCGTGCCCGGCGAACAGGTGCGTGGCCGCGTACGCCAGAATGTGCAAGGGCTTGGTCAGCGCACGCGCAAACAGAATCGCGAGAAACAGCGCCAACACACTGAAGATCAAGACCATGCGAACGATTCTGACGCCCAGCTGGTTGGCCCCGGCCAAGACATGATCGAGCGGCTTACCGAGGCCGAGCACGATAAATCGGTTGCCCGCGGACGCGCCGAACGGTCTGCGCACGAAAGCCAACACCTGACCGGCCGCCTGCCGCGGCCGCACGAGACCGTTCAGCAGAACTTCGCTTTCTGACTGGTCGAAGAGCGGCTTGGTGGCGGAAAAGCTGTCCTGCATCAGAACGCGGCGACCCTTGTCGAAGCCGAACGTTTTCGAGGCATCCGGATGGACCAGGAAATCGCCCCATTCGTTGGTGAGATAGACCTGATAGTCGCTTGGCAAATCGCTCTGCAAGCGTTTGAGCAGATAGTTCAGATCGACGTCGATAATCACGACGCCCACCACGGCGCCACTCGCATCCGCCACGGGTGTGCCGAGCCGCAATGTCGGTTTGCCCTCGGCGGCATGCGTACCGTACTCGTGATTCACCGAAATCGGCGAGGTATAAATCCGCCCGGGCGCGAACGCCAGCGTGTCGAACACATACGCGAACTGGCCTTTTTCCTGCAAGCTGTTCCCTTCGACCCGCACCAGGCCGTCCGCATCGCGGTCGAAACGAATCAGTTCGAGTCCGTAGTGCTTGCGGGTAATCAGGCGGATTTGCAGGTACTCGGGGTGGTGAACCATGAAGCTGGCATACACCTGCGCCAGTTGTTCGCGCGGCGCATTCGCGCCAATGCCGTTGTCGGTCTGCAAGACGGCCGCCGAAGACGGCAAGCTCGCGAGCACCAGCGCGTCTGCGCCGACGTCGTCGATCGCCCCGGAAACGCGCTGGCCTAGCAGCTCCGTTGATGTCAGCAGGCTGCGTTCGGCTTCGCTCACCAGCATCGTACGGTTGGCACGATACGCGTAATACCCCGTCGCGCCGGACGCGAGCACGCCGATGCACGCAAACAGGATCGATAACTTGAATGTCAGGCCGGGGCGCATCATCAGAACAGCTCCGACCTGTCGCCGGACACGATTCGGTTCCACAACGCTTCGCGCCGCTGAATATCTTCCACCGGGCCGATCCAGACGATGTGCCCGTTGTCGCTGTTTTCCGCCGGCGCCGTCAGCGTATTGGCAAGCCCCTGGCGTTGCGTCAACAACGCACTGACGTCCGGTTCGAGCATGTAATTGATCCACGCCAGCGCGAGCGGGCGATCCGTGGCGGAACGCGTCATCGACCAGCAGTCCAGCCACGCGAGCGCCCCTTCGTCGGGAATCACGTAGCCCACGTCGGCGCCGGCGCGTCGCAACGATTCAACCTGCTGGGTGCCATAGTTACCGAACATCAAGGCAACGTCATGCTGAATGAAGAACGCGGTCGCTTCTTCCGGCAGCGTGTAATAGGTCAGCAGGTTGCGGCGCATATCGACGAGCTTGTGAGCGACTATGCGCATCTGCCGGGCGTCGAGCTGGAAAGGATGGGAGTATCCCAGCGCCAATGCGGTGAACGAGAAATTATGTTGGGCGCTATTGAAGTCGAGAACCTTGCCGCGGTAACGCGGGTTCCACAACTCGCGCATCGAGCGCGGCGCAACGGCAAACTGCTTGCGGTCATAGATCAGCCCCATCGACGAATACGTGAATGGAACGGCGTACACCTTGCCTGCCGAGGTCAGCCCTTCGATCGACGACAGCGCCTGAAACCGTGGTAACTGCTTTTTCGTATTCGGCAAACTGGCCAGATCGAGCGGCGCCAGCAGATTCGCGCGAGTATAGCGCTCGATTTCAGCCGTATTGGCAGCGAGCACATCAAACGGTGGCGTACCTTGGGCATGCATCTGCGCCCATAGCGCCTCGTCGGAATCGACTAACGTGACCTCGACCTTCGCGTGATAGCGTGCTTCGAAAGTCTTGACGACGTCGGCGTCCGCATAACCGGGCCATGCCAGTACACGCAGAACTTTGTCGGCGGCCACGACTGGCGCTGACGACAAAAGGCTACAGCATAAAGCGACATTTATCAGCAGCGTCAAAAAACCGGAAAATCCGCCGTCGCGCAGCGAATTCGCGCGCGCCATGGCGACTGCAATTCGACGGCGGAACGATGGTTTGAAACAGCGCATTTCATCTGCCATGGAAATCATGTGCATATACAACACCATTTAGCAGAAGGCCATTACGACGAGCGCAAACAGGCGCACGGGGTTTAACCGTGGGCGTAGTGCTCGATGACTTTGTTCAGACAGATACCGACGCTACGATGGCGTAGCGTGCAGAGCGTTGATAATAGCGCCAAGCAAACCTTTTTTGGTTACCGCCGCGCGTCAATCGAAAAAAACAGCCTGTCAGGCGCGATTTAACAAACGCGCCTGACAGGCATTTAACGGTTGTTCACGCGAAATCTTTAACTCATCGTCAGGCATTTGAAACAAACCTGATCGCCGTAATAAGCGGTTGTTAATAGCGGCATTCTCATACGGGATTTGCAGACACAACGCATTGCGCGAAGTATCCGGGCAAAATCCCGCCATTAGCCAACTTCATTACGACCTCATTACGCGACGACAGGCTGCAGACGGAAACAATCCAATACGCATCAGTGGCGCGGTCGAATCTCCACCACATTCGGGCTCCAGAAGCAATCCTCGTGCGCCATCCGGTGTTTCACTATCTACCCAATCTTTTTGAACTGATAAGCTTTGCGCGCGCTGCTGGCCGCCCCGGCCGGCAGCTTCAACCCAAGCCTGGTCGTGAGTCGCGCCGGGCGTCCCGCAGCGGCACAACCGCATACGGGAGTATTTGAACTACACCGAGGAGTTAAACAGTGAAAAAACTGCTAGCGGCTTTGACGGTTGCTCTGCTTGCTACCGTCTCGATTGGCGCACACGCTAAAGATTGGACGACAATCCGTTTCGGCGTTGACGCCAGCTACCCCCCGTTTGAGTCCAAGGGCTCGGACGGCAAGCTCGCGGGATTCGACATCGACCTCGGCAATGAAATCTGCGCGCGCCTGAAGGCGAAGTGCGTGTGGGTCGAAAACGACTTTGACGGCATGATCCCGGCCCTGAAGGCGAAGAAGTTCGACGGCGTGCTGTCGTCGATGTCCATGACGCCGCAACGCGCTGAGCAGATCGCCTTCTCGTCGAAGCTGTTCAACACGCCGACGCGCCTCGTCACGAAGAAGGGTTCGGGCATCCTGCCGACCCCCGAATCGCTGAATGGCAAGACGGTTGGCGTCGAGCAAGGCACGATCCAGGAAACCTACGCAAAGACGTACTGGGAACCGAAGGGCGCGAAGGTTGTGCCGTATCAGAACCAGGACCAGGTCTACGCAGACTTGCTGTCGGGTCGTCTTGACGCATCGCTGCAAGATGCGGTCGAAGCTGAAATCGGCTTCCTGAAGACGCCGCGCGGCGCGGGCTATGAGTTCGCGGGCAAGGATATCGTCGACGAGAAGGTTCTCGGCAACGGCGCAGGCATCGGCATGCGCAAGGAAGACACCGATCTGAAGGCAAAGGTCGACAAGGCGATCGCCGACATCATCAAGGACGGTACGTACAAGAAGCTCGAGAAGAAGTACTTCGACTTCGACGTGTACGGCAGCTAAGCCAGCCACGCGCGTCTGACGACGCGCTTGCCGGCCGGCAAACAACGGGCTCCGCACCATGCGGAGCCCGTTTCGTTTGCGGGGCCGCTCTGCCGCGCCGCCTCGGCTACGAACGGGCCGAACCGAACCGCACATGTGCCGCGCGTCATCCGGATGACGCCGCATAAAGCCACGCGCCGCGTCATATCGGCTAAGATCGTGCGATAGCGGCGCCGCGAGACAGCCCGCCCATGACCGACCGTGAAGCACCCTTTCTTCCTGTAATCAACGACATAGCGCGGCACGGCCCACCTGCCCGCGGATTTGAAAACCATGCAAACCCAAACCCATCCGCTGATTGCCCCAACGCTTGGCACCGCCCGTAATCTGACGAGTTTTCACTATGGTCCCGGCGGCGGGCAGAAGATTTACATCCAGTCGTCGCTACATGCCGACGAGTTGCCTGGCATGCTGGTTTCGTGGGCATTGCGCCGCAAGCTCGCCGCACTGGAAGCCGCCGGCAAGATGCGCGGCGAGGTCGTGATCGTGCCGGTCGCCAATCCGATCGGTCTGAATCAGCATTTTCTTGGCCATCTCACGGGTCGCTTCGAGACCAACAGCGCGCAGAACTTCAACCGCAATTTCTACGAACTGGCGGCACTGATTCAGCCTGGCATCGAAGCGCGTCTGACCGACAACATCGACGCGAATCGCACGGCAATCCGCGCGGCGATGCGCGAGGCGCTCGACGCGCAACAGCCGGCAACCGAACTCGAATCGCAACGTCTGGCGCTGCAAAAGCTCTCGTATGACGCCGATGTCGTACTCGATCTGCACTGCGACTGGGAAGCCGCGATGCACCTGTACACGAACCCCGATCTGTGGCCGGAAGTCGAGCCGCTCGCCTGCTATCTGGACGCCAAGGCGTCGCTGCTGGCGCTGAATTCGGTGGGCAATCCGTTCGACGAAATCCACAGCTTCTGCTGGTCGGATCTGCGCGGCCGTTACGGCGACCGTTTCCCGATTCCGAACGGCTCGATCTCAGTCACGATCGAACTGCGCGGGCAACGCGAAGTGTCGTACGAGTACGCCGAGCGCGACGCCCAGGCGATCATCGAGTACCTGACCGCGCGCGGCGTGATCGACGGCACGCCGGCGCCGCTGCCGGCGCTCGAATTCGCCGCCACGCCTTTGGCCGGCGCCGAGCCGATCGTCGCGCCGATCAGCGGGGTGCTGGTTTACCGCTGCGAAGTCGGCACCTGGGTCGATGTCGGCCATGAGATCGCCGATATCGTCGATCCGTTGACCGATCGCGTCGTGACGTTGAAGAGCAGCGTGGCCGGTGTACTGTACGCGCGGCATTTGACGCGCTTCGCGACGGCGGGGCTGGAATTCGCGCGCATTGCCGGTGCGAAAGCGTTCAGAAGCGGGTCGTTGTTGAGCAACTAAGGAACAACTGAAGCCGCGCCTTCCTGGATTCATCTGCGAAAGCTGTGCTTGCAAAGCAGAACGCCCGCTATTTCAGCGGGCGTTCTGCGTTTACGGGCCTATTGCCAAAGACCGGATTGCTCAAAGGCGGCTGGAAAGGCGCCTATAAAACCGCTCAGAAAGCCGGAATGATCGCGCCTTTGAACTGCGTGTCGATGTACTTGCGCACTTCATCCGATTCATAAGCCGCGACCAGCTTCTTGACCCACGGCTTGTCGCGATCCTGCGCACGCACGGCGATCAGATTCGCGTACGGACCTTTGAGGTCTTCGATCGCGATCGCGTCTTTCGTCGGCTGCAAGCCGGCCTTCACCGCGTAGTCCGTGTTGATCGACGCCGCGTCGAGATCGTCGAGCGAGCGCGGCAATTGCGCGGCGTCGAGTTCGACCAGCTTGATCTTCTTCGGATTCTCGGCGACGTCGAGCGGCGTGGCGTTGACGCCGTTCGTGCCGACGCCCGGCTTCAGCTTGATCACGCCATACTTTTGCAACAGCAGCAGCGCGCGGTTGCCATTCGACGGATCGTTCTGGATGCCGACCTTCGCGCCTTCCGGCAAATCCTTCAGCGACTTGAACTTCTTCGAGTAGAAGCCCATCGGCGAAACGTAGGTCAGACCGACGTTGACGATCTTGTAGCCACGCTGCTTGATCTGGCTATCGAGAAACGGCTGATGCTGGAAACCGTTGGCGTCGAGATCGCCGGCGTCGAGTGCGGCGTTCGGCTGCACGTAGTCGTTGAATTCGATGACCTTCACATTCAGCCCTTCTCGCGCCGCGACCTTGGTCACGACCGACCAGATCTGCGCGTCCGGGCCGCTCATCGTGCCGATCTTGAGTTGTTTATCGTCAGCATGCGCAAACGTTGCCGTCAGCGAAACAGCGGCGATAGCGAGCAGATTCTGGATGATTTTCCGGCGTTGCATGCGTTTCCCCACGAGCGGTTTTGATTGATAGACGCAGATCGTTGCATGCCGCCGCGGCGCCAGAAAACCAATCGTTTTTCACACGCTTATATGCGCGATCTGGAAAAAGCTTATAAGCGGCGTGCCTTGCGTGATTTGAATCAGCAAAGCTATGTGAGTGTCGCGCCGGCGCGACAGATTACAAAAATAAGCAAAGCTGTCACATACCTTACTCTGCGTTCCCTTAAATTGCGGGCCATCGCATGACCTTGCCAAAGAACAGGGCGTCGCGATCGCTTAATTTTTAATCGGAGAAAGTCTTGAACAAGAAAGTATTGACCGCCGCTACTCTCGCCGTCTTCGCCAGCGCCGCCCATGCGCAAAGCAGTGTCACGCTGTATGGCCTGATCGATGCCGGTATCAGCTACGTTAACAACTCGAAGACCGCTTCCGGTCACGACAGCCTCGTCAAGTACGACGACGGCGTGGCTCAAGGCAGCCGTTGGGGCCTGCGCGGCACCGAAGACCTCGGTGGCGGCCTGAAGGCACTGTTCGTGTTGGAAAACGGCTTCAGCAGCGCAAACGGCACGGCTGGCCAAGGCGGCGCGCTGTTCGGCCGTCAAGCGTTTGTCGGTCTGTCGAAAGACGGCATCGGTGCGCTGACGTTCGGTCGCCAGTATTCGTTTTCGACGGATTATCTGGGCGGCAACTACTCGACCGGTGGCCAAACCGTCGCGGGTAACTACGCTTACCACATCAATGACGTCGACCAGTTGACGTCGAGCCGTATCAACAACGCAGTCAAGTTCAGCAGCGCGAATTTCGCGGGCCTGACCTTCGGCGGCATGTACGGCTTCTCGAACACGGCTGGCGCCTTCGCCGGCGTGCCGGCCACCGGCACGGCCGCGGCAACGGTCGCAGGTTCGTCGCGCGCATACAGCTTCGGCGCGAACTACGCAAACGGCCCGTTCAGCGTGGGCGCAGCGTACACGGACATCCGCTACCCGGGCCAGGCATCGCCGGCTTTCTCGACGTCGCTGGCTAACGTGACGTTCCCGGCACTCGGCACGGGCCAGATCCAGGATCTGCGCACGGTCGGCGTTGGCGGCCGTTACTCGATCGGCGCAGCGACGCTGTGGGCGTTGTACACGAACACGCGCCTCGCTCCGATCTCGGGCAGCGCGACCACGTTCGCAGCCTACGAAGCGGGCGCGAAGTACGCGTTCACGCCGGCGCTGACGGCAGGTGCAGGCTACACGTACATGCACCTGAGCGACGCCAACACGGGCCACTGGAATCAGGTGGACCTGAGCGTCGACTACGCGCTGAGCAAGCGTACGGACGTGTATGCACTGGGTATCTACCAGATCGCTGCGGGTCAAGTCGGCAAGACGAATCTGGCGGCACAGATCGGTTCGAGCTCGAGCTACTTCAGCACGTCGGGCACGGCTGACAACCAACTGGCGTTCCGCGTCGGTATCCGTCACAAGTTCTAAGCGAGTGTCTTGCAGGCGGGGAGCCAGCGCTCCTTGTCTCAAGGTTCTGGAAAACGCCCTGCGGGGCGTTTTTCTTTTGGGGGGCCGGTTTTCCAGGCACCCGCCTGTCCTCGGCACCCCCCCCTTTACCGCCCTCTCCCAGGCCGCGCTCGTGGCCTCTGCGCATACGATCCGGCGTCACCGGAGCCAGCTCGGCCGGCCCTGTGCAAGCAGATTCCATCACGATCTTGTATAGACATCAGCACATACGGTTCAACGTTCATGGTGTATATACAGCTTTGCTGATCATCGTATGCTCGATAGACAAAACGTATCCAGTAAGTGCTGAAAACCTGCCACAGGCTTACATTTCGCCAATAGCATACGAGAAAACCCCACTTGCTTCGAATAATATTGACCGGCTATCTTGTATAGACAAGTTGCGCAGTCCAGCGCGTCATGTACCCTGAATTCGATACATCTAGACAACCTCGATAGATCGAATACCGGATGCAGCTGGGCCTCGAACCCCAACGCCCGGTGTCACGAAGTCCCTTTCTGGAGAAGTCATGAAGAAGCTCGCCCTGTGTCTCGCGCTCGCAGCCATCGCCACTGGCGCCTACGCAAAAGACTGGTCCACCATCCGCTTCGGAGTCGACGCCAGTTACCCGCCGTTCGAATCGAAGGGTGCCGACGGCAAACTGACCGGCTTCGACATCGATCTCGGCAACCAGATCTGCGCACGTCTGAAGGCCAAGTGCGTGTGGGTCGAAAACGACTTCGACGGCATGATTCCCGCGCTGAAGGCGAAGAAGTTCGACGGCGTGCTGTCGTCCATGTCGATGACGCCGCAACGCGCCGAACAGGTCACCTTCTCCGACAAGCTCTTCAACACGCCGACGCGCCTCATTGCGAAGAAAGGCTCGACCCTGCTGCCGACACCGGAATCGCTGGCGGGCAAGACGATCGGCGTCGAACAGGGCACGATCCAGGAAACCTACGCCAAGACCTATTGGGAGCCGAAGGGCGCGAGGATCGTACCGTACCAGAACCAGGACCAGGTCTACACCGACCTGCTCTCCGGCCGCCTTGACGGCGCCTTGCAAGACGCCGTGCAAGCCGACATCGGCTTCCTGAATACGCCGCGCGGCGCGGGCTTCCAGTTCGCCGGCCAGGACATCGTCGACGCGAAGATCCTCGGCAACGGCGCCGGCATTGGCATGCGCAAGGACGACGTGGACCTGAAGGAGAAGATCGACAAGGCCATCGCCGACATCATCAAGGACGGCACCTACAAAGCCATCGAGAAGAAGTATTTTGTCTTCGACGTATACGGCAGCTAAGCGGTAGCTGAGCGCTTTTCGTCGGCCTACCCGCCATATGCCATGGTTCAGCGTCACTCGTTGCGCCGGCCCGAATCGCCGGCGCCGAACGGGGACGCTGTGCAATCGAGGATAGCAATACATGTTCTTTCACGGTTTTGGCCCGCTTCTCCTTGCGGGCACATGGGAAACAGTCAAGCTGGCGGTGTTGTCGCTGGCTGCCTCGTTCCTGCTGGGTCTCGGCGGCGCCGCGGCGAAGTTGTCGCCGAACCGCGCCCTCTCTCACCTCGGCACGCTCTACACGACGCTGATTCGCTCCGTTCCCGATCTCGTGTTGATGCTGTTGCTGTTCTACGGCATTCAGATCCTGCTCAACAATCTGACTGACGCCCTCGGTTTCGATCAGATCGACATCGACCCCTTCGTGGCCGGCGTCATCACACTAGGCTTCATCTACGGCGCGTACTTCACCGAGACGTTCCGGGGCGCCTTTCTCTCCGTTCCGCGCGGACAGCTCGAAGCAGGCTTCGCGTACGGCATGAGTTCGTGGCGCGTCTTTACCCGCATCATGTTCCCGCAAATGATGCGCTTCGCTCTGCCTGGCATCGGCAACAACTGGCAGGTGCTGGTCAAGGCCACCGCGCTGGTCTCGATCATCGGTCTCGCCGACGTGGTCAAAGCGTCGCAGGACGCGGGCAAGAGCACGCTTGAATTTTTCTTTTTCACGCTGACAGCAGGCGCGATCTATCTGGTGATCACGACGGTGTCTAACCTCGTGTTGATCTGGCTGGAAAAACGCTACTCGACAGGTGTCCGGAGGGCCGTACTGTGATCGAACTCGTCAGGCAATACTGGCAAGCCTACCTGTACACCGACGGTTACCGGTACAGCGGCCTTGTCATCACTCTATGGTTGCTGGTCGCGTCGATTGCACTGGGATTCTGTCTCGCCGTCCCGCTGGCGGTGGCCCGGTCGTCGCGCAACCGCTTCATCTCCGGACCCGTCTGGCTCTATACGTATGTGTTCCGCGGCACACCGCTCTACGTGCAGTTGCTGCTTTGCTATACGGGGCTCTACAGCCTTCAGATCGTCCACGCACACGCCCTGCTCGACACGTTCTTCCGTAGTGCGATGAACTGTACGCTGCTGGCCTTTGCGTTGAACGAATGCGCTTACGCCACGGAGATATTTGCCGGCGCAATCAAATCGACCGCTTATGGCGAAATCGAGGCCGCGCAGGCTTACGGGATGTCCCGATTCAAGCTCTACACCCGGATCATCCTGCCGTCCGCGTTGCGGCGCGCGCTACCCAACTACAGCAACGAGGTCATCCTCATGCTGCACGCGACAACGCTCGCTTTCACGGCCACCGTCCCTGACATCCTGAAGGTGACGCGCGACGTGAACTCGGCAACCTACGCATCGTTCCAGGCCTACAGCATTGCTGCTGTGCTGTACGCCTGCATCGTGTTTACGCTGGTCTGGGCGTTTCGCAGAATGGAAACACGCTTGCTGGCCTATTTGAAGCCGCAAGAGCATTGAACCTGGCTACCCTCAGCCAAGATGGAGTGTATCGAGATATGTATAAGCTGATTGTCGACGACCTGCACAAGAAGTTCGGTGACAACGAGGTTCTGAAGGGCGTATCGCTCAAGGCAAAGGCCGGCGATGTCATCAGCATCATCGGTTCGAGCGGCTCAGGTAAAAGCACGTTTCTACGTTGCATTAATTTTCTTGAGCAGCCTTGCTCGGGGCGCATCACCCTCAACGCAGAAGAGATCCAGACCAAGCCGGATAGAAACGGCTCCTTGCGGGTGAGCGATCACAAGCAACTGCAGAAGATGCGCACCAAGTTGTCGATGGTGTTTCAGCACTTCAACCTGTGGGCGCACATGACCGTGCTTGAAAACATCGTCGAAGCACCCATCAGCGTGTTGGGGTTGAGCCGGGTTGAAGCGGAGACGCGGGCTCGCAAGTACCTGACCAAGGTCGGGCTCAACACCAGCATGGAAGGCAAGTATCCGTCCCATCTTTCCGGCGGCCAGCAACAGCGCGTGGCCATTGCACGCGCGCTGGCCATGGAGCCCGAAGTCATGCTGTTTGACGAACCCACGTCGGCGCTCGACCCGGAACTGGTCGGCGAGGTCCTGAAAGTGATGCAGGCTCTGGCTGAAGAAGGCCGTACGATGATCGTGGTCACGCACGAGATGGGCTTTGCCCGCAACGTGTCGAATCACGTGGTGTTTCTGCATAAGGGCAAGATCGAAGAAGAAGGCCATCCTCAAGATGTTCTGGTCAACCCGAAAAGCGAACGCTTAGGCCAGTTTCTTACCGGCAGCCTCAAATAACATTGCCGCGCGGGGGCCTGAAGTGCCCCGGCGTTTCCACCGGCCGAATCCATGCAAACCAGAACGCATCCGCTCATTTCCCGGACACTCGGCACCGAACGCCACCTGACCAGTTTTCACTATGGCCCGACTGGCGGCCAGAAGATTTACATTCAGTCGTCACTGCACGCCGACGAGTTGCCGGGCATGCTCGTCGCCTGGCGTCTGCGCAAGCATCTGGCTGCCCTTGAAGCGGCAGGCAAGCTGCGCGGCGAAGTGGTCGTCGTGCCGGTTTCGAATCCGATCGGTCTCAATCAACACCTGCTCGGCGCCCATCTCGGTCGCTTTGAAACGCATACGGCGCAGAACTTCAACCGTCACTTCTACGATCTGACGGCCTTGGTAATGCCGCGCGTCGAAGGACGCCTGACGGGCGACATCGACGCAAACCGCGTTGCCGTGCGCGCCGCCATGGGTGAAGCACTCGACGAACAGACACCCGTCACCGAACTCGATTCGCAACGGCTTGCGCTGCAAAAGCTCTCTTACGATGCCGATGTCGTGCTCGATCTGCATTGCGATCTGAATGCGGTGATGCATCTGTACACCAATCCGGATACCTGGGAAGACGTCGAACCCCTCGCGCGTTATATCGGCGCCAAAGCGTCGCTATTGACGCTGAACGCGGCCGGCAATCCATTCGATGAGATTCACAGCTTCTGCTGGTCCAATCTGCGTGCGCGTTATGGCAAGCAGCATCCGATTCCCAATGGCGGCATCTCGATCACGGTGGAACTGCGCGGTCAGTGCGACGTTTCATATGAGTTCGCTGAACAGGACGCTCAGGCGATCCTCAACTATCTGAGCCATCGCGGCGTCATCGACGCTGAAGCCGCCCCGTTGCCCCCGTTGCTGTTCCCCGCCACTCCGTTCGCGGGTTCCGAATCGATCGTGGCGCCCATGAGCGGCGTGCTCGTGTTTCGCGCGGAAGTGGGGGCTTGGATCGAAGCGGGCCAGCCAGTCGCGGACATCGTCGATCCGCTCACGGATCAGGTCACGACGCTGAACGCGACGACCACCGGCGTGCTTTACGCACGTCATTTGCTTGGGTTTGCGTCGGCCGGTTTATCGGTTGCGCAAGTCGCTGGTGCGACTGCGTTCAGAACGGGTGCGCTGCTCCTGGATTGAGTCTGCGGAGCGTGGCGTGGTGGGCCCTCAGACCGGACATCCGCAGACGCCAACGGCGAACGTCCGCTACCGGCTTCCACGAATGCGTACTTTCGACCCGGAGCGTCCGTTCGACTCGATGCGAGCGCTATGGCAGCCAGCTCCCAAACTGGAACCGCCAGGGGTTAACTCAGGCGATGACCTTCTGCTCCCCCGCAGCTTGCTCGCGCATGCGACGGGCTTCGTCGCGCAGGAACTGCTGGTAATCGTCCAGATCGCCGTCGAAGGGCTCGACGCCACCCTTGGTGACGAGCCAGAACTCGTCACATACCGCGCGCAGCAGGGAACGGTCGTGACTGACCAGTATCACGGTGCCTTCGAATTCGTTGAGTGCCATGCCTAGCGCTTCGCGTGTGGCCAGGTCGAGGTGGTTGGTAGGCTCGTCGAGCAGCAGCAGGTTAGGACGCTGCCACACGATCATGCACAACACGAGCCGCGCCTTTTCGCCGCCGCTCATCGTGCCGACCGCCTGATGGACCATGTCACCACTGAAGTTGAAGGTGCCGAGGAAGGTGCGAAGCGATTGTTCGGTGCCACTCTGGCCGGGGGCACGCAGGTGCGCCGGCGTGTCCTTGGCAAGGCGGATCATGTGTTCCATCGGCGTGTCGAGAGGACGCAGCACGTCGAGTTCCTGCTGTGCGAAGTAGCCGATGTTCAGGCCTTTGCCTTCGCTGATTTCGCCGGCAATCGGCGCCAGTTCGTGCGCCACCGTCTTCACCAGAGTGGACTTGCCTTGGCCGTTGGCACCGAGAATGCCGATGCGCTGCCCGGCCAGCACGGATCGGTTGATGCCCCGCACGATGACCGTCGGCGGCGTGCCCGGCGGTACGCCGGTCGGCGCGGGGTAGCCAAAGCTCGCGTCCAGCATCGACAACAGCGGGTTCGGGACGTTGAGCGGCTCCTTGAACTCGAAGTTGAACTCTGCGTCGGCAAGCACCGGTGCGATCTTCTCCATGCGTTCGAGCGCCTTGACCCGGCTCTGCGCCTGCTTCGCCTTCGAGGCCTTGGCCTTGAAACGGTCGATGAATTTCTGCAGGTGGGCGATCTTGTCCGCCTGCCTGGCCATCGCGGCCTGCTGCAACACCAGTTGCTCAGCGCGCATCTCTTCGAACTTGCTGTAGTTGCCGCCGTAACGCACAAGCTTGGCGTTGTCGACGTGCACCGTCACCTGCGTCACCGCGTCGAGGAATTCGCGATCGTGGCTGATCACTACCATGGTTCCTTGATAGCGCTTGAGCCACGCTTCCAGCCAGACCAGCGCGTCGAGGTCGAGGTGATTGGTCGGCTCGTCGAGCAACAGCAAGTCGGACGGGCACATGAGCGCGCGCGCCAGCTGCAGTCGCATGCGCCAGCCGCCGGAGAAACTGTTGACCGGCTGGCTGAGCTGCGCAGCACTGAAGCCAAGGCCCAGGATCAGCGCTTGGGCACGCGCGGGGGCATCATGTGCACCGGCGTCGTGCAGGGCCATGTAGGCGTGCGCCATGCGCATGCCATCGTCGCTGGCCTCAGCGGCGGCTACTTCAGCCTGCGCGGCCAGCATCACGGTGTCACCCTCGATGACGAAGTCGGTCGCACTCTGCTCGGTCTCCGGCATCTCCTGCGCGACCTGGCCCATCTTCCATGCAGCGGGAATCGAGAACTCGCCGCCGTCTTCGTGCAGCGTGCCGTTGAGAAGGGCGAAGAAGGACGACTTGCCGGCGCCATTGCGGCCGACAAGGCCAATCTTTTCGCCGGGGGTGAAAGTGACGGACGCGCCATCGAGTACGACATTGACGCCGCGGCGCAGCGTGACATTACGGACGGAAATCATAAGGAGCTACTTCGGAGAGGATAGGCATGATAGCCGACCGGACGTACAGGGATGTCTCTTTTCTGGCCGCACGAGTGAACAATCTAACTTTTCGCCGATGACAGCTCGATGCGCTTGCGCTGCAGGAACCGGCGCACGGCCGGATCGCGCGCGAGTCCGATCGCGAGATCGTACGCGCCGAGCGCTTCGGCCGTCGCACCGGCACGCGCGAGCAGATCGGCGCGCGCGGCCCAGTACGGCTGGTAGTCGGCCAGCCGCGGATCGTCCGCATACGGCTCGAGCGCGTCGAGCGCCGCCTGCGGGCCGTCCCGTTCCGCCTGCGCGAGCGCGCGGTTCACCGCGACCACCGGCGACGCCGCAATCGCGAGCAGCGCATCGTAGAGTTGCACGATCTCGTCCCAGTTCGGGCGATGCGTCCGGCAGCGGTGGACGTGCGCCGACTGCAACGCGGCCTCGAGCTGAAAGCGTCCGATTGCGTTGAATGCGCTCGCGCGCCGCAGCAGTGCGTTGGCTGCGTCGATCATCGGCGCGTTCCATGTCGCCGGATCCTGAGCCGACAGCGGCACGTAGTCGCCAGCCGCATCGCGTCGCGCATCGCGCCGTGCCTGCGCATACAGCATCAGCGCGAGCAGACCCAGCGTCTCTGGTTCCTCGGGCAGCAGTTCGACGAGCAGGTGGGCAAGAAACAGCGCCTCGCCGACGAGATCGCGCCGCTCGGTATCGCCGCCGACCGGATCGGTCCACCCTTCCGCGTACGCCGCATAGACCGCTTCCAGCACGGCAGCGAGCCGGCCGGGCAACTCCTCGCGCTCGGGTACGCTGAACGGAATGCCCGCTTCGCGGATCTTGTTCTTCGCTCGCGCGAGGCGCTTGCTCATCGCGGCGGGCGACATCAGGAACGCGGACGCAATCGTCTTTGCTTCGAGCCCCAGCACCACCTGCAGCATCAGCGGCGTGCGAATCGCGGCCTCGAGCGCAGGGTGCGTGCACGCGAACAGCAGTGCAAGCCGCCGGTCAGGCAACACGCCTGCTTCACGCGTGTCGATCTCGTCGGCAAGGATCGCGAGCTGGTTCACCACTTCGTCGCCGACATGTCGATGGCGCGCGCCATCGATCGCCCGGCGGCGCGCAACCGTCATCAGCCACGCTTCGGGATTCGCGGGGCAGCCGCGCGCCGACCAGTCCGCGAGCGCGGCCGCAAACGCGTCGGCCAGCGCGTCCTCGGCCGCCGCGACGTCGCGCGTGCGCATCGCCAGCAGGGCGACGAGCTTGCCGTAACTGCGGCGAGCAACCGCCTCGGCAATCGAATGCGCGGCGCCCTCCGCGTCACGGTCGCCGCCGCCGGACGGACTCATGCAGCAGATGGCGCGGCGTAGGGGGCAGTCCAGACCGGGCGCACTTCCATGAGGCCGTGCGCCGCGCCGGGACACCGCGACGCCCACGCGATCGCCGCGTCCAGGTTGGGTACGTCGATCAGGTAGTAGCCGGCGAGCTGCTCCTTCGAATCGGAAAACGGTCCGTCAAGCACCTGCGGCTTGCCATCGACGAGCCGCACCGTGGTGGCGGTGTTCGTGTGCTGCAGCCGGTTGGCGCCCACCAGCACCTCCGCTTTTTTCAACGATTCGGTGTACGCCTGATAGGCGGCAACCCCTTGCTGCCGCTCGCTGTCGGTCATCTTGTTCCAGCCGTTTTCTTCCGAATAGATCATCAATAGGTATTGCATGTGAGCCTCCGTCATGGGGTTAAGGCGGGTGAATAACATCGGGGCCGCCATCACAATGACGCTCGGGCCGCATGCTGACGGACAGGTGGCGTCGAATAAATCGTAACCCCATCCGGGACTCGACTAGCGGAAGCCGTAGACCACGACCTTTTTCCCCTCAAATCTTTCTTGCGCCGCTTGCTCGCAATACGGAGGACACGTTATGCCGTCCGGCGTCGCGCCTGAGGCGGTGATCCCTTTGGAGGCAACCGATTCGATGAGCGTCCCATCGTCAGCGACGACGATTTGCAGGTCGACCTCGACGCCGGCCGGCACGGGGCCACCGGCGGTATAAACGATTTGCATGGTACCGGTGCAATCCGCGTTCACCGCGTAGGTTCCAGTCTGGTTCGGATTGAAGGTAGTCTGCCCCCCTTTCGGCAGCCCGCCGATAAGCCCGAAGTCGGTGCGTGAAAAATGACCTGCGCCGTCGAACGTCACCAGGGCGACGTCATCAAGGATCGACGGGGAGGCGAACGCATGCACCAGATTATCCGGGCCTATCAATCCGAGAATTTCTCCGTGACCGGTAAAGCCATACGGTCCCTTTAGCGTTGCGTTGGAGCATAGGCCGCCGGGACCGCCGGGGCCGCCGGCCTGCGCGGCGCCACTGAGCGAGAGAAGTGCAACGGCGGTTGCTGACAACATGCTTAAATGTTTGATCTTCATGATCATCTCCTTGTCACCGAATCAGGCGCTTAACATCGCAGCGCGCAGGGGCCTATTGCCTGGCGGGATCAGGCGCTCGATTCAAACAAATAAAATTAAAAAATCGCCGCGGTAATACCTCGCTGCCGCCATGTGCGGAGCAAGCGATGAGCGAACGAGGGGCCGTCGGTGCGGCCGGCTGGTCCGGAGTGTGAGGCGGGAAAACCTAGGTGTAGGCCGAAGTAAGGAATGGCGAAACGCTTCACCAAGCAGGCATTTTTCGCTCGGCGGCGGCAGACACGTGCAGAAGGGGTGCACGAAAGCCCGCGCAATGGTGACTTCGTGAGTCGGCCACGCTTTAAAGTCGCATAGCTAAAAATAGTCTAATCCACGATATTCGGAGGAAGCGGATGAATATCGGACAAAAGGCAGGCGCAAAAAGGCAGGCGCATTCAGAATCGCGCGGGCAACGATGAGTCGCGAGCATCCGCAGCGGCCGAAGACCCGTCGCCTAAAATCCGAGCGAACACCGAGAGCGAACAGAATAGGCCGTGCCCCATAATGGAGCGGTGACAGCGGCCGGAGCAGCCGAACATGAACCTTCATCGTCTCGATCTCGTCTCACTCTCGCTTTTCGCACTCATTGTTCGAAGCGGCAGCATCAGCAAGGGCGCCGAACTCGCCCACCTGGCGATCGGCGCCGCGAGCAAGCGCATAGCGGATCTCGAATCCACAATCGGTGCCGAGCTATTCGAACGCCACTCACGCGGCATTACGCTCACCGCGGCGGGTGAGGCGCTCAAGCTTCACGCGCAGCGTATTCTGAACGACGTGGACCTGATGACGGCCGATATGTCGGACTATGCGGCCGGCGTCGTGGGGGTCGTTCGGCTGTGGGCCAACACGTCGGCGGTGACGCAGTTCCTGCCGTCGGAGATCGCGGCGTTCAATGCCAGCAATCCGGAAATCCGCATTGAACTGGAAGAACAGGATAGCGAACAGGTTGCTCTCGCTGTGGTGGACGGCGCGGCCGATTTCGGCATCATGGCCGACCAGATGCCCACGCTCGGCCTTCAGACCATGCCCTATCGCCACGACCATCTGGTCCTGGTCGTGCCCGGCGGCCATCCGCTGACCCGGCGCGAGCCAGTATCGTTCGTCGACGCGCTGGAGTTCGACTTCGTCAGCCTGTCGCGCAATACCTCGCTTGCCAAACGCCTTCAGGCCGCTACCGCTTTTTCGGGCGGACAATTGAAACTGCGCATTCAGGTCCGTAGCTTCGATGCGATGTGCCTGATGGTTGCCGCCGGGCTCGGCATTGCCGTGCTGCCCGACGCCGCGGTACGCCCGCACCTGAAGTCGATGGACTTGCACAAGATCGACCTCGCGGAAGACTGGGCTCACCGCGAACTGCTCATCTGCGCTCGCGATCTGAAAGCGCTGAGGAAACCGGCGCGGCTGCTCGTCGACCATCTGACCCACGCGGCGCCGGAGGCGACCCAAGCCTCGGCCCGCTGACGCACGGCGCGCTTTCGCGTTCCGCGAAAGCTGGGTTCCACACTGTTGCATTCCGCTCACGGGATCGCGCGAGGAGAATAAGTCTCCATAGACAAGCAGCCTTGCCGGACATAGCTGGCAGGCCAAGCAAGCATTCTTTCATATGAATGGATGGAGACAGCCTCATGCAGCCCGCGACTACGCCCCGTACGTTGTTCGACAAGCTGTGGCAAAGCCACGTCGTGTCGGAAACACCTGATGGCCCGACGCTCCTGTATGTCGACCGTCAGCTCGTCTATGAGGTCACCAGCCCGCAAGCGTTCGAGTCGATGCGCCTGTCCGGCCGCACCCCGTGGCGGCCCGACACGGTGCTCGCGGTAGCCGATCACAATGTGCCCACGCTGGCGGCTGAGCGGACCAGCATCGACGCGATCGCGGACCCGCTTTCACGGATCCAGGTCGCGCAACTCGACAAGAACTGCAATGAATTTGGCATCCGGTCTTACGGCATTCGTGACACGAGGCAAGGCATCATCCACGTCGTGGGCCCGGAACAGGGTGCGACGTTGCCAGGCATGACGGTCGTGGCCGGCGATTCGCACACGAGTACGCATGGTGCTTTCGCGGCGCTCGCATTCGGCGTCGGCACCTCGGAAGTTGAACACGTGCTCGCGACGCAATGCCTGCTGGTCGAGCGGATGAAGTCGATGCGCGTCAACGTCGAGGGCGAACTGCCGCCCGGCGTGACGGCCAAGGACCTCGTGCTCGCGATCATCGGCCAGATCGGCACCGCCGGCGGCACCGGCTACGCGATGGAGTTCGCGGGCAGCACGATCCGGGCGCTGTCGATGGAAGGCCGCATGACCGTGTGCAACATGGCGATCGAAGCGGGCGCGAGAGTCGGGCTGATCGGCGTTGACGACGTCACGATCGATTACGTGAAGGGGCGT
The DNA here is from genome assembly GCA_900142905.1 of Burkholderia sp. GAS332. Taxonomy (NCBI): domain Bacteria; kingdom Pseudomonadati; phylum Pseudomonadota; class Betaproteobacteria; order Burkholderiales; family Burkholderiaceae; genus Burkholderia; species Burkholderia sp. GAS332. The sequence goes on along the minus strand of FSRV01000002.1, from coordinate 700,978 downwards.
CCCTTCGCGCCAGGCGAAGCGCACTGGGACGCGGCGGTGGCTTACTGGCGCACGCTCGTCAGCGACGAGGGAGCGCACTTCGACAAAACCGTCGACATCGATGCCACACGCTTGCGGCCGATGGTCACCTGGGGCACGTCGCCCGAAATGGTGGTCTCGATCGACGCCGCCGTACCGAACCCGTCGGATGAACCCGACCTGGTGCGTCGCGCCGGTATGACACGCGCGCTGACATACATGGGCCTCGAGCCGGGCACGCCGCTCGAGCGCATCACGCTCGACAAGATCTTCATCGGCTCCTGCACGAACGCGCGCATTGAAGACCTGCGCGTGGCCGCGGCAGTCGTGAAGGGCAAGCACGTTGCGCCGACCATCCAGCTCGCGCTGGTGGTGCCGGGCTCGGGACTCGTCAAGGCGCAGGCCGAAGCCGAAGGTCTCGACGCCGTCTTCAAGGCGGCGGGCTTCGAATGGCGCGAACCGGGCTGCTCGATGTGTCTCGGCATGAACGACGACCGGTTGCGCCCGGGCGAACGATGCGCGTCGACGTCCAACCGGAACTTCGAAGGCCGCCAGGGCCCCGGCGGCCGCAGCCACCTCGTCAGTCCCGCGATGGCCGCAGCCGCTGCCATCGCAGGTCACTTCGTCGATATTTCCCGCGGAGGTCTCTGATGCAACCCTTCACCCGACTGGAGGCGCTCGTGGTGCCGCTCGACCGCGCGAACGTCGACACCGATGCGATCATCCCCAAGCAGTTCATGAAATCGGTGAAGCGCACCGGCTTCGGCGCCAATCTGTTCGATGAATGGCGCTACCTGGACCACGGCGAGCCCGGGCAGGACATCTCGAGCCGCCAGCGCAATCCGGACTTCCCCCTCAACCAGGCACGCTTCGCGGACGCCCGGATTCTGCTCACGCGCGACAACTTCGGCTGCGGGTCGAGCCGCGAGCATGCGGTGTGGGCCTTGTCGGATTTCGGTATTCGCGCGCTGATCGCACCGAGCTTCGCGGACATCTTCTACGGCAACTGCTTCAAGAATGGGTTGCTGCCGATCAGGCTCGACGAAGGCATTGTCCAGAACCTGTTCGACCTCGTCGCCCGTCCGTCCGGTTTGCGACTCGAGATCGATCTGGAGGCGCAAACCATCCGGCCCGTCGACGGCGACGCGATCCCGTTCGGGATCGAACCGGAACGCAAGCGCCGTCTGCTCGAAGGGCTGGACGACGTCGCGCTGACGCTCGGCCAGGCCGACCGCATCCGCGAGTACGAGCGCGCCCGCCGCGCTCGAGAGCCTTGGCTGTTCAGTTAAGGCAACGCGCCTTTTGGACACCGAACGCAGTCTCAGGAGTTTTCACGATGAACAGCCAACTTTCTTTTCCAGGCACGCCCGCCGCGCTTAAAGGCGTGCGGGTGATCGAGATGGGTCAACTGATTGCCGGCCCGTTCGCCGGCAAGACGCTCGGCGAATTCGGCGCCGAGGTCATCAAGATCGAGCCGCCGGGTGCCGGCGATCCGCTGCGCAACTGGCGGCTGATGAAAGACGGTACGTCCGTGTGGTGGCAGGTGCAGTCGCGCAATAAGCGCTCACTGGCGCTCGATCTGCGCACCCCTGAAGGCCAGACCATCGCGCGCCAGTTGATTGCCGAGGCCGACGTCCTCATCGAGAACTTCCGGCCGGGCACGCTCGAAGGCTGGGGGATGGGCTACGAGCAACTGGCCGAGCTGAACCCCCGGCTCATCATGCTTCGTATCTCGGGGTATGGCCAGACGGGACCCTACCGCGATTTGCCGGGCTTCGGCTCGATCGGCGAAGCGGTCGGTGGCCTGCGTCATCTGACCGGGGAACCCAGCCGCGTGCCGGTGCGCTGCGGCATCTCGATCGGCGATACGCTCGCCGCACTGCATGGCGTGATCGGCGTGCTCACCGCGCTCTATCACCGCGACGTGAACGGCGGCAAGGGGCAAGTCATCGACGTCGCGCTTCACGAAGCGGTCTTCAACGTGATGGAGAGCCTGATTCCCGAGTACAGCGCGTTCGGGGCGGTCCGCGAAGCCGCCGGTAGCGCCCTGCCCGGCATCGCCCCCTCCAATGCGTATCGATGTGACGATGGCTATGTGCTCATCGCCGGCAACGGCGACAGCATCTTCAAGCGGCTCATGATTGCGATCGGCCGCAAGGATCTGGCGGACGCCCCCGCGCTCGCGAACAACGCCGGGCGTGTCGCGCAGGTTGACGAACTGGACCAGGCCATTGAAGCGTGGACCGCACAACGTTCGACCGAAGATGTGCTGGCCACGCTGACCGAAGCGCGGGTGCCAGCGGGCAAGATCTATACGGCCCGCGATATCGCCGAAGATCCGCACTACCGCGCACGCGACATGATCTTGCGGCAGACCACGCGCGACGGCTATGACGTCGACGTGCCGGGCATCGTGCCCAAGCTGATGGGCACGCCGGGCTCGGTGCGTTCTTCCGCGCCGAAACTCGGTGACGACACCGAAGACATCTTGCGTGAGATTGGGCTCTCCGAAAGCCGGATTGCCGAACTGCGTGACAAAGGAGCAATCGCATGAACATCTGGAACGGAGAACGCCGGCGCATTTACATGCAGGAAGTCGGCACGCGCGATGGTTTTCAGTCGGAAGGCACGTTCGTCGAGACCCGCGACAAGATTGCGCTGATCGATGCGCTTTCCGAAACAGGCATGGCGAAGATCGAGGTGACGGCTTTCGTGTCGCCGCAAGCGATTCCCGCGTTACGCGACGCCGAGATCGTGATGCGTGAGATCAAGCGCAAGCCGGGCGTCGTCTATACGGCACTCGTGCCGAACCTGCGCGGCGCCGAACGCGCAATTGAGGCGCGCGCGGACGAGCTGAATCTCGTGATGTCGGCAACCGAGAGCCACAACCTGTCCAACCTGCGGATGACGCGCGAGCAGTCGTTCAATGGGCTCAAGCAGGTTGCCGGCATCGCCCGCGATGCCGGACTCGCGGTCAACATCTCGCTATCGTGCGCATTCGGCTGCCCGATGGAGGGCGACGTACCGACAGATACTGTGATCGAGTGGACGCGACGCTTCATTGAGGAAGGCGGCGCGCAAGGCGTCACGCTATGCGACACGACCGGCATGGCCTATCCGCAGCAGGTCGCCGCGCTGACAGCGCGATGCGTCGAGCGCTGGCCTCAGACCGAGTTCACGCTGCACTTTCATAACACGCGCGGCATGGGCCTTGCCAACGTACTCGCCGCGATCGATGCGGGCGCCGACCGCTTCGACGCGTCGCTGGGCGGCATCGGGGGGTGTCCCTATGCGCCGGGCGCCAGCGGCAACGTATGCAGCGAGGAGATCGTGCACGCGCTCGAACTGATGGGCTACGACACAGGCGTCGATCTGGGCGCGCTCATCGACGCATCGAAGCGCTTGCCGGCGCTGATCGGCCACGATACGCCGAGCCAGATCGTGAAGGCCGGGCGGCGGCTCGACCTGCATCCACTCCCGGCCGACTTTGCCGCGATCCGTGAGCGAGCCATGCAGCGTGACGCATCCGCTCAATCGCGTGCCTGACATTGTTTACTTTGATGTTTTAACTGGGCCTTGCTCGCAGACGATCAAAGAAAACGTCCAGGCAAGGTCCTTCAGGAGACACCATCATGCAAAACACCCATATCGCGCAGCCGCCTAAAACACGCTGGTACGACGGGCTGACGAGTACGCACTGGCGCGTGCTGCGAGGCGCCTTCCTCGGCTGGATCTTCGACGGTTTCGAGGCGCTCGCGCTCGTGGTCGTGCTCGCGCCGATGCTCAAATCGGTGCTGACGCCGGCCCAGGCCCTCTCGACGCCCGTCTATGCGGGTGGCGTGATCGGCATCACCTTGCTCGGTTGGGGCGCGGGCGGCATGGTCGGCGGCATTCTCGCCGACTACGTCGGGCGCAAACGTATGATGCTGTGGTCAGTATTCCTCTACGCCTTGTTCTCCGGGCTGACCGCCTTTTCCAACACCTTCGCCGTGCTATGCCTGTTGCGATTTCTCACCGGGCTTGCAATGGGCAGCGAATGGAGCACAGGCGTCGCGCTGGTGTCGGAGACCTGGCCGGAACATGCCCGCGCCAAGGGTGCCGGCTTCCTGCAATCCGGTTTTGGCTGGGGCACGCTGCTCGCCGCCGTGGTGTGGTACGCGCTGGCTTCCACGCAACCGCTGGGTGGGGAAACGTGGCGTCTGATGTTCATCGCCGGTGCGCTGCCCGCGTTCTTCGTGCTCTACCTGCGCCGTGGGTTGAGCGAGTCGGAGAAGTGGAAACAGGCCGTGAAGGAACAGCGCTGGAATGCGACCTCCGACGAGGCTATCCGGTACACCTCGCGACCTGGCAAGCAGAACGCCCGCCCCTTTACGCTCAAGCAACTGTTCACCGAGCGCGAGGCGCTTCGCCGCACGCTGCTGACGACGGTTCTGTCGATCGTCGCCACGACCGGCTGGTGGGCGATCTCTAGCTGGCTACCGACCTATACGGTTGCGCTCGCGAAAGCGACGGGCGTGGCCGATGCCGTCGCGTGGGGCTCGCGGATTTCGATCCTCTATACGGCGGGCGCGATCGTCGCCTATCTCGCAGCGGGCTTCATCGTCGACTCGATCGGCCGGCGCGCATTCCTGAGCGCGACCTTCGTCGGCTCGCTGATCACCACGATCATCACCTATCGCTACACCGCGACGGTGAGCGGCATGGTCATCATCGCGCCGATCAACGGGTTTTTCACGCTGGGATGCGGGTACGCGTGGATGGCGATCTATCCGTGCGAACTGTTCACGTCGACGGTTCGCTCGACCGCGATCAGTTTCGTCTTCAACGCCGCACGCCTGATCGCATGGGTCTTCCCGATCATCTCCGGTTCGATGATCAAGGCATTCGGTGGCGTATCGCATGCCGCGCTCATCATGAGCTCGTGCTATCTGATAGGCATCATCGTTCCGTGGTTCCTTCCTGAAACGCGTGGCAAGGGTATGCCGGAATGACGGGCCGGTTGTGGGCCTCTCGTGGAAACGTGAACCGAGCTCAGCCTGATTCGCTAATGGGTGTTTGCTGCCGATGCGTTTCTGCCCAGCGCGCAAAGTCTCCCGGTTGCAGCGGCGGCGAGTATAGATATCCCTGGTACATCAGGCAACCGTGGTGATGCAGGAAGTCGCGCTGTCCCTGCGTTTCCACGCCTTCAGCGATGACGCTCAGCTTAAGCACGTTGCCAATATTTATTACCGTCTGTGCCAGAGATTCGGCCATTGCATCGGCCCCGATACCCCGCACAAAGCTTCTGTCAATCTTCAGTTCTTTGACGGGGAATCGGTGCAGATAGCTTAGGGACGAGTAGCCCGTACCGAAGTCATCGATCGACAGCGCTATTCCAAGGGCATGTATTGCATCGAGCGATGTGCGAATGTCATCGGCCGACTCGTCAAACAGAACTCGCTCGGTCATTTCCAGAATGAGGTCTGCAGGCTCCAGACCATGAGCCTGCAGGGTGGACGCGATAAAGCCAGCATAATCTGGACGCTTGAAGTCAGCGGCACAGACATTCACTGATATGTTTGCTACATCGATGCCCTCGGCGCGCCACTCAGCGAGTTGACGGCAGGCCTCGTTCAGCACCCAGGCATCCAGTTCGGCGATCAGGCCGCTTTCTTCCGCGATGGCGATGAAGCGGTCTGGCGGAACGATCCCCAGTTTCTTGTCGTTCCACCGAACCAAAGCTTCGGCTCCGTGCAGTGTTCCCGTCACATCGACCTTGGGCTGGTAGGCGACGCTCAGGGCGCTCCCTTGCAAGGCTCGCTGCAGCGCGATTTCCAGTTCGAGCTGCTCTTTGGCCTGACGCTCATACAGCGGAGCGTAGAAATGCACCTGATTACGTCCCGTGCTCTTCGCCTTGTACATCGCCATGTCTGCATTACGTAGCAATGTATCGGCGTCCTGCCCGTCGTAGGGATACAGTGAGACGCCGATGCTCGCACTGAGCGTGATGCGGGTGTCGTACTTTGCGTTGACGGTGATAGGCTGGTACAGGGCCTGCAGGATGCGCGCGGCTAAGTGGGCTGCCCTATGTACGTCACAATTTTGCAGGACGGCCAGGAACTCGTCTCCACCGAGGCGGCCGATCACGTCCTCACCCCGGATGCAATTGCGCAAACGCCGCGCGATTTCGCTCAACACTTCGTCACCGGCGGAATGTCCCTGCGTGTCGTTGACGCGCTTGAAACGGTCCAGATCGATGAACAGTATCGCGAACTGTGACGAATTCCGGCTGGCGTCCGTCAGGATACGGAGCGTTTCCTTGTTGAGTTGTGCCCGGTTGGGCAAGCCGGTCAAGGCATCGAACCATGCCAGCGTCTGCAACTGACGCTCCATGGCGAGTCGCCTGCGCAATTGTCCGCTGAACATCATAGACAGCATGATGGTAAGCACATCCAGCATGGCAGTCACGATACCAATCGCAAACGCCCGCTTACGCCACCCGGCGTAGATATCCTCAGTCGCAAGACCAACGACCACGACCAGTGGATAGTCCCCGATCCGCCTGAAGCTGTATAGGCGCTCGATGTGGTCGAGCACGGCAACGTCGACATAAGTTCCGTGAGCCGATTGCACGAGCGGGGGAAAGGAATGGCCGCCCGCGAGCGTGCTGCCTATATCGTCCCGGCGATACGGTTGACGCATCAGGACAGTCCCGTCTGTGCGCAACAGGGTAAGGGTTCCGTGAGCGCCGAGTATCGAGTCTTCGAAGAGCTGGTGGAAATAGCTTAGCCGGAGCGTACCTGCAACAATGCCGGCGAAGTGGCCATTGGCATCATCAAGACGCAGGCTCAGCGCGATCGACGGTTGCCCAGAGTTGCCCACGCGTGGCACGAAGGGCTTGCTGAGATACAAGCCAGCCCCTTTCTGCTGTTGTTGAACCTGAAAGAAATCGCGGTCGCTTACATTGAGCTTGGGCGGCACAGTCCAACGGGAGTCGAGGACGCTGTTGCCAGCCGCATCTGCTGCGAATATCGCGCCCAGTTCCCTGACATTATTGGCCGCGCTGAAAGCGATGAGCTGGCGGGCATCGGGAGTGAGTTGGCCGATACTGGGGGCCGTCATACTTGTCACGACATCCCGCATGGCAAGTTGGCAGATGTCGAGATTGCGCTCGGTCTCCTTCTGCAGGGAGATCACGAGGTTCTGTGCGGTATCGCGGGCCTGCGCCATGGCGTCAAGCCTCATTTGGTACAACGCGACTGCCGTGACGCCGGTGGTGGCAAGCGTGATCCCGATCCCGGCGAAAATGAACAGGGCCGGTTTTGCCAGTAGGGACCTCGTGATTCGAATCATAGCCTTCCGGATTGTGTTTGCAGTCGGCCTGCTTTCAACCAGCTATCAATTGTCAGCCGTTGCTTATCGTCAACCGGGCTCCTGAATCATCGCCGGAACACGTGACTACCTGATTTCAGCCCCGCTTCCTGGCATAGCGGTGCACATTGTCGGCCACACGATGGAGCGGCACTTCAGGCTGTATATCGACAAGGATGGAGAAATCTTTACGCCCGGCCCTGTCGGCAGTCCGACTTTAGCCATTTGAAGTCTGGCGTCCGATGCCTGAAGTTACGGACTTTTCTCGCAAATCTATGCGTAAAGCCAGGTATGCTTCTCGCAGGCGAGCCTCGTGGCCCGTCCATTCGAGTCCAGACTCACTTCCCGGTGTGTTATCCCATGCATTTTGGCCTTGTCGACCTTCAAACCTTCGTTGCCGTCGCCGAAGCTGGCAGCCTTACGCACGGCTCAGCCCGCGTCAACCTCTCGCTCGCGGCAGTCAGTGCGCGTATCCGGCAGATGGAGGAGGCGGTAGGTGTGCCGCTGCTGGAGCGTCGGCCTCACGGCATACGCGTCACGGAGGCGGGGCAGACCTTCCTGCGCCACGCGCGGACCACCCTCGGCGCGCTACAACGCATGACGGACGACCTCGCACAGTTCTCCCAGGGGATGCGGGGGACCATCCGCATCCTCTCGAACACGAATGCACTTGTCGAGACGCTGCCTGGCCCGCTTAGCCGCTTTCTCTGCGACAACCCCAACATCAACATCGAAATCGAGCAGCGTCCGAGCGATGAGATCATCGCGGCCATTGCGGAAGGCGTGGCCGATATCGGCATCATCGCTTCGCCGCCCGAGGGCGTGGCGCTCACGACGTTTCCCTTTGCCACCGACCGCCTGTGCGCGGTTGTGCCCGCAGTCGACGAACGCTTCGCGCTGCAGCGGGAGATCGCCTTTGCCGATCTTATCGAAGCTGATTTCGTTGGTCACGAACGCGGCTCGTCGATTCAGGTGTTCCTCGAATATCAGGCGAAGCGGCTGCATCGCAGCTTGCGGCACCGCATCCAGCTTGGCAACTTCGCGTCGATTTGCCGCCTGGTCGAAAACGGCGTGGGCGTCGCGGTACTCCCTGAGTCGGCGGCGCGGCGGTTTCAACGCTCGATGCGGGTGCGTCTGCTGCGCATCACCGACGCGTGGGCCGTGCGCAAGATCCTGATCTGCGTAAACGACCTCGAGCGGCTGCCTTCCTCCACCCGGCGGCTCGTCGAACATCTCGCGCGCCTTGGCGCCGCCACCGGCTGATAAAAAAGCACAAGAAGCGCCGGTTTCGGTTCGGGTTGAGTCTGGCTTCGCCAATCAGCGATTGTTCAGGAGCCGATGGGGACAGAGAATGAACCCCGTTGGCAATCGAACTTCTGGAGGTGAAGCAATGAATACTCGCGACGTCGAGACGAAAACCCGGTCCTGGCTGTTCACTCCTGCGACGCGCCCCGAGCGTTTCGCCAAAGCCGGCCCGGCGGGGGCCGATGTGCTGATCGTGGATCTGGAGGACGCCGTGCGTCCCGAAGAAAAGACCATCGCCCGCCGCCAGTTGGGCGACCTGCTCAGCCAGCCGTTCAACTCTACCGCCGCGCTCGCGGTGCGCATCAATACGCCGAACTCGCGCAACGGTCTGGACGACCTTGCCGTGCTGCTCGATGCGGCATTTCAACCGGCTTTCATCGTGATTCCTAAGGTGGAGGCAGCACATACGGTCCTGCAGGTCGAAGCGCTGCTTCGCGAAGTCGCGAGCGACGCGCGCGTGGTGCCGCTGGTGGAATCGCGCAAGGGCGTCGTGGTGCTGCCGGAGGTGCTTGCCACCGCCTCGCGTGTCGCGGCGGTCATGTTCGGCGCGGGGGACTATGCCGGGGACGTTGGCGTGCAGCCTGCGTCGTTCGCGCTTTCTGTCGCACGCGTGCAGATTTCGGCCGCGTGCGTGGCGAGCGGCATACGCGCCATCGACGCGCCATGCTTCGAAATCGGCAATAGCGCCGTACTCGAGCACGAAATCGGGTTTGCGGCCGCGAACGGGTTCGACGGCAAGGCGGCCATCCACCCTTCCCACATCGGACCCATCAACGCGGCCATGACACCGGACGCCGCAAAGATCGACTGGGCGCACCGCGTGATCGAGGCCGCACGAGAAGGTGCAGCGGTGGTCGACGGCCGTATGGTCGACGAGGCGATCGCCCGTGAGGCGCGGCGCGTTTTGTCGCGTGCCTAAGCGTTTTTTTTAAATTTCAACCAGGAGCATGTCATGAGCGAATCCATCGCTGCCTACCGCAAGATCGCGGAGAACCGCTTTCGCGAGGTTTCCGGCCTTTACTACGAAGACTTCGAGATCGGAAACACCTACGAGCATCGCCCGGGCCGGACGATCACGGACGTCGACAACATCTGGATGACCCTGCTCACCATGAACACGCAGCCAGTGCACTTCGACCAGGCCTACGCGAGTCACACCGAGTGGAAGAAGATGCTGGTGGACAGCACCTTCACGCTCGCGCTGCTGACGGGCATGAGCGTTCGCACCGTGAGCGCCAAGGTGGTGGCCAATCTCGGCTGGAACAACGTGCGCGCAACGCATCCGGTCTTTGCGGGCGACACGCTTTATGCGGAATCGACGGTGCTGGAAAAGCGCGAATCGAAAAGCCGTCCCACGCAAGGCATCGTGACGGTTCTCACGCGTGGCATCAATCAGGACGGGAAGCTGGTGATGTCGTTCGAGCGCACGATGCTGATCTACCGGCGCGGACATTCGCCGGAAGCGGAAGCCAATTACTAAGGAGCATGGCTATGAATAACGAATCAGTCTATTCCTCAAAATTTCGCACACCTGATGAAGCAGTATCGTCGATTGCAAGCGGTTCGACTGTGGCGCTCGGCATGGCGATGTCCCAGCCGCCTTCGCTGCTGGCTGCGCTGGCGGCGCGAGCGAGTGCGGGCGATGTCGATGCGCTGAAGGTCTACTACTTCCACGCCGAATCGTTTCTCAGCAAGACGCTGCTGCAATACGAACTGATGGGGCGCATCCAGCCGCACTGCATGTTCCTCGGCGAGCCTGAGCGCAAGCTGATCCGCCAGGGCGCCGAAGACGGCGACCGCAAGGTCGTATTCTTCGTGCCGAACACCTTCAGCCAGTCGCCGCGTCTTTTCAGCGACCATATTCCGGTCGATACGATGCTGGTGATGGTGTCGCCCATGGATAGCAACGGCTATTTCACGTTCGGGACCAACAACGATTACACGAGCGCCGTTGCGCGCTCCGCGCGCCGGCTTGTGGTCGAGGTCAATCCGAACATGCCGCGCGTGTTCGGCGATTCGTTGCTGCACATTTCCGAGGTCGACGCCATTGTTGAGTCGGATCATCCGCTGCCGCAACTGCTGCCGAAGCCGGCGAGCGAAAAGGATCACGTGATCGCGGATCTGATCTCAACCCTCATTCCCGACGGCGCCTGCCTGCAGATGGGTATTGGCGCGCTGCCCAATGCCGTGTGCGGCGCGCTGTATGGCCACCGCGACCTGGGCGTGCATACCGAACTGCTGACGCCTGGGCTCGTGGACCTGATCCGGCGCGGCGTGGTGACGAACCGCAACAAGGCCGTGAATCGCGGCAAGTCGGTCTTTACCTTCGCCATGGGCGATCAGGCGATGTACGACTTCATGAACGACAACCCCTCCATCGAGAGCTACCCGGTGGACTACGTGAACAATCCGGCGATCATCTCGCAGAACCCGAAGATGATCTCGGTGAATTCGACTGTGGAGATGGACCTGACCGGCGCCTGCAATTCCGAGCATGTGAACGGGCATCAGTACAGCGCGACAGGCGGCCAGCTCGACTTCGTTCGCGGTGCCTACGGGTCGGCAGGCGGCAAGTCGATCATCGCGTTCCATTCCACGGCGAAGGGCGGCGCGCTTTCGAAGATCGTGCCGAAGCTCTCGGGGCCGGTGACCACGCCGCGCACGGACACGCACATCGTCGTGACCGAGTACGGCGTCGCGAATCTCAAGGGGTTGTCGTCGACGGAACGGGCACGGGCGCTGATCGGACTCGCGCACCCCGATTTCCGCGCGACGCTCGCGGACGAGGCCAAAGCCCTTCATCTGATCTAATCACGGGAGCACGATCATGACACGACAAACCATTACCGATTACCTCACGAACGCGCTTGCTGCCGCGGGTGTCGAGCGCATCTGGGGTGTGACGGGCGACAGCCTCAACGGACTATCGGACAGCTTGCGCAGGCTCGGCAAGATCGAGTGGGCGCATGCGAAGGGCTTCAGCCTGTATATGCTGCGGGCCGTGCTCAACGCGAAAGGCAATGAAGTCGTGGAGCTGGCCACAACCTGGCTGCGCTAATCGTCCCCTCGGTCCGGAAGATAGTCGCGGCGGCACCCTGCAGAGGGGTTCGGGCAAAGATGTCTTGCAACGGTTAGTCGGACATATAAGACCGCGAGTCCATGGAGACCTCGATGGCTATGGCTGCGGCGACTATGCTTGCTGAGCGCGGGTAGTGTCAGGCACTGGCGCTCCTGCGTGCCAATTGCCCCATCCGCAGTAGCGCGCCCAAGAGGAGCCCTACTGCGAACCATAACGCCACATCGTGCAACAGTCTAGTTGCGAGCCCCCCGAACACAGCGCCGGCGAAGAAGCTGAATCCTGCCGCTCCAAGCAGCGACGCGTCGTGAAGAGCCGATTTATCGTATCTTGGGATCAGTCCTTCCAGCAATTTCTTCGCTGCGCGGCGAAGGTTTCCGGTTGTCATCACGGACGTGTACGTAAGATTCTCGATGTGCGTGAAGGACAAGGTCTGGAGCGTAGCGACGAATGTTATACCTGGGATCAGCCAAAGCTCTGAGCGTCCACACACACCGCTAGCCGCTACAGCCAGAAAAAAAATTTCAAGTAAAAGGCAGACAAGTGCGGGGCGCGGAAGCGAGTTCGCGACGGCGTCGAGGCGCAGCAGGTGAACCACGAATACCGCGAATACAAAGGCGACAAGCGGGGGAATGTGCAGCCACGCCTGGGTCCAGTCACCCGCTGCTATGTGGATGCCGAGGAGTGCCACGTTTCCCGTCATCGTGTTCGCGAATACACCGCCGTGGCCAACGTACGTATACGCGTCGAGAAAGCCTCCGGACAGCGTCAAGAGTACGGCGACGCCGCGGCTTCTACTTGCCGCATCGAGATCCATCGTGTTCGCTCCTGAGCAAGGTACTTCCGCGCATCTTACCGGCCAGAGTCAGGTAATCGTCCCCGCCCGCACGCAAGCCGCGAATGCATTCATCAAGGTCGCCTGGCGCGCTGACCGTCAGCCGCAATGGCGGATGCCGCGAGCACACACAGCAGCCCAATGGCGCTGCCGACAGCCACGTTCAGCAGGCGTTCGCCTCCAAAAATCCACGGCTTTCCCGCCAATACAAAAGCTATTGCCGCACAGGCGCACCGGACGCCGAATGCGAGCGTGTAAGGACGAATGCAGATGAGCGTCAGCATTGCGGCGAACACAACGAACACACGCATAAATAACGCATGAGGGATCATCAACCCGACGACCACGCCGAAGGAAACGCCGACAACGGCCCCGGTGAGCCGGCTGCGAAACTTCTGCCGGGCGCTTGCTGCATTTCCGGTAACGACGCTGGCGGCCGACCAGATCATCCACTGACCATGATCGACGTGCCGCCATTCGACAAGTGCGGCAGCGCAAGCGACCGCGAGCGCGACGGTGATCACCAGCTCGATACATGCGTTGCGCTCGCTGTTTGGGGAGAGGCGCGTCCACTTTGCGAAATGCGCAAGAGTCGGCTGGCCTGTTTCACGCGAGCGGAAGTGCTCGACTGACGCAACGAGCAGGATCGGCAACGCCGCTATCAACAGGAACGGCAGGACCTCAACGCTCCGGGTGATAAGCGCTTGCCGTGCGACCCCTTCCCCACTTTCACAGGCAAGATACAGCGCGGGAATGAACGTGAAGTTGCCGAGCGAGCGCAAGGCACTGCCGCCCGCGGTGACCAGCACGGATCCCATACCCAGCATGACTGTGGCTACGACAAAGAGCAGTGGGTGCGCGAGCGACGCCATCAGGATCACGAAGCCCGCGCTGATCGCCAAAGCGTGCGCGAAGACGCCGAGCGGCGCAAGCTGCGAGTGGTCGAGTGCGATGAGCATCGCGACCGGCACGATTGCAGCGGCGAGCCACCCGGGTCTGCCTGATACGAGTGCGAGCACGAGCAGCGGGACGAGCGCAAACATGGCGCGACCCAACGCCCGACCATCAATCACGGTTTCGACGCGGCGCGAGAGCGACGAAACCGTGGAGAGACGTTCGCTGCTCATCGTCGCTCTCCAGCTACGCTGTGCTTGTCCATCGGGCGTCGCGTCATCAGCCTGCGAGCGCCTCGAGTACGTCGCCGGATTGCCGCACGAGACCGAGCCTCGGGAAGACGAAATTCAGCGACGCATCGTGATGCTCCGGCGCGCCGCAGCTCATCGCGTCCTCGACCAGCACCAGCGAGTACCCGTGCTCGTGCGCGGCGCGAGCCGTCGACTCGACGCCGATGTTCGTCGAAATCCCGCCGAGCACAATGGTTTCGATGCCGCGACGCCGCAATTGCAGGTCGAGCTCGGTGCCGTAGAAAGCGCTCCATTGGCGTTTCGTGATCTTGATGTCGCGCTCCTCCACCGCCAGTTCGGTGGGAAAGTCCCACCAGTTCGAGGGCAGTCCGCCGGGGGGAAGCGCCATGGGCTGATCGACGGGCTGCTTCAGTGCATCGCCGAAGTCGGCGCTCCAGCCCACCCGCACCAGCACGACCGGCGCGTTCACTTCCCGGAAGCGCTTTGCGAGCGTGGCCGCGGTAGCCAGCACGGCTGCGGCTGGGCGGGGCGCTTTCCCGAATCCGAGAATGCCCTCCTGAAGATCGATCAGAACGAGAGCGGTAGTCTTGGGGTCAAGTTTTTGCAACATGATGGTCTTCCGTTGAAAGCGGCGAGCCGCTGGTGTATTGTGAGGGGGTGCTCACAAACAGTATATGAGAATGGCCTCACAAAAGTCAACGCCGAATACGGGCGAAGCGAAGGTGCCGCGCCGCGCCCGCGGACATGCGCGGGTGGCGTCGTTACTGGAAGCCGCAAGTGCGGAATTCGCCGAAAAAGGGTACGAAGCAACGACGATGACAGCGATCGCCGCGCGCGCGGGGGCGTCGATCGGTTCGCTTTACCAGTTCTTTCCGACGAAAGAGCAGGTCGCAGGTACGCTGATCGAGCAATACGTGACCGAGCTTGAAGCAGCATTAGTCAGGCTGAGCGAGGAGGTGCCGCTGCTTGATGTATCGGTCGTTGCGAGCCGGCTGACGACGTTTTTCGTGGCGTTTCGCACGACGCACCCCGCTTTCGTGGTGCTGGTCGACGCGCGTGATGTCGCATTGCCTGGCGCCACCGGAGTGCGCGAAAGATTGCGCAAAGGAATCGCATCCGTACTGGCCGCCCTCGCGCCGCGACTGTCCGTGGACGAAGCTTTGTTCCGGGCCGTGGTCGTGCAGCATCTTATGAAGGCAGCCGTCACGCTGAGCCATGATGCCGGCGTGGCTGACCGTCACGCGGCGATCCTGGAGTTCCAGCACGTGGTAGAGCGCTACCTTGAGGACGTGATGGAAGCCGGGCGTGGTGGACGAACCGGCGCAGCGAAACGAGGCACAGCACCCAAGGAGCATTCCGCTTCGGGCAACGTCGCCGGTCCGAAGAGCAAGGGCAAGTCCGGCGTCTCGGTGTGAATGCTGTTGCTGCCCTGTGCCTCATCCCATCGCCGCGCAACGAACACGTCCGCCGTCGTACTGCCGAGGACCGCGGTTGTTAGCGCGTACGGGAGACCAACCGCAAGTGCCCTGATCCGCGCCGGAAAAGTTCCGTCTTCAGCATTTGAAGTCTGGTACGCTGCGCCCTTTGCTACCGATTGCATTCGACTCGATGGAAACCCCTTTCAATGATCGCGGCGTGTCGGTCACGCGTAACGCACTCTCGTCGGCCGGCCAGGTCTTTCCGCTGAAAGATATCGTCGATGTACAGGTCGTCACCGTGCCGAAGAACAAAGCCCTGCCGCGCGCCATCTCGCTGCTGGGACTCGTCGGCGCTATTGTCGGCGGGATATTGCGCTCGCCGGTCGGCATGGTGTGCGGCACGATGCTGATCGTGGTCGGCTGGCTCACGTGGGCCACCCAGGACGTCACGCATCGTCTGATGGTGCAGACCGCGAATGGCCTGCGTGAGGCGCTCATGAGCACCGACCGCGAGTTCGTCGAGCGCGTTGGCGCGGCCGTGCACGAGGCGAAGGCAGCCGCTGCGGCACCGAAGGCTTGAGCAGCAGGCGTCCGCACCACGCCAGGCGTTGCGCGTTAACACAAAATTGATTCCCGACGCGGCAGCTTTTGCGCGTCGTTGAGACGCGCGCCGCTAGAGTGGTTGGGTGTCAACAACGCGCGCCGCCTCGCCGAATCGGCGCAATCATGATGCTCACGTCCGTAGCAACGTCTGAAATCTCCGTCCCGCGCGCACCGCGCGACCCACGCCTTCCCCGCCGCACGCATGTCGTCGTTCCGCTCGTCATCATCGACGTCACCGTGCCCGGCACATCCTCGGCAACCGGACGGCGCGCGTTGCATACCGCCCTCGGCGACGATCTGCGACTCTACGTCGTGACCGTCGACCAACAACACGAGCGCGTGACCTTTCGTGTCGAAGTCACCTCACGGTCGCTCGACGATGTGATCGGCCTGCTGACGGCCACCCTCGACCACGCCACGCTCGGTCGCGCGCAAGCCACCGTGATCCGCCGTCCGCGCGTCTATTGACATAGATCAACGCTTGCACGGGCAACCTGCTGCCCGCCCCTCAAACCTTTACACATCTTTGCAATTGCCCGCGGGTGGCCGTGTAGAGTCGCCGCTCCTGTTATCGCGTGTTCCCTCCCGCAGGCCCCCGCAAGCGTCCCGGTTTCCCCGCCCACGCCGCGGCAATCCAGTGCGATTGCCACCAGTGCTGTCCAAGCTGTCCAACTCGCAGCCCACGATGCATCGCCTTCGCCAGGGACCCGCCTTTTTGCAAAGCGTGATCCTATGTTCCTGTCGTCTCTCGATGCCGCGCGCCGGCATGCCGGTCTTCCTTTCCGTCTTCATTTCCGTCTGCCATTTCGTCGTTCAGCCGCAGCGGCGCTGGTCGCCGCCGGCGCGTTCGCCGCGCTGACCGGCTGCTCCGTCACCTTCCCCACCCCCACACCACCGCCCTCCCAGGCCGCGCTGATCAACGGCGGCAACGACGGCCTGCTGATTCCGCTGCACGTGGAGCGCGCCGACGAAGATCACGCCCGCCTCGGCCTGCCGGTTCAGCTCGACGGCAAGCCGGTGTATATGGCGCTCGACACGGGAACGCAAGGCACGCGGGTGTTGAAGTCGGTGCTGCCGGGTTCGAACTATGCAAGCGCCGGCGGCGTGACGTCGATGTCGTTCGCGAACGGCGTGGAGATTCTCGGCTCGACCGTCAAAGTGCCGTTCAGCCTCGCCGGCACCACGCCAACGCCGATCGCCGCGCAAGCGGTGGACGTCGTGCGCTGTCTGCCGAACGCGCGGAAGTGCGTCGGGATGGACGGCTACACCGGTGAATTCGGTTGGGCGTTTTCCGGCATCTTCGGCGTCGGCGCCGCGCAACCGGACGATAGCTGCTGCACCCAACCGTTGCGTGCGTTACCCGGCAACATCGGCCAACGTTATCTGGTGCACGCGAACTTCGCGAAGCCGTACATGGTGTTGAGTCCCTCGAACGCCATCACGAAGGACTACACCATGGTGCCGATGACGGTGTCGAAAGACGGTACGGCGCAATGGCCAAGAGGCTGCGTGAATGTGGGTGACAAGATGACCTTCTGCGCGCCGCTGGTGTTCGCCACGGGCAGCACCGGCATGATCCGCGTCGAAATGGACAAAGCGCCAAACTGGACCGGTGACGGCGATGTCGGCAGTGTGCTCGATCAGGGCAACTATCAAACAGCCATCGGCAGCGGATCGTGGGTGCACCGTTACGAGAAGGCGCAAGTCACGATCGTCAAGGCGAAACCGGACGCGAACCGGATCGTAGTCGGTTTGATGGCGATGCAGAATATCGACGTGCTGTTCGACTTCCCGAAAGCGCAGCTCGGTTTGCATGCAGCAGCAGAGAGCGAACGATTCGCCCCGTGATTTTCACGAGTCGATAAAAGAAGGCCGTGCGGATGGAACCGCACGGCCTTTTTCATTTGAGCAAGCGCCACGAACGCGCCCGCATCACTCCATGCTGAGCGGATTCACGTGCCAGATATTGCGTGCATATTCGCCGATGGTGCGGTCCGACGAAAACGTCCCCATGCCGGCGACGTTCTCGATCGCACTCTCGGCCCACGCGCGTTTGTCGACAAACAGCGCATCCACCTCATCCTGCGCTTTTGCAAACGCGGCGAAATCGGCGAGCACCATATAGTGATCGCCCCAATCCACCAAGGTGTGGAAGATATCCGAGAAGCGCAGCGGATCGTCCGGCGAGAAGAAGCCCGTGCGAATCTGGTCGAGGGCCATGCGCAGTTCCGGATTCTCCTCGTACACTTGCCGCGGCCGGTAGCCGGTGGCGCGCAGGTTGTCCACTTCGTCAGCGGTATGGCCGAAGATAAAGATATTCTCGCGCCCCACTGCGTCGCAGATCTCGATGTTGGCACCGTCCATCGTGCCGATCGTCAACGCGCCGTTCAGAGCGAGCTTCATGTTGCCGGTGCCCGACGCTTCGGTGCCGGCCATGGAAATTTGCTCGGACAGATCGGCCGCCGGAATGATCAACTCGGCCACGCTCACGCCGTAGTTCGGTACGAACACCACCTTGAGGCGATCGCCGATCAACGGATCGTGATTCACTTTCTCGCTGACGTCGCCGATCAGCTTGATGATCGTCTTCGCCATGCGATACGCGGACGCGGCCTTGCCGGCGAACATCACCACGCGCGGCACCCAATCGCGCTCAGGATTCGCGCGAATCTGGTTGTAGCGCACGATCACGTGCAGCACGTTCAGCAACTGCCGCTTGTATTCGTGAATGCGCTTGACCTGCAGGTCGAACAACGCATCGGGATCGAAGTGCAGTTTCGTGTGATGCGCGAGGTGCTGCACGAGCCGCAGTTTGTTCTGCCGCTTTGCTTCACGGAAAGCGTCGATAAACGCGCTGTCGTTGCGCAGCGTGCGCAGTTGGTCCAGTTCGAGCAGATTGCTGCGCCAATCCTTGCCGATCTGCTGATCGATCAGCGACGACAGTGACGGATTCGCCTGCGCCAGCCAGCGCCGCGGCGTGATGCCGTTGGTGACGTTGGTGAAACGGTCCGGATAAATGCGCGCAAAGTCGGCGAAGATATCGCGTGTCATCAGTTGCGAATGCAGCTTCGATACGCCATTCACCTTGTGACTCGCGACAATCGCCAGATACGCCATCCGTACCCGCCGCTGGCCATATTCGTCGACCAGCGAAATGCGGCGGATCATCTCGCCGTCATGTCCCGATTGTTCGCTGACATGCTTGAGAAAGCCCGCATTGATCTCGAAGATGATCTCCAGATGCCGCGGCAAAAGGCGCGCGAGCATCTCCACATCCCACGTTTCGAGCGCTTCGGGCATCAAGGTGTGGTTCGTGTACGAGAAGATCTTGGTAACGTGCTGCCACGCCTTGTCCCACGGCTGATGATGAACATCCACCAGCAAACGCATCAGCTCCGGAATCGCCAGCACCGGGTGCGTATCGTTCAGATGCACCGCCACCTTTTCGGCGAAGCGCCCGAACGTGCTGTGCGTGCGCTGATAGCGGCGAATCAGGTCCTGCATCGTCGCTGAAACAAAGAAGTACTCCTGACGCAGCCGCAGTTCGCGGCCGGCCGGCGTCGAATCGTCCGGGTAGAGCAGCCGCGACACGTTCTCCGACATGTTCTTGGTGTCAACGGCGTTGCGGTAATCGCCGCGGTTGAACGCGCCGAGGTCGAGCTCTTCGGTTGCGCGCGCGGACCACAGGCGCAGCGTGTTCGTCGCACTGGTCGCGTAACCCGGAATCACCGTGTCGTAGGCCGTGGCGTTCACATGCTCGGTATCGATCCACTCGACATGCTCGCCACGCTGCACCGTGCGGCCGCCGAAGTGCACCATGTACTTGATCTCGGGCCGCGGAAACTCCCACGGATTGCCCGCGCGCAGCCAGTAGTCCGGTGCTTCGACCTGTTCGCCATCGACGATCTCCTGGCGGAACATGCCGTATTCGTAACGGATCCCGTAGCCGAAGCCGGGAATGCCGAGCGTCGCCATCGAATCGAGAAAACAGGCGGCGAGCCGCCCGAGACCCCCATTCCCGAGCGCCGCATCCGGCTCGATATTGACCAGCATGTCCATATCGACGCCGAGACTCGCGAGCGCTTCCTTCATCTGATCGTGGATGCCGAGCGCAAGCAACGCGTTCGTAAACGTGCGACCGATCAGGAATTCCATCGACAGGTAGTAGACGCGTTTGACGTCCTGTTCGTACTGCAGGCGCGTGGTCTTCATCCAGCGCGCGACCAGCCGGTCGCGCACAGCGAGCGCCGCGGCGTGCAGCCAGTCATGCGGGTGAGCGGTGACGGCGTCCTTACCGACGCCGTACATCATGCGATTGGAAATTGAGCGCCGTAGCGCGTCGACGGTACTGTTGAGCTGGTCGAATTCCAGATCGACGGCTGTCATCGAGGCCTCCGGGAAATAACGACGCGACATACGCGAACCGCATAGATGACGGACGGGAGGCGTGTGTCGGTCAGGCGGGTTAACAAACAGAGTACGACATTTTACGGCCAGCGCACACCGGCGAGCGCGAGCGCGTGCTCACGCACATGCCATGCCCGCCGGTACACGGTGCTTCGCAGGTTTTGCGCACGCACGCGGTGCAGAGGCGGGCTGGGCACGGCACTGCGCGCGTGCATCGGCCCGGAAAACAGGCAAACGCATGGCGCGCAGCGAAAAACGCCTTCATAAGCGAGACAGCACGATTATTCTTTTCGACATGTGACTAGCCGATGAATGCGTTGACCGGTTCGATACGTGGTCAAATTGGCGCGCCTCGTCTGCTGAACTGTTCTGCCGAAGCGGTGTGGGTCAACGCGGTAGCGTACCCGGCTCGAAGACGCCGCGCGGGCTTGACCGTTAGTTGCATTTTAGTCGCCCGATAGCCTGCCCCGCCCTGCCGAGCGCTCAGCACGATTTCCAGCTCTCTGTAACAATCACTTCATTCGCCACGCGCGCCGCCCTGACTGCAGGACTCAGGCCGCGCGCCGCCCACTTCACGCACCCTGCCGCTTCCGCGCCGCGCTGTCCCTCCGACTTGCCCGGCGCTGCGGCATGCATAACCCGACGAGCCACGCCTTGTCCAACGAACCCAGCGCCACCCATGGCGCCACGCTCGACCAGACGCTTCCAGCGGACGGCCCGATGTCCGCCGCCAACCGCCGCGCGATGGCCGCTATCATGCTCGCGGTCGCGCTCGCCACACTGGATACCGCGATCGCCAACACCGCCCTGCCCGCCATCGCCGCGGATCTGCACGCGGCGCCTGCGGCGTCGGTGTGGATCATCAACGCCTACCAGCTCGCCATGGTCGCGACCCTGCTGCCGCTCGCGGCGCTCGGCGACATCGTCGGGCATCGCAGGATTTACATTGGCGGCATTGCGCTGTTCACGCTGGCCTCGCTGGCGTGCTCGCTCGCCTCGACGCTGCCACTGCTGGCCGCCGCGCGCGTGCTGCAAGGGCTCGGCGCGAGCGCGATCATGAGCGTCAACACGGCGCTGATCCGCTATCTGTATCCGCCGCATCGGCTCGGCCGGGGCTTGGGCACTAACGCGCTGATCGTCGGCGTGTCGTTCGCGGTCGGTCCGACGGTGGCGTCGCTGATTCTGTCCGTGGCCGCATGGCCGTGGCTGTTCGCGGTCAACGTGCCGCTCGGCCTGCTGGCGCTGGCCTTCGCGTGGCCCGCGCTGCCGCACACCGAGCGCGGCAAACACCACTTCGACCCGATTGCGGCGCTCCTCAACGTGATCACCTTCGCCGCGCTGATCTTCGCGCTCGGCGAAGCGGCCCAGCGCGCCTCGACGCAACTCGTGCTGAGCGCGGCCGCGATCGCCGTGATATTCGGCGTGTTGCTGATTCGCCGTGAAGCCGGTCACCCCGCTCCGATGCTGCCGGTCGATCTGTTCAAGCGGCCGGTGTTTGCATTGTCGGCGGTGACCGCGGTGTGCTCGTTCGCCGCGCAAGGGCTGGCGTTCGTGTCGCTGCCTTTTTACTTCGAGGACGTGCTGCATCGCAGCCAGGTCGAGACCGGTTTTCTGATGACGCCGTGGCCCGTGGTGGTCGCGTTGGCCGCGCCGCTGGCGGGCAGTCTGTCCGACCGCTATCCGCCGGGCTTGCTCGGTGCGATCGGTCTTGCGGTGATGTCGGCGGGGATGGCGTCGCTGGCGTTGCTGCCGGTGCATCCGCATGTGCTCGATATCGGTATCCGGATGGCGATCTGCGGTGCGGGCTTCGGCTTCTTCCAGTCGCCCAATCTGAAGGCATTGATGGCGAGCGCGCCGCCCGAGCGCAGCGGCGGCGCAAGCGGCATCGTCGCGACTGCCCGGCTGCTCGGGCAGACCACCGGCGCGGCTTTGGTCGCGCTGAGCTTCGGTATCGCCGGCCGGCATGGACCGACACTCGCGCTCAGCACCGGCGCCTTCTTTGCCGGCGCGGCCAGCCTCGCGAGCGGACTGCGGCTGTTCGCGCCGTCGCACCGTTCAGGCGTGCATGCGAAAGCGTCGGCGGAATAAATAAAGCGGGCGCACTGTTGTGGCAGTGCGCCCGCGTTTTTACGCCGCTTTACATCCGCTGCGCAATCGATCAATGCGCGGCGAAATACCCCTTCACTGCGGCGATAAACGTATCGATATCCGCGCGCGACACATCCTTATGCGTGACGAATCGTGACGCGTACAGCATCTGCGTAAGGATGCCGCGCTCCTTGAGCCAGGCTTCGAGCGGCGCACAATGCTGCTGCGGAAACTGCGCG
The DNA here is from genome assembly GCA_900142905.1 of Burkholderia sp. GAS332. Lineage (NCBI taxonomy): Bacteria > Pseudomonadati > Pseudomonadota > Betaproteobacteria > Burkholderiales > Burkholderiaceae > Burkholderia > Burkholderia sp. GAS332. The sequence goes on along the minus strand of FSRV01000002.1, from coordinate 678,494 downwards.
AACACCATATTGGTCGCGATTGACTGCACCTTGACGTGGTCGATCGCTTCCAGACCGGCCGCCAGATGCGCGGCGTTCGCGTGATCGTCGGCAAGACGTTCGACGTTGTGATCCAGCGCGTACAGGCATGCCGCCGCCAGCACACCGGCCTGACGCATGCCGCCGCCCAGCACCTTGCGCCAGCGATGCGCCACGTCGACCAGCGCCTGGCTGCCGACCAATACCGAGCCGACCGGCGCGCCCAGCCCCTTGGAAAAACAGATCGAGATCGAATCGAACGGTTTGCACAGCGCCGCGACCGGCTTGCCTGACGCGACCGCCGCGTTGTAAACCCGTGCGCCGTCGAGGTGAGCCGACAACCCGCGCTGACGCGCCAGTTGCACTGCCTCGTCGACGTAACCCGCCGGCAGCACCTTGCCGCCGATGGTGTTTTCCAGCGCCAGCAGCCGCGTACGCGCGAAGTGGTTGTCGATCGGCTTGATCGCTGCAGCGATCTTCTCGAGCGGAATCGAACCGTCGGCGGCATTCTCGAGCGGCTGCGGCTGAATGCTGCCGAGCACCGCCGCGCCGCCGCCTTCGTACTTATAGGTGTGCGCCAACTGGCCGACGATGTATTCGTCGCCGCGCGCGCAATGCGCCATCAACGCCGCCAGATTGCTTTGCGTGCCGCTCGGGAAGAACAGGCCGGCTTCCTTGCCGGCGCGCTCCGCGACCGTTGCTTGCAGACGCAGCACGGTTGGGTCGTCGCCCCAGACGTCGTCGCCCACTTCGGCGGCCGACATTGCCGCGAGCATGGCCGGGGTCGGACGGGTTACGGTGTCGCTGCGCAAATCGATCATGATGAGAGCCTTGTGTGTCCCTGTTTGTGTCAATGTTAGCCACCCGACTTCGGCAGCCACGCGAGCGGATCGACGGGCTGGCCGTTCTGGCGGACTTCGAACTGGATCGACGCCACACCCCGGCTATCCACGCCGACTTCGCCGATGGTTTGTCCTTGTGCGACAGCGTCGCCTTCCTTGACCAGCAGCGTGCTGTTCTGTCCGTAGGCGGTAATCAGCGAGTCGTCGTGCTTGATGATGATGAGCGGACCGTACGCCTCGATACCCGTGCCCGCGTAGACCACCCGGCCGGTCGCGGCCGCCTTGACCGGATCGCCCGGATGGCCGCCGATCACGATACCGTTCGACTTGCCTGGCGCAAAGGTCTTCAGCACGGGTCCATGCAACGGCCACAACAGCACACCTTGCTGCGCAACGCCGGCGGCACCGGGCGTCGTCGCCGAACCATTCGGACCGGCAACATTGACCGGTGGTGTCACCACACTACCCGACGCCATGGGCGGCGCCACCCGCAACACCTGCCCGGAATTGACCGCCGAATTCGCCGCGAGGCCGTTCCACGCCGCGATCTCCTGCGGCTTACGGCCATACGCCGACGCGATACCCGCGAGCGTGTCACCCGGATTGGCACGGTAGTAACCGGCCGGCACCGGAACCGTGGCAAGCGTAGTCGGGCGGGACGGCGCGCTGCTGTAGAACGGCGTGCTCTCCCACGGCATCGACGTACAGCCGCTGACCATCACGCCGAACGTGGCTGCGATCAGCAACCGGGTCGCCGTGAATTGCCATTGTCTTGTCATGTGATTTTCCTCGACACTTTGATTCAATCGGATTCAATCAGCCCGAAGCATGTGCCGTGCCGCCCGGCGCGAGCGCCACGGCGCTTATCCATTATGCTGCCATGCGCACCGGCAACGGAATCGCCACGATATCGGGCTGCGACGTCAAACACTGCCCTTAGCTTCAACCACCAGAATGCGCGCCACACCGAGCGGATGCGCGACATGTTCGGTGCCCACCGACGCGTAGAACACATCGCCCGTTTCCAGAATGGCCGACTGTTCGACGCCAGCTTCGCGATAGCGCATCTCCACGCGGCCGTCGAGCACGGCGAACACTTCCTCGCCGTCGTTGACATGCCACTTGTACGGCTGATCGGTCCAATGCAGGCGCGTCGTGATGCCGCCCATGTTGGCGATATCGAGCGCGCCCCACGGACGCGTCGCGGTGAAGCTCTTGCTGCGAATGATCTTCATGGTGAATAGCAGGTTGAAAAGCGTACGCTGTCGACGCGTTATCCGTGCCGCATACCGAACCAGCCGGCCCGCGAGGATCACGCGTTCCGGCTGGCCCCATTATAGGTGCTGCGGCTGGCGCGCCCGTCGGCACGCGCTCGCATGACCGCATTCGTGTGATTATTGAATCCTTTCGACCCTCGCCTATACTCAGTCATGCTGCCGCAACGCACCGTAAGCAAAACGCCTGAATTCTGCGAGGAGTTGGGGATGAACAAAGCCACCTTTCTGGCCGTGCAACTCAACGTGGACGATATTGCGGCGTCGCCCGGTTTGGTCGAGTTGCTGAACACGCATCTGGTCTTTGCGGCGGACGTAGCCGAAGCCGCCGACGCGCTGGTCCAACTGGCCAGCATCGCGGGATTGTCGAGCGGCGTTGAAGCCAGCGTCGAGATTCCGGCTCTTGCGATCGAACGGCTACGCGAGGCGCTCGACAATCTCAGCGGTTACGACGAATCCTGGTTGCTTGCCCTGGAACCCAGCCGCGCGCTGTTCGATGAAATAGGCCGCCGGCATCGCTCCCTGCATTAAAGCTGCGCTCGCGGAAACCCATCCGCACTGCCGCGCACCCCGACGCTCACCGTAAGCGCCGCCGGTCCGCCACTTTTCGCTCACCGCTCGAACCGCCAGATTGTCCGGCATGCTTGACCGTCGGCGCCGTCTGAAGGTTTTGGGCGAGTCAACCGGAGGAACCGCCGTGAAAAGTCTCCTGAACCGCCGCAGCGTGCTGGCAGGCCCATCGCATCTCGTGCAGGTCGCGCGAGAGCGTGCCGCAGATCCCGTATCGCCCGACGACAGCGAGGACGCGGCGCTGGCCGCGGCGGCCGGCGTCACGCCCGCTGCCACGGCCGCCCCAGTCGCTGAGCCGGCGCGGCCGGTGACGACGTTACGGCCGGTGCCGGTGGTGCCCTCGCAGGTTAGCGCACGCGGCGTGCAGATGGCCGACACCGCCGAAATCGAATGGCTGGCCGAAGAAGAAGCGCTGACGCCGTTCCGTGTGTTTCGCAGCTTCGACTATTCAGTGAGCCTGCTGTTCCACGCGAAGGAACTGGCGTACTACGTCGCGCTGTATCAGGACGGCTCGCTGTGGCGCGCGCTCAAGGCCGCCGACCTCGAAGCCGCGGAAGCGGCCTTCCATCACTTCGAGGAACAGGCGACGCGGCTCTCGGAGGGCGAAACGCGTCGCGCGCAACTCGAGGCGCAAAACGAACAGCTTGCGCGCATGATTGCGCGCTCCGAGGCACAGGCCGAACGGCTGCGTACGGATCTGCAACGGCGCAGCGCCCAGGAACAGACTGTGACGAACCGGCAGCATCAGGTGCGCAAGGACGTATCGCAACTGGAAGCGCAACGCGTGGCCGCGCAGGCGCATCTGAACAAGGCGCACCGGCAGATTCACCAGCTCAATCTGACCAGCAACGAAGGCATTCCGCACTTGCCGAGCCGTTGATGCGCGCGTTGAAATTGAACTGATGGCTAGCCACAGCCGTAAACGACAAAACGCCGCCCGGCAATTCCGGGCGGCGTTTGCTTCTTTACTTGCCGCCCTTCATCCAGGCGGCGTTTCCATCAGCGTCGGCGCGAATTAGTTGCCGAAGTAGACCGAGTTACGGTCGTTGCTGCTCACCGGACGGCCGGATTGCGAGCTGCCTGCGATCGGTGCGCCGTAGCCGCTGTTCACAGCTTGAGCGGTGCCGTTCTGTGCATCAACGCGAGCTTGTGCGGCTTGGAGGTTGGCAGGATAGTCGACATGGTCGCCAATCGGGTTGTAGCCGGCCTTTTCCAGTTGTACCAGTTGAGCGCGGACTTCAGCGCGCGTCACCGGCTGGTTCGATTGAGCAAACGAAGCAACAGGAGCAACCAGAGCGGCGGCGACGACAACTGCAGAGATAAGAGTCTTCATGATGTAAACCTCCAAAACTTGTAGTTAATGCGCTTTGGGCTTGTTGTCCGTAGCGCTTAAGTAGAAGTTTAGGAGTGTCGACATCTAGGGGAAACCCCTAAAACGACGAAACACTATTTCGATTTCTGAAACAGTAGACGGACTGGGGTGCCGCCTCACTACCTGTCTAATAGCTTTCAGCAATAATTGCCTATCTCGATTTCAATCGATTGCGCAGTCCGGCGCGCCTTACGGCAAGCGCGCGCCGGGCCACGATTCAAACGCCTAGCTCCAGTTCGCGTGGAAACTGCCCGGCTTGTCGATACGCTCGAACGTATGCGCGCCGAAGAAATCGCGCTGTGCCTGCACGAGGTTCGCCGGCAGGCGTTCCGAACGATACGCATCGAAATACGCTACGGCCGACGCGAATGCCGGCACCGGCACGCCCGCGTTGATCGCGGCAATCACGACCTCGCGCAATGCCGACTGATAGTTCTTCGCGATGTCGCGGAAGTACGGATCGAGCAGCAGATTGGCGATCGCCTTGTCTTTCGTATAGGCGTCCGTGATCTTCTGCAGGAAGCGGGCGCGGATGATACAGCCGGCGCGGAAAATCTTCGCGATCGTGCCGTAGTCCAGATCCCACTTGTACTCTTCCGACGCCGCCCGCAATTGCGCGAAGCCTTGCGCGTACGAAATCACCTTGCTGAAGTACAGCGCGCGGCGCACCGACTCGATGAACGCGTCACGCTCGGCGCCAAGCGGCTTCGCCGCCGGCCCTTCCAGCACCTTGCTCGCGGCCACGCGCTGAGTCTTCAGCGACGACAGCACGCGCGCGAACACGGCTTCCGTAATCAGCGGCAGCGGCGCGCCGAGGTCGAGCGCGTTCTGGCTGGTCCACTTGCCCGTGCCCTTCTGCGCGGCGCGATCGAGGATGACGTCGACCAGGTCCTTGCCGGTTTCCTCGTCTTTCTTGCCGAAAATCTTCGAGGTGATTTCGATCAGGTAACTATCGAGTTCGCCCTGATTCCACTCGGTGTAGACCTTGCCCAACTCTTCGTTCGACAGGCCGACGACCTGCTTGAGCACCGCGTAGCTCTCGGCGATCAGTTGCATGTCGCCGTATTCGATGCCGTTGTGCACCATCTTCACGAAATGGCCCGCGCCGTCCGGTCCCATATACGCGACGCATGGCTCGCCATCCGGCGCCTTGGCAGCAATTTCGGTGAGGATCGGGGCGACGAGGTCATAGGCGTCGCGCTGGCCGCCCGGCATGATCGAGGGGCCTTTCAGTGCGCCCTCTTCGCCGCCCGACACGCCCGTGCCGATGAAGTGCAGGCCGGCTTTTGCCAGTTCCTGATTGCGGCGGATGGTGTCGGTGAAGTGCGTATTGCCGCCGTCGATCAGGATGTCGCCCTTGTCCAGCAACGGCTTGAGCTGCGCGATGGTGGCGTCGGTCGGCTCGCCTGCCTTGACCATCAGCAGAATGCGGCGCGGTTTTTCCAGCGACTCCACGAATTCTTCCAGCGTGAAGGCCGGTACCAGCTTCTTGTCCGGATATTCGGCGATGAGTTCGTCGGTTTTCTCGCGGCTACGGTTGTACACCGACACCGCATGACCGCGGCTTTCGATGTTGAGCGCCAGATTGCGGCCCATGACCGCCAGCCCCACCACGCCGATTGCCTGTTTGCCCATGTGAATTCTCCAGAGTCCAAAAAATGTCGAGACGCCGCGCCGGAAGGAACGTCGGCGGGACGTCGAGGGTGAAAGGATAAAAGAAATGCCGGCTTGCCGCTCGCTGGCGCGCATTAGCACTCAACGAGCGGCCTTTCCACTGCGTGCGGGCCTCACGAGATACTTGATGCGGCGCCTCGTGAGGCGCTTTATGACGCACCGCACTACGCACCGCCTCACGCATCGCACGACGCCACCTAGGCATCGTGCGTTACCAACCGTGTGTCAGACCCGCATCGCGTCCAGGCGTTTCCTGAATACCAGACTGAAATTGTTGGCCGGCATCGCGATCGGTTCGTCGCACACGAGCCCGACCGATGCGCCCAACGCTACCACGGCCTCCATATCACGCACGCCCCATGCGGGGTCGCGGCTGCGCAATTGTTGATCGAACGCATCGTTGCTCGGCGAGGTTTGCGCGCCGCCGCGTTTGTAAGGGCCGTACAGATACAGTACACCGCCGTCGACCAGTCGGCGACTCGCGCCGGCGAATAGCGCCTGCGTCGCGCTCCACGGCGAGATGTGAATCATGTTGATACAGACCATGGCGTCGAGCTTGTCGGGCGCATGCACACCCCAATCCGCCTGATGCACGTCGAGGGCAAGCGGCGCGCGCACGTTCGCCAGCCCCGCATGCGCGACCCATGCGGCAATCGACGCACGCGCATCGGCATCGGGATCGCTCGGTTGCCAGTCGAGCCCAGGCAACGCGCCGGCGAAGCAGACAGCGTGCTGGCCCGTACCGCTCGCGATTTCCAGCACGCGGCCGGTGGCCGGCAGCACCTCGCGCAATACAGTCAGGATCGGTTCTCGGTTGCGCTCGGCGGACGGCGAGTGTTGCCGCAGCGCCGGATGGGAATCAGTCATGGTCACTTGGTTTCAATACAGGGTCGTGCGCACGCGTTCGGCGAGTTCCCGGTCATAGGTCACGGCGTCGAAACTCGCCCCGTTGATGCGCCGATGAATCTCGCCCGCAGTCGGCAGGCGCGAACGTTCAACATGACGCGCCGGGTCCCACAGTTTCGAGCGCACCAGCGCCTTCGAGCAATGAAAGTACACCGCGTCGACGTCGATCAGCAGCACAGTGCGCGGCAATTTACCTTCGACGGCGAAACTGTCCAGCCATTCTGGATCGTTGGAAATACGGCCGCGGCCGTTCACGCGCAAACTTTCACCAACGCCCGGAATGATGAACAGCAGCGCCAGATGCGGCTCGGCGATGATATTGCGCAGACTGTCGATGCGATTGTTGCCGATGCGGTCCGGCAGCGCGAGCGTGCGTTCGTCGATCACGCGCACGAAACCCGGCGCGTCGCCGCGCGGCGAACAGTCGAGGCCTTCGGGACCGGCGGTGGCGAGCACGACGAAGGGCGCGACTTCGATGAACGCGCGATAGTCTTCGTTGACGTAGGGAATTTCTTTGCGCACTGCGCGTTCGTGGGGCTGACCGTAGATTGCTTCGAGCTGTTCGATCGTCGTCAACATCGGCGTTCCTTTTGCGGGGCGGTTGTTTTTCGTGAAAGCGGCGCTGCGTGGGAATGGGATTATCGGCGATTTACGCGAGCCGCACGCGGCTCGGGCGGCTCGGGCGGCTGGCTCAGTCGAGCGCCAGACGGCCCGCCAGCGCGGTCAGCGTATCGGCACAGGGCGCGGCGATTTTCAGCGACAGCAGCGCATCGGCGCGCGTGCGCCCCAGATTGATCGCGACGATCGGCTTGCCCTGCTGCTGTGCCCACACGCAGAAGCGGTAGCCCGAATAGACCATCAGCGACGAGCCGACCACCAGCACGGCATCCGCCGCGTCGAGCGCATGCGAAGCCGCTTCGACGCGTTCGCGCGGCACGCTTTCGCCGAAGAACACCACCGCGGGCTTTAGCAAACCACCGCAATGGGTGCACGCCGGAATGCGGAAAGATTCGAGATCGTGCCACTCCAGATGCGCATCGCCGTCGGCGGCGGTTTCGGCGGTGACGTTCAACAACGCGGGATTGTCGGCTTCGAGCGTCCGCTGGATCGACGCGCGCGAATGCTGCATTCCGCAGTCCAGACACGTCACACCGTCGATGCCGCCATGCAGTTCGATCACTTCGCGGCTGCCCGCCCGTTGATGCAAGCCGTCGACGTTCTGCGTGACGAGCGTCGGCACATGGCCTGCTGCCTCGAGCCGGGCCAACGCGGTATGCGCGGCATTCGGCTGGGCGTCGGCCACCACCGGCCAGCCGACCATGCTGCGTGCCCAATAGCGCTGGCGCATCGCGGCCGTGCCGAGAAATTCCTGCAGCGTGATCGGTGGCGAACGCTTCCATGCGCCGTTGTCGTCGCGATAGCCGGGAATGCCGGAATCGGTGCTGATGCCCGCGCCGGTCAGCACGAACAGACGCGGATAGCGCTGCACGAAGGTATGCAGGTCGTCCAGCGTGTGCGATTCGTTGAAGGGTTCGATGTGCGCGGGCTGAAAGTCGGTCATGACGGGGACAGGGTGTAGCTGCGGTCTTGGCGTTTAACCTGAAACGCCATTCAGCGGCGCTTACGCGGTTTGCTCTGCCGCGCTTGCCACTCGGCGAGCGCTAACTGGTAGCGCTCGAGGGCGTCATCGTAGAGATCGAAGACACACGGATTGCAGCCGCTATGACAACAATCGTCGAGGTCGGGCTGCACGGGCGGCACCGGCTGTGGGTCGTCCCTGGGTGTGGCTCGGGGCACGGCGAATCGGCTTCCGGAAGGCGGGAAGCGCTCAGTATAAGTTGATCTCCGGCGACGCGTGCGGCGCCACGCTCAGCCCCTGCCGACGAACGGCATCTTGCTCGCCATGATGGTCATGAACTGCACATTCGCCGACAGCGGCAATTCCGCCATATGCAGCACCGCGTCGGCAACGTGCTGCACATCCATCAACGGCTCGACCGCGATTTCGCCGTTCGCCTGCGGCACGCCACGCGCCATCCGCTCGGCCATTTCCGTCGCTGCATTGCCGATGTCGATCTGCCCGCACACGATGTCGTACTTTCGGCCGTCGAGCGAAACCGCTTTCGTGAGGCCGGTAATCGCGTGCTTGGTCGCCGTGTAGGCAATGCTGTTCGGCCGCGGCGCATGCGCGGAAATCGAACCATTGTTGATAATGCGGCCACCGCGCGGCGTCTGCGTTTTCATCAGACCGAAGGCGGCACGCGTGCAGAGAAACACGCCAGTGAGATTGGTATCGACCACGGAGCGCCATTCGTCGATATCGAGTTCGTCGATATCGACAGGCGAGCCACCGCGTCCCGCGTTGTTGAAAAGCACGTCGAGCCGGCCGCGCCGCGTGCGGATCGTGTCGAACAACGCGGCGACGCTGTCGGCGTCCGTCACGTCGCAGGCCACGGCGAGCGCGTCACCGCCAAGTTGCTGCGCTGCTTCGACCACGGCGTCGAGCGCGGCCTGGCGACGGCCGGCAAGGACGACGCTATAACCGTGTTCCAGCATCTTGAGCGCGCAGGCCCGGCCGATGCCGCTGCCCGCGCCCGTCACCAGCGCCACTTTCTTGATTCCCGTTCCTGTCACAGCGCGTCTCCTGCTCCGTTTCTTTGGCCCTAGCACCATACAACAGCGGATCGCCCTTCACAAATGCAAGGTCGCGACCGTCGCGAAACATGGTGTCTTTCAGCGTGCTTTCATTACTTATGGTTACCGTCCGCAACAGCGTCGAACGATGCATCAATGGTATCGTTTGCTGTTGCGCGCCACGCGCGCGATTCAGGGCCTTCCCAGGAAGGAGGCTGGAAGACAGGAAGCACGCTTTATGAACGAACTCTTCACGCCGCCGCAAGGCGGTGAGGCCGCGCCGCGGCGCCGCTGGCCGCGCACCGGCTATCCCGCGATGGTCACGGCCACCGCCGCATGGCACGTCTTGGTGCTGGCCGGATGCCTGCTGGCGCCCGCCGCGTGGCCGTGGTGGCTGGCCGCGATCTTCGCGAATCACGCTATTTTCACCGTGGCCGGCCTGTTGCCGCGCAGCTCGCTGCTGGGCCCGAACTGGACGCGCCTGCCCGCCGACGCGCGCAACGCAGACGCGATCGCACTGACCATCGACGACGGTCCCGACCCGGTCGTCACACCGCAAGTGCTCGATCTGCTCGATGCCTTCAATGTGCGCGCCACCTTCTTCTGTATCGGCGCGAAAGCGCAACGCTACCCGGAGCTCGCACGCGAAATCGTCGCGCGCGGCCATGCGCTGGAGAACCATTCGCAGATTCACGTGCACACGTTCTCAGTCACGTTTCCAGGCGCACTTACGCGCGAAATCGAGGCTGCGCAGCGCACCTTCGAGGCATTGAGCGGCGAGCGGCCGATGTTCTTCCGCGCCCCGGCGGGGTTGCGCAACATTTTTCTCGAGCCCGTCCTGCGCAAACTCGATTTGCGGCTTGCGGCATGGACACGGCGCGGCTACGACACGCGCGAGCGCGATCCGCAAGTCGTCGCACACCGGCTGCTCGACGGCCTTGCCCCACGCGACATTCTGCTGCTGCACGACGGCAATGCCGCGCTCACCATGGCGGGCAAACCGCTGATACTCACCGTCCTGCCACGTGTGATCGACGCGGCACGCCGCCGGCACTTGCGCTTCGTGACGCTGCGTCAAGCGCGTATCGACGACTGAGACGAGCACACGTTCCGCGCGGCTCGCCTGCCGACACGCAGCGAGCCACGCAAACGCCACGGTTACACGCGGAAATCCGCCGCCATGTCTTCGTCCGAGCGCGCCACGAGCTCGCCGCTGCGGCAAGCCTTCAGGAACACGTCGTAATCACGCTCCACCTGATCGGCGTAGCTGGTGGCATAGCCGGTGAGCGCTTCCGCGAACTGGTCGCTACGGCCGATATACGCGCTGACTTCGATCGCCTGGCCACTCGCCTTGGCATGCGCGCGCGCCATGATCCAGCCGCAGAGTTTCGCGTAACCTTCCAGCAGGTCGGTGTCGAACAACTCGATGTTCGCCGACAGTTTCATGTCGCGCAGTTGCCGGAAGTAGAAATGACGCCCCAACGGTCCGCTTGCCCAGCCGAGAAAAATGTCGCTCGCTGCCTGCAGCATGCGCTGCCCGCGCACCACCCGCTCACCCTCGTGTTTGAGGGAGGGCGACTTGTAGTACTGCGCGACCACCGATGGACGTGCCTCCTTGATCTGGATGAACAGCGGCTTGCCCATGTGATCGACGTTCAATAGCACGAGGCAGCGCGTCCCCACGCTGCCGACGCCCACCACTTTGAACACCAGGTCCTGTGCCGTGAAATGACTGAGCAGCTCACGCCGGTCGTGCGACAGGGTCTTCAGATAGTCGCCCCACATGTGTTCGAGCATCTTGCGCCAGTTGGCCCCCCTGTAAGCTTCCGTCTCTTCCGGCGTGAATAGCGTGTTCGCGCCCAACACGTGGAACAACGCCGGTGGCGCATCGCGGACCGTCCAATGGTTGCCGTCGAACTCCGCCATTTTCTCCAGCAGGCTTTCGTTGGTACGGCTCGCCGCCTTCTCCATGCCGCGGCGCACGATACGGCGGCGCTCCGGTGTCAACGCCGTCTCGGCCATCAGATCGAAGGTAATGCGGTCGTACCACAGTTCGAGCGCGCCGCACTGCGCGTATTGCGCCATGCGGTCGCGGTATTCGGTGACGGCAGTCATCACCAGATGCTCGGCCGTGCCGCGGCTCAGACGCATGTGACGCGCGGCGACCACGAGGCTCGCGGTCAGGCGTTTCAGGTCCCATTCGAAAGGCCCCGTCGCGACTTCGTCGAAGTCGTTCAGATCGAATACGAGTTGCCGCTCCGGCGTCGCGAAGCCGCCGAAATTCATCAGATGGCCGTCGCCGCATATCGGCATGGTGAGACCGGTGCCGGGGACCTGGCTTAGATCGTGGGCTTGAATAATCGCGGTGCCGCGGAAAAAGGTGAACGGCGACACGGCCATGCGTCCATAGCGCAGCGGCACCAGGTTCGTCACGCGCCCCTCGCTGCTTTGCTTAAGCAATTCGATCGGGTTGCGATGCAATTCGCCTACTGTGCGATGGCTCGAACGTTTCGAGTGCTCACGGGCGGCACGGCCACGGGCTTCCCGTTCGGCGATGGTGCTAGCTTTCATGCTCCTCTCCGGTTTTTGTATGAATCTTTACTATCGGTTCTAGAAGACTGCTTCTGCTGGCACAGTGAGCCATTACCAACGGTAGCCCACACCGCCGAAAATCACATCTGAATCGCGATCATAGCGTGTCACGACGCGATTCCATTCAATCCGCGCGTCCCAGTGATCGGTCAAGCGATACGAGCCGGCGATCGTGACCAGGCCGGAAAACTTCCCGGCGCCCGGTCCTGGCGACTCGCTATTTTCGTTTTCGTTGATCGCATAGTAAGCGCCGAGCCCGAGCCCGAGCGTGACCTTGTCGTTGAGGAAAGCCCGCGTCGCCCACAGCTGGCTGGTCAAGCCATCGCGGCGCGCCACCTTGCTGCTGCCCTCGTGAAGATAGCCGAGCGTCACGTCGAGGTACTTCGCGAGGCCACGCCGGTATTCGATCGCGCCGCCCAACGCACTCGGCGAGCTGGTCGAATTGACGATGGTTTTGCCGAGGTACACCGCGACTTCGTTGTTGGTGACGTTGTGTGTACTGCCGCTCGCCCAGTCGCGCGGACCGGGGGTGCCTGGGGCATCGAGCTGATAGCCGACGCCGAACATCACGCTGGTCGCATCCGGCCCGCGTTGCACATGCACGCGATTCAACTGCAGCTGCGTGATCCACCGGCTCGACGCGTAGTACGCGGCGCGCACGCTATACACGACACCCCAGCCATGCGTGTCCGAATAGCTTCCACCTTGCGTGGCGGTGGTGGTGTCGAAGTAGCGGTACGGGCCGACGCCGGCCTGCAAGACAAACTGCGGACTGCCTACCGGAATACGGCCCCACACCTGGACCATCTGGCCATCGCGATGGTGGTCGGGAATGTGTCCTTCGTTGAGCCACGTAAAGCTCGCGGCGAAGTATTGCCCGATCCCTTCCTGATAGTTGAATGCCCACGTGTAGGTATTCGTATTGCCCGCACGCGAGCCTCCGCCGAATAGTGAAAACTCCTGGGCGTGAGCCGTATTGGATCCGACGAGAAGAGCGAGACAGGCCATGCAGGAAGCCGTCTTGATTGCCAGGCTACGGTTAGGTGCAGAATTCAGAACCCGCATGCAGTCGTCTCTCCGGATGGCTCTCTATGGTTGCCGGCGTTTGGTATTCGGCATTCGGCGGGGCGCCGGGTCACGGCCTTAAACGCCGCAACTGGAAGCGGTTACAAATCGCTTGCCATGCTAGCAGACCAATCGGTAAAAATGTTGCGTCACACGTTCTGGTTGGCTCATGCGTTTTGAATGGACACGCGACGCAGCGACGTCTTCCATCGCCCAGCCCGTGAAAACCACGCATGATCGCGACTGCAACGGCTGCTCACCACGCGGACAGAATGACTGGAACTCGATGCTATAGATGAACCGGTTGGCGCGTCGATACCTCGTACTTGCGGCAAAGCGAATGAGGGGTGTATAAAATCATTCGAATGCGCCCTGCCTCTTCTCAGCAACATGAGCCCGAGCTTCCGCTCCATACGCCCAGCGTGTCGTCGGTGACGCTGGCGGCCGTGATTGCATTTATCGCCTGGATTTCCATTGCGGCCCAAGCCAATCTGACGATTGATCGTACGCTTGCCCGGGGGCTTGGCGTGCTGGATGGGATTGCGCGGATGAGCAGTTATCTCACTAATTTGACGGTATTGATGTGCGCGATCTGTTTTACGTGCGTCGCGCTACGCGGGCGCAGTTCAGCGACCGTGCGTTTTTTCCGGCAGCCTACTGTCGTGACCGCTGTTGTTGTCTACATGGTTTTTGTGGGGATCGCCTATAACCTTCTTCTGCGAGGGATGTGGTCGCCTGCGGCCTATCGGCTATTGCTGAATGAATCGATGCACAGCGTTTTGCCTATGCTCGCGGCGCTGTACTGGGTGCTATTCGTTCCGCGATTTCATCTGCGGTTACGGCATTGTTTGCTGTGGCTGGTCTATCCCATTGCGTACCTTGTTGTCACCTTCTGGCGCGGGAGTTTATCGGATTTTTACCCCTATCCCTTCATCAACGTCGACGTACTTGGCGTCAGACATGTGGTCATCAATTCTGCGCTGTTGTTTGGCGGATTTGTGATGTTGATGGCAGTATTCGTGGGAATTAATTTCCGGCGGAGGCGCTGACAAAAAAAGTACAGCGTTTCCTCGTCATCGCAGTCGACAGCGATGGACCCCGAGTAACCAATGGTTTTTGAGGTACCCATCGGCGCGCGGAGCGCCGCCGGAAGTATGACGCCCTTGTCACTGACGCCGAATGTGCGAGAACACAGATTCCAGATGCACCACTACCGTGACTGTGCGAGGGACCCGCTTAGCAGGGGGTTCGAGCCGCTTTCTTTTGCCTACTTTTCTTTGCGGCCGGCAAAGAAAAGTAGGTGCCGCCCCGCACAGGGGCAACACTAATAGACCACAAACAATACAAGGAAAGGCCAGCACCGCTAAGTAACCACCCTCACCGGCGCCAGCCACACAGAAACAAACCTCAAACCGCCGCCACACCCCTCCGCGGCGACAAAACCGCCACAACAAAACTCACCACAACATTAGCGCCCAACGCGATCAACCCAATATAAAGCGGATAGATCGCATCACCGACATGCAGTGCAAACACCGGCTTAAGCCCTTGCGAAATAGCCAGCCCGGTCCCAAGCACAATCCCCACAAGCCACCCCAAAAACAACCCTGGCGTATTCAACCGCCGCGTGTACAAAGAAAACACAACAGCCGGGAAGATCTGCAAAATCCACACCCCACCCAGCAACTGCAAATCAATCGCATACTGCGTGGGCAAAAACACAATAAACAACAGCGCCCCAAACTTCACAACCAGCGAAACGATCTTAGCGGTCGAAGCCTCCGCCGCAGGCGTGATATTCGGCGAGACGATCGGCCGCCACAGATTCCGCGTGAACAGATTAGCCGCCCCAATCGACATGATCGCGGCGGGCACCAACGCGCTAATCGCGATGGCCGCAGCCGCAAAGCCAACAAACCACGACGGAAACAGCGTATTGAACAACGCAGGCACTATGTCCGACGCCGACTTCACATGCACCCCAGCGGCAATCGCCATATACCCAAGCAACGCAATCAACCCCAACAACAACGTATACGCCGGCAGAAAAATCGCATTCTTCCGCACGGTATTAGCCGACGAAGACGACAACACCGCCGTCATCGTATGCGGATACATAAACGCCGCCAGCGCCGACCCCAACGCAAGCGATGCATAAGCAGTGAACTGCGTCGGCTTAAGAATGATCCCAGTCGCACCACCCTTAGCCTTGAAATACGTATCAGCCGCATCAAACACATGCGCGTAGCCGCCGAGCTTCACCGGAATCAGCCAGATCGCCGCGATCACAACGATATAGATCATGATGTCCTTAACGAACGCGATCATCGCCGGCGCCCGCAAGCCGCTTGCATAGGTGTACAGCGCAAGAATCACGAACGCGACGATCAACGGCATTTCACCGCTCACGCCGAGCCCCTTGATCACCACCTGCATACCAACGAGTTGCAGCGCGATATACGGCATCGTCGCGACAATCCCCGTGATGGCGATGGCAGCCGGGAACCACTTACCGCCGTATTCCCCCTGCACATAGTCTGCTGCCGTGATGTGGTTCTTCGCATGAGCGATCTTCCAAAGCTTCGGCATCACAGCAAACACAAACGGATAGACAATGATCGTATACGGCAGCGCAAAGAACCCATACGCGCCCACCGAATACACCAATGCGGGCACCGCAATCACGGTATAAGCGGTATAGAAATCGCCCCCCACGAGAAACCACGAAATCACCGTGCCAAACTGGCGGCCACCCAGCCCCCACTCATGCAATTGCGTCATGTCGCCCCGCTTCCAGCGCGCGGCAAAGAAACCAATCACGGTAACAAGCACAAAGAACGCGATAAAGACGCTCATCGCGACCGGATTCACAGGATTCACATCGCTCATTTGACACCTCGGTACACAACGTAAATCAGTAGCGAGGTCAACGGCACCCACAAGAACTGATACCAGTAGAAGAACGGAAAGCCGGCGAACGAGGGGCGCGTGTCGTTATAGAACGGCAACCACAGCAACGCGATGTACGGGATCAGCAAGATGAGCCATAGCCATGAACGGCCGGCGGATGGGGAGGTCTCCACGAACTTCTCCTAAGTCTATTATTGAAACCGCGCGCCGTGACTTGTGGCCGGGCACGCGGAAAACCGGTTACCTGATATTAGACGGCAAAACCGAAGTTTGCTTTTTGCACGGCACCAAAGCGCGCCGGAAGGTGCGGCACGCCGCGGGGATGTAGTATTCGCCTTCGTGAGCGCCCTCACAAGCGCGCAACTACGTAAGCCGGCTACGTAATACTACGTAGCCCGTCGGCCGCCTTTTCTACGATGAAACTCAAAGCAAAGATTGTCCTGCTGGCGATCGTGCCCTTTCTGGCGGCCATCGCCAGCATTGAAATCGGTGTACGCCGGGAAGCCACGGCGCTCGCCGAAACGCAGCACGCGACCACCCAGGCCGCGTACATGGCCAGCAAGGAAATCGAACTCAAACACTACGTCGAGCTCGCGACCACGGCAATCGCCCCGCTCTACAACGCCGGCGGCGACAACGCGCGCGACGATGCGATGCTGCGCACCCGCGCGCTCGATATCCTCGGAAAAATGGATTTCGGCAAGGACGGCTACTTCTTCGTCTACGACATGCACGGCCGTTCGCTGATGCATCCGCGCGAGCCCGACCTCGTCGGACGTGACCTGTGGACGCTGCGCGATCCGCAAGGCACGCCGACGATCCAGCAACTGCTCGCCGCCGCCTCGCGCGGCGGGGGCTATGTGCGTTACCTGTGGCATCGTCCGTCGACCGGGAAGCTCGCGTCGAAACTCGGCTATGTCGTGCCGCTCGAACGTTGGGGCTGGATGATCGGCACCGGCATTTATCTCGACGACGTCGACGCCACGCTCGCGCACATCGATCAGGGTGCGGCGGCCAACATCGATCGCACAATGCAATGGATCGACGGCATCGCCGTGGCCGGACTCGCCGTGATCGCCCTGTGTGCACTGGTGCTCAACGTCACCGAATATCGCAGCGCCGATGCAAAGCTGAAGCGGCTCGCGCAGCAAGTGGTCGATTCACAGGAAAACGAACGGGCGCGCCTGTCGCGTGAATTGCACGACGGCATCAGCCAGATGATGGTCTCCGTGAAACTGCTGCTCGAATCGGCGTTGGCGCGTTTCGAACGCAGCGACGTGCGGGTGCCCGCAGCGGAAGCCGCGCTAACGACCAGTGTTGCGCGCATTGGCGATACCTTGCGTGAAGTGCGCCGCATTTCTCACGCATTGCGACCGTCGATGCTCGACGACCTCGGGGTAGCGGCCGCGCTGGAGCAACTCTCCCGTGAGTTGAGTGACGAGTCGGGTATCCAGATCGGTTTCACGCAGATCGCACACACCCACGCAGCGTCTTTGCCGGACGCGGTGAACACGGTGCTGTTCCGTATCGCCCAGGAAGCGCTGACCAACATCGTGCGGCACGCACACGCGTCCAGCGCGGCACTGGCGCTGGAAATATCGAACGACGCCGTCACGCTGACGATCTCGGACAATGGATGCGGTTTCGACGTGGCGCACGCGCTCGTCAGTCCACGCGCAGGCGTGGGTCTGCGCAATATGCGCGAGCGGCTGGAGGCACTGGGCGGCAAGCTGTCGCTCAGCTCTCAGGCCGGTCATACGATCGTGACCGCGCGCGTGCCCGTAGTAGTGTCTACGCTTCAATCGCCGGCCTTGCAGGAAACCTGAATATGAACGACATGTCACTCGCCATCGCACGTTTGGTTCTGATCGACGACCACCCGCTCGTACGCGACGGTTTGCGCGCCCGGCTCGAAGCCGTACGCAACATCGAAATCGTCGGCGAAGCGGGCAATGCGCAGGAAGCGCTCGCGCTCGCGGAAAGTCAGGAGCCGCATCTGGTGCTGATGGACGTCGGCATGAACGGGATGAACGGCATCGCGCTGGCCGGCATGTTCCATGAGCGCTTCCCGGCGATACGCGTACTGATGCTGTCCATGCACGACAACCTCGAATACGTGACCCAGGCCGTGCGCGCAGGGGCCAGCGGTTATGTACTCAAGGACTCGCCCGCCACCGAAATTATCCAGGCGATCGGCGCGGTGCTGGAAGGCAAGACGTTCTTCAGCGCAGGGTTGGGCGCGCGATTAATTCAGGCATCGGCGACGCAATCACCCATTGAACGGCTCACGCCAAGAGAGCGCGATATTCTCGATGCGCTCGCGGAAGGCCTCTCGAGCAAGCAGATCGCTCAACGCAACGACCTGTCGGTGCGCACAGTCGAGACGCATCGGTTGAATCTGAAACGCAAGCTCGATATCGAGGGCCAGGCCGAGTTGATCAAGTTCGCCGTCGAAAATCGGCGTAAGAGCCAGTGAGGTCCTGAGCCACCGCGGCATAATCT